>ONBA01000020.1 GCA_900315975.1 uncultured Ruminococcus sp.
GCAATATCCTTCTTTACAGCGTTAAGACGAGCTGTATTGTCAAGCTGATTTACAGCGTGCTGAAAGCGGAGTGCAAAAAGCTCTTCTTTCAGGCTTACGAGCTTCTCGTTGAGCTCATCTACTGACATTTCTCTGATCTCTGATGCCTTCATTACTGCTCAACCTCCTGCTCTGCTTTAGTAACGAATTTACACTTGATGGGGAGCTTGTGCATTGCGAGACGCATAGCCTCTCTTGCAGTTTCCTCAGGAACGCCCTTGATCTCAAAGAGAACTCTGCCGGGCTTTACTACAGCTACCCAGTATTCCGGTGAACCCTTACCTGAACCCATTCGTGTTTCAGCGGGCTTTTCTGTGATAGGCTTGTCAGGGAAGATCTTGATCCAAACCTGACCGCCACGCTTGATGTAACGAGTCATAGCGATACGGGCAGACTCGATCTGGTTGGATGTGATCCATGAAGGCTCAAGAGCCTGAAGACCGAAATCACCGTATGTTACCTTGTTACCTCTGTATGCCTTACCCTTAAGACGTCCTCTGTGGACTCTGCGGTACTTAACTCTCTTTGGAAGCAGCATTACTGATTACCTCCTTCTCTCTTGGCGTCGCGGTTGAAGTTTCTGTTGCCGCCGCGTCTGTTGCCGTCACGTCTGTCATCACGACGACGTCTGTCGTTTCCGCGGTCGTTCTTTCTCTCAACCTTTTCTCTCTGAGCAGCAGCCTTAGCAGCATCGCCCTTGAGAACTTCGCCCTTGTATATCCAAACCTTTACGCCGAGCTTGCCGTATGTTGTATCAGCCTCAGCGAAACCGTAATCGATATCAGCGCGGATTGTCTGAAGCGGGATTGTACCCTCGTGGTAGCTTTCGCTTCTTGCGATTTCAGCACCAGCAAGTCTGCCGGAAACCTTAACCTTGATACCCTTTGCGCCGAGACGCATTGTTCTGCCGATCGACTGCTTCATAGCTCTTCTGAAAGATACGCGGTTCTCGAGGTCGAGAGCGATCTTTTCAGCAACGAGCTGAGCGTCCATATCAGGCTGCTTTACTTCGATGATGTTAACAAAAACCTGCTTGCCCATCATCTTTTCGAGCTGTACTCTAAGCTTCTCTATTTCAGCGCCCTGTCTGCCGATAACGATACCGGGCTTAGCGCAGTGAATGTGGATTCTGACTTTATCAGCAAAACGCTCGATCTCAATTCTGGGAACACCAGCAGCATATAAGCTCTTCTTAATGAAATTACGAACGTTGTAATCCTCAACGAGGGTATTGCCGAAATCAGCCTTGTTGGCGTACCAACGTGAATCCCAATCCTTAATTACGCCGACACGAAGTCCGTGCGGATTAACTTTCTGTCCCATAATCAGACCTCCTTGGGATTATTCTTTTTCTTTAAGAACAACTGTGATATGTGATGTTCTCTTTAAAATTCTGTATGCTCTACCCTGAGCTCTGGGCATGATCCTCTTCATTATAGGACCAGGTGTTACGAAGCATTCTGCAACATAGAGGTTATCGCCGTCCATGCTGAAGTTGTTAACACCGTTTGCCTGAGCAGACTTTACAAGCTTTGAAACGATAGGACTTGCAGCCTTAGGAGTAAGATCTAAAGTAGCCAGCGCGATGTCAACCGGCTTGTTTCTGATGAGATCAAGAACGATCTGCACCTTTCTGGGTGATATACGAGCATTTCTTAAATAAGCTCTTGCTTCCATCTTTTAGCTCCTCCTTTCGCTTACTTCTTACCGTTGTTAGATGTCTTGGAACCAGCGTGTCCCTTGTATGTTCTTGTAGGTGCGAACTCGCCGAGCTTGTGACCTACCATATCCTCTGTTACGTATACCGGAACGTGCTTACGTCCGTCGTGAACAGCGAAAGTATGACCAACGAAGTCAGGGAATATTGTTGAAGAACGGCTCCATGTCTTGAGAACCTTCTTCTCGCCTGCCTCATTCATTGCAACGACCCTCTTCAGGAGAACTTCCTGGACATAAGGTCCCTTTTTGATACTTCTACTCATTTATCAAGTTCCTCCTTTCAGATTACTTGCCGTTGCGGCGCTTTACGATGAACTTATCAGTTCTGTGATGCTTCTTACGTGTCTTATAGCCGAGAGCGGGCTTGCCCCAAGGGGTAACAGGTCCGGGACGACCAACAGGTGATTTACCTTCACCACCACCGTGCGGGTGATCGCAGGGGTTCATAACAGAACCGCGGACTGTAGGTCTCCAGCCCATATTTCTTACACGACCAGCCTTACCGTAGTTAACGTTTTCGTGGTCGATGTTTGATACCTGACCGATAGCAGCCTTGCAGCCGATCGGAACTTTTCTCATCTCGCCGGAAGGAAGTCTGATAAGAGCATATGCGCCTTCCTTACCCATGAGCTGAGCCTGGTTGCCAGCGCTTCTTACGAGCTGAGCGCCCTTGCCGGGATAAAGCTCGATAGCGTGGATAAATGTACCAACAGGGATATCTTCGAGCTTGAGAGCGTTGCCGGGCTTGATATCAGCCTCAGAACCAGACTCGATCTTATCGCCGACCTTGAGACCGTTGGGAGCGAGGATGTATCTCTTCTCGCCGTCCTCATACTGAACGAGAGCGATGAATGCGCTTCTGTTCGGATCGTACTCAAGAGTCATAACTGTAGCGATCATGTTATCCTTATCGCGCTTGAAATCTATTACACGGTACTTTCTTCTGTTACCGCCGCCTCTGTGGCGAACTGTTATTCTGCCGTAGCTGTTTCTTCCCGACTTCTTCTTAAGGGGTTCGAGAAGGCTCTTCTCCGGCTCAACCTTTGACAGAACCGAGTAGTCAGTTACAGTCATCTGACGTCTCGAAGGTGTCGTAGGCTTGTAGGTTTTAATAGCCATTTATTTCACTCCTTGAAATGCGTTTTTTGCGGGAGCATTACTCCCATACTTTATTCTTCCTGTTTAAAAAGGGGATTAATACATACCCTCGAAGAATTCGATAGCCTTTGAATCCTCAGTAAGAGTAACGATAGCCTTCTTCCATGAAGCTGTCATACCCTCGTATCTGCCGAGGCGCTTCATCTTGCCGTTAACGTTCATAGTAGTTACCTTAGCAACCTCTACGCCGAACAGCTTTTCGATAGCCTTTTTGATCTCAGGCTTAGTAGCGTCCTTAGCTACTTTAAAGGTGTACTTTCCTACCTGAAGACCGTCCATTGACTTTTCAGTGATAACGGGCTTAAGAATGATATCCTGAGCTGTTTTCATTATGCGTACACCTCCTCGATCTTTCCTACGGCATTCTTAACAACGATGAACTTGTCATAGTTGAGGATGTCGTATACGTTAAGAGTGTTTACAGCGGCGGTCTTTACGCCGGGGATATTAGCTGCGCTCTTGATTACCTTTGAGTCTGCCTCAGCAGTAACGATAAGAGCCTTGCCCTCTACGCCGAGAGCCTTGAGCATCTCTGCGATTGTCTTTGTCTTGTAGCTGTCGAGAGTGAGAGCATCAAGAACGATCATGTTATTATCGAGGACCTTTGTGGAAAGAGCAGACTTCATAGCGAGTCTTCTTACCTTTTTATTGAGAGCGTATCTGTAATCTCTGGGCTTAGGACCGAGAGCAACGCCGCCGTGGTACCACTGAGGAGCACGTGTCGAGCCCTGTCTTGCATGACCTGTACCCTTCTGTCTCCAGGGCTTTCTGCCGCCGCCGCTTACTTCTGTTCTTGTAAGAGTTGACTGTGTACCCTGTCTCTGGTTTGCGAGGTAGTTAACTACCATTGCGTGCATAACAGCTTCGTTGGGAGTGATGCCGAAGATCTCGTCGTTGAGTTCTGTCTCAGCTACCTGCTTGCCAGCCATATCAAATACTGAAATTGTAGACATTTACGTTTCCTCCTTCCTTAAGCCTTAACGCTGTCAACGATATATACGATTCCGCCCTTAGGACCGGGAACTGCACCCTTGATAGCGATGAGATTGTTTTCTGCGTCTATTTTAACGATCTCGAGGTTCTGAACAGTAACCTGCTCAGCGCCCATGTGACCAGCCATGCCCTTACCCTTGTAGATTCTTGAAGGGGATGAGCAAGCACCCATTGATCCAGCCTGTCTGTGAACAGGGCCTGTACCGTGAGTTTCCTTGAGTCTGTGCTGGTTGTGACGCTTGATAGCGCCTGCGAAGCCCTTACCTTTGCTTGTGCCGATAACGTCGATAGCGTCACCAACTGCAAATGTATCAGCCTTAACGATGTCGCCAACGTTAAGAGCGTCGCAGTCATCGAGTCTGAATTCCTTGAGGTTCTTCTTGCAAGCAACGTCAGCCTTGTCGAAGTGACCCTTCATAGGCTTGTTTACTCTCTGAACCTTTACGTCGCCGTATCCGAGCTGAAGTGCAGCGTAACCGTCGTTTTCGACAGTCTTCTTCTGAACTACAACGCAGGGACCAGCTTCTACTACTGTTACAGGGATAACTTTTCCTGCTTCATCGAAGATCTGAGTCATACCGATCTTCTTGCCGATAATGCCTTTCTGCATTTTCATTTCCTCCTGTTAGGTTATTGGTTGACAAAGGTTGTCAACATGACCGGCAGATCACTGCCATTCCGTTTCCCGAACGGTGATTTTGGGCGTAATATCGGTTAATTACTTAACCTCCATAACAACGTCTACGCCTGCGGGGATCTCGAGCTTGTCGAAAGCAGCTGTTGTCTTGTCTGTAGGACGGATAACATCGATAAGTCTCTTGTGAGTTCTCATCTCGAACTGCTCGCGGCTGTCCTTGTACTTGTGTACAGCGCGAAGGATAGTAACAACTTCCTTATCTGTGGGGAGCGGGATAGGACCCGAAACTCTCGCACCGCTTCTCTTAGCTGCCTCAACGATCTTAGCTGCAGCGATGTCTACTGTAGCGTGATCGTAGCCCTTGATCTTGAATCTGATCTTTTCGTTGACTGCCATGATTTTCGCCTCCTTGAAGAATTTTGGGGACGCCTTTTGGGATTCACACGTTACCGTGTGTTTCATGCTTTACCTTATAAAAAAGACCCGAAAAATCAGTATTTTCCGAGCCGGTTCAGACATATCGAGACACAAAGTGAGCATAGTAGCGCATACGCAAGCTGCGCTATCCAACAACACAAACTGTGTTCAGTATCCCATTCGCCCGGTTTGAAATCGGACATACTCCACGGAAATTCCCTGACATACCGCCAGCAACCTTCCGCTTCCTCGCATATCTTTTGCAGTCAGCGCACACATAGTGCGCTCAACAGTTACAATTATACCATATCTTGCGGAATAATGCAAGCTTTACCAGAAATCCACATATAGAACTTTGATAAACTCGCCACATATTTTTTGTGCACTTTCACGATGCTGATATCATTCTCAGTAAAAAAGAACGCCCGAAGGCGTTCTCTTTAATCTTTATCATCTTTTTCAGCGTTTTTGTCCATATTTTCGGTATTGAGGAACGAAGCAGGGTCGTAGCAGATACCTTTGTATCTTACCTCGAAATGGCAGTGGTTTCCGAACGAGTTACCGGTATTTCCGACAAATCCGATGAGCTGACCCTTCTGAACGTACTCGCCCTCTGTAGCGTAGACCGCTATCATGTGACCGTATACCGTCGCGTAGCCGTCAGGATGTTCTATCATTACAACATTTCCGTAACCGCCGGAATTCCAGCCGGCTGAAACGACCTCGCCCTCGTCCGCGGCATATATTTCAGTGCCCTCGGGAGCGGCAATATCAAGGCCCTTATGGTTACGGTCACTGATGAACGTATCGCTGACGTAGCCGCCGTCGAGAGGCCAGCCGAATTTGCCCGAACCCGTAAGCGGTTCACCGAAGAAGCAGGTAGCCGGATTATCGGGCATTGCCGAATAAGTACCTATACCGATAGTTTCCATTACCGGATTCTTTGTAATATTTGAGCTGAGTACCTTTCTGGACGCTTCTCTGCCGTCTATATAGGTTATTTCTATCTTGCTTTCCTTTTCACCGCGTTCACCCTTTTGCAGTATAGACCGTACACCGACATTCAGCGCACTCGTCTCAACCTCTATCGACTCATAGTCGAGGAAAGAAAGAGTATCTGTTTCGCGGACATATTTTATCGGCAGATAGCTTTCAGTCTCAACAACATTCACCATCTGTCCGTCTTTGAGTGAAGTACTGATACCGGGGTTCAGTTCATTTAACCGGTCGAGGTCCATACCGTATTTCTGTGCAACAGTAACGATATTATCGCCTGCCTGCGCGACGTATACACGCTGTTTCTCCTTTTCCGATGTAAGGAGGTCGATAGTTTCCTGCTCAGGTTTGACACTGCTTCGCAGGTAGATACCCTTTGTATACTCTATCTTGTTAACGTATGAAAGGTCTCTGACTATTCCCTTTACGTCGTAATTAAGGAGTCTGTCGTCGAGTGCAGTCTGAACCATTTTTTTATCTTCTACGGCACCGATAAAGTTTCCGTCAATGTAGATACCGTAAGCCTCAGTGAGGTCTTCATCGGACGCCGCAAGCATTTTATCAGCAAGCTGTCCGGCTGTGACGAATTTATCGCTGTCAGAGATAACTCTCAGTGACAGCTTCGCAGTCATATCGACTGCCTCCTCATTTTCGGAGTATGATATTCTCTGCTGAACATCGCGTGATGCCGCGTCGAAGTCGGCTTCTGACGATATAATGCCTATTTCGCGACCATTATACTCCACCGCGATACCATATTCAAATCCTGAGCCGTATCTGATAATGCCGAAAAGAAATGCAAGGCATACCACAGGCATAACATAGTTGAACACGGTATATACCACGCCGTTTTCGCCGAAAAAGAACGAGCCGATAAACCTGAGTACCGCATCATAGTACTCTTTCTTGCCCTCTTTTTTTGCACGGCGTATCTTCTTTGAGTAGTCATTCGAGAGTTTTACTCTCTCGCGGAATGACTCAGTAAGCTCCTTCCACAGCCAACGCACACCGTTTCCGGCGAGCTTTACAAGCTCTGCAAGGTCGGAGAGGACGAATTTCGCCCCTTTTATAAGTGCGAGCAGTATCGCTGCCGCAAATTTTGAAACACTCAGTCCGGCGCGGACAAATATCCGTGCCGCCATATCGCCTGACTTCTGAAATAGGCTCAAAAGCGATACTCCTCCTTTTCATAATAATTGTTACAAATCAGTTACAGTATAATATTATAGCTTATCTGCTGAAAATTACAACGGCTAAAATAACGAAAACCACGTTTCTGCCGTATATTTTGTATGTCTGCACAAAAAACTCTCAGCGGTGCTGTATGGTTTTTACGGAGCTATTTCCGGTATTATTCCCGATTGAAAAGCTGTTTTATATCGTCCGGCAGTTCAGACCTTACCACCGTCACTTCCCCTGTCATAGGGAGTTTCAGGCACATTTGCCCGCAGTGAAGTGCCTGACGGCTTATGTCAGAAAGCTTGCCGCCGTACATATCATCTCCGGCAAGGGGGTGCCCGATATGAGCAAAATGTACACGTATCTGATGCGTCCGACCCGTTTCGAGCTTTATCTCCATAAGCGAATATCGGTCGCTGCACGCGATGCGGCGGTAATGCGTGACCGCGTGTCTGCCGCCCTCACGGACACACCTGCGGATAATACTCTCACTCTCACGCGCAATAGGAGCGTCAATAACTCCGCACTCGTCGGTAATACCGTGAACCGCCGCATAATATGTCTTATCGCCGCCGCCCTGCATAACGTTTGCGGCATGAGGATTCTTCGCAATGATACAAAGTCCGGAAGTGTCCTTATCGAGACGATTTACCGCGCGGAATGTCAGTTCAGGATAGAGGTACGCAAAATAGTTAGCGAGCGTGTCGTCGCGGTGTTTTATGGACTGATGCACCGGCATTCCGGCAGGCTTATCGAATACGACTATATCCTCATTCTCGAAAGCTATCGCCACAAAGAGACTGCCATTCGGCTCAGCGGTACTGTTTTCGCCGGTATCAAGTACAATAATGTCGCCGTGCCTGACCGTATCAACACTTCGTATATGCTCTCCGTTGCAGGTCAGACCACCCTCACGGTGCTTGAGTTTTTTCAGCAGACGTGCGGAAACTCCGTTTCTGCCGCGCAGAAACTTCTCAAGCGTCATCGGTGTATCAGTATCCACGACGAACCGCAGTTCGCTCATTTTTCTTACCTCCCCTGCCGCATTCCACGGCATATTCGTCCTCTTTAATATAAATAGATATACCTGTAGCAAATGCTGACGCAAACTCAGGCAGAAAAAACGGTATACCAAGCAATGTCGCCATAAGCGGCAGATATACAACACAAAGCTTCAGCAGCAGAGACCTCCTGCCGCGCATGAATCTGAATGCCGCAACAGCAAGCGATATGCCGCCTTTTTCGGGGTACTCAGCAAGCAGAAACGGTACCGCCGCAGTTGTAATTCTTGCCGCTGCCCACACTCCAAGCAGCATGACTGACACCACAGCCATGTTCACTGCCCCGAATAACTCACGGCTTCCGCCGCCACCGGAGAGCAATACTGC
This sequence comes from uncultured Ruminococcus sp., assembly GCA_900315975.1. Next base: position 8,527 of record ONBA01000020.1, read on the forward strand.
CGAATATAAAGCAGCCGCCGCGGAAGGTACTATCGCTGCAAGGCAGATAAATTTACCGGCAAGTGATGCAGCAACGCTTCGCCGGATAAACCCGGTATCAAGCAGCATTTCCGATATATGCTCACCGGACCCCTGTCCTTTCACTGTGTCCATTACTTTCACGGCGGAAGCACAAATCAGCGGTGCAGTGACTACCCATCTTGCGGCAGTAAAAACAGCGGCAAGGACGAGCTGCTCAGCATTTTCGCCTGTAAACAGTTCATTCGGCTGCATCGCCCCAAAGTATAACAGCAGACTGTAAAAAGCCGCCTCAGCAAGCCGGAAAAGCAGCTCCGCACCTACCGGCAGCAGACACACAAGCAGCAGCCGGCTGCGTTTGCCGCTGATATTTCCGCGGGAATAAGAGATAAGCTCAAACACTTTCAATACATCACACCCTTAGCTATATGCTAAAGGCAAGTATTGACAGTATCCGCGGTTTTATTCATTCATATCGTCTATCCTGTCGTAAGGGCAGTAGCCGAGTATTTCAAAGCTCTGCGAATTCAGCCACATCTGTGCAGTCACAAGGATATCGAAACCGCCGCCCGGCTCGGTATTTATCTGTGAGGGGCTGTATTTAGGCAGTCCGAAACCTGCAAGCATATTCGAGATAATGCCTGCGTGAGTTATGAGGGCACAGTGCGTGAGACCGCTCTCCATCATGTCCATGATGACATTATGCAGACCCGTATATGTGCGTGCAGTCATTTCCTCAAGGCTCTCGCCCTTCGGCGGACGGACGTCCTTTCCGCCCTTCAGCCATGCCTTGTAGTCATCGCGTTTAAGCAGCTCATCTACGGTTTTGCCCTCGAATTCGCCGAGGTCAAGCTCACGAAAGTCGTCAACAGGGACAATCTCAGTCTCAGGGAAGAGAATATCGGCAGTTTCGCGGCATCTCAGCAGCGGCGAGGTGTATACTCTGTGTACGGACGGATAATCAAACTCGTCCATTTTTGCGGCGAGGTCAGCCGCACCCTTAGGTGAAAGCGGCAAATCGGTCTTTCCTATATAAATACCATTTTCATTCGCCTCGGTCATTCCGTGACGGATAACGCTTATTCTGTATCCTTTCATACTTTTAACAGCTCCCTTTCATTGTCTAAAACTCACAAAAAAGCAATATTTTTTTATCGCTATTGGTAAATGCGACAAATTCCGACCCAAAAAGCACCGATTTTTTAATGTTTCGGCATATTTACAAATTATACAATACGTATTATAATAATATTAAGGTTAAAATATACTCAACGTATCATAAATATAAAAAATGGAATTAGGAGGATATTCCCAATGAACTCGGATTTTGCACGTATTATAACTCTTCAGAGAAAAGAACGTCATATTAGTCAGAAGCAAGCGGCTTCCGACCTCGGTATCTCACAAGCTCTTCTTTCGCACTATGAAAAAGGCATAAGAGAGTGCGGACTTAACTTTCTCGTTAAAATCGCCGACTATTACAACGTTTCCTGCGATTACCTTCTCGGACGTACCCCCGAGCCGGAAGGAAAGGTCATAACTATCGAGGACATTCCTGACGACGACGGAAACAACAACCTCAAAATGCCTTCGCCTGAGATAATCAACTTCAACAGACGAATCATCAACAACTCTATCAGTCTGCTTTTCAGCCTTGCGCAGAAGGCAAACAGTATCACTCTTATAAAAGAGGTATCGTCGTACCTGATGCTTTCAGTGTACAAGCTCTTCCGTATCGTATACAACGCAAATCCGCACAACGACCAGAAGCTCTTCCGCATTCCTAAGGTTATCGCAAACGACAGTGCAAACGCAATCATTTCAATGAGTGAAGCCGACATAAAAGCCGCTTCAAGCGGTATCTCCCTCGACGGAAACGACTGTATCGACAACTTCGATACCCTCTACGTTACAACCGCTACCCTGCAAAAAGACTATGCACAGTACTCCTCATCTCTCCTCAACCTCATCAAGCGAAGCGAGGAAAGTATCGCACGTACAAGAGCCAAATACCGCGGCACAAACGAAAACAACCACGGTTATTGATAAGAGTTTATCGCCCCTGCAATTGCAGGGGTTTTTGTTCAATGTGCAGGGAATACATTTTAATGCGAATCTGTAGGGGCGCACATTGTGCGCCCGCTGATTCGTGAATTGCTTTGCTGTATGGGCGGACACTGTTCGCCCATACAGGATAATTCTGAATCTGAATCCGCCCTGTACTATCTTTATATCTGCTGAGCTGATTCCAGTGCGACCGCTATCATAGTGCGTGATATCTGTCCGGTCACAAACTTATGGGTATCGGGGTCAACGCTGAGTATCAGCTGAATACCTCTCATCTGCGGAGTTCTGTTCACAAGGCGCAGAAGCTCCTCAACTCTGCACATCGTGTAACCGGTACCCATAGCCGCAGCGACATCGGTATCAGGAAACACCATAAAGAAGAAATTACCCTCATGCGGAGCTATAAGAAGCTGCATATCGAAGCCGCCGTCGGAGTTTTCGACTGCGTCGCCGGTAACGGCTGCGAGGACCTCCTCGTTATTCTTTATCATTTCAGCAAGCTTCATACCAACAGCAACATCAACGGCTCTGCCGTCGGTATCGTCGCTGAGACTACTAACCTTTTCAAAGAGTGCTGCAAGTTTCTGGATATCAGTCATAAAGTCACCTCGTGCAAATATTTTTTATATTATATCATGGAATATGCGAATTGTCAATTTCGCACACAAGCCTAAAGAGCGAAAGGTGACTATATCTTGCCTCATTTTGAAACAACCAATTCATATATGAATGAAAAAAGGCTACCGGAAAACCGATAGCCTTTTTGATTATGCGTTCATGCCAAGCTCGATAGCCTTGTAGTTGTTGGGGATAAGTGCAGCCTTTTTCGGGGGTACTACCTTTTCGATTGCCTTCTTCATAGTATCGAGTGAGCAGATATTTGTCTCCTTGAGGAGTTTACCGAGAAGAATGATATTTGAACCGCCCTTGAGAGCGTTATCGTCAGCGAGCTGCTGTGAGGGGATACCGTAGAGCTCGATGTCAGTTCTGTCGGTATTAGCCTCAATAAGAGTGCTGTCGAAGAATACCTTTCCGCCGGGGCGAACGTCCTTCACGAACTTGTCGAATGAAGGCTGGTTCATAACGATGAGGAGGTCAGGAGTAAGTACGAGCGGTGAACCGATAGGCTCATCGGAGATACATACTGAACAGTTACAAGTACCGCCTCTCATCTCAGGACCGTATGAAGGAAGCCATGAAAGCTCCTTATTGTCCATGAGTCCGCAGTATGCGAGGATCTTACCAGCGAAGAGGATACCCTGTCCGCCGAAGCCTGCGAGGAGAATTTCAGTTGTAGCCATTATTCGTTACCTCCTTCTGCGGGAAATACTCCCTCTTCAACATCCTTGTAAACGCCGAGAGGATAGTAAGGGATCATTTCGTCCTGAAGTCTCTTGATAGCCTCAAGAGGAGTGAGACCCCAGTTTGTAGGACAAGTTGAGAGAACCTCTACGATAGAGAAACCCTTGCCTGCCTTCTGATTCTCGAATGCCTTGCGGATAGCCTTCTTAGCAGCCTTGATGTGGGGAACTGTATCAACAGCAACACGCTCTGCATAAGCAGTACCTGTGAGCTGTGAAAGCATCTCACATACCTTTACAGGGTAACCAGCGAGCTGAGGACTTCTTCCGAAAGGTGTAGTCTGAGTGACCTGACCGGGAAGAGTTGTAGGAGCCATCTGTCCGCCTGTCATACCGTAAATAGTGTTATTGATGAAGATAACAACGATATTCTCGCCTCTTGTAGCAACGTGAACTGTTTCAGCAGTACCGATAGCAGCGAGGTCGCCGTCGCCCTGATATGTAAATACGAACTTGTCAGGATTTGTGCGCTTAACGCCTGTAGCAACAGCCGGAGCACGTCCGTGAGCAGCCTCGATCATATCGCAGTTGAAGTAATCGTAAGCCATAACGGAGCAGCCAACAGGACATACGCCGATAGTATCGCCCTCGATACCCATTTCGTCGATTACCTCAGCGAGAATACGGTGAACGATACCGTGAGTACAGCCGGGGCAGTAATGGGTAGGAACATCTATAAGTGCATGGGGTCTTTCAAATACAACAGCCATTAGAGTGAACCTCCGATCTTCTTGATCTCCTCAAGCACCTCAGCAGGTGTGGGGATAACGCCGCCAGTTCTTCCGAAGAAGTGAACAGGCTTAGAGCAGTTGATAGCGAGCTTGATATCGTCTACCATCTGACCCATTGACATCTCAACGCTGAGGAGAGCCTTTGCGTTCTTAGCAGCCTCATTGATCTCCTTAACGGGGAACGGCCAGAGTGTCTTGGGACGGAAGAGACCAGCCTTGATGCCCTGCTCTCTTGCAGAATTTACAGCAGACTTTACAACTCTTGCAGTTGCGCCGAATGCGCAGAGAAGGATATCGCAGTCCTCTGTGAGGTAGAGTTCAGCCTCTGTCTCAGTTTCCTTGATGATATCGTACTTCTTGTAGCGCTCTACGATAGAATTTTCGAGCTCATCAGGCTTGAGGTAGAGAGAGTTGATGATATGGTGTTCTCTTGAATTCTTGTGACCATTTGCAGCCCAGCCGCTCTTATCGTAAGCGTTGGGGTTGATCTCAGGGAAGGATACAGGCTCCATCATCTGACCGAGAAGACCGTCAGCGAGGATCATAGCGGGCATACGGTACTTATCAGCGCGGTCGAAAGCCTTTACAACGTAGTCAACCATTTCCTGAACGGAAGCGGGTGCGTATACGAGGAGCTGGAAGTCGCCGTGACCGAGAGCCTTTGTAGCCTGCCAGTAGTCTGCCTGTGAAGGCTGGATACCGCCGAGACCCGGGCCGCCTCTTTCAACGTTGATGATAACAGCGGGGAGGTCGGAACCGGCAATGTATGAAACTCCCTCACTCTTGAGTGAGATTCCGGGAGAAGATGATGATGTCATAGCTCTTACGCCTGTTGAAGCAGCGCCGAGTACCATGTTGATAGCAGCGATCTCAGATTCAGCCTGAAGGAATACGCCGCCTGCCTTATGCATACGCTTTGCCATATAAGCGGCAAGCTCTGTCTGGGGAGTGATGGGGTATCCGAAGAAGCACTTACAGCCTGCTCTGATAGCAGCCTCAGCGAGAGCCTCGTTACCCTTCATAAGATTTCTTTCCAAAGCTTAACAGCTCCTTTCAATGATAAACAAGATTATTTTTCGATGATAATAGCGCAGTCAGGGCACATAGTTGCGCACATTGCACAGCTTATGCAGGCTGACTCATCTGTACACTCTGCGTAGAAGTAACCCTTCTTATTACGCTTCTCCTTCTGAAGAGCGACAATGTTCTTCGGACAGGCAGCTGTGCAAAGTCCGCAGCCCTTGCACCTCTCGGTGATAACAGTCATTTTTGCCATTCTTTTCACTCCCTTCGCGAGAATAATTGTATTTAGATACTGGTATATCTTTATAAATTGTAGGGAACGCCGCCCTCGGCGTTCCGTGCCGCAGGCAGTTATTATGTGCGGAACGGCGAGGGCGCCGTTCCCTACGAATCGTTTTCTATAGGTTATCTATCCCACGGCAATCGTACATATACCTTTATCGGCATGATACCGTCCTTACCTGTTAGTGAGCAAAGTTCCTCGGGGCAGGTAGTGAAAGCGAGGGGAAGTCCGGTTTTTTCAGCGACTCTGTCTGCAAACTCAGCAGACTCAGCGATTATCTCAGAACTTGTCTCGCAGCCGAGGTTGGTATTATTAACGATAGCGGTATGCTTCATGCGTGAAGCCGCCTCGATCTCGTACATGAGAGTTACAGCCTCATCAGCGTTGGAAGTGAGTGTTCTGCGCTGATTTATGACATACAGCATATCTATATCGCCCGGAAGCATTTCAAGCAGAGCCTCTGCATAGCGTCCGAGGGCGGTTGCACCCGCATCATCTCCGCCTACATCAATGATAAGGCAGTCCTCACTTGCGGCGAGCTGCTCAACATCGAACTGTATTGACGGAACATCGAGGTTAGTGTTAGCGAAATCAGGTGCTATAAGTTTTATGCCCTTGTCCTCGAAAAGCTGTTTGAAGTCAGCCGTGCGGAAATAGGGATTTACGAGGTCGAGGTCAACGACTGCAACCTTCTTGCCCTCCTCAGCAGCCTTAACTGCAAGGTTAACGGAGAGGTTAGTTTTGCCGCTGCCATAGTGACCGGTGATAATAGTTATCTTCTTCATATTACTCCTTCTGAATTGTCGGAAAAATACTACACCTTATATTATACCACTTCAACTCAGCAAATGCAAGGATTTTTTCTATAATACTGATTTTTTCCATAGAATGGCATTATTTCTTAGCTTGAAAGCACTTTGACATTCAGTATCTCCGCCGTCGGACGCACGATGTGCGTCCCTACAGGTCAATAAAAAATCAAAAGCTCCCTTATGGGAGCTTTTCCTGTTATAATCAGGCGCAGTGATTATTCAGCGTCTGTATTCTTCTCGATGTAGTTAACGATATCGTTAACAGTCTTGATTTCCTCAACAGCCTCATCGGGGATAGAGAGGTCATACTCGTCCTCGATAGTCTGGATAAGGTCTACGATGTCGAGAGAATCTGCACCGAGATCCTCCTGAATGTTAGCCTCAGGTGTAACAGCGTCCTCTTCAACGCCAAGCTGTTCTACAATGATCTCCTTAAGTTTGTCGAATACCATATTCTTTTCCTCCATATTCTTTATTTTGGGGTCTCCTACTCGCGCAGGAGGAAATCAAAATCGCAGGTCACTCAATGAACTCTCCGATTTTTCTAAACTTAGTATAACGTTCTTTCAGTAAAACGTCAATATCTTTTTCGCATTTTTCAGGAATTTTGTGTGACAAATATTCCTTGATATTTTCTGAAATTTTGTCTAAATCGTTATGTGCACCGCCGAGAGGCTCCTCTATAATGGCTTCAGCAACACCGAGACGAACCATATCCTCCGCGGTTATCTGCATAATATTGCAGGCTTCCTCCTCGCGGGCGGCGTCCTTCCACAGGATACTTGCGAATCCGCGCGGAGATATTACTGAATACTGTGCATTTTCGAGCATAGCAAGCTCATCGCAAACGCCGAGTGCAAGTGCACCGCCGCTTCCGCCTTCACCGAGCACTATCGATACGATAGGGGTACGCAGAGTCATAAACTCAGCGATATTGCGGGCGATAGCCTCGCCCTGTCCCCTCTCCTCAGCCGCAACTCCGGCATAGGCACCGGGAGTATCAATGAAACATATCACCGGACGGTGAAACTTTTCCGCCTGTTTAGCGAGTCTGAGAGCTTTTCTGTAGCCCTCAGGCAAAGGCATTGCGAAATTGCAGGCTTTATTTTCGTCGATATCTCTGCCCTTTACCTGTGCAATAACAGTTACGGGCATACCGTCAAGGCGAGCAACTCCGCCGATAACAGCCTTGTCATCGCCGTAGAAGCGGTCGCCGTGCATTTCGTAGAAATCCGTAAAAATAAGCGGTATATAGTCTCTTATAGTGGGTCTGCCCTTTGTGTGGACAAGCTTGAGACGTTCCCATGCAGTTTTTTTCTCGTCCATTGGTCAGACCTCCTTTTCACTGTAGCCGTGGAGTTTGAGCAGATGTGCGAGAGTATGTCTCATTTTTTTGCGCTCAACTATCATGTCCACAAAGCCTTTTTCCTGCATAAATTCAGCAAGCTGAAAGTCCTCAGGGAGACGCTGTTTCATCGTGCTCTCGATAACTCTTCTGCCGGCGAAACCGATGAGTATTTTCGGCTCAGCGATTATAACATCGCCGAGTGAAGCGAAGCTCGCAGTAACACCGCCGGTAGTGGGGTCGGTAAGGACTGTTATATAAAGTCCGCCTGCATCGCTGTGAAGCTTGACAGCTCCGGACGTTTTAGCCATCTGCATGAGTGAAACTATTCCCTCCTGCATACGTGCACCGCCTGACGCGGTAAAGAGTACGACAGGGAGTTTATGCTCGGTAGCATATTCAAAAGCGCGTGCAATTTTCTCGCCAACAACGCTTCCCATACTGCCCATCATGTAATTGGAGTCCATTACACCGATAACGGTATTTACTCCTTTTATAGCAGCAGTACCCGTTACAACAGCATCGCGGAGACCTGTCTTTTTGCGCAGCTCCTCCTGTTTTTCCTTGTATTCGGGGAAGTCGATGGGGTCACCGCTTATCATCTCTGAATCGAGTTCTCTGAAGCTGTCCTTATCTACGGTTATATTGATTCTCTCCTCTGCGGAAAGTCTGCCGTGGTAGTTACAGTTAGGGCATACTCTGTGAAGTTCCTCAAAGCGTTCAAGCGGTATAGGACTCTGACATCTCGGGCACTTGTATGAAGGAGTTTCGTCCTCGTCGCTTCCGTTGAAACGAAGCTTTACAACGTTAAAGAAATCGTCAAACATCTTATGTCACCGCCTTACTTTTTCTTATCCATGAAACGGTTGAGGAATCCGTTATCATAATTGCCGCTGAGAAATTCCGGCTGTTTGATTATTTCAAGCTGAAAATCTATATTAGTATCAACGCCGTCAACGATGAATTCCGAAAGTGCCCAGCGCATTTTACGGATAGCGTCGTCGCGGTCTGAGCCGTGAGCGATGAGCTTGCTTATCATCGAATCGTAATAAGGCGTTATGGTGTAACCCTGATATACCGCGCCGTCTATTCTTATTCCGGGACCTCCGGGAACATACAAAGCGTTGATAGTTCCGGGTGAGGGACGGAAGTTATGCGAGGGGTCCTCAGCATTTATACGGCACTCGATAGCGTGACCGCGCAGTTCAATATCTTCCTGCTCCACGCGGAGACGTTCACCGGCGGCTATCTCAATCTGAGCCTTTACGAGGTCGAAACCGGTAACTTCCTCAGTTATAGGGTGCTCGACCTGAATACGTGTATTCATCTCCATGAAGTAGAAATCGCGGTTCTCGTCAACGAGGAACTCTATAGTTCCCGCGTTATAGTATCCGCACTCCTTTGCCGCAGTGACAGCTGCCTGACCCATTTTCTTTCTGAGCTCGCAGTCAACTATCGGACTCGGGCACTCCTCAAGTACCTTCTGATTACGGCGCTGCATAGAGCAGTCGCGCTCGCCGAGGTAGATGTAATTGCCGTGAGTATCGGCGATTATCTGAATCTCGACATGGTGCGGATTTATGAGAAATTTTTCTATATAAACAGTATCGTCGCCGAAGAAGTTTTTTGCCTCCTGCTGAGCGGCAGTCATCTGAGCTTCGAGGTCCTTAGGGGAATCTACTCGCCTGATACCTCTTCCGCCGCCGCCTGCCGAAGCCTTAACGAGTACGGGATATCCGCATTTTTCGGCAATTTTCTTAGCCTCTGCGAGTGACTTTACCGCGCCCTTTGAGCCGGGGATAACGGGAACTCCCGCTGCCTCCATAGTCTCCTTAGCAGCAGCCTTATCGCCGAGCATTTCAATAGACTTATATGACGGACCAATGAAAACTATACCGTTTTTCTCGCAGAGTCTTGCAAACTCGGCATTTTCCGAAAGGAAGCCGAATCCCGGGTGGATAGCCTCTGCTCCGGTATTGATAGCCGCCTGAATGATAGCATTCATATTGAGGTAGCTGTCTTTTGTCGCAGGCGGACCTATGCAGACAGCCTCATCAGCGATCTGAGCATGAAGCGAGGTCCTGTCAGCGGTCGAATATACCGCTACACAGCGCACTCCAAGCTCGCGGCAGGCTCTGATGATACGTACCGCTATCTCGCCTCTGTTGGCAATGAGTATTTTTTTGAACATTTTATAATGTATCTCCTTTGAAATGCAGATGACACCTGTCCCTGCTTATTTACTGCTCTTTGTCTTTGTCTGTAGCAATGAAGGTTATCTCACAAGAAACAGCTCTTTCGCCGCCTACAGATGCGAGAGCCTTACCGGTGCCGATAGGACCTCTCTGCTTTATTATCTCAACCTCAAGGTCGAGGACATCTCCGGGGACTACCTGTCTGCGGAACTTAACCTTGTCGATTCCTCCAAAGAGACCTATCTTGCCCTTGAATTCGGGCTTTGAGAGCATACATACAGCTCCTGCCTGAGCAAGCATCTCTACCATAAGAACGCCGGGAGTTACCGGATAGCCGGGGAAGTGACCCTTGAACCAGAAGTCATCTTCCTTAATGTATTTGCGTGCGTGTACCTTTACGCCAACCTCCATGTCAACTATCTCATCGATGAGAAGGAAGGGATCACGGTGAGGGATAACTTCCATTATCTGTTCTTTATTCATAAGTATATCAGCCATTGTTTTCTCCTTATGTGTATCATTTGCCGGACGGACCGTATCAGTCCGCCAGTCAGTCATTTCCGTTTATCACATTGCTTATGTCATTATCTTTCAGCAGGCTTCCGCCCTCTGCCTGATATCGTGTGCGGTACTTGTTGAAGGGATTCTCCTTACGTTCACTTTCGAGGTCATCGACCTTTTTACCGTCCGCGAAGCTGTCCATACCCTTATCCTCAGCATTTTCCTCATCTCGGATAAACGAGAGTGTAAGCTCGGCAAAACCGGGATATCCGGGTTCGTCCTTGATTTCCTCATCAGTCCTGTACATAACTCTGAATAGAATGGCATTTGCTATAGTGAGTGCCGCAAAGCAGTAATTCACCGGTATAAGTATCGCGGTCATAACCACAGCCAAGCGCCAGTTATAGATTTTTTTCAGCATTATCAGCCACACGAAGAGTATAACATAGATAACCGCAGGCACAAGAGTAACGTACATATTTCCGCCAACTGCCATACCAAGCGGACCGCGTCCGCCGGTTGCCAGAAACAGGAGCGAAGTGTACGAGCTTAATGAAGTGGCACAGCCTATTATAAGCATCAGGATATTCAGCATTATCATAGCCCAGTAGTCGCGCAGAAATCTCCAGCGTTTCCTCTGCATATCGTACATAAACTGGTTGAAGTTTTTAGCTTCCTCATACATCTCAGCAGAGGTGATATTGAGGTGTGCCGCCTGAATATCCAAGGGGGTGATGTATTTAAGGTCTTCGATTTTCATAATTACCTCCTCACGAGAGGAATTGGTCGTTATCGTCGGGGCGAAGGCGCTTTGCACGTTCTTTTATGCTGTCGTAGGTAAGGTCGTGAATACTTTCCGCGTCACTTTCGATAGTCGTGACATTAAGCCGCACAAACGCGGGATATCCGGCTTCCTCCGAGAGTTTTTCATCGGTTTTTTCGTAAACCATACCTAAAATCACGTTTATTATCGCTATCCCGACTCCGAGAATTGTAGTAGCCATCAGCGGAAACGAACAAAGAAACATCATCTTTGAATCCCGCTGGCCCTTCCATATAATATAGTATATGAACAAGCCGAGGTAGGCTAAAAGTCCTATAACAAATGCACCGATACGTGCATAGGTTGTTATCGGTCCTAATACAGTTCCTGTCTTGAATGAAAAGTTAGAAAAATCCGCCAGCGTCATCGTCGTCAGCTTCAGGCACACAGATGCCAGCAATACCGGTATCTGAAGGATTATCACTATGCCCACAATTGTATTCAGTCTGTGGCGCGAAGCTGCGTTTTTGACCGCGTCCATATTATATCTGCGAGCCTCATCGAGCATTTCGGGCGACGAAACATTGATACCGCCCTTGTCGATGATATCCTGTGTGATATATTTCAGCTCTGACGGTTTCATTTTATAATCATAATGGGCTGGTCAAACTCTACAGCCTGACCGTCCGCAACGAGTATACGCTCAACAACTCCGTCAAATTCAGACTGCACCTCGTTCATGAGCTTCATAGACTCGATAATCATGATAACATCGCCCTTCTTAACCTTGTCGCCGACCTTTACAAAAGGCGGCTTATCAGGTGAAGGCGAACGGTAATAAGTTCCGACTATAGGCGATTTAACGATATTTCCGCCGTTAGCCTCATCAGCAGCCGGAGCAGCAGCCTCGGGAGCCGCCTGTGCAGCGGGTGCCGGAGCAGCAGCCGGAAAAACGGGTGCACCCATTATCGGAGGCGGTACAGGGACAGCCTTTTTGCCCTTGATAGTGATAGTCTGTTCATTTGCAGTTATAGTTATCTCGGAGAGTTCCTTGTCGTTTACTATATCAGCGAGCTTGCTTATAGTTTCAAGGTCAGCGATGCCTAAAATCTGTTCCATTGTGATTCTCCTTAGTCAGTTACTTTTTTGAAGCAGAGAGTAGCGTTATGTCCGCCGAATCCGAGCGAATTTGACAGTGCAGCGCGTACCTCCTGCTTAACATTGCCGTTTACGCAATAATCAAGGTCACATTCCTCATCGGGCACCTTGTATCCTACAGTCGCATGGATAAGTCCCTCCTCGATCGTCTTTGCGCAGATGATAGCTTCGATACCGCCTGCTGCACCGAGAAGGTGACCTGTCATAGACTTGGTAGAATTGATTTTCACATTATATGCGTCCTTGCCGAATGCAAGCTTGATAGCGGCAGTCTCGTACTTGTCGTTTAGACCTGTTGAAGTACCGTGAGCGTTGATATAATCTACCTCGGAAGGCTCAAGACCTGCCTCCTTCATAGCAAGGGTCATACCCATTCCGGCAGCCTCACCTGTAGGCATGGGAGAAGTCATGTGGTAGCCGTCGCAGGTAGCGCCGTATCCGGCAACTTCTGCGTATATCTTAGCTCCGCGAGCCTTAGCGTGCTCATACTCTTCAAGAATGACGATACCGCTTCCCTCACCGAGTACGAAGCCGTTTCTCTCCTTGTCAAAAGGGATAGAAGCGCGTGAGAGGTCGTCGCTCTTGGTGAGAGCCTTCATATTTGCAAAGCCTGCGTATGTGAACTCGACATTTGTACTCTCTGTACCGCCTGCAATAGCAGCATCGAGGTAGCCGTCCTTGATTTTACGGAAAGCCTCACCGATAGCGTGAGTAGCAGTTGCACAGGCAGTGGTAACGTCGAAGTTAGCGCCGCGGAAGCCGGTTTTCATTGAAATCGTGCCGGCAGCCATATTGCTTATCATCATGGGGATATAGAAGGGCGAAACTCTGCCCGGACCCTTTTCGAGGTACTTGCCGTACTCGCTGAGGGTGAGGTCGATACCGCCGATACCCGAACCCACGATAACACCTGCCCTGTAGGGGTCGAGGTCGGAGAAATCAGTACCTGCGTCTTCCATTGCCTCATGAGCGGCAACTACAGCATACTTTGTAAACTGGTCCATACGCTTAGCTTCCTTCTTGTCGAAGCAGCCCTTTACGTCGTAGTACTGAGTTTCATCGAAATCGCGTACAACGCCTGCGATTTTAACGCCTGTACGCTCGGTATCAAATTTATCAATAAACGAGAAGCCGATTTTATTTGCTTTAACGCCTTCCCAGAATTTTTCTACTCCTGTACCGAAGGGAGTTATAGCTCCCATACCGGTAATAACAACTCTTCTGCTCATAAATATTCCTTTCAGTTTTATATCTTTAATAAATCTGGTATTACATTGAAAGTCCGCCGGATATCTCTATGACCTGACCGGTTATGTAGCTTGCATTCTCAGAAACGAGGAACGATACTACAGAAGCTATCTCCTCAGGCTCACCGTAGCGCTTGAGAGCAACAGCCTCAAGCATTTTAGCTTTGAGCTCATCTGAAAGAACGTCGGTCATAGGTGTGCGGATAAGCCCGGGAGCAACAGCGTTGCAGGTGATATTTCTCTTGCCGTACTCCTTGGCAACAGACTTTGTCATACCGATGATAGCGGCTTTAGAAGCTGAATAGTTCACCTGACCGGGGTTTCCGTAGAGACCCGCAACAGATGAAACGTTAACGATTTTGCCGCTTCTCTGCTTGCCCATAACATTGCATACGAGCTTCATCATATTGTAAACGCTCTTCTGATTAACAGCGATAACAGCGTCGTAGATATCCTCAGTCATACGGGCAAGGAGAGTATCCTTGGTGATACCTGCGTTGTTAACGAGAGCGTCGATAGTACCGAAATCAGCCTTGATATTCTTTACCATTTCCTCGCACTGGTCGAATTTTGAGACATCAGCCGCATAGCATTCAGCCTTAACGCCGAAAGCGCGGCACTCCTCTGCAACGGCGAGAGCCTTTTCCTTATCACCGTCACTGGGATAGTGGTTGATAGCTACGTCGAAGCCGTCCTTTGCGAGTCTTTTTGCGATACAGGCACCAATACCCTGAGAAGCGCCTGTAATAATTGCTGTTGCCATAATTTATCCCTCCAAAATCATATCATGGTATATTATTAACAATGTGTCAGCACATTTTTGTCCGAATAAAAGCAATGCATTATGATAATATTTTATCATGCATTGCGCAGAGAAACAACATACAAAATGTAATCTCTGCGGTTACAAATGTAATTATCTTGCGAGAAGCTTTTCAGCACCTGCCATTATCTCCTCAACGATGTCCTTGCAGGGTTTTACTTCGGTTATCATACCTGCGATAGCGCCGCAGAGGAAAGAACCGCTTTCGAGGTCGCCGTCAACGACAGCACGGCGGAGAGCGCCTACTGTGAGGTTCTCGAACTCTTCAGGAGAGAGAGTACCGTCCTTTTCGCCGTTAGCGAGCTTCTTAGCGAACTTTGTCTTGACGTTGCGGCAGGGGTGACCGGTGTATCTTCCGGTAACGACGCTGTCGGTGTCCTTAGCCTTGATAACGAGTTCCTTGAAGGTGGGGTGAATCTGGCACTCCTCAGAAGCGAGGAAGCGTGTACCTATCTGAACGCCCTCAGCACCGAGCATAAACGATGCCGCCATACCTCTGCCGTCGGCGATACCGCCTGCGGCGATAACGGGTATTTCGAGAGCGTCAACCACCTGTGGAACGAGACACATAGTTGTATTCTCGCCGATATGTCCGCCCGACTCAGTACCCTCAGCAACAACAGCGTCAGCACCTGCGCGCTCCATGCGCTTAGCGAGAGCAACCGACGGAACAACAGGTATAACCTTTATGCCTGCTTCTTTCCACGCGGGAATGAACTTACCGGGGTTGCCTGCTCCGGTAGTAACGACCTTTACACCTTCGTCGATACAAAGCTGTGCGAGGTCTTCAGCATTCGGACTCATGAGCATGATGTTCACGCCGAATGGCTTATCTGTCTTTTCCTTGCACTTGCGTATCTGGTCGCGGAGATAGTCGATAGGAGCGTTTCCACCCGCAATAAGACCGATTCCGCCTGCATTTGACACGGCAGAAGCGAGGGTATGTTCAGCGACCCACGCCATACCGCCCTGAATAATGGGATATTCACAGCCTAAAAGCTCAGTTATCCTTGTTTTCATAGTTGTACTCCTTATCAATATTCAAAAATAGCGCCTGCATATGTCAGACCCGCGCCGAATCCGATGAGAGCGAGTTTCTGACCTCTCTTTATCGTGCCATTGTCAATGGCCTCACAGAGTGCGAGCGGGATAGAAACGCTTGATGTATTGCCATAGTGGTCGAGTGTGATAATGAATTTATCCATAGGAACGCCGAGATTTTTCGCGGCGGCCTCTATTATTCTCACGTTAGCCTGATGCGGCACGAACCAGTCGATATCGTCCGTCGAAATACCCTTCTTTTCAGCGGCAAGACGGAACGCATTCGGCAGAGCCTTAGTTGCAAATTTATATACCTCTTTGCCGTTCTGATAGAGCTTGTGGAGTCTCTTCTCGGGGAATCCGTCATCGAAATCGTTCTCCTGCCTTACCTCGGAAGCAACGTCCACACTTCTCGCATAGAGAAGACGTGCACCGCTTCCGTCAGCACCGAGATGCGAAGTATAGAACGAATCACTGCGTTCTATAACAGCGGCAGCCGCTCCGTCACCGAAGAGAATGCATGATGAACGGTCCTCAAAGTCAAGGAAGCGAGAGAGTGCCTCTGTAGCGACGATAAGCACGTATTTGAGGCTTTCGTCGGTTTCGAGGAAACGTCTTGCAGTATCGAGAGCATACACAAATCCTGAGCAGGCAGCGTTTATATCGAATGCAGCGGCATTTTTAGCGCCTGTCTCATACTGAAGAATACCGGCAACGCTCGGAGTATGGAAGTCGGAAGTAACCGTGCACGCGATAACAAGACCAATATCTTCAGGGTCAATCCCGGCTTTTTTTATAGCCGAAATGCCCGCCTCTTTGCCCATGTACCAAGTGGGCTCCCAGCCAGCCATACGTCTTTCGGTGATGCCGGTACGTGTGCGTATCCACTCGTCATTTGTATCGACAAACCGGGTGAAATCGTCATTTGTGAGTTTCTGTTCGGGAAGGTAACAACCCATTCCCAATATCTTTATACCCATATGCTGTCTCCCTTTTTTTAAATTTCAGGATAAAAACTGTTGTAAAAAAACAAAATATATGTTATATTATTATTGTACACAGCTGTAGACATATTATCAGCAGTATACAATATATATTGTAAATCATTTCAGCTATTTTTGCAATGATATTTTACCCCTTTGTCTCACCAAAGATAAAATATCGTCATTTTGACCAAAGTGTCGTTTATAATTTGGTAAAAATCGCCAATGATTTGTGTATTACATACAGAAAGGAAGTTCATACTTATGACAATTTCACTATTTTCCGGACAAGGTTCGCAGTATCCCGGAATGGGAAAGGATATACTTGAAGCTTATCCCGCTGAGGGTGAACTTTACGATATCGCGTCGGATATACTCGGCAGAGATATGCGCAAGGTATGCTTCGAGAGCACTCCCGAGGAACTCGCACAGACTATCAACGCTCAGCCGGCAGTTCTGCTGACTTCGCTTGTATGCTTCTCCGCCGCTATGAGCCGCGTGCAGAAGGACGGCAATCCGTTCACTTATGACGGTGTTGCAGGTCATTCACTCGGTGAATACGCAGCAATGGCTGTTTCCGGAGTAGTTTCAAAAGAGGACGTTTTCCGCCTCATAAAGGCAAGAGCCGAGGCTATGGACGAGGCTGCACGCGAAAACAAAGGCGCAA
Organism: uncultured Ruminococcus sp.; assembly: GCA_900315975.1. Next base: position 25,545 of record ONBA01000020.1, read on the forward strand.
TGGCTGCTGTAATGAAGCTTGCTCCCGAGAAGATAGAGGAAGTATGCAGTGCGGCTAAAAATTACGTAGCTGCTGTAAACTACAATTCCCCCGCACAGACCGTTATTGCGGGAACTCCCGAAGGAATCGACGAGGTAAGCGAAGTATTCACAGGAATGAAGGCAAGAGTGGTAAAACTCAACGTTGCAGGAGCATTCCATTCAAAGCTTATGCAGTCGGCAGCTGACAAGTTCTACGAAGCAGCAAAGGCTATAACATTCAATACTCCGCAGGTGAAGTACTATTCAAACGTAACAGGCGGCGAACTCACAGATTTCAGCGATATGCCGTCACTTCTTGCAAAGCACATCGTATCGCCGGTTCGCTTTACATCTGAGCTTGCAGCCATGCATTCTGCCGGAGCTGATACCTTCATCGAATACGGACCCGGAAAAACTCTCACAGGTCTCGTAAAGAAGACACTCTCCGACGTAAAGGCTCAGAACGTTGAAAGCCTTGAAACTCTCGAAAAGGTGGCTGAAATATATGGATAAGTACGGACTCATCGGTCACCCGCTCGGACATTCAATGTCGCCGCTTATACACGAAAAGCTCTTTGAGTTAAGCGGTATTTCCGGCTACAGCTACGAGCTTATCGACATTGCTCCCGAAGACCTTACCTCACGTATAGGTGAGCTCCGCGAGCTGCGCGGATTCAACATAACTATCCCCCATAAGACTGCTATTATTCCCTTTACAGACGAACTCGGCGAAAGTGCAAAGCGCTACAACTCCGTAAACTGTATAAGCAACAATGACGGAAAAATGGTGGGATACAATACCGACTGCGATGGTTTCCTCCGTTCAGCAGAGCAGCTTCCTCTCGGTGAAAATGTAGTACTCATAGGCTGCGGCGGAGTCGGCAGAATGATAGCTATTGAAGCCGCACTTCACGGTGCAGAGCTGACAATTGCCGTAATACCTCAGGACTTCAAAAATGCTCAGCTCGTTATGGCTGAGATACTCGCAAAATGCAAGAATGCTTCCGTAAAGATATCCACTGTTTCCGACCTTTCCGGCAAGTTCGACCTTCTTATAAATGCTACCCCTGTGGGTATGTACCCCAAAACAGAAAACTGCGCAGTATCTGACGAAATAATAGAAAACTGCGGCAGTTTCTTCGACGTTATATATAACCCCACCGAGACCCTGCTCATGAAAAAGGCACGTGCCCTCGGCAAGACTGCTGTCGGCGGAGCTTCTATGCTCGTATATCAGGCAGTTAAGGCACATGAGTACTGGTACGGCGGAAAATTCGCACAGGAGGATATCGCAAAGATAATCCTCGACGTTGAAGACCACGTAAACGCAATGAATAAATAATCTTAGGCAGCACCGCACAAAGAGTGCGGTTTTGCCTTAAAGGCGGAGAATACCCGCCATTACACACATGAAAAGGAGAAAAACATGACTGTATTTTTGTGCGGCTTTATGGGCTGCGGAAAAACTACCGTCGGAAAGATAGCCGCAAAAAAACTCGGCTGTACTTTCTGCGACACCGATGACATGATAGTTGAAGACCAGAAAATGTCTATCCCTGATATATTTGCTCAGAAGGGCGAGCCATATTTCCGCAAGGTCGAGGCTGAGATAGTAAAATCAATGTGCGGCAAACCTGCTGTAGTAGCCTGCGGCGGCGGTGCTATGCTCAATCCCGATACTGCTGCCGCTGCGGCGGAATCGGGGGCGGTGGTATTCCTCGATGTTGACTTCGAGACCTGCTACGAGCGTATCTGCGACGACAAAAACCGTCCCATTGCAGCTTCTTCCTCAAAGGAGGAACTGCGTGAACGCTTCAACGCAAGAAGAGACATTTACCTCCGCCATTCAACAATACAGCTTGACAGTTCGGGAAGTCCCATGGAAACAGCGGACAAAATCGCGGACTGCGTGAAAAAAATGCGATAGAAAGGCGGTTTCGGCAGCATGATAATCTACAATGCAGAAATACACACCATGGACACTGACGGTATTATCGAAAATGGCTGGATAGAGGTCGCTGACGGCAAAATAGCCGCACTCGGCAGCGGTGCACCTTCCGAATTATCCGCTGACGATATCGACGCAAAGGGCGGTATGCTGCTCCCCGGCTTTATCGACGCACACACCCACCTCGGTATTATCGAGGACGGTCTCGACTTCGAGGGTGACGACTGCAACGAGTCAACCGACCCATTCACTCCGCAGATGAGGGCGATAGACGGCATAAACCCGTTTGACCGCTGCTTCGAGGAAGCGCGTATGCGCGGAATAACTGCGGCAGCCTCCTGTCCCGGAAGTGCCAATGCGTGCGGCGGAGAGATATGCGTTATCAAAACCGCCGGCAGACGTGTTGACGATATGCTTGTGAAAAATACAGGTATAAAATTTGCACTCGGCGAAAACCCCAAACGTGTGTACAACGACAAGGACGATACCCCCGTTACCCGTATGGCTACAGCGGCTATCATACGTGAGGGACTGTATAAAGCCCGCAGATATGCACACGATATGGACAGCTACTACTCCGACAACGAAAACTACGACCCACCCGAGTATGACGCAAAATGCGAAGCCCTGCTCCCGCTGCTCGACCGCAAACAGAAAGCATTTTTCCACTGCCACCGCGCTGATGACATATGTACGGCAATGCGCCTCGCAAAGGAATTTTCGCTTGACGCGGTAATAATCCACGGTACCGAAGGCTACAAAATAGCCGACATAATCGCCGAAGAGGAGCTTCCGGTAATATGCGGTCCGGTCATCTGCGACCGGTGCAAACCCGAAATGCGCGGGCTTGAACTCAAAAATGCAGCTGTACTCGCTGAAAACAATGTGAAAATAGCCATTTGCACTGACCACACGGTTATCCCGATACAGTACCTGCCGCTTTCGGCACAGGCTGCTGTGAAGGGCGGTCTCGACATTGAAACTGCACTAAAAGCACTGACATCTGCTCCGGCAGAGATTCTCGGTGCTGAGGAGAATATAGGAAGTCTCGCACCCGAAAAGGATGCTGATATTCAGCTCTACCGCAAAGGCGATGACCCGCTCGGACTTATGACTGAGCCGCAGCTAGTTATGATAAACGGCATTATCGTCCGCAGGGAGGACTCTGTATGAAGCTAAAAAAATATATTTCCGCAGCACTTTCTGCTGCAATAATAGCATCTGCTGCACCGTCGGCAGTCCTTGCAGCCAATGATACAGCCTCGCAGACTATCGAGGGAGTAACCTACATCTACAAAGTAAACAACGGCAAAGCAACCATAGTTTCCGCAGAAAATGCCGCCGGCGACATCGATATTCCGTCAATTCTCGGAGATGCCGCCGTTACTGCGATAGATTCAAAGGCATTCTTTAAAAACGAAGCACTCACCCGTGCAGTACTCCCATCCACCCTTGAAAGTATCGGAAACTCCGCATTTTCAGGCTGTCTTGCACTTAGCATGATATATATTCCTAACTCCGTCACAACTATCGGCAACGAGGCATTTATGAGCTGTACTTCGCTCAAAACCGTATCAATCGGCAATTCAGTAACTTCAATACCCACCGGCTGTTTTTACTCCTGTCCATCACTTATCGAAGCAAATCTTCCCGATGGACTCGCAAAAATCGGCACAGAGGCTTTTTTCGGCTGTCCATCGCTGAAAATAACGATTCCCGACAGTGTAACCGAAATAGGTCCATATGCCCTCGGTATGCAGGCTGACGCGAGGACCGGTCAGATAGTAAAAAGTCAGAACTTTCTCATGACAGGTGTCAGAGGAAGCTGTGCTGAGGAGTACGCTTCCGCTTACGGAGTAGACTTCATTGACATGGGTAATTACAATCTCGGCGATATCAACGGAAACGGCAAGGTCGATGCTTCCGACGCTTCAGATGTTCTTGCAGAGTATTCACGCTCGTCAACAGGCGCGGAGCTGACTTTTTCCCCCAAGCAGAAAATAGTCGGCGACATGAACGGAGATAGCAGAATCGATTCCAAGGACGCTTCCGAGATACTTTCCGAATATTCACGTCTCGCAACTTCGGGCGGAAGCAGTTCCTCACAAAGTGCCGAAACTGCCTGAATATCGGCAATCCCCTATAATATCATATATTTTCGCATATTTAAACATATTTTTTATATATTTGATTTATTCCGTCACCCCTTGACAGAACGACGAAAAATTGGTATCATATAAGGTAATAAACTAAAGATGTAAAGAAGGAGGAAATAATTATGCTGACCGACATGAACAGCAAATTTCAGAAAGAGGGGCTTACATTTGACGATGTACTGCTTATCCCCGCAAAGTCAGATGTTACCCCTAACATGATCAACCTTGGTACTAAGCTCACCAAGAATATCGCGCTCAATACTCCTATCATGACTGCCGCTATGGACACTGTTACTGATTCCCGTATGGCTATCGCTATCGCAAGAGAAGGCGGTATCGGTATCATACACAAGAATATGACTATCGAGCAGCAGGCAGAAGAAGTTGACAAGGTAAAGCGCTCTGAAAACGGAGTTATCGTTGATCCTTTCTCGCTCACTGAAGACCACATCGTTGCTGATGCGGACGAGCTTATGGGCAAATTCAGGATCTCAGGCGTTCCGATAGTTGACGGCAGCGGCAAGCTCGTTGGTATCATCACCAACCGTGATATGCGTTTCCTCACAGACTTTAATGCTAAGATATCAGAGGTTATGACAAAGGAAAACCTCATTACTGCTCCTGTCGGAACTACTCTCGCTCAGGCTCAGGATATCCTCCGTGCTCACAAGATCGAGAAGCTCCCCATCGTTGATGAAGGCGGATACCTCAAGGGTCTTATCACTATCAAGGATATCGAGAAGTCGGTCCAGTATCCTAATTCAGCACGTGACAGCAAGGGCAGACTCCTCTGCGGCGCAGCTATCGGCGTAACAGCTAACGTTCTCGACAGAGCTAAAGCTCTCATCGAAGCTCAGGTTGACGTTCTCGTTCTCGACTCTGCTCATGGACACAGCGCAAATATCCTCAAGTGCCTCTCAATGGTCAAGGAAGCTTATCCGGATACTCCCGTTATCGCCGGAAATATCGCTACAGCAGAAGCTGCTGAAGACCTCATCAAGGCTGGAGCTGACTGCGTAAAGGTCGGCATCGGACCCGGTTCTATCTGCACTACCCGTGTTGTTGCAGGTATCGGTGTACCGCAGATAACAGCCGTTTATGACGTTGCCTGCGTAGCTCAGAAGTACGGCGTGCCCGTAATTGCTGACGGCGGTATCAAGTACTCAGGCGATATAGTAAAGGCTCTTGCAGCCGGTGCTAATGTTGTAATGCTCGGCTCACTTCTCGCAGGCTGTGCAGAAGCTCCCGGCGAAACTGAGATATATCAGGGACGTCAGTTCAAGGTATACCGCGGCATGGGAAGCCTCGGTGCTATGGCTAACGGCTCAAAAGACAGATACTTCCAGGAAGGCGCTAAGAAGCTCGTTCCCGAGGGTGTTGAGGGACGTGTTCCTTTCAAGGGTCCCGTTGCTGATACTATCTTCCAGCTCGTTGGCGGTATCCGTTCAGGTATGGGTTACTGCGGCTGTCCTGATATTCCTACTCTTCACGAGAAGGCACAGTTTATCCGTATCACAGGCGCAGGTCTCAAAGAGAGCCACCCCCACGATATCTATATCACAAAGGAAGCTCCCAACTACTCAACACAGATATAAAACATCAAAGCCCCATGAAATCCATGGGGCTTTTTATTGGCAATAGAAAAGCGCACGGTGGAAGTTCCACTGTGCGCTTTTGTTATATCAGAAAATGTACGGCTTTCCGTCGATAGTATATACGCAGAACTGTATTCCCTCAGGAAGAACGTCCACAAGATTTGCGTAGCCGTCCCCTGATTTTGACGTAAAATAGGTATATCCGGCAATTGTCAGGAGCTTGCGTTCAGTAATCTTAGATGTGAAATCGTCGCCGAAAGCCTTTTGCAGTGACTGGTCACGAGTTGCAAACATAGTGTCAGCAGCAAGGTCACCGCCTACCTGACAATTTGAAACGTCGATGAAATCAATTGAGAAATCCTGACAAAGAGTCTGCTCAAGAGTATTGTAGTATGCTTTGATAAATGCCTCAGGTGTTTCAAAATCGCCGTTTTCGCAGAGAGATTCGAGATAGTCCGGATAGTAGCACTCCTTAACAGCCGCAACGTCGTTTTTATTGAGAGCGTCGATATACTTGTCAACGAGGTATATCTCACTGTAGTCTTTGCTTTCACCGCCGAAATAGTCGCTGTCGAAGCTTATCATGACGCTGATATTCTCATCGTCTGACGGTTTAAGGTCGAAACCTGAAACATATGCCTTCTGATAGTCATCATTGCTCATATCAGTGGGTTTCTGACCGCCGACAAGCATATTTTCGGAAGTACTGCTCTCTTTTTTGTCCTTATCCCCGCATGAAGCCATTCCGGCTGTCATAGTGCCTGCAAGAATAAGAGCTGTCACTGCTGTAAGAATCTTTCTCATTTCAAACCTCTCCTTTTATCCAAAGGTATAGTACTTGCCGTCCTTGACAGCAAAAATTATATCTATGTCACCAATAAGCGGATATTCGTCGCCGTCCTCGTCGCTTGCGTAGATATAGAAGTTCAGATACTCGATACTATCGCAATTCTGCTTAACGAAGTCATAGTAATCAATTTCAAAAACGTCGTCGTAATAGCTGAAAGCATTTTTTTCAAGCTCTTCAAGCGACTGTGTAGTCGGTTCAGTAGAGTCCTCCTGCATAAGCAGGTCAGAAGGTGTATTTCCGGTGAGGTCGGGGCGCTGTGCCTTGATACGTGTTATCTTGAATTCACCGGAAGGCTCGCTGTCCTCTGTAGCCTCGTTATGCTCAATGCGTTCATTTGCAACTATCTGACAGAGCTTTTCGCGGTTGAGTTTGAACGAATTATCGAGAGAGTAGTCATACTCATTTTGCAGGTATTTCTCATACCTCTCAGCATAGTCGGGGAAAAGAGCAGCCTTGTAGCCCTCGAAGTCGTTATTCTGAAAAGTCAGGAAGTAGTTTTCAAGCGCAAGCATCAGCTCCTCGGGGACATCATCGTCGTAATAGAGCTTGATTCCGTTGCTGCTCATACGGTACTGCCCGAGGTTATACTCAGCACTTCCCTCTGTAGGGGTAATAAGTTCACCTACTGCCGCACCATCTGAACCATTTTCGCTGACTGATATAGAAGCATCCTTGCTGCTCTTGCATGAAACGCAGGAGAGAGCGCATATAGCCGCAGCGGCGGCTGCAATCATTCTCATTTTCATTTCACTTTCTCCTTTCGTCGCTCATCAGATAATATCATTATATATGCCGAGTTCATCAGCCCATGTGATAACACCTGAACCCTCGGGAGCGTATAACGTAAGACCTTCAATCTCTTCAAGGCCCCAGTTTTCGTACACAAGGTCGGGATTCATAATGCTGAGAACTTTCATAGAGCCGCAGCCTGTAAAAGCCTCCTCGCGGATATACTCCACACTCGCAGGGATATCCATTCTTTCGAGTTTTGAACAGCCAACGAATGCACCTCTGTCGATACCTGTAACTGCGTCAGGAATGTTTATCTCGGTAAGTGACGAGCAGTCCATGAAAGCGCCCTCGCCTATGAGCGTTACAGATTCGGGGAGAGTTACAGATGTTACATCGAACTTAGCCTCGAAAGCATAGAAGCCTATCTCTGTGACAGGGAGTCCATTGAACTCTTCAGGAACAGTGACATCTGTAGATGTTCCGATATATTTAGTAACAACAGCCGAACCGTCGCGCAGTTCAAACTCAAACTGGTCATTTCCCTGAGTAGCAGGCTGAGTTTCAGCCATAGCAGTTTCAGCGGAAGTAGTCACAGCAGGGGCAGTCGAAGAGACTGAGTTATCAGACTTCGGCGCAACTGTTCCGCAGCCTGCGGCAGCGGCTGTCAGTGAAAGTATCAGCGGTAACAATGCAATCTTCTTCATTATGTTATCTCCGTTATTTGCAAACCGTATGTTGTTTGTGTGAAAATATTCTGAGTACTCTTGCAAGGGACAGAGTCCCCTGCCGCTCAAACGTTTGAAAATCAGCCCTTTGCTCTGACCTTTGCACGCTGAGAGTTGCTGAGGATACGCTTGCGGATACGCAGGCTCTCAGGTGTTACCTCAAGAAGCTCATCATCAGCGAGGAACTCAAGGCAGTCCTCAAGGCTGAGGATACGGTGAGGAACGAGACGGAGAGCGTCATCGCTTCCGCTTGCACGGGTATTGGTAAGGTGCTTCTTTTTGCAGACATTAACAACGAGGTCTTCGGTCTTTGGAGAAGCTCCTACTACCATTCCCTCGTATACAGGGGTACCTGCGGGGATAAAGAGCTGACCGCGCTCCTGAGCGTTGAACAGACCGTATGTAACAGCCTCACCTGTCTCGAATGAAACGAGTGAACCGGTCTTTCTGCGCTCGATATCGCCCTTGTAAGGCTCATATCCGTCGAATACGTGGCTCATGATACCCTCGCCCTTTGTGTCGGTGAGGAACTCGCTCTTGTAGCCGAAAAGTCCTCTTGCAGGAACGAGGAACTCGATACGCATACGGCTTCCCTGCGGATGCATAGCAACGAGTTCAGCCTTACGGCTTCCCATTTTTTCCATAACAGAGCCAACGCAGTCCTCGGGAACGTCAATAACGAGGCGCTCGATAGGTTCAAGCTTCTGACCGGTAGTCTCGTCCTGCTTATAGAGAACGTGAGGAGTTGAAACAGCAAGCTCATAGCCTTCACGTCTCATATTCTCGATGAGGATAGAGAGGTGCATCTCACCTCTTCCGGCAACGCGGAATGAGTCGGTAGAATCAGTCTCTTCAACGCGGAGCGAAACGTCCTTGAGGAGTTCGCGGAAGAGTCTCTCACGGAGCTGACGGGAAGTAACGAATTTACCCTCACGGCCTGCGAACGGGCTGTCGTTAACAGAGAAAGTCATCTCAACTGTCGGCTCGCTTATCTTAACAAAAGGAAGCGGCTCGGGAGTATCAGTAGCGCAGATAGTATCGCCGATAGTGATACCCTCAATACCCGATACCCATACGATATCGCCGACAGTAGCCTCCTGAACAGGAACACGGTTAAGACCCTGAATCTGGAGAAGTGAAACTATCTTAGAGTTGTAATTCTTCTTTGAACCGGTATAATCGCAGACAGTCACCTGCTGATTCACCTTTATATTACCGCGGACGATACGTCCGATACCGATACGGCCAACGTACTCATTATAGTCAATAGAGGAAATGAGCATCTGGAGCGGACCCTCTTCGTCGCCCTTAGGCGGCTCGATGTAGTCAATAATAGTATCGAAAAGGGGCTTGAGGTCAGTACCTGCTTCATACTGGCTGAGAGAAGCAGTACCGCTTCTGCCGGAGCAGAAAAGGATAGGCGACTCAAGCTGTTCATCGTTAGCATCGAGGTCGAGGAGAAGTTCGAGAACCTCGTCACCTATCTCGTCGAGGCGAGCGTCGGGACGGTCAATCTTGTTAACTACAACGATAATCTTGTGACCCATTTCAAGAGCCTTTGAAAGGACGAAACGAGTCTGAGGCATAGGACCTTCTGCCGCATCAACGAGAAGGAGAACGCCGTCAACCATTTCGAGAACGCGCTCAACCTCGCCGCCGAAGTCAGCGTGTCCGGGGGTGTCGATGATGTTTATCTTAATGTCATTGTACATAACAGAGGTATTCTTAGCAAGGATAGTGATACCTCTTTCGCGCTCGATGTCGTTCGAGTCCATAACGCGTTCTGCAACAGCCTGATTTTCGCGGAAAACTCCGCCCTGCTTGAGCATTTCGTCAACGAGGGTAGTTTTACCGTGGTCAACGTGGGCGATGATAGCGATGTTTCTCAAATCGTTTCTAATCATATTTATCTCTCCTATTTATAATAGCCGTCAGCCGAGTGCATCCGGCAATTTACAACTTATATCTTTCCTGTTTTTGAATGAAGCAGAGTCTGCAATTCAAGAGGTGAGCCTTCAACGAACTCATTATCTCTGAAAGCGTAGAATCTGTAGTTATCGCAGACAATGATGAACCATCCATCACTGTGTTTTACGCTTGTAACAGACGAATAAATATTAGTGACAGTTTCGTTGATTCTGGAGCCGATATTTTCGGCTGTAAAAGAATCCTCACCGAAGGTAAGGGTTTCGACCGTATCGTTACAAAGTTTCTGAGAGTTATTGAACAATTTTCTCGGCATATAGCAGACTCTCACTAAAAGGACGACGAAGCCGACCATCAGCACCAGAGTAATCAATATATACAGCAGACCCTTTCCGGTCATAATGAATGCCAATAAGCTGATTGCGAGCTGGAACAATTCAAACAGCAGAAAAAGGATATTGGAAACAATGTAACCTTTTGAGCGTTTCTTGCTCCACCAATATTTTTTCCAGCTATCCAAGGTAGGCCGTGTTTTAACTACAAGCATAGTTACCTCCCCTACATTTATTGCACAAAGACGTAGTATTTCGTGCAAAAGCTCTTTTTTTCATGGCATAAAAAAGCCCTTGCATGGACAATGTCGCCGTTTGCAAGGTCACTTCAAAAAAACAGCCCCGAAAGTTTCGGGGCTTTGGTGGGAGAGGGTGGATTCGGACCACCGAAGCTGAAAAGCAACAGATTTACAGTCTGCCCCCTTTGGCCACTCGGGAACTCTCCCATAAAGATTCAAAAAATTTACCGGAGCTATCCGGTAAAAAATGGAGCTGGTGGACGGACTCGAACCCCCGACCTGCTGATTACAAATCAGCTGCTCTACCAACTGAGCTACACCAGCTTAACTGACTTAATTATTATACCACAAACCTTTTCGTTTGTCAAGCCTTTTTTGAAATTTTTCAAAAAAATTTTTTTGCTGTTTTGAATCATGCCGATTGATAGTACAGTATGTACATCTGCTCGGCGTGGTCGAGGCGACAGGACTCGAACCTGCGGCATCTTGGTCCCAAACCAAGCACTCTACCAAACTGAGCTACGCCTCGGAAATAATCTCTCGCGACAGCTTTTATATTATAGCAAAGATACGTTTCAATGTCAAGCATTTTCCGATGATTTGTATATGTGCACATAATTCAACATATAGTTTTGTGCAAAAGTAAAGAGGAGCATTTAAACTCCTCTTTCAAATCATCTTATTTTTTGAAATTATCGGCAATATCTTCAGCAGCGTCCTTGATATCACCAGCAATATCCTCAGCAGCGTCCTTAACGTCATCTATGACATCTTCTGCCTTATCAGCAGCATCATCAGCGAGGTCCTTTACAGCAGAGTCATCGTTGATCTCGAAATCAATACTCTCGTCTGTATCATAAGGATCGGGATAATCATAAATATCATCGTCGTAATCGGGCTGAGAATCCTTACCCTTTAAGAGCTTAACAGCAGCATAACCAGCAGCAATAGCAGCGCCTGTAACAAGAACACCAACTAAAATCTTATTCATTTTTACTCCTCTTTTCTTCGCAAGTTAGATATTGCTACCGAACCGCTTGCGACCAGTTCAGATAAGCTACATATATTATAACATACTTTTTCTGAAAATTCAACTACCTACATATTATTTGTTAAAAACATCAAAATTGAAAGGGCAGTTATTGGTGCTGTTTCACAACGTAGTATACGATTTCCAAGCCACACCCTTTTCACGTTTTCAGAGTTTGCCATATCTACCTCTTCAGCATCGAAACCTCCCTCGCTGCCGACAACGAGTCCGACAGAACGGACATCTGAAAAGTCGATGTCAGAAAATGCACACCCACCCTTTTCCTCATATAAAAGAGCGGTAACATCGAGTTTTCCCATCATATCAACAGCATTTTTCCAGCTTACAATAGGCAAAACTTCGGGAATTATCCCTCTGCCCGACTGCTTTGCCGCTTCCTCGGCGATTTTATTGAGCCGGACAAGTTTTTTTGCAAAGTCCTTCTCGTCAGGGCGTGAAATACACCTTCTCGTCAGGACCGGCACAACACGCGAAACTCCAAGTTCCACACTTTTCTGAATGATAAATTCGAGCTTGTCAAGCTTAGGAACAGCCTGAAACAGCGTGACCTCTATGTCGGGTTCAGCCGCACACCTGACCTTTTCAACGAGGTCAAGGTAGACCGTATCCTCCGTGATACGCGATATTTCGCAGTTATAGTCGATACCGCAGCAGCAGACTGTAAGCGGTTCTCCGGGTCTCATTCTGAGTGAGCGTCCGACGTGACGAGCATCGCTTCCTGTGAGGGTGATATTCCCCTCATCTATTTCATTAGTAAAAAATCTTGGCATAATTCACCTTCCTGTATATTGCGCGGGTTCATCTGCGCACGCAGCCATACTCTTTTCACATATTATACCACGTTCCTTCCGACAATGCAACTGCCGGGTTTGGGCGCAATGTACAAATCATGCGATATGCTTTTTACATTTATTACAAATTTATTTGCCGAACGCATTTGTACACAGTTTGTTAACATTTATCTGTTAAAGTATGATATAATTGTATTTGTATACGCGCGATATTTTGGTTAAACATAATATCCGGTATACTATTATAGTATGAGAGGGAACTTAAAATGAAAAAACAAAAACTTGTACGCAGGCTGACATCAGGTCTGACCGCTTTTGCGGCAGCTCTTTCCTGCGCATCATCGGCGCTTTTTGCACCGCAGGCAACAGTTTTCAAGGCTAACGCTGCCGACGATACCGACAATTACGCAAAGCTGCTTCAGTACTCCATGTATCTCTATGACGGAAATATGTGCGGCGGCGAGGTTGAAAAGAAGAGCGGATTCTCATGGCGCGGCAACTGCCATGTTGACGACGCTGTCCCGGGCGGATTCCACGACTGCGGCGACCACGTAAAATTCGGCATAACTGCCGGATATTCGGGCACTACGCTCGGCTGGGCATACTACGAATACAAGGAAGTTTTCGATGAACTCGGACAGACCGGTCACCTCAAACTTCTTACCGACCACTTCTGCAAGTATTTCAAGGACTCAACCACACTCAGCGGAGACAAAGTAACTGAGCTGGTTTATCAGATAGGCGACGGCAACGCCGACCACAACACCTACTGGGGACCTCCTGAGAAACAGGACAGTTCATCACGTAAGGTCTTCAAGACCTCCAACGGTGCGAGTGACGTTGCAGCCGAGTACGCAGCTGCACTCGCAGTAAACTACCTCAACTTCGGCAACGAAGAGGACCTCAAGTACGCAAAGGCACTTTACGATTTCGCACAGAACTCCAATTCCTGCGCAACTGAGGGTGTATCACCCTTTTACGAGTCAGCCGGCTGCGATGACGACAAGGCATTTGCCGCAGGTTTCCTTTACCTTGCAACCAAGGAAGAAAAGTACAATACTGCACTCAAAAGCTTCGCAGGCAATGCAAGCAACAATCCTAACTGGGACTACTGCTGGGACAAGGTATCAATCGGTGCTTCAATCCTCAACGGCGAGATAAACGGCGATTTCTCAATTGCTTCCAACTACGCCAAGCAGAAGTACACGCAGAAGGATAAGTGGTACTGCCTCAACAGCTGGGGCGCTGCAAGATATAACACCGCTGCACAGTTCACAGGACTGCTTCTCAGCAAGTACAAGCAGGGCGACTACAACGAGTGGGCACAGTCGCAGATGAACATGATACTCGGCGAGAACCCCAAGAATGTCTGCGTAGTAGTCGGCTTCAACGCACAGTCTGCAAAATACCCACACCACGAGGCTGCTTCAGGACTCAGCGGCTGGGACGAGTACAACAGTGCCGGTACTACATTCGGACCTAAAGGCGGACATATCCTCACAGGCGCTCTCGAAGGCGGTTTCCAGGACCAGAATTTCCAGTTCAAGGACGAACTCAACGATATCACATCTTCCGAGGTAGGTATCGACTATAACGCAACTCTCGTTGCTGCTGCTGCCGGACTTTACGATGTTTACAAAACCGGCAAGGTTGACGCAACTCCGAACGGTGTAGACAGGGCTATCCAGTACGATAATCCTGTTCAGCAGACAACAGCTACCACAACTGCTACAACTACCGAGTCTACGACAACTACTACCACTACAGTTACCAACCGCGCAAAGGCTATAGTAAATGTAGACATCATTGACAAGGAAACAGGCAAGAATATCCCCGGTGTTGAATACCAGATAACAGGCTACGGCGACTGGGGCGCACACTTCGGAACAGAAAATTACGTTTCAAGCGACAAGACTGACGTCCTCGATGTTAACTGGCACGACTCATCTGAGGAAGTTTTCAAGGGTGCTAAATACTGGGAACTCAATCTCAGAGATATTCCCGCCGGTTATAAGATGCCATCACAGACAAACATAAAATTCAGCATAGAAAACGGAACTGCCGATGTCAAGGTAGAGCTTACTTCCAACGGTCAAGAGATAAAGTACGGCGATGCCAACCTCGACGGAAACGTTACCGTAGCCGATGCAGTTGCAATTCTCCAGTACATCGGCAACAAAGACAAGTACTCACTCGACGAAAAGGCAAAGCGCAACGCTGACTGTGCATATCCCGGCGACGGAATCACAGGTACAGACGCTCTTACAATTCAGAAGATTGATGCAGGACTTCTCAAAGAGAGTGACCTTCCGATTCTTCCGGTCGTAGGTTAACAAGTAATAATTATACTGCAAATCGTACAAAAATCAAACAATAAATTTGTTACCGGTGTACAAGTATTAAGCTGTGCACCGGTAATTTATTGCTTTTTAATCAGCAATATTATTCAGAAATATTTTGTTTCAGAAATAATTTATTCACAGAATCAGGTAATATCATTGTGAAAATATACAACTTGGAATGATTATTTATAGTAAATACATAGAAAATCAAAAATCAGCCGATTCTGTAATATTATTGTAACCATTTTGTATTTAGTCTGTAACTACTTATCTGAAAAAATATGTATAATAGATGTTATGGCATATTATAGGCGAAACTCTCGATTATTTAGAAAGAAGTGTGATAGTATGCATAAAAGTTTCAAAAAGCTTACATCTATGATCGTAGGCAGCGTACTGGCTGCTGCTTCCGCAGCAAGCTCATTCTCAGCAGTTGCTCCCTCTCTCAATGCAAATGCTGCAGATAACGACAACTACGCAAAACTCCTTCAGTATTCCCTCTATTTTTACGACGCAAATATGTGCGGCGACACCTCAAAAGGCGGCATGAGCTGGAGAAGCAACTGCCATATGAATGACGAAGTTCCAGGCGGTTTCCACGATGCCGGTGACCACGCTATGTTCGGTCTTCCTCAGGGTTACACAGCTTCTACCCTCGGCTGGGCATATTACGAATTCCCCGACGCTTTCACAGCTACCGGTCAGGACGCTCACCTCAAGGTTATAACTGACCACTTCTGCGATTTCTTCAAGAGATCCACAAAGCTCAGCGGCGGCAACGTTACCAATTTCCTCTATCAGAAGGGTGACGGTAACGAAGACCACAGCTACTGGGGACCTCCTGAGAAGCAGGGCAGCAGAAAGATGTTCTGGACAAGCAACGGCGCAAGCGATATCGCTGCTGAGTATTCAGCTGCTCTCGCTGCTAACTATGTAAACTTCCACAACAAGGACGACCTTACATATGCCGAGGCTCTTTACAAGTTCTCAAAGCAGAACAACAGAGTAACTGACGAAGGCCCTAAGGGATTCTACAATTCAAACGGCCCTGCTGATGAACAGGCATGGGCAGCTGGCTGGCTCTACCTCGCAACTAAGAACCAGAGCTACCTCAATGACCTCAAGGGCAACCTCCCCAAGGTTGGCTGGGTACACGGCTGGAACGATACTCACCTCGGTGCTAACTGCCTCTACGGCGAGATCACAGGTGACTGGAGCGGTGCTAACGGCTACATCTCAGGAAAAGCAACCGGCAACGGCTATATGTTCCTCGATAAGTGGGGCAGTGCAAGAATCAACTGCTCAATGCAGATGACATCTCTTATCGCTACAGCTCACAAGGCTGGCGACTATAAGGCATGGGCTAAGGGTCAGATGAACTATATTCTCGGCCAGAACCCTGCAAATACCTGCTATGTAACAGGCTTTGCAAGCAACAGTGCAAAGAACGCTCACCACAGAGCTGCTTCAGGCTACACAGGCTATGATCAGTTCAACATGAACGGCTGGAATCCGGACGGCGACCACATGAGTCCCTTCTGTGCTTACGGTCCTAACGCTCATCCGCTCATCGGTGCACTCGTTGGCGGTCCCTGCGATGCAGGCGGTTCATACCACGATAACATGGCTGACTACATCTGTAACGAGGTCGCTATCGACTATAACGCAGGTCTCGTAGGTGCAGCAGCTGGTCTCTACCATTTCTATAAGACCGGTTCTATCGACAAGAACATCAACGGCGTTTCAAAGATCTACAGCGGCGGTAACTCACAGCCTCCGCAGCAGACTACTACACAGACTACTCAGCAGACTACTACACAGCCTCCTCAGCAGACAACAACTACAACTCCTTCAATTCCTGAAATCAAGGACGGCGAGTACGTTGTAAAGACTAACAAGGAAATCGATTACTCCAAGCTTCCTGAAAACGACAAGATGATCGGCTTCTCATGGAAGGACTTCGGTATCAAGAGCGGCGAGTATGCTACAAAGATCGAGTTCAACCTTTCTTCAAGCAAGAACCTCGGTACTTGGGTAGGTGCATTCGGTTCATCTACAACAGTTGCTCCTGACTACTGGACAATGTCTGACGAGTTCAATAAGTCTCTCAGCGGCAACAGTGCAACTGTTACATGGGAGCCTTCAGCTTCTGACGCTAAGACTTTCGCATACTCAAACGGCGAACTCAAGTTCGGTGTTTGGTGGATCGACTGCGGTCAGTTCACGATCGACTCTATCAAGGTTTACACAGCTGCTGGTTCATCTGAGCCTGTAACAACAACTACAAAGGCAACAACAACTACAAGAGCTACTACTACAACCACAACTACAAGACCTACCACAACAACTACAAAGGCTACTACAACATCTTCTGTAGCAAAGGCTACACGCTACGGCGACGTTAACGGCGACGGTTTAGTTACTGCTGCAGACGCAGTTACTATCCTCCAGTACATCGGAAATAAGGATAAGTACTCACTTTCCGAAACTGCAAAGGCTAATGCTGATGTTTCCGGAAACGACGGTATCACACCTAACGACGCACTCACAATTCTCAGAGTTGACGCTGGCGACATAAAGCTTTCCGATCTTCCTATTAATAAGTAAGATCACGCATTTAAAGGCTCTCCTTTTGGAGTGCTTCCCTTAGCGGAATTTGTGGGCTAACGAGCCGTAAATTTACGGTACATATTCGGTATCCTGCGAAACCGCCAAAGGGGGCTCTCCTTGGAGAGCCTTTTTATGTAATTTTTATCGGATATTTGCGCACTTCTTACTATTCTAATCAAAAATTGCGCTCTTTAATAGGCAATTATTGACACAGACAAGATTATATGATACAATAAGACCATAATATTATATATGTATTACGCAATATATGGCGAATACATGAAGGGATGATCTACAATGAATAATGCACACATCAAACTGACTGCGGCTGTACTCACAGCAGCTATGACCCTCTCATCGCTGCCAACTGTACTGCCAACCGCTGTTGCCGCTGACGAGGCAGGCAAGGTTATCGTCTCCACTGATTTCG
Source organism: uncultured Ruminococcus sp. (assembly GCA_900315975.1). The sequence goes on from ONBA01000020.1 coordinate 43,292, forward strand.
AGGACGGCGAGTCCCTTGGTTTCTCAAACCGCGGCGGAGACGATACTACTGAAATATCAGTAGTTGACGAACCCAACAGCAGCAGCAACAAGGTTCTCCTCGCAAGCGGAAGAACTGAATCATGGAATGGACCTGCATTCCAGCTTGATAAGGTCTGCGAGCCTTATACTGAGTATTACGTAAACTTCCGTTTCAAGGGAAGATACTACACTCAGGCTACTGTAAGCTTCCAGTTCGATAACGGTGACGGAAAGACAGAGTACAAAAATCTCAAGCAGAATCTTCAGGCAAGCGACTGGGTCGAGGTAAAAAATCTCAAGGTAAGCTTCACAGACGAGATGAAAAACGTTTTCGTTTACCTCGAAGGCGGTAAGGACGACTTCTTCATCGACGACTTCTCAATCACAGAAGTTCCCGCTGTTGAGATAGAGGACGATCTCCCCTCCCTCAGCGCTATCTACTCGCCTTACTTCAAATTCGGTACAGCTATCACAGCTGATAACCTCTCGTCCAAGCCGTTTATGAACCTCGTTGGTAAGCACTTCAACGGAAGTATGACAGTCGGCAATGAAATGAAGCCTGATTCAGTCCTCGACCACGATGCGTGCGTTAAGTACGCTGAGGAAAACGGCGACGACACAGTTCCGCAGATATCTTTCTCAAAGGCTAAGGGAATCCTTAACTACTGCCAGAAGAACGATATCCCCGTTCGTGTTCATACACTTGTTTGGCACAGTCAGACTCCTGACTGGTTCTTCAAGGAAAACTACGACCCGTCCGGCGAGTGGGTATCCAAGGAGAAGATGCTCAAACGTATGGAGAACTATATAAAGATCTACTTTGAAACTCTTACTGATCTCTACCCCGATGTTGACTTCTATGCGTGCGACGTTGTAAACGAAGCATGGACAAATGACGGTAAACCCCGTGACCCCGGTGAACAGGGTCAGAGCGGTTCAGAAAAGTCGGCATGGGTAAAGGTATTCGGTGATAATTCGTTCATTGAGCCTGCATTCACATATGCAAGAAAGTACGCACCTAAGGGCTGCAAACTCTACTATAACGACTTCAACGAGTACATGGACAAGAAGGACAAAATTGTTGAAATGGCTGAAGACCTCAAGGCTAAGGGACTCATCGACGGTATCGGTATGCAGTCTCACCTCGACTGCCGTGAAACAGCTCAGGCTGCATTCCCGTCTGTACAGATGTATGAGAAGGCACTTGATATGTTCTGCAACACAGGTCTCGACGTTCAGGTAACTGAGCTTGACGTTACTGTACCCGATATGTCCGGCGACAAGTACTTCGACTGGCAGGGAGAGTACTACAGAGGCATCATGGACGCTATCATGAGGCATAAAGACAACGTTTCTGCTGTAGTTGTATGGGGTGTTACTGATGAACTCAGCTGGCGTGTAAAGCAGTCTCCACTTCTTTTCACAGGTGATTATAAGGCAAAGCCTGCTTTCTACAGTCTTACAAAGGGTATGGACGTGCCTCAGATAGTTACTACTTCAACGACCACTTCAGCTACAACAACACAGTCCACAACAACCACAACAGCAACAACATCTACTACACCTGAAACAAAGGTAAAATACGGCGAAGTTAACGGCGACGGCAATGTTACTATCGCAGATGCCACAACAATTCTTCAGAACATCGGCAACAAGGACAAGTACCCGCTTGACGAAGAAGCTATGAAGAATGCCGACTGTTACAACCCCGGTGATGGTGTAACAGGTATGGATGCTCTTGCAATCCAGAAACTCGATGCCGGACTTATCACATCACTTCCTGAGATGCCTGAGAAGTAAATAGAAATCCCGAACCACACTTCTATAAAAAAAATTTCCCCACGGACTATTCCGTGGGGAAATTTTTTATCTGTTCATGCAATACCATAAGACTGCCTGCTGAACTTCAAGCAGGCACTTTTTAAAATCGTAGCCAACAAAGTATTCAGAGTCAATAGCATCAGCTGAGAGTTCCTCACCTCTGTAAAATGGCGGACAGGGGTTTAAAACCGCGCCGGAATTAGCATGGTCCATAGCGGTCTTCGTTACCTGACACGCTCTGAAATCGCTCAGGACGTCCGCAGAGAGGGCATCTGTACATATAATATCCTTACCCTTTACAGCGTCCATAATGTCATAATAAGCATGCAAGCCGTCTATTTCACACCCTTTTCCACAGCACTGCGAAAGTTCAAAACCGAGTACATCAGACGCTTCCTTCCATCCCAGTCCGATATTACCTTTATTGCCGACAAAGAGATACTTCTCGTGGCAAATGTCTCTCCCGCGCTTTGTAAGCGAGTAGAGGTCCGTGATAATCTCGCATGGGTGATTAACGTCAGTCATCGCATTTATTACTGGTACCGTCAGGTTTTCTGCCATTTTGTCAAGCAGTGAAATATTCTTGTGGCGTACTATTACAGCGTCTGCCCAGTTATCAAGGTAGCCGCAAACATCGCGTATATCTTCTTTTTTATCAAGAGTCTCGCTCGGAAACAGAACACACTGAGCCCCGAGAAGATATATGCCCTTTTCAAAGGTGATACGGGTTCTTATACTCGAAGCAGGAAAGAACATTACTATAGTTTTACCGCGAAGCATATCGTTATATTTACCGCCAGCCATTTCGTCAGCAAGTGAGAACAATTCAAATATCTGCGATTTATCCAAGTCATTAAGCCTTATCATATCCATAGTAATTACCTCTGCAAAAAATAAAAAACGCCTGCTATTGCAGACGTTCTTTTGGCTCCCCCTGCCCGGCTCGAACGGGCGACAACTCGGTTAACAGCCGAGTGCTCTACCACTGTAAGCGTTTTATACCTATTTAGTCCTGCTTTTTCTTTATTATTTTACTTCATCTTCCATACTTTCTTGTCCAACTTCCACAAGAAGTATTCTGGTTTATCTTTAACCAAATAAACCAGAACAAATTCCTGTAAGTGATACCGCAGCACTAGCAACGCTTCCATTACAGTTTGCTATACAACTTGTAAGCAATGAACCTGTTATAATACCGCCATCAATCTTTATTGAATTAATTATTTTTCTTATATCTTTGTCAATAGCATTAATATTTGTTTCATAAATCTGATATGATATTTCATCAAGCCGTTTTTTTAACATACTATTATCATCAATTCCTCTTAGCTTGACAAGCTCATTACCTAAGTTTACTCTAAAATTTTTAAAACTTTCTCCATAATTATCCCTTATATTAAGAATGGTAATCAAATCTGCTTCTTCTACAATTGGAAGCTTAATCTTCATTGCTAAGTTAGCTATGTCTGCACGAGGCGAATTTCCATATACAGTCGACAAGATTTGAGCTTTGAGCTCTGAACCAGTCAAATACATACTATTAAAGCCACCGGCAAAAGAATACTCTTTAACAGTATCCTCAAACAACTGCATAGATGCTCTATTTCTTGACTGTTCAAGCCATACATCAAACTCATAATCTGTTATTGATTCTGGAATGTAAAAAGCAGCCTTAAAATGACCATCTGCATCAATATCATCAACTAGGTTCATTCTTTGAAAAGACACAATTTCTCCGCTATTATTCTCGACATCTGGGAAATACAGATACAACATAGTACCTTTTTTAAGCGGTTCATTAGCAGTTATTATCAAACCATCATCGCCACGTCTAATATTACGAACCTCTAATTTATGTTTAATTAAATTCATAAGATGTTCTGGCAAGCTTTCACGAAAACCATTTCCGTCATATACAATTGGAATATCTAAAGTCACATACAATCAATGGAGTGCTATTCTTCATATATTTTAAAGCTTCGCTCAATGCCGCTCTATCGATGCCTTTATGTTTCTTCATCCCCATATATTCACTAATCACTTCAGACGCATCACTTTTATTCTCTGTTAATTCAAAAAGAGGATCAGCTATTAATACACAATCAATATACAATACCAATTGCTTTAAATACTCTTCGCTTGGTCTATTATCAAATGATTCAATTGTGACTTTAATCATACGTTTATCCAATATTATCTCATTACGTATACTATCCATATTGGATAAAATATAATTTCTATACTTATCAAGTTCTGACTTTATCTGTTTATCAGAATAATCTTTAAAACCATCTTGAATTCCTGTATCATTAAATAGAAAACTTTCAGTAAGAAAATTATAATTAATATGTGCCATACAAACCACCAGAAATAAAAACTGTTTCTCCTAAAGAACTCATTACTATTATTTCTAATCCAATGCTTTCTTCCTTAAGATTAACAATCCTCATGTTGAACTTCCTTTCAATATAATTTTTATAATTACATATTCCAGGACAACGTCCCTCAATAAATACATTCCCAATAATACGCCTATCATCATAATGAGGGTAGAACCTAGATTAAATATTTAGATAAAATTCATTATTTTAGCCATGTATTACACTTCATTATCATCTGAAGTCTTCTCTCATTATTGTCATTTATTCAATAACCATAAGAATAAACCAGCTATAATCAGCTTTTATTATAGCACTATTATCTTGCAAATCAAGCTTTATTATATTTTTCATTCTTTTATCTTCTTATTCTTGTAAACAATTTTCAAAAAGGCTTCTTCACTTGACAAAGCTTCTTTTAACAAATTCTGCCTGTATAGCGAAACATATATCGCTGCTGCTTCAGCTTGACAATTAATTGATTTCTTAGGATTAAATGATATATCAGTAAAAGCATCATATTCTAGAATTCTCTTGGACAATTCTGGATGCAAATTAAGAATATTTATATAAAGCCAATTATAAAAATAAGTTTTTGGTTCTATCGGGAAGACTCTTTTATCAAATTTAAAACTTATAATATGCCCACTATTTTTTAAACGCAAATCCCTTTTTGCATTTTTGGAAGGAACTAAAAGTAAATCTTTATACGGGCCACCTCTTTCAAATACCTTGCTCGCTTGAAATGCTGATTCAACAGATATTTTTACTCCTTTTCTAGTTTCAAAGCTTAAATTAAATGCACTCAGTTTTTTACCTACATCAACTTCTGATTTGCTTGATATCTCAAGAATCCTACTGTTACTATTAATTTGTAAAAAAGCATTATGCAAACTGTTTATACTCCTTCTCTGCTGTATCTCTGAAAAGCCACTAAAAAAAGCAAACTCAACATTATGACGTTTAAAAAAACTATCATCCAGCATGACCTCATAAACTGGTCTGTTAGCCATTACTCCTCCACTCTACCTTTCCAGAATTCATAATCTTTTCGCCATTTGAAAAGATTATTATTAAAAGTTGCATATATATCAGTCGGAATAATTTCCTGATATTTTAAGTATTTATCTTTATTTTCAAAAAAAACGCCATTTATATAAGAAATTGGTATTCTGTTAAATACAAGAACTTCTGCCTGTGGATTAGTTGGATACCAATCTGGTATTTTCAGTTCTTCTCTGGTCGGATATCCATCTTTATCCTCAAATAAATTCTCAAACGCACTTTGTGTCATACGCTTTTTTATGGGAATACTATACGAAGCAGAATCTCCCGCATTTGTCCAATTAAAAGCGCATTGATAATCACATATTATTTCAGCATTCAATTCTAAAACTGCCCAATCGACATCAGGATTCTCACGCCTTAATTTATAAAACATCTTATAATTGGGGAATTCAATAGATGTACAGATAGCGTCGAGGCAATTATCATATCGATACTCATCATTTATAAGACTGTCAATCCTTCTACGTTCAAGTTCATCTCTAGGCAGCAGACCATATCTAAAAATATTTTTTAGATTATCGACTTGAGTAAAATGATATAATCTATCAATTTGTCTTTCGTTCAAAAAACTTCTCATAAATAATCCCCCATCAAATTACTAATATGCCAAACGTCTTTAACATTCATCAACTTTTTCACACCATGTAATTTACATATAATTATAAGCCTTTTTCGGTTGAATTTCAATATTTTTCTTGAAAAATCTTTACTTTTTCTAACAATATATTTATATACAACTCCAACCTGCTACAATTGAGTGGAGTTTTGTAACACTTCACTTGAGATTTTACGTGAATGCCGCCCAGAAAATTATATTTTCAAACCATTTATATTTAAAGATTTGAGATGGCTAATCTGCTCATCCTGATGCTGACTCATAAATCCATCTGGCAATTCGGTTCCACGCAAATCAGCTCCTGTCATATCACAACCTTCTAATGAAGCTCCGTTTAGGCACGCATAGTGAAT
>ONBA01000033.1:0-26020 GCA_900315975.1 uncultured Ruminococcus sp.
GCTAAGGGGAGCCCCCTTTGGCGGTTTCGCAGGATACCGAATATGTACCGTAAATTTACGGCTCGGTAGCCCACAAATTCCGCTAAGGGAAGCACTCTATTGGTCGTCCTCTTTATATTATTTTACGAGCTTTTCTGCCCATTCACTCTCCTTGAACCCTACAAGTACCGTACTGCCGTCTACAGCAATAGGTCTCTTAACGAGCATTCCGTCCGTCGCAAGCAACCTGAGCTGTTCATCTTCGCTCATTTCAGGGAGCTTATCCTTGAGCTGCATAGACTTGTAAAGAAGTCCGCTTGTATTAAAGAATTTTTTCAGCGGAAGTCCGCTCTTTTTATACCAATCTGAAAGTTCCTCAAATGTGGGATTCTGCTCCTTGATATCACGGAGTTCATAGCTTAACGAATTGTCATCGAGCCATTTCTGAGCCTTCTTACAGGTAGTACATTTAGGGTAGCATATAAATTTCATGTTCATTCCTCCGTTTTCGTCATATTGAGCAGGTCATTCTCAGAAAGAATCGTTATTCCGAGTTCCTGCGCCTTAGTAAGCTTGCTTCCGGCTTCTTCTCCGGCTACTACGTAACTGGTCTTTTTCGATACAGAACCGGTTACCTTTCCGCCGAAGCTCTCTATCAGTTTTTTGGCTTCGTCACGCTTCATCGTCGGAAGGGTTCCTGTCAGGACAAATGTCGCTCCGGCAAAACGGTCGTCACCTGTTGACTGCTTCGTATAGGTCATGTTGACTCCTGCCTGCCTCAGCTTATCTATCAGCTCACGCATATGCGGTTCGCTGAACGCTTTCACCACGCTTTCAGCCATTACGTCTCCGAAACCTTCAATCGCCGATACATCGTCCATTCCGGCTGAAAGAAGACTGTCCATGTCACCGAACTTTTCACAAAGCAGAGTAGCCGCACGCTGTCCTATATTGCGAATACCGAGTGCGTGAACTAGTCTGTCGAGCTCGGCATTTTTTGAATTCTCAATGGCTGTAATAAGGTTTTCAGCCGACTTTTCAGCAAAGCGGTCAAGTGACATTAGCTGTTCCTTTTTGAGCAGGTAAAGGTCAGCCGGAGACTTTACAAGTCCTGTTTCGGTGAGAAGCTTCATATTCGCCGGACCGAGTCCGTCAATGTTCATTGCATTCTTCGATGCAAAATGTATCAGGTTTTTCAGAAGCTGTGCCGGACATTCCACATTCGGACACCGAAGCACACTCTCCCCCTCCTCACGGGAAGAAGGAGTTCCACAGACCGGACAGACCTCCGGCAGACGGAAAGGCTGAGAATCTGCTCCGTGGCTGACAGAACCAAGCACCTCCGGAATTATCTCTCCTGCCTTGCGGACAAGTATAGTGTCACCTATACGGATATCCTTTTCGTCGATGAAGTCCTGATTGTGCAGAACTGCGCGTGATACGGCTGTTCCGGCAAGAATTATCTGGTCAAAGACTGCTACAGGGGTTATCGCACCTGTACGTCCGACATTTACCTCTATATCGCGCAGAACAGTCTCTTTCTCCTCCGGCGGATACTTGTACGCAACTGCCCATTTCGGAGTTTTTGCTGTAGCACCCATGACATCGCGCTGTGCAAGGTCGTTTACCTTGATGACAACACCGTCTATATCGAATGAAAAATCCTGACGCTCGCTGCCGATTCGCTCTATTTCTGCTGTTATCTCGTCAAATCGTGTACACTTCTTATAGGTCGGGACAGTCTTGAAGCCCAGTTCCCTCAGATAGTCAAGCGACTCAGTATGCGAAGTAAACTCTTTTCCGTTGACCTGCTGAACATTGAAAATGAACATATCAAGTTTACGGTCGGCTGTGATTTTGGGATCTTTCTGACGAAGCGAACCTGCCGCAGCATTTCTCGGGTTTTTGAAGGGCTGCTCGTCCATGAGTTCCTGCTGCTCAACAAGCTCGAAAAAGCTGTTTCTCGGCATATAGACCTCTCCCCTGACTTCGAGGAATTCCGGTGCATTTTTGAGTTTGAGCGGTATTGAGCGGATAGTCCTGATGTTGGCAGTAACGTCTTCGCCGACGAATCCGTCTCCTCGGGTAGAACCTCGTGTCAGGACTCCGTCAGTATATTCAAGTGAGACCGATAAACCGTCTATTTTCGGCTCAACCGAGTACTCCGGAGCAGTCAGCTGCTCATTACATCTGTTCATGAATGCCTCGACCTGTTCAAGCGAAAAAACGTCCTGAAGGCTCGCCATCTGAACAGTGTGCTCGACCTTTGCAAACTTTCCCGATGCCATTCCGCCTACTCGCTGAGTTGGAGATGAAGGTTCGATAAGTTCCGGAAATTCCGCCTCTATCGCTTTAAGTTCCTGCATGAGCATATCAAATTCATAGTCGCTGACCTCGGGATTGTCAAGAACATAATACTGATATGTGTACTTATCAAGCAGCTCTGTAAGTTCGGCTGCTCGTTTTTTTGCATTTGTTATATCCATGTTTTTACCTTCCTTTGAAGTATACAGTCAATTCCGAACTGCAACTATATTATATCATAAGTCAAATAAAATATCAACATATATGAAATATTGTTCAAGCTCTCCGGCATATAATTTCACCACAATTACCGGAGGTGTTTACTATGTTTCTGAAACTGCTCAAAGACCTGATTTTTTTCGCTCTCCATGTTGATAATACAAGTGTTTTTCCGCGTCCGCTCACGAAAAAGGACGAGGAAGAATGCTTTATTAAAATGTCTCAGGGCGACAAGTCTGCCAAGAATAAACTCATCGAACACAATCTGCGGCTTGTTGCTCACATTGTCAAAAAGTACGCTCAGTCCGCTTCCGAACAGGACGAACTCATCTCTATCGGCACTATCGGACTTATTAAAGCTGTTTCGTCATTCGACTACAGCAAGGGTGCCAAATTTGCTACTTATGCAAGCAGGTGCATTGAAAATGAGATACTCATGAGTTTCCGTGCCGCAAAAAAATCGGCGGGAGATGTGTACATAAACGAACCTGTCGAAACCGATAAGGACGGCAACACTATGTCGCTCATTGACCTCATTGACGACGGTGTTGACATACATGAACAGGTCGAACTGACTATCCGTTCAAAACAACTTTACCGTTTTCTCGCTTCCGCTCTCGACGAACGTGAAACTGAAATCATTATCTACAGGTACGGACTCTACGGAAGTGCCCCGCATACTCAGAATGAAACTGCTGAAAAACTCGGTATTTCCCGCTCATACGTATCACGAATCGAAAAAAAGGCTTTACAGAAGCTGAAAAAAATGTATGACAAAGCTCCGTTTTAGTGAATTATTGCTGTTTCCGGTCATTTATTGCGGATATCTCAAATAATTATTGACAAATCGTATATTTAGTGTTACAATTTACCAAGAGACAAATTAGGGAAAGGGATTGGCTAAAATCAGCCGGATCCGTGGGTGACAGAGCTTTGCTGTGTCATACACCTCCGCACAACGGTTTCTATAGTCCGTTTTTTTATTAAAAAGGAGGATATCATCATGAAAAAGTTATCATTCAGACGTACAACAGCCGGTATTCTGTGTCTTTCAACGCTCCTCGCTTCAGCAGGACTCGTTCCGGCATCTGCATCGGCGGCTTCCTCACCTGTAACTATCAATGAAGTCTGCCCCAAGAACACTACCAAACCTGCCAGTGACGGCAATTTCTACGATTGGGTAGAGTTCTACAACAGCTCATCTTCACCGGTAGACATCAGCGGATACGGTCTCACTGACAAGGAAACTAAACCCTTCCGCTTTACATTCCCCGCAGGAAGTGTTATACCCGCAAAGGGAACGTTAGTCGTTTACTGCGACGGCGATGCCGCACTCACAAATACTGCAATCGCTCCTTTCGGAATGTCAACAAGCGGTGAGACCCTCACCCTCAGCGATGCTTCCGGAAATGCCGTAGATACCATTACTTTCGGCGCTCTCGCTTCTGATACTTCCTTCGGAAGATATCCTGACGGCGCTGATGACCTGTACACTCTTCCATGCACTCCCGGTGCCGCAAATGCTGCACCCGAAGGCTCAAACGCCGTAAAGCTTCCCGAGTTTTCAAAGGAGAGCGGCTTCTACGACAGCGGCTTCTCCCTTACTATAAACGCTCCCGCAGGCACTACAGTATATTACACTACCGACGGTTCAGACCCTACTGCTGAGTCTGAGAAATACACATCTCCTATCAGTATCACCGACATGAGCAATACAGAAAATAAGCTCAGCGCAAGAACTGATATCAGTGCAAGCAATGTAACTGCTCCGAGAAAGACCGTTGACAAAGCTGCTATCATACGTGCAGTTGCTGTTGACAGCTCAGGCAGAGTCAGTGAACCTGTCACAAAGACGTACTTCGTCGGAAAAACTGCTTCCGGCTACTACAAGAATATGAAGGTATTCTCACTCGTTACCGACCCCGACAACCTCTTCGACTACGAAAAAGGCATCTATGTCAAGGGTAAAAAATACGATGAGGCTACAAACAATACAAATCCCGGTCAACAGCCCGGCGGTCCCGGTCAGCAGCCAGGAGGTCCCGGCGGCTGGCAGATACCCGGCTGGGGCGACTGGGGCGGCGGTTTCAACTTCATGGAACCGTGGAAAACTCCCGCTAACTACACTCAGAAGGGCAGAGAGTGGGAACGTATTGCAAACGTTGAAATGTTCGATAAAGGCACTTCCGTAGTTCAGCAGAATGTCGGAATCCGTATAAAGGGTGCCGCAAGCCGAAATGCCGCTCAGAAGAGTTTCACACTCTATGCTCGTCAGGACTACGGTAAGCCTGAACTCGAATACGATTTCTTCGATGGTACTGCTGTTAAAGCTAAAAACGGCAAGGCTATCAAGAAATTTGAAAATATCGTCATCAGAAACGGCGGTAACGACTGCGGAAATTACTACTTCCGCGATTCTGTAAACCAGCAGCTCGTTGCAGACCGCACGTTCGCTACTCAGGGAATGAGCGAGTGTATACTCTTCATCGACGGCGAATTCTGGGGAATCTATCAGATAACAGAAAAAGTCAGCGACGATTACATAAACTCACACTACGGCATCAAAAAGAGTGACGTCGCTATCATCAAAAACGATGAAATCGAAGAGGGTACCGACCAGGACCTTCAGGACTGGAACAATCTCATTCAGGGTGTCGCTAACGGAAGCATCACATATCAGCAGTTCACTCAGAAAGTCGACATTCAGAGCTTTATGGACTATTTCTCAGCTGAGATATACTGGGCAAATTCCGACTGGCCACAGAATAACGTTGCCGTATGGCGCTCGAATGCTATTGACGATACTAACCCCTACTCCGACGGCAAATGGCGTATGTTCCTCTTTGATACTGAAAGCGGACAGGGTCTATACGGCAGTCAGAACAATTCCGCAAATGCCGACTGCTTCCGCCGCATAGCTCAGAACGACGATACTCTCAGCATGGCATTCACTAAGCTCCTCAAAAATGCTGACTTTGCTTCTGATTTTGCACGTACCTACATGGATATCGCAAACTACAACTTCGATACCAAGAAAACTACTGCCGCTATCGACAAGTATAAGCAACTCTATTCACAGCAGATTCTCGATACTTATGAGCGTTATCCTTCAAACTCTAACGGCGAACAAAAGCTCAATTCCGAGTACAACACTGTAGTTAATTTCTATAAGAGCCGCTACTCAACTGCTGAGAGTACAATGCGCAATGCCTGCGGTATAAGAAGTAATACAAATACGGTTACTGTCGAAAATGACAGTTCAGCCGGTACTGTAAAATTCAACACTCTCAACCTAAAAGAAGACAAGTGGAGCGGAAAGTACCACTCCGATTACACTATTGATGTGACCGCACTGCCTAATGAGGGTGCTTCATTCGACCACTGGGAAATCACCGGTGCTGAACTTACTTCCGGAAGCAAAACTTCTGCCTCTGTCTCATTCAAGGCTACCGGCGATGTAACTATCAAGGCTGTGTACTCAGGTGCAGGCAGTCTTATCGCAGGAGACTTCAACAACGACGGAAATGTAAGCGTTGCAGACCTCACGCTCCTTAACCAGTTCCTTCTCGGTAAGAAGGTAACTATCGTTAATGCCGATATTATCAATGACGGTGTCATTGATACCTTCGACCTCGTTGAACTCAGAAAAATCGTCACAAAATAATAAAGTAAGGGCGGATATTAGAGTGCTTCCCTTAGCGGAATTTGTGGACTACCGAGCCGTAAATTTACGGTACATATTCGGTATCCTGCGAAACCGCCAAAGGGGGCTCCCCTTATCCGCCCTTTCCTGTTCTTTATAGGAAACCATAATAAAATACCGGAGCAAAAGCTCCGGTATTTCGGTTTTTATGCGTTTATTTTCTCATTGAGAGCTGCTACAAGCTCGTCTACGTTTACACCGTGAACTGCTGCTGCCTCTTCAATAGTCTCGTTCTGTGAAGCGGGACATCCAAGACAGTGCATTCCAATGCTGAGAAGTATCGGTGCAACGTCAGCATTTATCATGAGAAGCTCGCCGATTTTTGTATCCTTTGTTACCTTATCTGCCATTTTTTAGTTCCTCCGTATCATCTCCATGCATGGAGATTCTTAAATTTTAATCAACAACTTGACATTTGTCCAAGTTGCTGATATAATAATATCATTAACACTGACATTTGTCAAGGGTACTTTTCAAACTTATACAAAAGGAGGCGGTTTGTCAATGTACAAAGGCAGTAATAAGACTGCTCTTCTTTCTCAAAAACTAATCGGCGACGCTTTACTGCGTCTGCTCGAAAGTGATTCATTCGCCGAAATCAGCGTAAGCGACCTCTGCCGCGAAGCCGAAGTCTCAAGACAGACATTCTACTCGCTCTTTGGCTCAAAAGAAAATGTTATCGTCTATACACTTCAAAACAGTTTCTGTTTCACTCCGGAGAATAACAGCAGTATCTGCCGCTCAGCAAGCTTTCACCTGTTCTGTCAGAATTACAGTTCATACATCGTCCGCAACCGTCACCTTCTCGAATTGCTCGTAAAGAACGAAATGATGCATTTTCTTTACGACGTTCAGTACAGAGCCTTCATGGATTGCAGCCACTTTTTCGGCGATATCACAGGAGATGACCGCATTTACCTCGTTGACTTCATTTCAAGCGGCATGAACAGTATTGCCAAAAACTATGTACTTACCGGCTGTACCGCCGACGAAGCATTCCTCGAAAAGCTGATGTTCAAGCTGTTTGGCGGACTTTACTTTATGCAAAAGCACGAATAAAGGAGACTACATGGAATTAATCAGAGTTACTATGGACGACGCTGAGGAACTTTGGGAAATGCAGGTCGAAGCATTTTCTGAACTGCTTGAACGCTATCAGGACTATGACACAAATCCTGCAAATGAAACCATAGACAGGGTAAGGATACGGCTCAAACAACCCTCTACGTACTACTATTTTACAATGAGCGGCGGAGTAAAAGTCGGAGCGATACGTGTTATAGATATTCACGACGGTTCACGGAAACGTATCTCCCCTATTTTTATAATGAAGGAACACCGCGGACACGGTCTCGCACAGGAAGCTATCTCCGCTGTCGAAAAAATACACGGCAGTACCCACTGGCAGCTCGATACTATCCTTCAGGAAGCCGGGAACTGTCACCTCTACGAAAAAATGGGTTACCGACGAACCGGAAAAACTGAAGTTATAAACGAGCGTATGACTATTGTCGACTACGAAAAAGAATAATTTACCGCCGCCGTTGCTATTGACACCGGCGGTTTTTCTATATATAATAAAAGTTAATATATTATTCAGAGGTAATCATCATGAAGAAAAGATATCTTATCCCGCTCATTCTTGTCGGAATTTCAGCTGTTCTTACAGCTGCCGGACGTCTCTCAAAAGGCTTTGCCGACTTCTATGCGGCTCACATTTTTCCGTACATATCGACCCCATACGCTTTTCTCAGCGGACTCCTCCCAATATCCTTCGGGGAAGTCCTCATAATCGCGGCACTGCTCCTGTTTTTTGTGGGTATACCGGTAATGATAATACTCCTGATTTTTGCCAAAAAATCGCGTAAAAAGGTTGCTTCGTTCTCACTCACTACTGCCTTATGGATACTCGCTTTCGTTTCAGTCACACAGTCGTTCAACTGCTTCTCGCTATACGGCTGCACTCGCTTTTCTGAACGTTATTTCGCAGAGTCCGAACACGATAATGAACAGCTCAAACAGCTCTATTCCATGCTTATCGACGAGGCTAATCAGCTTTCTGCGGAAGTTCCGCGTGACGAAAATGACCGCTTTGTCCTGACTATTGACACTGTTGCGGAATGCCGTAAGGCTATGAAAAAAGCTTCAGCGGAATACCCACAGCTCAAAGGATATTATCCGCGTCCTAAGCCGATAATGTTCTCGTATTTCATGAGTCAGACAGGTACTGCCGGTATGTACTTTCCATTTTCAATGGAAGCCAACTACAATGCCGACATGGTACCCGAGTGTCAGCCGGAAGTCATCTGCCACGAGTACGCTCACCTCAAAGGCTTCATGCAGGAGGACGAGGCTAATTTCATCTCATTCGTCGCAACTCAGGGCAGTGATAACCCCGAAGTCCGCTATAGCGGGTGCATTGACGCCCTCGAATACGTTCACAATCAGATATACACCAACGAAGTGCGCTCGGGTTTTGAACTCAGTGAAAAGATATCTCCTCAGGTACGTAACGACTGGTTCCGCTTTCTGCCCGATAATTACTGGGAAGAAAACGAGGACAAGGAAATCATTTCGACTGAGACCGTAAGCTCAGTTTCCGAGTCGGCATCTGATACGAGTATGAAACTCAACGGTGTCGAGGACGGCATTGCCAGTTACTCACGCATGGTAGACCTCCTACTCGACTACTACTTTCCGCCTGTTGATACGTGAACTATCACAGTTTAAAAAGATTATTCTGCATACCACAATCACGGATTACTCCCGCCTTTATATAATTATGCACAAAAATGCATACAAAATGATACAAAAAGTCATTGCCAAATAATGAATCTTATGTTATTATATTAATGTAATAAACTCGGACACAATTTAATCCAGTTTTAAAGGGGGATATTCATGAAGAATACATTCAGAAAAATCACTGCCGCTGTTTCATCACTCGCCCTTTCCGCGAGTATGATCGCAGGTTCGGCAGCTCCGTACGTCTCGAACGCCGCTTATGGTGTCGGCGGCAACGGAAACGCTATCATGGAATACCTTGACAGAGGTATCTACGCTATCAGATCCGGCGACGGTATGTTCATCAGCTGGCGCTATAACGCTAACGATGACGACAATGCTGAGTTCCGCCTCTACCGCGACGACCAGCTCATCTACACAAGTCAGGCTGACGCTCCAACTAACTACTGGGACGCTTCAGGCAATCAGAACTCCAAGTACCGGGTTGACACTGTCGTAAACGGCGAGGTCATTTCATCTGACTCATGCCGCTTTAACTCAGGTACAAACTATTTCGACGTTCCTCTCAACGTTCCCAAGGGTGGTACTGTCAACGGCGAGGCTTATACATATTCGCCTAATGATACAGTCGTAGGCGACGTCGACGGTGACGGTCAGTACGAGCTTTTCGTCAAGTGGGATCCTTCAAACTCAAAAGACAACTCTCAGGGCGGTTATACCGGTAATGTTTACATCGACTGCTATACCCTCACCGGCAAACAGCTTTGGCGAATTGACCTCGGTATCAACGTCCGCGCCGGTCAGCACTATACTCAGATGTGCGTAGCCGATTTCGACTGCGACGGCAAGGCTGAACTCATCACTAAAACCTGCGACGGTTCCGTTGACGGTACCGGCAAGGTTATTGGTTCATCAGGCAAAGATTACAGAAACAGCAATGGTACTATCCTTACCGGTCCTGAGTACCTCACTCTTTTTGAGGGCGCAACCGGTAAAGCTCTCGATACTATCGAATTCCCTGTTCTCCGCGGCGACGCTACAAGCAATACCGCTAAAACCACTTGGGGCGATAACTACGGAAACCGCTGTGAGCGTATGAACTCTGCTATCGCTTATCTCGACGGTGTTCACCCCTCAGCTGTCTACGGAAGAGGATACTATACAAGACTCTCCCTCTCCGCTGTAGATGTACGCAACGGCAAACTCGTCAAGCGCTGGGTTTTCGATACCGGATTCAACAAGAGTAATCCCGCTTACGGCTGCGGTAACCACAATGTTATGGTCGCTGATGTCGATAACGACGGCAAGCAGGAAGTCTGCATGGGTGCCTGCATGATAGACGATAACGGTCAGCTTCTCTGGTCAACCAAGCAGATGCACGGCGACGCTATGCACCTCGGTGACCTCGACCCCGACCGTCCGGGTCTCGAAGCATGGATATGCCACGAAGACAAGCCTTACGGCGTTTCACTCGTTGACGCTAAGAACGGCAATATCATCTTCCACTACGACGCTGACAAGGATACAGCCCGCTGCTGCGGCGATAATATCCTCGCAAGCAACCGCGGTGCTGAACTCTGGGGTTCAAGACCTGCCGGAGTTGTACTCAACACTAAGGGCGAAACTATCAGCAAAACGGTTCCGGCTATGAACTTCCTCATCTACTGGGACGGCGACCTTGAGCGCGAGATACTCAACGATATCTACATCGACAAGATGACTTCTGATACTGAAATCAAAAATATCCTCAAAGCAAGCGGCTGTGCTTCAAACAACACCACCAAGGCTGTTCCATGCTGTACCGTTGACCTCTTCGGCGACTGGCGTGAGGAACTCATCCTCCGTACAGAGGATAACTCAAAGCTCCGTATCTGGTGCACTAACACTGAAACAAAGTACCGCATGACTACTCTCATGCATGATATGCAGTACCGTATGCAGAACTGCTGTCAGCAGAGTTCTTACAATCAGCCTCCGCACCCCAGCTTCTACCTCGGTACAGAGCAGCCTCTCCCTGCAAGGCCCAATATCCAGCTAAATAATACTCCTCCCGAGCCGATAAACGGTCGTTTTATCAAGAATCTCAATATCCTCGACAGAGACAATATGCTCACATGGCAGCTTTCCAAGTCTTCCGACGTCGGCTCACTAATCTACGGCGACAGAGATTTCGTCTACACTGAGCTTCCTGACTGTCTCAAGGGCAAAGAAGCTATCATGTCTGCGTGCAATTCAAAGAATACTTTCGCTGACCTTGCTGAATTCACTGCCGGCGAAAACTGCGACGTTTTCGTTCTCGTCGACACAAGAGTAGAAGATGCAGGAAATGTTCCCGCTTGGCTCAGCAGTTATGAAAGAACTGAACTTACTGCCGCTTCAAGCAATGACGTTCGTTTCAGCGTATATGTGAAGGAATTCATCGCTGGTCAGAAGGTTGAACTCGGTCAGAACGGTATGAACGGAAACTGCATCAACTATACCGTTTTCGTTGACGCTGTTCCTGTTCCGACAACAACCACAACAACTACTACAACTACGACCACAACAACTACTACCACCACAACAACAGAAACCACCACCACAACAGAAACTACTACGACTACCACTGAAACAACTACCACAACTACTACAACAGAAACAGAACCATCTTCATCAGGTTCAAAACTCATCGGTGACGCTAACTGTGACAAATCCGTTACAGTTGCTGATGCAGTTACCATTCTTCAGAATCTCGGCAACAAGGACAAGTATCCGCTTACCGACGATGGAAAAGTCAATGCTGACTGCTGCAACACCGGCGACGGTATAACCGGCAGAGACGCTCTCGCTATTCAGAAGCTTGACGCGGGTCTTATCAAATCACTTCCGGAAATGGACTAAAATTACAGAATCCCGACTTCATTGAAAGTCGGGATTCTTTGTTTATAAACAAAAACTTTGCGTTGTTAACAATATATATATTGATTTTTTCAGCAGAAAATGTTATAATAGATTAATATTACTATGAAATAGTATACATTCAGGGAATTTTCAAGATAAACGTTCAAAAGGAGAAAATGATGTCTAAACGCGATAATAAAGTCCCGAGCCTTAAACAGGTAAGTCATCAGCTCTTTCTAATGGTAATTGGATATGCGGTAATTATCATTTTCGTAATACTCGCTATTACGAATCTTTCTATCAAAAAAACAGACGACGTACTGCAGAACAAGGTTATTTCCATGTCTGCATCGCTCGATGTTCAGATGAAGCTTAATATGAACAGCTTTCTCGCACGTATGGAGGCTCTCGGTACCCTCCCATTCGGCGAAGAAGACACGTATACCTATGACGCTACTGACCCCAATAATGACGAATTTGAGGCTCTTAATGCCGAAAAGGCTATAACTGAAAAAATGTACAGCCTTTGTATCATGGAGAATTTCGTCGATTACGGTATCGTCTACAGAAACAATCGTACCGTCGGAAAAATCTCAAACGGTACCTCATCTCTCTTCGGCGACAAAATGTTTGAAGAGCTGAGTTCAATGATAACTCGTCAGCGTACCAATGACGGTTGGTCTGCCGGATACAAAAACAATTTCAAGAGAATCTATTACGTAAAAAGAGTCAACGACAACGCTGTGCTTGTCCTTTCATTCTACACGAGCGAACTCGAATCTGTATTCGATAACCCCGAAACTCTCAGCGATATGGACATTCGCCTCGTTAACAAGGACTATAATATCCTCTATTCTTCAAACAAAAGAGAAACCGGTAATATTCTCCCTAACGATATTCTCAAAAGAGTACAGGGCAAAACTTCTGCGTCTGTAATGGACGACAAGTACCTTGTTTCTGTAAGTGCTTGCAATGAGGACTGGTACGTCATCTGCTCAATACCGACTGATATCATTCTCAAGGAAAAAAATGAGATGAGTCTCTTTATATTCATGGTCGGTGCAATTGCCGCGGTACTTGCTATGCTTTTGTGTGCAGTTGTCTCGTTAAGAATGACTGCGCCTGTTAAACAGGCTGTCGCACTCCTTGATACAAAGGCTAACAACGACCAGCTTACCGGAATACTTAACAAGCAGTCGTTCACTGATTCGTCAGAGCGTCTTCTGAACTCAGCTCCAGCCTACGAACAACACGCCCTTATTCTCCTCGACCTTGATAATTTCAAAGGCATTAATGATACACTCGGTCATACTTACGGAGACAAGGTTCTCTCGAAGACAGGAAGTATTCTCCGCGCCGAATTCTCAAATGAAGACTTCGTCGGCAGAGTCGGCGGAGACGAATTCTGCATTCTTGTCAACAGCACCCCTGCTGATGATATGGACTACAGAGACTTCATTAAGGGAAAATGCAAGTCGCTCTGTATGACGTTCAACGATAACTATACCGGCGAAGACGGAAGCTACAAAGTATCCGCAAGTATAGGCGTCGCATTATTCCAGCATGACGGTGAAACTTTCGAGGAACTCTATGATTCAGCTGATAAGGCACTTTACAGGTCAAAGAAATCAGGCAAGGATACCTACTCATTCTTTGATAAATCAATTGATTCGGAGGTGGCCGGAAAATGAAAACTCTACGCAGGATAGCTGCCTCTGCTGCTGCACTCGCTCTGTTTCTTGAGTGCGGCTGCTCACAAAAACAGAGCGTTACTTCTCAGCACGAACAGACCGAAATAACGCTCTCATGGTGGGGCAATGACAACAGAACCGAGTATACTCTTCAGGCGGTGCACTTATTTGAAACTCAACACCCCGAGATAAAAGTAAAATGCAGCTACTCCGAATGGTCAGGTTACGAAGCAAGAAGCCGTATACGCATGGTCTCTGACACGGAAGCTGACGTTATGCAGATCAATGTAGGCTGGCTCGACCAGTTTTCCGCTGACGGAAGCGGTTACTACGACCTGAACAAGGTTTCAGATTCCCTCGACCTCTCTAACTTCCCTGAGGATATCCTTAGATTCGGCACAAGAAATAATGTGCTGAACGCTATCCCTATCGCTATGAACGCCGAGACTGTCTACATCAACAAGACGATCTTTAACAAGTACGGACTCGATGTCCCAAAAACATGGGACGATATGTTCGACTGTGCCAAAGTTCTCAGCAAGGACAATATCTATCCTCTTTCAGGTGCTTCTAAGGCGGTATGGCTATATGCTATCACGTACACTGAACAGTCGACAGGTGTAAGTTTCCTCGATGAAAAGAATAATTTCGCCTTCACTCCGGCAGAATGGGAAGTTGCTATTGATTTCTATATCCGCATGGTAAACGAAAAAGTTATACCGCAAATCGAAAACTTCAAAAAGGTAAACATTGAAAAAGGCGAATATGCCGGTTCTATCGCTTGGGTAAGCGACGCTATAAACTATTTCGGCACTTCTATCAACAACGGTGACGAGGTCGTAGCTGCCGACTACACTGCCTTCTCACCCGATGAAAGCGGCGCAGGCTGGTACGAAAAGCCCGCAACTCTCTACGCTATAAGCAAGAACACCGTCCACCCGCGAGAAGCCGCTCTTCTGCTCGATTTCATGCTAAACAGCAGTGATATGGCACTTCTTCAGGGAGTTGAAAAGGGTATCCCTATCAGCAAGTCCGCACTCGGTCACCTCGACAAGGCTGGTATGCTGAGCGGATTGCAGTACGAAGCCTCAGAGGTAATGAACAGTAATACCCGACTCCGCGAAATGAACCCTGTACTCGAAAATAACGATATGATCAACGACTTTATCGATGCCTGCAATCTCGTTCTTTATGATAAATCTTCTCTCGAAGATGCCGCTGCTGAACTTTGCAAGTCGATAAATGAAAACTACTCCGCAAATTAAACCGCCGGTAATTCCTGACGATGCTGCATCTTCCGCCAGCTTATGAATCCATATAAATCGTTGACAAGGAATACTATGAAACATATCAGTACCGAAAGATACTTTATATCCTCAAACGCTGCAAATGCCCAGAGAACTATCAGAACAACATCGTTGAATGCATATGCGAGCGGAAAGTATATGGTGCGGCGGAATGTGAGATATGCCGCTGCAAAACTCGTTGCGACCGAAAAGGTGCTGACAATGAGGTTTTCAGTTTGCAGTGAACGAAGTACAAAGTAGAATACTGCCGTAACTGCCGCTGTCAGTATCGCAAGAAACACTGTCTCACTCCGGCTTATACGGTTCACTTTTACCTCTGATGTGTTTTCACCCGAGGGATTTTTCAGCCACGATATCAACGATATTACAGCCATTGGCATCGTCATGCCGAGATATGTGACCATCTCACCGTAATAGGCGAAACCGTGCGATATTATACCGTACATCAGGCTGAATACTATCATAAGTACCTGAGCAAAGGGATTGCCCTTTGCCGCAAATATCAGTGACGTTACTCCTATCAGCGATGCCGCAAAAGAGAGTAAGTCTCCTCCATGGAATACGACAGATGATACGGTTATCAGCGAAACTGAACCAAGCCACAGTGCAAGCTCGGTTTTCGAGAAATAGGCTGCTATTCTTTTCATTTTTTCCTCCACAATAAAAATGCACTCGTCACACATCTTCAAAGACCTAATGATGTGAACGAATGCTATTTGCATTATCTCTACCCGGTGGCAGTGATATAATTATATCACACACCTAAAAAAATGTCAATATACACTTGATTTTTACTCTGATACGTGTTATCATGTAAGTATACAATTTCTGACCCATGGTCATAGAAAGGAGCTGCTATGAGCGCTTTAAGAGACTCTGCAAAACAAATGCGCGAAATGGCGAACATCTATCTATCCGAAAGGACCACTCCACCTAAATGCGTCCACAGGACTATTCTCCTGCGTTCACTTATATTATTGAAACAGATTTACCCCGAAACTGAGGACTTTTTCGCGCCCATCATGAAAACTTTCATGCCGTATGCTAAACGTCCCGACAAAAAAGGCGACTACGAAAACGGTGCAGGAAGACATTATTACTGCGCACTCAGCCTGAGCGGCAAGGAGCTTCCTACTGTTAACACATACTACCGCAACGGAATCAAACGACACACGAAAAGTGCACGTACAATGTTTGAGGAAGACTATACCATGGCACTCACTATGCAGCGTGCGGGGTATATGGATATGTGCGGCAAATTTCTCGGCAGAGCCGTGCATATGATATCGGATATGTGCTGTCTGCCGCATACCGCGTCAATGACGTACTATTCACTCGGAAGAAGCTTCCACAAGGCTTATGAACTGCTTGCAGAGGCTGTCTACCCCGACCTTGTACCCGAACAGTCACTTGATTCACTTCCGGAAATTTTTACGACTCATGAAACGTTTGCCGATGACCTTAACAGAATAGTCCTCGAAACCGCAGGTGCACTTCCTGCCGTTCAGACTGACCCGCTTTCGGCTGTTAAGGAACAGCTTCTACGCACAGAAAGAGTTGTTGCGGCTCTGCTTTTAAGATTCTACAAGGACCTCACTGAACCCGAACGTAAAGCCCACTTCATCACAAACGGCTCCGGCTGTAAGCTTATGAAGGATACGGCTCCTCTTACTATTAAGGTGACCGAAAAGGGTATCGTTCTGCACGGTGTCAATCCATCGCCCGAATCGAAATTCAACGTAACAGATATGGTGTTCTATGCCGCTCACAGGCACAACGGTCTGTTTACGCTGTCCCCTGCTAAGGACAATGACGGCAAAGTGCTTGAAGTTTCAAACAGCAAACTCGTCCTCAAAAGGTTCGACCCTCTCCACGGCGAACAGCTTTTCAGGTTATAATTTCACAAAAGATAAGAGACTATATAACGCGCTGTTATATAGTCTCTTTTTTTAGTATGTGAGTCCGGTTCCGGGTTTGAACCAGCAGTCGTCAGTACCTATCTGCTCAGTTGAACTGTACCACGGACTCGGCAGTTTACCCTTAAAATCGGCTCCGCCGCAAAGAACATCTGCTATACCCTGTCCCTCTGAACCGGGAAGATAACACATTACAACACTGTTCCACGAATCATAGTTGTCCTTATCGATTATCACCTGTCTGCCTGCAACGATACAAGTAACTACAGGCTTACCAAGTTCCTGAACTTTCTTAATTGCATTCGCATTGCCTTTAAGTCCCAGTTTACCGCAGAGTTCCATATCTTCTGTGTCACCCAGCCACTCAGCATAGCTCTTTTCGCCAACTGCAAGAAGTACGACATCTGCATTTTCCGCTTCATCCTCATCGGTTATGACGTTAATGCCGTACTCATCAGCCTTTTCGATGAAACCGTCAAGAATAGTCGTAACCCCTTCAATATCTGTATCAGGACTCGAATTCCAGTCAACTGTCCAGCCGCCGCACTGTGCCTGTGCATTATCCGCCGCAGGACCCGTTATATAAACTGATGTACCCTCTTCAAAGGGAAGAGTCTTATCATCATTTTTCAGCATGACAAGGCTTTCTTCAACAAGCTTTTCCGCTACTTCACGGTATTCCTGCGAACCTGTCTCAGTCTGCTTTGTTTCCATGTTTTCGCAGAATGGGTCTTCAAATATACCTGCCTTGAGTTTTACACCGATTATTCGTGAAACTGCGTCATCGACTCTTTCCTCGGTTATTGTTCCATTTTTTACCGCATCGACGATTATCATTCTCGCTTTCTCGAAGTCGTCAACTTCCATAAGCATATCGATTCCAGCATTGACCGCATTCACGACCTGTTCCTCATATGTGTCAGCAGAAGTGTTCTGCACTGAGTTCCAGTCGCTCACAATGAATCCAGTAAATCCCATCTCGTCCTTCAGCCGCATGATATACTCGCCGTTTTCGTGCATTTTAACTCCGTTGAGCGACGAATGACTCACCATTATCGTCTGTGCACCGGCATCTATCTGTGCCTGATAAACCTTCATAAGCTCTTCTATAGTTGCATCTGAAATGCTCGCATCTCCGCGGTCTATAAGGCGCTTTACGTCGGAATCTTCACCGGTACCGAATTTGACATTTCCGTCCGCAATGAAGTGTTTTGGACAAGCTATGACTCCGCCGTCGATAAGTCCCTTTGTGTAGGCTGCACTAAGCCTCTTAATGGTATCAAGGTCTGCGCCGTAGCTTTCGTATGTACGTCCCCAGCGAGGGTCTTTTGACTGTGCAACGCATGGGGCAAAGTTCCAGAGCATATGGCAAAGCTTTGCTTCATCAGCTGTTATGAGTCCTGCCTGATAGATAAGCTCCTCATCATTTGCCGCTCCGAGACCTATATTATGCGGAAAAATAACCGCTCCTGAGCAGTAGTTGACTCCGTGAACATCGTCCTGCCCGTATATGAAAGGTATACCTGCCGCAGAATCAACCGCACTCTGCTGATAACTGTCAACGGTCTCTCTCCACTGCTCGGCATTGAGATGGCCGTCCTGTGAGAGTATTCCGCCGTAATCATTAAGTTCCATATCCTCTTCGGATATAGACATTATCTGCGGAAGTACCATCTGTGCCGCTTTCTGTTCAATTGTAAGCGATGACACTATCTCGTCAATCTCCAATGCCGAATAGTACTGATATTTCGCCACGTCCGGCAGTGTTTCCGGTTCAGTCTGAGTAGTTGTCAGCACAGTAGTTGACGGCTCAGAAGGTTCAGACGAACTCTTTTCACTGTTACACGATGCAAGCGATATAAAAAGTCCTAACGCGGCTGATAATGCGATTGCCTTATTTTTCATTCAGCTTTCTCCTTTCAGGGTATCAGGTCGATGAAGTCGATTCGGTTGACGACGCAACAGATGTTTCAGTCGATGTTTCCGTTGATGAAACGGTTGTATCGGCAGATGTCGCCGGAGCCGTCGTTTCGGGTTCGGGCACCGGAACAGTTTTGGTACACAGCCACTCACACCACTGAGTATAGTACATTGCAATAGGATGTATACCGTCAGAAGTATAGCCGGAATTAAGTGCACCGTTTTCATCGTCGTACAGTTCATTTATGTCGATATAGAATGTCTTCTTGTCATCAGCAAATGAAGATATCGCAGAATTAAGCGCATCTATTCCGGTATTCGTTATAGTCTTGCTTTCAGCCGAAACAGAAACATGAAGATTCGCCTGTAAGAAAATCAGTGAATCAGGCTGTTTTTCTTTTACCTTATCAATAAGTGAACGATATGCACTCAGGGTAAACTCAAAATCGTTTGAAACTTCATTGATTCCGAGCATTATGTACACTTTGCCGTATTGCTTTTCAGAAAGAGTTTCGTCGAGCGACTTGCCGTCAACTTTTGCATCATTTATAGTTCCGGCAGAAAAACCGGGTTCACAGAAGAATGTCGAATTCTTGAATGAGCCGTACTCCTTGAGTCCGACTGTACGCGAATCGCCGATAAAAAGCACATCATCGAAGTATGAAGCATCACTTGTAACAAAAATATCAGGTTCGGCAGTTTCCGGCATTTCCGTTTCAGCTATCGAAGCATATGTCGGCTGAGGGTCATCACCCGTACTATCATCGGCTATCTCAACAGGACCCATAGTATGTTCCTGCACGCTCCTGCTCTTTGAACTGTCAGCTGTTTTTTTCTCCTCTTTAGTGACTACAAGCGGCGGCAGCTGCTTATTCTTGTGCGTAAAATCGCTCGTTTCCCATATCTGACGAAGTATCAGAGGCGAGGCGATAAAGCACGTTGCAAGAAGAAGAAATGTGTAGGCAGACTGTTTGAATTTATTCATATTGAAGGGTTTCTCCTTAGAATCTGAAATACATGAACGGGTCATTCATACCCTTATAAATGCAGTACACAGAAAGCCAGAATACTGCAAGCAATGCCACTTTCAGCGGTATTGTATCTTTGACCCTGCGATATATACGCTCAGGGATATCAGTTGAGAAAACTGCTCCCGCAAGGAAGAATTTCCAGTATATACCGAGGTATTTGATGTAATCATGTTCAAGCACCGTATACGTCTGCTGAGGCAGAAACGGAAGCAGGCGGCAGAAGTACACTCTAAGCTGACTTAGGTCAGTTACGGCGAAAATCAGCCATGTCATGGGTATCACGAACAGCATGTATATGTGTCCGACAGCTTTGTGCCTTGTGAGGAAATCGCCGATAACAAAGCGTTCAAGCATCAGCAGTGCAAACAGCACCATTCCCCATATGATGAAATTCCAGCTTGCGCCGTGCCAGAGTCCGGTAAATGCCCACACTATGAAATAGTTGCGGACAGTTTTAAGTTTACCGCAGCGGCTTCCGCCAAGTGGAATATAAATGTACTCTCTGAACCACATTCCGAGTGTCATGTGCCATCTTCGCCAGAATTCGCCCATTGTGAGGGACATATACGGGTGGTCGAAGTTTTTGGGCAGCTCAAACCCCATGAGTTTACCCAGTCCTATAGCCATGTAGGAATAGCCGCAGAAGTCGAAATACAGTTGGAATGAGTATGCCGCAACTCCCATCCACGCAAGCGGAGCAGAAATGCTATGGAAGCCGATATTTCCGATATCGCTCCATAATCCGCCTATCTGGTTAGCAATCAGGACCTTGTATCCGAGTCCGATGGTGAAGGTTTTGAGGCCCTCCTCTATCATTGCCGCAGTATGCTTTCTGCGTCGCAGCATACGCGAAACTATCCTGAATTTTACGATAGGACCAGCGATAAGCTGTGGAAACATACTAATATATGCGCCATAGCTTATAAAGTCGGATTCTGCCCTTGCTCTGCGTCTGTAAACGTCAATGAGGTATGAAACACTCTGAAAAGTGTAAAAACTTATACCTATCGGCAGCACTATATCCTTAACAGGCAGATGTGAATGAAGAAGTGTGTTGACATTTTCAAACAAAAAGCCTGTATATTTGAAGAATATCAGCCACCAGAAATTATATATTATTCCCACAGTAAGCCATAATTTGCTTGCCTTGCGGAAATTGTAAATAAATTCACCAATAATGAAATTAAACAGTATGGTAAGAAGGAAAAGCAGGATATAAACAGGTCTGCCGATTGCTCCGACACTGTAGAATATCACGCTTCCTGCGAATATTACCGCATTTTTATACTTTTTCGGAACAAGTCCATATACTAACATAAATGCAGGGAGGAATATAAATAAAAACTCCAAGCTGCTGAATACCATTATACCACCCTTTTGTATATCTTTTATCCTACACAACCGGCTTAATATTATTTATTTTTATTATTAAAACAAGCCATAAAATCAGGACATCAAACGTCCCTGTATAATATTTTACACGCAAAAAAAACAAATGTCAATATCTTTATTCTTTTATGTCAAAATGCAGCATATAAGATGTATATGACTGTTTAAAACCGTGCAATATACAATCTGTCTGTAAGATTAAACAGTTATACGTTTATGGTCAGTTCCGTCGACTATATTTATTGACCAAAAATTGCGCTATAAATTTGTGCTGCATCAACAAAGTTTACAACTTGCTATTTACAAATTATGATTATTATACTATAATATATACATAGGTATTGGGGATTTTACGTACTTTATTACGTAAATATTTAAAAGTTTGAATATACAAATTTCAGACAAAAAGGGAATAATCGCAATTTTCGGTGAGGAATTATTATGATAAAGCATCTTTCAGGTGACTACGAAACCGTTGAATATGACAGCAAACGCTCTGTCATGCTGTACGATAACGTCCAGACGGAGGCTTACCCTACCCACTGGCACAAGGAAATCGAGATAATTATGCCTATCAAAAACAACTATACCGTTGTTGTAGGCGAAACTGACTTCACTTTCAATGAAAATGAGGTCCTGATTATACCACCCGGTGAACTTCACGGTATGCCCGCTATACCCGGTCGAAGGCTGATTTTCCAGTGTGATAACGCTATTCTCGGTGACCTTCCGGCTCTTGAGCCGCTTATGCGAAGCCTTAATGCACCTCTCCTGATAACTCCGGAGTTCAACAAGGAGCTTCAGGTTCTCGCAAAAAAAATCATGCTCGATATTTTTGAGCTTTACAGCGTCAAGAATGAGCTTTCTGACATCAAAATCTACTCGCTTCTGTTACAGCTTCTTATCGCTGTTCGTGAGTATCACCTTGAGCAGAGCAAGAACTCTCTCGACTGCGACGACGGTAAAATCGACGAATATACCGAGAAATTCAGTGTCGTAATGAAATACATAGACGCTAACTATATGTACGATATCTCGCTCGACCAGCTCGCTAACGTTGCAGGCTACAGCAAGTACCACTTCTCACGTATTTTTAAGCAGTATAACTCGATGTCTTACCTCCAGTACATCAATGCCCGCAGAACGAGAGCCGCTGAAAATCTGCTTCTCGACCCCGATATACCTATCACTGAGGTCGCTATGCGCTCAGGATTCAAGAGCCTGACAACATTCAACCGCATATTCAAGGAAATCAAACACTGCACCCCTACTGACTTCAAAAAGCTCTATTCTATCGAATTCACCAGAAAATAGACATCAAATGCTGTTTTTCCGAAATATTTCTCCCGCCTTGTCGGTTCTTAAAATCCGGCAGGACGGGAGTTTTATTTTTAATATGAATTTTTTTCAAAAAACTATGGAATTTTTTTCCCGTTTGTGTTATAATGATAATATATTTCCCCTGTCGCTTTAACAGGGCACATTTCCGCGTATTTGCGGTCAAAATCTACTTAATCACTGCCATACAGATGCGGCAGTGACAGAAGGAAGGCGAAATTTATGACAGAAACTACGATGCTCGACAGATACGACATCCAGTTTCCTACGCTCGGCTGGAAATTCCATATCGACCCGACCGCTTTTACCGTTTTCGGTCTCGATATTCAATGGTACGGCATTATCATCACTCTCGGTCTTATCCTCGCGATTATCTACGTATTCCCCCGAATGAAGCGATTCGGCATCGACTCCGACAGAGCTGTAGATGCAATAATCGGCGGTGTAATCGGCGGAATCGTCGGAGCAAGACTCTATTATGTCGCGATGCGTTGGAACGAGTACAAGAAAGATTCATTCGTCGAAACATTTAAAGCTGTTGTCAATACCCGAAACGGCGGTCTTGCGATATACGGCGGTCTTATAGGTGCGATACTCGTCGGACTCATCATCTGCAAAATTCGTAAAGTCAAGGTACTCCCTATGCTCGATGTCACCGTTATCGGTTTTCTCATCGGTCAGGGTATCGGCAGATGGGGAAACTTCGTTAATCAGGAAGCTTTCGGTACTAACACCGACTTCTTCCTCGGTATGACAGGCGGCACTATACAGCGTACCATCAACAACTCTATGCAGATAGGCGGAGATATGTACGAGAGCGGCCTTGATATGCTCTGGGACAAGCCGGTTCACCCATGTTTCCTCTATGAATCAATCTGGTGTCTGCTCGGATTTGCACTACTTGCTTTCTGGTCGAAGAGAAGAAAGTATGACGGTCAACTCACTCTTATGTACATGGCATGGTACGGTCTTGAGAGATTCGTTGTCGAAGGACTCCGCACTGACAGCCTTATGCTTGGAAATATTCGCATTTCTCAGGCTGTTTCAGCTCTGATATTCATTTCTTCCGTTATCATTCAGATAGTCATGTTCTTCCGCATAAAGCGTGACCCCGAAAGCTATGTTCTCTACGCTAACACCGAAGAAGCGCGTCTGCTTATTGAGGAATCGCGCCGCAAGAGAATGGGTATCAAAGGCGCTGACGCCCGCATTATGGGTGACGACGATGACGAGATAGGAATTCTCTCCGATGACGACGACGAAATCGGTGAACTCCCCGACGAGGAAGACGATGACGAACAGGATTCTGAAGACAGCGCTGTTGACAGTGTTCCTGATAACACTGACGTAGAACAGGAAGAAATTACCGAAGAATCTTCCAATGAAACTGCGGCAGAAGAAAGTCTTAACGAAGAAGAAACCGGTTCCGTCATAGAAAACGACAATTACGGCTCTGACGATGAGTCAGATATTTCAGACGACAAATATGCAGACCTTGCTGATCAATACGATGAACGTCTCACCGGTGGTTCAGGCAAGGGTTCACATAACAAAAAGAAAAAGCATCAGAATTAACAAGGAGGATATATATTATGGCACAGATAATCGACGGCAAAGCCGTATCAGCAAGCGTTAAAGAAGAGGTAAGAGCAGAGGCTGCACGTCTTAAAGAGGAAAAGGGACTCAAAGTCGGTCTCGCTGTTGTTATTGTTGGCAATGACCCCGCTTCAAGAGTTTACGTTAACAACAAAAAGAAAGCCTGCGAGGCTGTCGGATTCCAGTCCTTTGAGTACGCTCTCGACGAGAATACCACTCAGGAACAGCTCCTCGACCTCGTTCAGGTACTCAACCGTGACGACAGAGTAAACGGTATACTCGTTCAGCTCCCGCTCCCCAAGCATATCGACGAGAAGGCTGTTATAAATGCTATTTCCCCTGCCAAGGACGTTGACGCTTTCCACCCCGAAAACGTCGGCAGGATCATGATCGGCGAGTACTCATTCCTCCCCTGCACTCCCGCAGGTGTCATGCGCCTCATCGAAAGCACAGGTGTTGATATAACCGGTAAGGAGTGCGTAGTTGTCGGCAGAAGCAATATCGTCGGCAAACCGCAGGCTATGCTCCTTCTCCAGAAAAACGGTACTGTTACTATATGCCACTCAAAAACCAAAGACCTCAAGGAAAAATGCCTCTCCGCTGATATCCTCGTTGTCGCGATCGGCAAGGCTAAGTTCATCACAGGCGACATGATCAAGGAAGGCGCTGTTGTAATCGATGTAGGTATGGACCGCGACGAAAACGGTAAACTCTGCGGCGACGTTGACTTCGAATCAGCTGAAAAGAAAGCCGGCTACATTACTCCTGTACCCGGCGGTGTTGGTCCTATGACTATCGCTATGCTCATGAAAAATACTCTCACTGCCGCTAAACAGCAGGCTGGATTAGAGTAAGATTCCCCTATGAATAAAGCACCGTAAAGTCTGATATACAGACGTTTACGGTGCTTTTTTTGACTGTGTTTGCTGTAAAATGAATTGATTTTTTGATTATCGCATAATTATGTATGTCGTATATCCGGCATAGAGAAGTACCATTACAATGCCATTCCAGCGCACAAGCTTTTTTCTTTTTGCACAGAATGCGAGAACGAGTCCGCTCATTAGTATGAGGACTGCGGAATCGATGATGTTTTCCATTGTAAAGGCGACCGGTGATATAAAAGCAGCTATTCCGAGTACGAACAGGATATTGAATATATTAGAACCGATAACGTTACCGAGTGCCATGTCGACTTCGTTTTTGCGGGCTGCAACGATAGAAGTAACGAGTTCCGGCAGACTTGTACCGAGAGCGACGATAGTCATACCGATGAGGTTGTCCGACATACCAAAGGTTCTTGCAATGTCGGAAGCTCCGGATACTACCATTTTTCCGCCGATAGCGATAGCGGCACTGCCGCCTGCAATGAGTAGTCCGCACTTCCATACAGGCATTGTTTTGTATTCTTCATCACTGCCGGCAGATTCACTGCGTGCTTTTTTTGCAGATGATACCATAAGCCAGAGAAATCCAGCAAACAGGACAAGCAGTATCAGTCCGTCTATGTGACCGACCTTGCTCCCAAGCCAGCCCATTCCCATGAGTATACCGGCAGCCGCTATAGATATGGGGAAATCACGTTTAAGAGCGTCCTTTTCGATAGCGAGCGGACAAAGTATCGCGCACACTCCACTTACGACCATGAGGTTGAAAATGTTTGAACCGATAACGTTGCTGACGGCAAGGTCGTTTTTTCCGGCGAGTGAAGCGGCAACGCTTACAGACGTTTCGGGTAGGCTTGTACCCATCGCTACTATAGTCATACCTATGATTATTGACGGTACTTTCAGCATTTTTGCAGCAGCCGAACTTCCGTCAACAAAGAAGTCGGCACCCTTGATAAGCAGAACAAATCCACCGACAAGGAGGATATATTTCAGCATAATTATCACCTTTCCCTATTCAGAATTACAAGTTATTATATCATAAAAGCGAAGCGTTATGATATAATTGCCCGATATGCAGGGAGCAAATCTCCGATTTGCGTATCTGCAAGGGC
>ONBA01000033.1:26028-38689 GCA_900315975.1 uncultured Ruminococcus sp.
ATTCAGAATTACAAGTTATTATATCATAAAAGCGAAGCGTTATGATATAATTGCCCGATATGCAGGGAGCAAATCTCCGATTTGCGTATCTGCAAGGGCGTTAAGATAAACTATAATGAATGCTTTTGCATTCATTATATCATATAACCTGAATCAATGCAATAGAACTGCTTATGTTCATTTTTTTACCTTTTTGAAAGCTGAGTTATATTAACTAAATAAAGCGCTGATTCATCAGTCAAATTACACAAAAAAATCTGACTTATCAGAAACATAGAGGATTATATGCAGAAAATTTACTTTAAGCCGATTTTTCCTTGAATTAGTTCCGCAATTATGCTATAATTCGATTTGGTTCGTTTTTATTATATATATAATAAGTAGGAACGATAAAATCTGGACGGTGTTCCGTCTGTATGGAGGTTAATTTATGTTAGCAGCACAGATATTTGCCGTTGTCATATTCGTTGCGATGTTCATACTCATCGTACTGGATAAGATTGAAAGGCATTACGTAACGCTTGGCTGCGGTCTGCTCACTCTTGTGATCGTTTTTGGAATCTGCATGAGAAGCGGCACTGCAATTTTGAACACTCTTGCGATAAAGAGTTTCGCTACGAAGGACTTCTGGTATCAGGTCACTGAAAGCGAGAGCAAGGGTATCAACTGGGCGACTATCGTTTTCATTGCCGGAATGATGGTAATGGTAGAGGGCATGGCGAAAGCCGGATTCTTCCGCTGGCTCTGCATGAGGATAGCGTACATCGTTAAGTGTAAGACTATCCCGATATTCATTACATTCATGGTTATGTCGGCTGTTCTTTCAATGTTCATCGACAGTATCACGGTCATCATGTTCCTTGCGGCGGTAACTATAGAGCTTGCACAGCTTCTCAAGTTCAACCCTGTTCCGATGATACTCTCCGAGATATTCTGCGCGAACCTCGGCGGTTCAGCAACAATGTGCGGAGACCCCCCGAATATCATCGTTGGTACATCAATGGGCTTCTCATTCTTCGATTTCCTGTTCAACACAGGCTTAGTTGCAGGTATCTGTCTTGTAGTCTGCGTAGTTTTCTTCTATCTTGTCTTCAAGAAAGACCTCGTCGACAAGAATGCCGAGCCTGTTGACATGAGCAAGTTCCCGAAGCCTGCTGAGGCTATCACTAACAAGAAGGACTTCATTCTCAGCAGTATCATTTTCGGAATTGCCGTAGTTCTTCTAGTAACACACTCGATAACTCACCTTACTGTTGCGTCAATCGGTACATTTATCGCAGTAATAACACTCCTTGCAAATGCTAAGGACGCTCTCACGCTCCTTAAAAAGGTCGATTACAAGACCCTCGTATTCTTCATTGGTCTCTTCATCGTTGTATGCGGACTTGAAGAAACGGGTATACTCAAATATATCGCCGACTTCATCAGTGACATCTCAGGCGGAAACATCATGCTCATGGTAGCTATTATTCTCTGGCTTTCTGCTATTGCGAGTGCATTTGTCGACAATATCCCGTTTGCGGCTACAATGGTACCTATCATTCAGAGCCTTGCTCCTATCGTTACAGCAAGCGGTGCAGACCCGAATACTCTTGCATGGGCACTCTCTATCGGTACCGATATCGGCGGAAGTGCAACTCCTATCGGCGCTTCTGCAAACGTTGTCGGAACTTCAGTTGCCGCAAAGAACGGCTATCCTATCGGCTGGGGCAAATATTGTGCAAAGCTTGCTCCCGCAACAATAATAGTTCTCGGAATCTCAACAGTATATATTTTCGTAAGATACTTATAATACAGGAGGTATCATAATGGAACAGCTTATAATTTCTGTAGGACGTGAATTCGGAAGCGGCGGACGTGTTATCGCAGAAGCACTTGCTGAAAGATTCAATATCCCGATATACGACCGTCACCTTATCACTGAAATCGCAAACAAGACCGGTATGTCTCCCGAGGAGATAGAAAAGCTCAACGAAGCACCGAATCTTCCGCTCATTTCGAGAAGAGTACGCGGCTACAGCAACTCTATCGAGGATAACATCGCAGAGATGCAGTTTGATTTTATCAGAAAAAAGGCAGAAAGCGGTGAATCGTTCGTAGTAGTAGGACGTTGCTCCGAAACAAAGCTTAAGGAGTTCAAGGGACTTGTTTCTCTCTTCATTCTTGGTGACATGGACGCTAAGATTGCCCGTGTTATGAAAATTTACGAGATGAACGAGCATGACGCGAAGAACTTCATCGAGAAAAAGGATAAGAAGAGAAAACGTTACCACAACTATCACGTTCATCTTCACTGGGGCGATTCGAGACTCTATGACCTCTCTATCAACAGTTCACGCCTTGGTATCGAAAAAACCATCGACTACCTTGAAAAGTACATCAAGGCAAGAATGGGCGAATAAAAACAAAGCCTGAGAGTTTATACTCTCAGGCTTTTTATATGTGCCGCTGAGCAAGATAAAAACCTCATACGGGCGAATTTTCATTGATACTGTTCTTATTCCGTTATATCTGCCGCTTCATCAGTTTCAGGCTGATTAACATTTCCAAGCTGTGCACGAAGTATGCGCTCGACCTCGTCCACAAAGCGAACATTTTCCCCATGTGTGCGTACTGCTATACGGAAGTACCCTTCACCAAGTCCGACTGAATCAGCACAACTCGTTATACGTATGCCGCGCTTCATCAGCAATTCAGCAAGCGGAAGTTCACAGCGAAACAGCAAAAATACTGCATCAGACGGATAAACCATTATTCCCATGCGTGTAAGCTGCTCGGAGAGAAACTTCCTCTCACGCGAAATATATCTCCGCGAACGTTTGAGGTATGCCTCGTCTTCAAGCGCTGCCTCAGCTGCAACACAAGCTGCCGCCGGAACTGTTCTTGCAGGGCTGTATTTCCTGATGATATCGGCTATACGGTCGGCTGCAAAAACAGCATAAGCAAGTCCCATACCGCTGATAGAATAGGTCTTGCCGAGGTCTTTAAGTACGATTATATGCATACCCGAAAGGCTTTCAGCACTGTATTTCCTGCTCTTTTGCGTTAGCTCCATATATGACTCGTCACATATCAGCAGAGTGTTGCACCGCCGACAGCTTTCAGCAATTGTTCCGAGTGTGTACGGTGTTATAACTTCGCCGGTAGGGTCATTAGGGCTGCACAGAAACACCATATCGGTGTCCGGCTCAATACAGTCTGCAAAGTCGGCTGTAAGTCCGAAACAGTCGTCAGCCGTAAGCATATACTCTTTTATATCACAGCCGCTGCCGAGAAGTGCATTCCTGTATATTTCAGGTGCCGGAGCGTACAAAAGTGCCTTTTTAGGACGTATCGCCTGTACTATACGATAGACAAGGTCCTCAGTATCATTGCCCCATATTATGTTTTCAGGCGCAGTTTTTTCCCTGTCTGCAACAGCTTTTGCAAAATACCCGAATGTATCAACGCACGTCTCATTCCATGCCGCGCGGTCAGTCAGCGCATTCAGTGCTGTCTCCGGCATACTGAACGGATTCTTTGCCGACATATAATCAAGTCTTATCCTGTTGTGACGGTTACTGTATTCAGGGATACTCATGCTTTAATCCTCCATATCATTCATTACTTCAGAAAACGCTTAACCATTCAGCTTTTATTAAGCCGCGAACGGAGTTTTACTGCGAAATCAGTCAGCTGCTCCATTGTAAGAGCTTCTATGCGCACTGACTCAGAAATCCCCATTTCACGCAGTACTCCGTACACCGTTTCCTTATCAGTCCCCAACTGAGAAGAAAGCGAATTCGCCATAGTCTTGCGGCGCTGTGAAAAGCCTGCCTTGACGACGCTGAAGAAGAACTTTTCATCTTCTCCGGAAAGCCGCGGCTTTTTGTCGATATCAATTCTTATTACCGCCGAATCAACATTCGGTGCAGGCATGAAGCTTCCGCGCGATACACCAAAAAGCTGCTTCACTGTTCCATAATAGTTTACCCCTACTGTTATGGCTCCCGAATCTCTTGTGCCTACCTTTGCACAGAGACGCTGTGCGGCTTCCTTCTGCACCATTACCGTTATCGAGTCTATCGGAAGATGACTCTCAAGCAGAAGCATTATTACCGGTGATGTTATGTAATACGGCAGATTTGCACATACTGCTGCACGCAGTCCGGCAAAGTCGCGCTCGATTATACCAAGAAGGTCAGCTTTCATAACGTCCTCGTTGTATATTTTTACGTTGTCGAACTCGTCAAGCGTCTCATCAAGTATAGGCAGAAGACGGGTATCTATCTCCACAGCAGATACCTTGTCCGCGCGCTTAGCAAGTTCCTTTGTAAGAACTCCTATACCTGTTCCGACTTCAAGTACTCCATAACCGGGTGCAGCATTACCGTATTCAGCTATTTTAGGGCATATATCAGGATTAATTATAAAGTTCTGTCCGAGACCCTTCGAGAAGCTGAAACCGTGTCTCCCGAGTATCTCTTTGACAGTTCCGATATTGGTTAGCTCCATTATTCATTCTCCTCCACCCAATGACGCTGTTTATCAGAAAATTCACTCTGTTTTGCATCATTGAGCTTGTCCATATTATTTACAAGGTAGTCAGCAGAACGGTACGCACGCTGAAAGTCAGTATCCTTGAAGTGTACCTTCATATCAACGAACTCGCCGTCAATAGTCAGGTCGAGTTGTTTTATCTGTCTGCCGGCATATTTTTTTCCTGCGTATGCGATGTAATCATCTATCTCGCGGGGACTCATCTCTCCGCCGAAAACATTGACTTTCATAATCTGCCTCCTTCAAATCTACTGTTTATTTATAGCCTCAATTACTGCTTCGGCACATTTCATGCCGTCAACTGCGGCTGACACGATTCCTCCGGCATAGCCTGCACCCTCTCCGCATGGGTAAAGTCCCGCCGCAGAAAGTGACTGCATATCCTCTCCCCTGCATATCCTTACAGGCGAACTGCTTCTGCTCTCGATACCGGTCAGCACAGCTTCCCTGTCGTCGAATCCTCGTATCATTCTGCCCATTTCTGTAATGCCGAGCCGCAGAGACTCGCATATCACCGGCGGGAGATACTCGTCCGGAAGAGCCTGTTTTACAGCCGGACGGTAAGACGGTCTTACCCTGCCGACTTTACCTGTCAGCTTCTTATCCATCAGTTCACCGACTGTGCAAGACGGAGCTTTATAGTCTCCGCCGCCGGCTTTGAATGCTTTCTCTTCGAGTTTTCGCTGAAAGTGCATACCTGCAAGCGGATGCGGACTGCCGTAGTCGTCGGGTCCGACGTTAACGAGAAGTGCACTGTTCGAGTTTTCATCGTCACGAGCGAAAAGACTCATGCCATTTACTGCAAGTCTGCCATCCTCAGACGATGCCGCAACTACCTGTCCGCCCGGGCACATACAGAATGTGTACAGTGTCCGACCATTAGGAAGATGCGCTACAAGCTTGTAGTCTGCGGCTTTGAGTGCCGGATGACCGGCAAATTCGCCGTACATTGCCTTGTCTATATCACTGCGAAGGTGCTCGATACGAACTCCCACAGCAAAGTTTTTCTGCGTAAGCTCAACTCCGTTGTCGTAGAGAAGCTCAAACACATCGCGTGCACTGTGACCTGTCGCGAGTATCAAATTGTCTGTCTCAATGGTATGTTCGCCGTCGCAGTCTGTATAGCGCACCGTGGCTACTCTGCCGTTTTCCAGTTCATATGCGCAGAATCTAGCACCAAATCTAACCTCGCCGCAAAGTTCTTTCACACGCTCACGCAGTGCCTTGACTGTACCGCGGAGCTTATCAGTTCCGATGTGCGGTTTTGCAAGGTAGAGTATCTCGTCCGGAGCACCGAATTCAACGAGCTTCTCAAATACCCAGCGGATTCGTTTGTCCTTGATTCCGGTAGTGAGCTTTCCGTCTGAAAAAGTTCCTGCTCCGCCCTCGCCGAATTGCACGTTGCACTCAGTATCAAGTCTGCCGCCTTTCTGAAATTCCTCAACTGCCTTCACACGGCTGTCAACGTCTCTGCCGCGTTCAAGTACAATGGGTCTTGCTCCGGCTTTTGCAAGAACAAGTGCCGCAAACATTCCTGCCGGTCCGAAGCCGACTATAACAGGTCGTCTGCCGCCGTTGACCTTCGGGATATCATAAACGTACTTCTCTGCAGCTACCGCATTTTTCAGCCGTTTCAGCAATGCAGTCTCGCCCTTTGCCGATATATCAACTGATATGAGGAAGTGAACATCATTTTTTCTGCGAGCGTCAACCGATTTCTTCGCAAGCTTTACACTTTTTATACGTTCCGCGGAAATGCCTAAACGGTCTGTACAGTAGTCTTTCAGCCGCGTAAAATCGAAATCAAGCGGTACTTTTATATTTCCAACACGTATCATCGTTTACCGCCTTTCAGCGACTTTGCCGCATTAATTCCTGCCCATGTGCCTGACGACCACGCCCATTGCAGATTGTAACCGCCGCAGTCACCTGCAACGTCGAGTATTTCTCCGCATAGAAACATTCCCCTGTATCGCTTTGATTCGAGGTTTCTGTCAACTGCTCCGGCAGTGACTCCGCCCATAGTCGACTGCGCATTCTGCCACGGTGAACAGCCTGTTACCGCAAAACTGAGACGTTTTATCCTGCCGCAGAGTTTGCGTATATCCTTGTCAGATATAGCTGACATAGGCTCAGCCGGACTTTTGCCCATGCCGTTTTTCACAAGCCATACCGCAAGATTTCTGACGAAAAATCCGGTCAGAAGCTCCTCAGCCGGACAGTCTCCCCTGCTCTTGCGGATACGGAAGAAATAGTCAGCAAGCTCCTGCTCGGTCATGTCGGGAGCGAGGTCGATGAGCAGATTCAGTCTGCCCTCATAGCGCTGAAACAAGTATGCGAGGTTGAAAACGCAGATTCCGGAAATATTGTTTTCGTTGAACTGTATCTCACCCTTTTCGGTGTGAAGTGTTTTATCACCTGAAACTGCCGAAACTTCGCCCTTTATACGAACTCCCTTCAACCCCTTTACACTTTCGGGTGCCACTCTCAGCGGTGCTACAGCCGGACACAGCTTCGACGTTTCAAGCTTCATGTCACGCAGCATTCGCAGTACAGCGCCGTCTGTACCGAATGCAGGAGCGGCATATCCGCCGGCGGCTATTATAAGTCTGCGGCACGTTATTCTTTCGCTGTCGGAAGCAAGCTCAAAACCGTCTCCCGCACATTTTATAGCCTTTATTTCACAGTCACACTTCTCATTTACGCCAAGCTCAGCAAGCTTTAGTCTGAAAGCATTTAAAACAGTCGCCGAGCTGTTACTGCGCGGATAAACTCCTCCGCCCTGATTTTCATTGCCGGTCGAGCAGATTACTCCGAGCTTTTCAGTGAAAAGCTCCTGCCAGTCGGGAGTAGCTGAAATTATACTCATCGCATTGATACTGCCGTGGAAGTTATGGCTTTTCAGTGAGAGATTGCTTAGATTACACTTACCGTTACCGGTCGCTATTATTTTTTTGCCGATGCGCGGAAGCTTCTCAATTACGGTCACG
Source organism: uncultured Ruminococcus sp. (assembly GCA_900315975.1). Next base: position 33,558 of record ONBA01000033.1, read on the forward strand.
TCTGCCGCCATATTTGCTTCCTTTGCGGCTATAGCGGCGGCAAGTCCTGATGCGCCTCCGCCAAGTACTGCTATATCAGTTTTCATGTGACGAGCCTCCTTTCGCCGGAATTATATCCATTGCCACGACCTCAGGTCGGTTGTTGAATCTCACAGGTGCAGGCGAATCGCCTATACCTGATGTTATATACATCGCTCCGCCGTTATACAGAAACCACCCTTTGTCATAAACTGCACTGCTGTCTCCTACTATCTCAGGAAAGAGAATGTCAGTACTTTCGGGGTCTATAACGGGTCCGAGTCCGAATGGGAGCTGTACAAATCCACCGTGAGAATCTGCGCACAGTGTAAGGTCCGCACCAAACTCCGCAAATTTTTCAAAATTAGGGATATGCGCAAGCAGTATACTGAAACAGCTTTCGTCAACTGTGAACTCGTTATGCAGGTCAAATGTCGGAGAGTAGTATACATTGTCGATTCCGATAAGCTGTATTCTGTTGCCTTTTATGTCGAGATACTGCTGTTTATAGTTCATTACAACTGCACCCGTACCTGCTACTGCCTCAAAATATCCGGGACTTGTATCGTGCTCACCGCTTACGAAATATGTCGGATAGCCGTCGCTGACAATGTCTGAAATAACGTTTACAGCAATGTCTATCTCGCTCTGCGGAGAGTTACGGCTGTACATATCTCCAAGTATAAAAACCGCATCGGGGTCGGCATCTTCAAGATGACGGAGTATCGTATTACTGCTTATACTAAGTCTGTGAGCGTGAAGGTCACTGACTATAGCTATGCGAAAAGGGGTCTTTACTTTTGAAGACGAGTAAACGGTATCAGTCGTTTTGAGAGTGTAATTATTGAACCACCAAATCAGTCCGATAATTACAAGAAAGCAGAGAAAACGCTTGAAAGAGGTGCCCTTTTTCGACTTTTCCCCTGTCTCTTGTTCTTTGTTATTATTATCTTCCATATATTCTCCGGTATGTTTTCAATGAGTAACCATGTTCACTTTACTATGTGCACATCAAGCTGTCCGAACGGAATAACGATACCGTTTGCGTCAAATGCCGCCTTAACTGACTCTATAATCTCATAACGTGCAGTAAAATAGTCGTTGTTTTCTACCCATACAAGTACGTCTATCTCTATCGAGTTTTCACCGTGTCGGCTCATGCGTACAGTCGGGTCGGGAGTTTTCAGTGTATGAACGTTTTCATTTATTGCTCCGCAGATAAGTTCCCTCGCCTTCTCGTAGTCGGAATCATAGCTTATACTGAATTTGAGGTCTACTCTGCGTGACGGAGTTTCGGTATAATTTATCAGTTTTGCGTCGGATACTTTTCCGTTCGGCAAAAGCACTGTCTTGCCGTCCAATGTGTATATTTTCGTATAAAGTATGCTTATCGTCTGAACCGTTCCGACAGTTCCGTCTATCTCTACCATATCACCCGATGAAAACGGCTTTGAGAAAAGTATTATAAAGCCGCCCGCAAGATTTGACAGGCAGGTCTGAAGTGCGAGGCTGACTGCAAGTCCGGCTGCACCGAGTATCGTTATTATCGACGAAACAGGTACTTTCAGTACCGATAATGCCATTATCAGCACCACTGCATAGAGTACTACCCTTATGACCGATAACAAAAAGCTTCGCGCCGCATTGTCTACTTTTGAACGTTTCAGCGCACGCTCAACAAGTTTGCTTATCAGTCTTGTCATAATGTAGCCTGTCAGCAGAATTATCACAGCAATTATCAAAAGCGGAAAAATTCCCTTTAAATAGCTAATTGCCTGATTGATAAATCCCGATGCCTTATCTACTTGTTCATGTATACTTGCTGCCGCCGCATCAGTAGATGCAGCCGTTGTAGTCACCGGTATAGAAGTTGAGGTTTCCATTGTATCAGCTCCTGAAAATCATATACCTTTATTATATCAGAAACAATTGTAAACGTCAATCAGTTGAACAAAATTGCGTCCACACTAATGTTAAAAATATAAAATATCTTTGCAGCTGTTGAATTTTTCTCTGATATGTGTTAAAATATAAAAGATGTCCCAATAGCTCAGTAGGATAGAGCGACTGCCTCCTAAGCAGTAGGCCGGAGGTTCGACTCCTCTTTGGGACGCCATATCTATGTTACAAAATAGATCCCAAGCGAAAAACTCCCGAATTTTCGGGAGTTTTTGCGTTACAAAGAGCAATAATTTTTTATGTGTTACCGTAGATCCCAAACCGTAAAAATACGACTCGAACGCGCCAAAAGGCGGTTTGATAGCTGATACAAAGGCGGTCGGGAATAAAAGTACGGAAAAGCTTAGAAAATAGCCCAAAACCGAATATAGATTTTTTTAACCGATTTCAAAGCCGATTTTGTTGGTTTCGTACAGAAGCCATACAGAGTCGGCTTTTTTGTATATATATACTTTTATAATACAAGGAGGTCGATAATACGTCATGGAAGAAAAAGCTCACGCCACAGCAAAAAGCTGAATACTGAATAACAGTAGGCTGCGGCGTGACTATTGATATGGAACCGATACACGAAATGGAGAAGGTGCTTTTTGCGGCTGATGAACTGACCGGTCTGATCTGGGCAGCTGCACTTATGCGTCCTTCCAAAAGTACAAAAGACATGGAGCTTAAATCACTGAAAAAGTAGTATAAGAGTAAAGGCTTTGCCGCAGGATGTTCAAGAGAAGTAATTGAGCGCGGTGCTGAACAGCTTGGTTGGGAGCTTGATAAACTGCTTACCATAACCTTACAGGCAATGGCTGAAAGCGAGGACGCAATCAACGCTGAAATGGCATAAAGCAGAAGCAATTCTATAAAGGAGACTGTTTTATGTGATCAATTCTGATCAAGGATACGACGCGTGAAGAACGTGAATATCTCGCTATGCCCAGCAAATAAAACAGCACAATGCGGAGCTTATAACGCTCCCACCGACAACACATGAGATTTGGAGCAGACACCGCTTGAATTCATAAAACAATAATACGGCCCTGCTTTCAGATAACGAAAGGCAGGGCTTTGCTTATATTCGATCATAGAATAGTAATTTTGATATTGGACTCTTTTTCGTTTTGGAAAGCTACCGCCACTTAAGGGCAGGAACTTTCCGGAAGCAAGATAAAGCTCATACCAGTCATGATGTGAAAGATTCACTTTCACCACATCACACGTATCCTTGATAGTCAGCAGATCAGAAGATCAAGTTTCTATGAAAGCGTATCGGCAGCTTCCTGAACTGATACTGGTCAATGACAGCGAGTTTCTCAGCAGACTGAACTACATAGATATGCTGTTCCTGCAGGTTCTTAGAAGTCGGTGCAAGACGGCCTGCTTCCAGAATAGCGTTCAACTTTTCAGCTTCGACCTGACGACCACTATATTTCTTTCATGAATAACGGTTCCTTACAACTTCTTTGAATTTCGTAGTGTTTTCCTCCATGATAATATTTGTAGATTTCTGCAATTCTTCAATATCCCGAAACACTGTCATTCTGCACTATTACCGACTGCCAACAGCCTTAAATAATTGAAATATATATATATATTTATGCTGTTACGATGCTGTCAGCATTGTGGAGCTTGAGCTTTTCGACTGCCTGCTCTCTCATTTTGTATTTCAGTATCTTTCCTGCCGCATTCATCGGGAATCCGTCAACGAAATCAACATATCTCGGACACTTATGCTTTGCCATTCGTGCAAGGCAGAAATCCTTGATCTCCTGCTCGGTAGCTGTCTCGCCCTCCTTGAGAACGATACAAGCCATAATCTCCTCGCCGTAGTCCTCATCAGGAACACCGATGACCTGAACGTCCTTTATCTTTGGATATGTGTAGAGGAAGTCCTCTATCTCCTTGGGTAGATATTTTCGCCGCCGCGGATTATCATATCCTTGATACGTCCTGTTATCTTGAAATATCCATCGGAGGAACGTCTTCTTGCGAGGTCTCCGGTGTGGAGCCAGCCCTCGCTGTCGATAGCTGCTGCAGTTGCTTCGGGCATCTTGTAGTAGCCCTTCATTATATTGTATCCTCTTGCTACGAACTCACCGTCAACGTCATCGGGGAGCTCCTGATTGGTCTCAGGATCAACTATCTTGCACTCGACGCCGAAGATAAATCCGCCGACAGTGTTAACACGCTGCTCTAATGAGTCAGTGGTCTTGCTCATGGTAATATACTCGTATACTACCATATCACCGGAGAGCATATAATTGCTAGATTTTTCAGCGATATCATACTGTCGAATAATGCACTCTGTTTATGGAATGATTGCTTAGAAATCTCTTGAAAAATAGGGCTCTGCATGGTATAATTGGTGTATCATCATGAAATGAGGGCGGGCCCTATGGATAATGAAATCATAAAATCCGATAGCAATTCGGAGGGGATATACTTCCATACGTTCTTTTGTAATAACAGCGCAAAATAAAGTGTATGCCGCTGTCAATACTGCAATGGTAATTGCTTACCGGGAGATCGGCGAGCAAATATACAAGGCTTGAGGCGAGAATGACAGAGCTGAGTATGGCAAAAATCTTTTGAAGTACTTGTCTGACAGGCCTACTGCCGATTCCAAGCATCTTCATCACATCTTTTGTTAGGAGTGCATCGGGATATTCTAATGCTTCAGCTATCTCCTCGGCACTCAGCTTCTTGCTTTCGCTGTCCACATGACTGTACACGCTGCTCGTAGTCCTCATTCTTACGATAGACTTTCTGAATACTCCAGACTTTTTATTGAGAAAGCAACTTCCGATAAAAGTTATGAGGAAATGTATAAAAGAGTAAGGCAAATGGAAGCTGATAATAAGGACATACTTTTACAGTTCCAAAAAGACTATCCAGATGCTGATATATTATCTTTCCATTTTCCATATCTGAGCTGAATACGGCGGCAGCTCACTTCCGCCTCCGAAGTCGTGCTTTGTGCCTGTTATAAGCTCGTCTGCCATGCCGCAGCCTGCATCGAAATGAGCAGTAAACGGCTCAGAATCAGCATTTATCGCAATGAGTATGCGCTCATCGTCACAGCGGCGCTGAATGATACACTGCTTGTTTGGCAGCACAGGAACGCTTATATCGCCGTAGCACAGAGCCTTGCTCTCGCGGTGTAT
>ONBA01000009.1 GCA_900315975.1 uncultured Ruminococcus sp.
CGAGCTTTCTACCGCAAAAAGCGCCGAAATTTCGGGTTCTTAATGACCTTTGATGACCACTAAGGGATTGTAATGCCGAATAAGGTCATTTATAGCACATAAATTGTCAATTTTCAATATAAATTTTGTTAAGAAAGTATTAATTTACCATTTTTACTCAAGCGCTATAAACGAATTGTATAGTGCCGACTTTAAACTATAAAAGAAGTCCAATTCACTGAACATTCGGCAGTAACTTGGTTATATGCGGCGATTGACAAGGCAGCGTATTAATGGTAGAATTAAGTCAGGGAGGAAATTATATGAGAATCAAAACTATTGCAATATGCGCGGCACTCGCTTTTACGACACTTCTGTCAGCGTCGCCGCTTGATACAGTATCGGGGGAAATAAAGCAGTACGACCGTTCCGCAGACTTGTACATTCCTGATGAAGCACCACCGGCTTTGCCCGATAAACGGAAATTACTCGCCGCCGGTCCGGCTGAAAACGACGAGACCATGCCTGTCTCAGCATTTAGAGTCAGCAACCTCTCCCCCACTGTCACTACCGACCTCGACTATACTGATTGGTGGCACAGCGAATGGGACAACTGCTGGTACGTTTTTCTTCCGGCAACCGCCGACCGCACTAACCTCGTTATCACATACTCTGCTGACAAAACTGTTTACCTTAACGGCGAATCCATCATATCAGGCAAAACTACGGCGATTCTGAGCAAATCTGACACTTTTGAGATAAAAGTCGGCACTGAAATCTGCGGCACACTGAAAGTTATGCAGTCTAACCTCGGAAGTATCTACCTTTCAACCAGTCACGGCGGACTGAAATCTCTCGATGAAAACAGGTACCTTACTGAAACAGGTAAGATACTGATTTTAGACAATACCGGAAAAACCCAGTACAGCGGTGAACTCGACAAGCTTACTTCCCGCGGTAATTCATCATGGGACTATAGTGTAAAGAAACCGTATAATTTCAAGCTTCCCAAAAAAGCCGACCTCTTTGGTATGGGCAAGGCAAAAAAGTGGGCACTGCTTTCCAACTATATCGACCACTCAATGCTTCGCAACAAGCTTACTCAGGAAATGTGCAGAGAAGCCGGAATGGAATATATAATGGACTCAGTATTCGTAGACCTCTATGCAGACGGTGCATACCGCGGAACATACCAGCTTTCGGAGAGAGTACAGATACAGAAAAACCGTATCAATATCCGTGACCTTGAAGAGGAAACTGAAGAATTGAACTCCAGCGACCTCGAAAAATACCAGCAGAAGGTCGTTGGTACCAAATACGCGACCGACTACATGGAAAACAGCTACAAATACTACGATATTCCAAATGACCCCGACGATATCACCGGCGGATATCTCCTGCAATTTCAGCAATGGAACAGATACGGAACAAAGTGTCAGAGCGGATTTATAACATCGCGCGGACAGTCTGTCGATATAGACGGTCCGGAGTACGCTTCAAAGGCACAGGCAGAATACATTCGCTCGTTCGTTCAGGACGCTGAGGACGCAGTCTACTCCGAAAACGGTGTGAACTCAAAAGGCAGGCACTACAGTGATTACATCGACGTAGAATCTCTTATCAAAGCCTATCTCGTGCAGGAAATAAGTGAAAACTTAGACGGCACGTCTTCAAGCTTTTACCTTTGGAAAGACTCCGACAAGACCGGTGACGGCAAACTTCATTTCAGTCCTGCATGGGACTTCGACCTCAGCTACAACAACTTCCCCTCTGCACGCAAAAACTCCGACGGCAACATCGGTTTCTCATACAGACCCGATAACCTCTTCATCGCATATTTCCCTATACATGGCTACGACGACGGCGGTATTTCGTCATCGACCGGAAGCGGACGTCCGACAGTCGGTATCAGCTGGATAGGTCAGCTATATAAAAATGACGACTTTGTAAAACAGGTCGGAGAGGTCTACTTCGATGACTTTGAGCCATTCCTAAATAAGCTGACCGATTCATACATGACAACTCTTGCAGAAAGTATACGTCCCTCAGCTGATATGAATAATGCCATGTGGCATATGTACGGCGGACCCAAATACTCGGTATTCAATGCGGCTACAAGCGGTGGTAACTCAATGGAATCGGCAGAATTAGTCAGACAGTACATAGAGAAACGTGCAGACTGGTTAAGCAATCTATGGCAGCCGTATTGTCCATTTGTACGCGGAGACGTAAATGCTGACGGTAATCTCACCGTCGCAGACGCTGTAAAATTACAGAAATGGCTCCTCACAGTACCCGATACAAAACTTGAAAAGTGGCAGGCAGCCGACCTCTGCAAAGACGGCAAACTCGATATCTACGACCTAACACTAATGAAAACTGAACTCAAAGCATAAAAGAATCCCGATAGGAAACTATCGGGATTCTTCATATTCATTATTCAGCTGCTTTCTTTGCACTGCCTATCTCAGTATTTCTTGCAATCTCCTCAAACTCACCGCTTGCCTCAGCACTGATGAAATCGAGAGCGTTGCTGTCGAAATAGAACCAGATAACGAATGCAACAAGTCCGGTATTGTTCTTGATGTTGATGTAGTAATCGATAACATCGCCCTGCTTGCAGGCAACGTTGTCGCCGTAGAATACCATTCCTGTCTCACCTGAAACATCAACAGGTTCGATAGAACCGTTATTTATTCTGATAGTACCCTCAAGTACCTTGCTCGGGTAAACTGCTTTACCTGCAACGTCTGAGAGGTCAGGAGAAATCTTGATCTTATAGTCGCCGTCCGGAACATCGTCCTTAACCTTGAACTTAACGTGGAGGAAATCGCCCTCGAAGAAGAAGTTCTCGTCCTTGGAGATATCGAGCCACATAGCATATCTGCCGTCCTGCTTTGAAGTGTAGGAAGACTCATTAGACTGTGTAGCAGTATCAGTATTTGCGCTGCTTGCAGATGTACCGCCTGACTTCTTTACTACAGTTGTAACTTTTACCATTTCAGTAACAGGCTTTCCTGCTTTATCAGTAACAGTTGCACCGGAAGCGTCTGTAACAGTAGCCGCCTCTGTAACAGGCTCACCGTTTGCATCAGTAACGTCCTGTATCTCAGTAGTGTCTTCAACTGCTGCACCTGATGCATTTGTAGAGCTTTCACTGCTTGCACCTGTAGGGTCTTCAGCGTCGATATCAACTTTATTCTTGTCCTGAGTGATAGGATTAGCATCATCAGCCGAGCCTATTTCGAGTGCGTACTGCTTGATAGCAGTCTCATCTGAGCTTTCGCTCTTTTTATCACTGGAACTGCAGCTTGCAAGGCACGATGCCGCTACACAAACTACAGAAAAAATCGCGATAATCTTTTTAGTAATATTTTTCATTTATACTCAATTCCTTTCGCATGGCAGATTTGTAAAACTACGTCCGCCGCTATAAATATTATACACACCCCTGACTTTTTTGTCAAGCGAATATGGGGATTCTAATCAATTATTTGTTAAAACTACACCATTTTATCACACATATTCACTAATTCATCACGCAACATATTATCAATTACCTATTGATTTTTCGACGATTATATTGTATAATATATGTAACGGTTTTATACCGAATAAATTGATAAAGGATAATAGATATGCTAAAAGCTATTTGTTCGCGCAAGGAACTGTCCGGAAGCACATACTATGCCTGCATCAGCGATATTATCGGTTCACCTGAGCTTGAAAAGCTCAAAACTATAAAGCATCACATCACTACGACCCGTTTTCAGCACTGTGTAAATGTTTCTTACTACGGCTACATTGTCTGCCGCAAGCTGAAACTCGATGCACGTTCTGCGGCAAGAGCAGGTCTCATGCACGACCTCTTCTATTACGACCGCAAGGCTTATAATTCCGTGCGTGAAAAGGGTCAGCCTAAACACAGCCGCTGTCACTCCGACATCGCTTTGAAAAATGCCGTCATGCTGACTGATATCTCCGATATCGAGCGTGACATGATAGAAAAGCATATGTGGCCTGCAACACGCCCTTTGCCAAGTTATAAAGAGACTTTTGTCATAACCTTTGTGGATAAATACTGCGCTGTTCTTGAATTCTGCGTACCCAAGGTTAGAAAAATCGTCTCTAAAAATAAAACACACCATTATTCCAAGGAGGATATCTATGAAAATCGAAACTAAATGCCTGCACGCAGGTTATACTCCCAAAAACACAGAACCAAGAGTTGTACCAATAGTTCAGAGCACTACCTACGTTTACGATTCAACTGACGACGTTGCCGCTGTTTTCGACGACCCTACCAAGAGCCTTATTTATTCCCGTTTCGAGAACCCCACAGTTATGGCTGTTGAGGAGAAAATTGCCGCTCTTGAAGGCGGTATCGGTGCAATGTGCACATCAAGCGGTCAGGCTGCTTCACTCTGTTCACTGCTCAATATTCTCAAAGCAGGTGACAGCTTCATTTCTGCCGCTACTATCTACGGCGGAACTGTAAACCTCTTCGCTTATACTCTCAAAAAACTCGGTATCGAGTGCATTTTCGTTAATGCAAATGCTTCCGAGGACGAGATAAATGCCGCATTCAAGCCTAATACAAAGGCTGTTTTCGGTGAAACTCTCGCTAACCCTGCACTCGCAGTTCTCGATATTGAAAAGTTCGCTAAGATCGCTCACGCTCACGGTGTTCCGCTCATTATCGACAACACTTTCCCGACTCCTATTCTCTGCCGTCCTTTCGAGTTCGGAGCTGATATAGTTATCCACTCCACTACCAAGTACATGGACGGTCACGCAGTACAGGGCGGCGGTGTTATCGTTGATTCCGGTAATTTCGACTGGACTAACGGCAATTTCCCCGAGTTCACTGAGCCTGACGAGAGCTACCATGGCACTGTCTACACAAAGGCTTACGGCAAAGCTGCTTACATTGTTAAAGCAAGAATGCAGCTTATGAGAGACTTCGGCTGCTATCCGTCAGCTCAGTCTGCATTCTACCTCAATCTCGGTCTTGAGACTCTTGCAGTAAGAATGAAGCAGTACTGCGAAAATGCAAAGATAGTTTCAGAGTTCCTCGAAGCAAACCCGAACGTTGAGTCGGTAAACTACCCCGGTCTCGCAAGCAACGAGTACCACGAGCTTGCTCAGAAGTATCTCCCCCTCGGCTGCAGCGGTGTTATATCATTCATAATCAAGGGCGGTCGCTCTCAGGCAGTCAAGTTCATGGATTCTCTTTCACTTGCTTCCAACGAGGTACACGTTGCTGATATCCGCACCTGTGTACTCCACCCTGCAAGTGCAACACACCGTCAGCTCACAGACGAGCAGCTTGTTGCGTGCGGAATCAACGGCGGCATGATAAGACTTTCTGTCGGGCTCGAAAACGTTGACGACATTCTCGACGACCTCAAAAAAGGTTTCGCAGCACTTTAATGTTTCTTTTGTCAAGGCTCTGCCTGACAGTCAACTGAGGCACTGTCCCCCGAACTCCCAATTCACGGGCATACTCAGTACAAAAGGTATAGTCTGCTTTCGCTTGCGGACACAAATAAAGGCACTATCTGAAATGATAGTGCCTTATTTATTATTCATCGCTATCTTTGAACGGTAGCAAACTCGCCCATTGTACAAAGTAAGCGAGCTTGCGAGAGACAATGTGGATTTCCGGGTACAGGAAGCCGCTCGCTCCCTGCCGTGAGTTCGAGGGCAGTACCCTCGATTATTCTGTTCCTTTTACGCTGATACCGAGTACATCAAGGTTTTCCTTGTCAACAGGTGACGGACACTCGCTCATAAGCTCACTTGCATTCTGTACCTTCGGGAACGCTGTAACGTCACGCAGGCTGTCTGCCTTGCACATAATCATTGCAATACGGTCGAGACCAATTCCCATGCCGCCGTGCGGAGGTGAAGCGTAACGGTAAGCGTCAACAAGGAATCCAAACTTCGCGTTTATCTCCTCATCACTCATACCAAGAGCCTCAAACATTCTCTGCTGAAGTTCATAGTCGGTGATACGCATAGAACCGCTTGAAAGCTCTGTACCGTTGAGAACGAGGTCCCACGACTTAGCACGCACATTTGCAGGGTCAGTGTCGAGATATTCGATGCATTCTTCCATAGGCATTGTGAATGGGTGATGTGCTGCGACCCATGTATTATTCTCTTCATCAAACTCGAAGAATGGCATTTCTGTTATCCACAGGAAGTTGTACTTATCCTCAGGGATAACGTCAAGCTTCTTAGCACAGATAAGACGGATAGCACCGAGAGTTGACAGAACAGTCTTAGTCTTATCAGCACAGATAAGAACGAGGTCACCTTCATGAGCGTCAACAGCCGCACAAATCTTTTCGAGGTCTCCCTCACCGAGGAATTTCTTGAACGAACAGTTAGGCTCATCTGCCCAACGAATGTAAGCAAGTCCCTTTGCTCCGATACCCTTAGCGTGTTCAACGAGCTTGTCGATTTCCTTACGTGTATATGCAGCAGCACCGTTCTTGACATTGATAGCACGTACACTTCCGCCGTCCTCAATAGCACTCTTGAATACAACGAAATCGATGTCCTTTACAGTGTCGGTGATGTCCTGAATCTCGAAGCCGAAGCGGGTATCAGGCTTATCAGTACCATAACGGCTCATAGCGTCAGCAAAAGTAAGTCTCTGAAGCGGGAGCTGAATATCAACATTGATAACTTCCTTGAAGAGTCTCTTAACGAAGCCTTCAACGCACTCCTGAATGTCCTCAGCGTCAACGAATGACATTTCAAGGTCTATCTGAGTGAACTCAGGCTGACGGTCTGCACGGAGGTCCTCATCGCGGAAGCAGCGTGCGAGCTGAATGTACTTATCGAAGCCTGCAACCATGAGAAGCTGCTTATAAATCTGCGGAGACTGCGGCAGTGCATAGAACTGACCGGGGTGAACACGTGAAGGAATGAGGTAATCTCTTGCGCCCTCGGGAGTTGACTTCATCATCATAGGAGTCTCGATTTCGAGGAATCCGTTCTCATAGAAGTACTCACGCGTAACTCTTGCAATCTCATGGCGCATAATGATATTGTGCTGTAACGGAGCTCTTCTGAGGTCAAGGTAGCGATATTTAAGGCGGAGTTCCTCGTTTACCTTAGTCTCATTAGTAATCTCGAAAGGAGTTGTCTCAGCCTTTGAGAGTATACGGAGGTCACTTACAAATATCTCAACGTTACCAGTCTTGAGCTTGTCATTCTTGCTCTCGCGCTCGATAACCTCGCCCTTAGCCATAAGCACGTACTCGCTTCTGCACGAAGCAGCCTTCTCGAATACAGCAGGGTCTGTCTTGTCGTTGAACATGAGCTGTACAACACCTGTTCTGTCACGGAGAACGATGAAAATTACGCCGCCCTTGTCTCTTATTCTTTCAACGAAGCCGCCAACTACGACTTCTTTTCCGATTTCGGTGACTTCTCCGCAATAATGCGTTCTTTTAAGTCCCTTCATACTATCTGCCATTTTATTTATCCTCCCCTGTGAAAGCGAAGAGTGAACCGTTTTCGCCGGTCTCCTCGTCCATAAAGTCAAGCATTTTATTGAAGTAAACGTCCTCAAAAGAGAGCGTGAACTTATCGTTCAGGAGAATTTCTGTCTCCTCGCCCTTTTCCATTTCCTTGAGTTTAGCCTTGCCGTTCTCAAGTTCGTTATCGCCGAGAACAACGGTAAACGCAGCACCTATCTTGTTAGCGTACTTCATCTGTGCCTTGAGACCGCGTCCCATGAGGTCATATTCAGCAAAGTAGCCGTACTCACGAAGTGACCTTGAAAGTTCCATAGCCTTTTCGAGAGCAGCTTCACCCATAGTAGCGAAGTAAATATCGCACTTTTTAGGTGCAAGGAAATCGCATTCCTGCTTGTCCATAACAAGAAGAAGTCTCTCAATTCCCATGCCGAAGCCGAGTGCAGGAGTAGGCTGACCGCCGAGCTGCTGAATAAGTCCGTCATAGCGTCCGCCGCCGCAGACAGTACCCTGTGCACCTATTTCGGTGGTGATGAACTCAAAAACTGTCTTGGTATAGTAGTCAAGTCCGCGCACTATCTTGGGGTCGATAACATATGGTATTTCCGCATTATCAAGGTATTTTTTCAGCTTTGTGAAGTGCTCGCTGCACTCATCGCAAAGATAATCGAGGATAACAGGAGCGTTCTTGGCTATTTCGCGGTCCTCAGTACTCTTGCAGTCGAGAAGTCTCATAGGGTTCTTGACGAGGCGCTCCTTGCAGGTATCGCAGAGCTCGTCCTTGTGCGGTTCAAAATAAGCTCGCAGAGCCTCATGATACTTAGCGCGGCAAGTCGGACAGCCGATAGAGTTTATGTGGAGTTCTATCTTCTTGAGTCCGAGTCTGTCAAGAATACTCTTAGCAAGACTGATGACTTCAGCGTCCGCAGCAGGTGAAGAACTTCCAGCCATTTCAAGTCCGAACTGGTGGAACTCACGAAGTCTGCCAGCCTGTGGTCTTTCGTGGCGGAAGCATGAGAGTATATAGAACACTCTCTGAGGGAGAGCCTCGTTGAGGAGTCCGTTCTGGAGCATTGCGCGGATAGTTCCGGCAGTACCCTCAGGGCGGAGTGTAAACTCAGTTTCCTTAGCTCTTACCGAGTACATTTCCTTCTGTACAACGTCGGTAGTCTCGCCGACAGAGCGGAGGAAGAGGTCGGTATTCTCAAATGTGGGAACTCTTATCTCACCGAATCCGAAGCTTTCAGCAGTCTCGCGAGCGATTTTCTCGACGGTGTACCACTTGTGAACATCTTTCGGGAGAACGTCCTCTGTGCCGTTTGGGCGCTTGATGTTAATAGCCATAATTTTCAGCCTTTCCGGTTATATTTCTTTATACAATAAAGCAAATCGTCTTTACATGAAAATTGTCCCTTTACAAAGGGACAATTTGGGCATACCTGCAAACGCAGTCAGCCTTAATTTCATATGCTTGGATTTCCGACTTCGCGCCAGTCGAGGTCGCCTCTTTCGAGCGCGAGGATCAGAGCTTCTGCCGTAGCGATATTAGTAGCCACGGGAACGTTGTGAACGTCACATAATCTGAGAAGATTCATATCGTTCACATCAGTAGCCTTCGGGTTGATGGGGTCTCTGAAGAAGAGAAGCACATCTACCTCGTTGCATGAAAGCAGTGCAAGAATCTGTTCAGCACCGCCGCGTCCGCTCAGGTAGCGCTTGATAGGCAGTCCAGTAGCCTCACTTACCTGCTTTCCTGTAGTATTAGTAGCCATAAGAGTATGCTTGGAGAGGATTCCGCAGTAAGCACTGCAGAACTGTACCATGAGCTCCTTTTTGGCATCATGGGCAATGATCGCAATTTTCATTTTTCCGTCCTTTCCCCGCTGAGCGGATCTTTATTAACTGATCAAGCAGTTTTTACTGTAAGCGGAACAAATTCTCCGCCGAGTCGCTTTGAAATGGCATCGAATGCCTTGAGTGCAGCAGAATCTGTGGGTATAGGATTACCCTTACCTGTTGCAACTGTCATCTTGAAGTCATCAGGGATAACGCCGATAAGCTGAACACCTACCTTGTCGATGATCTCGTCAAGGTTAGAAACGAGGGCATCACCGATAACCTTCTTGCTGATCTTATTTATGATAAGGCGCTGACTCTTGTTTCCGCGGTTGTAGAACTCGTCTGACATAAGACCTGCATCTCTCATGCACACAGGGTCAGGAGTCGAAACAACGAGAATAAGGTTAGCCTGTTCAACTATGTCGAAAACGTGTGAGCTGATACCCGCACCAGTATCAATAATGATATATTCAAAATACTTCTTTACCGAGCGGCATATCTCAACGATCTGTTCAGCAGTAACGCTTGTAAGAGTCTTAGGAGCGCAGAGAAGGCTGAGGTTATTTGCCATAGGAGTCTGACAAACAGCATCGAGTGCACTTTTACGTCCGCTGAGAACGTCGCCGAGGTCATATTTTATACTGTTTTCGAGACCGAACATGATATCGAGACATCTGAGTCCGAAATCAAGCTCGATGAGGAGAGTTCTGTGACCCTGCTTTGCGAGAGTATATCCAAGTCCGGCACAGACTGTTGATTTTCCCGTACCGCCCTTGCCTGATGTGACAGCAATGATCTTTGACATAGATTTTCCTTTCCGATATCCGGAGCCATTATTGACAGATCGGAATCTGCAAAAATATCCTTAAACAAACGGCAGTCCTGATGTCTGCTGTTTGCGGATCTGCGAGGCAATATTATCGCATTGAATTGTCAGCATTTTTATAGTTGACTTTAATAATAATCCTAATGTACATTATATCACAAAATGTAGATTTTGTCAAAGGTGTTTTTTGTACATATCAGAAAATTGTGCATTTCATCTTATTTAGCTATGTTGATTTGTACACTTCTGACAAAGAACACAAATTTCTTCAACGTTACCTCTTTATATTGTACCCCGAATCGTGAAATTTGTCAAGTATTTCACCTCAATATACAGTATATTTTTACACTATAAAACAATATATTGACAAGATAAGCTTGATATGTTACGATAAAAGCGGGGTGAAAACATGAAAAAGAGTCCATTTTTGTATTCTTCCGACAATAAACGCTACCATACGCTGAATTACCATTTTCGCAGTGTTTACGGCAAAAAGCTCTGCAAAGCAGTGATAGACTGCGGGTTTACGTGCCCGAATATCGATGGCAGCAAGGGGTATGGCGGCTGTATCTTTTGTGACGGCGGAAGCGGCTATTTTACGCGGTCCGCGCTGAATGTTGCCGGACAGATACGCAGTGAACATGAACGCATTTTCAAGAAATGCGGCGATGTCCCGATAATAGCCTATTTTCAGGCAAATACCAATACGTATGCTCCGGTCTCGGTACTGAGGGAGAAGTTCAACACTGCTCTATCTTTCCCATATATCGCCGGATTATCCATCGGTACACGCGCTGACTGCCTCTCTGATGAGGTTTTAGACCTGCTTTGCGAACTAAGTGACCGTACAAACCTTACCGTCGAACTCGGTATGCAGACTGTTCATGAACCTACTATCGACCTGATAAACCGGTGCTGTACGCATGAAGAATTCCTTGAAGGCTATAATAAGCTGAAAAGCCGTGGTATAAGGGTGTGTCTGCACATAATAAACGGACTGCCGCACGAAACTCCCGAAATGATGACCGAGACCGCAAGGCAGACTGCTAAGCTTGCTCCTGACGGTGTAAAACTGCAAATGCTCCACGTCATTGAGGGTACAAAACTTGCAGAGATGTACAAAAACGGCGATATATCGCTTCTTTCGCGTGACGAATATATAGATGTCATCGTCAGTCAGCTTGAACTTCTTCCGCCTGAAACAGTAATTGAGCGCATAACCGGTGACGGCGACAAACGTAAACTCATTGCACCGATGTGGAGCGCTGACAAAATTGCCGTCCTTGGCGGAATTGACAAGCGTCTCGCAGACCTTGATACGTGGCAGGGAAGGCTATATAATCTTTAAAAAACAGACGACTGCGGGAATACCCGAAGTCGTCTGTTTGCGTTTTTACTTGGAAATTACCGCAATCATACACGGCATATTGCCTTCAACTATGTGGAATCTGACGTTGTCATATCCGGCATTCCGGAAGAATTCTCTGTAAGATTCCTCGCTGAATTCGCGTGTAAACCGCAGTCCTATCATTTCGAGGAATCTCGCACTTATGCTCAGCTTGCCGCCTTTGTCATTGATATAGGTCGGAATGATGACCTTTCCGCCGGTCTTGCACGCTCTGCACAGTTCCTTTACGGCAAGCTCAGGCTCATCAAGGAGATGTATGACATTTCCGGCAATCACCTTGTCAAAACTTCCGTCCGGACACTTCAGGTGCATTATATCAGCATACCGGAACTTTACATTGTCGTATCCTCGGCAGTTTTTCTCGTTCTGCATCAGCATCTTCTTCGACATATCAGTCGCCACAAGTTTACTGCAAACCGGTGCGATATACTTCGTTATAGCACCGGTGCCGCTTGCACATTCAAGCACAACATCATCGGACGATATCTCCCCTGTTATCCACTGTCCTGTACCGCTGTAGACCTTATGGTTTATCAGGTCCTCAAAAAAATCATATAGCGGTGCAACTTTGTCCCAGAACATTTCAGAACCTCCTTACTTGTATTTTTTAGTATTGAGTGCGCGGATAGAATTGAGTATCAGAAGCATTGCCGTACCTGAGTCTGCGAATACCGCAAGCCACATATTAGGGTGACCAATAAGTCCAAGCATAAGGACTGCCGCCTTTACAGCAAGTGCAAAAATAATATTCTCATAAGAAATGCGAAGTGTCTTATCGGCAATACGCTTTGCTGTAACTACCGAATCCGGTTCACTGCTAATGAACACCGCATCCGCCGCTTCAAGTGCAAGGTCAGCACCGCTCTGCATAGCTCCGCCTACGTCTGCACCTGCAAGAACGGGTGCATCATTTATACCGTCGCCTACAAACATGACAGGTCCGTATTTTTCGCGCAGTCTGCCGAGTTCAGCAAGCTTTTCATCGGGCAGAAGTCCACCCTTTGCTACGTCTACTCCAAGCTTGTTTCCGACCTTTTCAGCAGTCTCAGGAACGTCTCCTGTGAACATCGCAGACGCTATTCCCATGTCCCTCAGTGACTTTACAGCTCCCTCAGACGACTTTTTGACGGTGTCAGATACAAGTATCATGCCTTCGGATTTACCGTCTACAGCGATGTAAACCGCGGTACCGATGACGTCAGCCGATGTCTCGGGGACGGCAACTTTGTTTTCACTCATCATCTTAATGTTTCCGCATAGCACAATTTTTCCGTCAACTTTTGCTTCAACTCCCCTGCCTGCAATTTCAGAAGCATTTTCGGGGTCTGAAAGGTGTATATCGTTTTCACGGCAGTATGCCGCAATACTCTCAGCAACAGGGTGAGTTGATATCTGCTCACAGCTTCCGCAGAGACGAAGAAGTTCAGTTTTATCGAAGCTTCCGAAGCTGTTGACCTCAGTAACTGAGAAGCTTCCGTCAGTAAGAGTGCCTGTCTTATCAAATGCTACTGCCTTTACCTTGCCGAGTGCTTCAAGAGAGTTTCCGCCCTTGAAGAGTATACCAAGCTTTGAAGCGGCTCCGATTCCCGAAAAATAGGCAAGCGGAACGCTCAGTACCAGTGCGCACGGACAGCTGATTACAAGGAATGTAAGTGCCGAATAGATCCATTTCTGCCAGTCACCTGTCAGCAGACTTCCGACTACGGCAGTCAATACTGCAACCGCAATGACAAACGGTGTGTACACCTTTGAAAAGCGCGTAATAAAGCGGTCTATCTGTGGCTTTTCAGCGGAAGCGTCCTCGACCGCTCTCGCAATTTTCGATATCATTGAGTCGTCTGCAACAGCTTCTGCTCTCAGCTCAAATGCACTCGAAATGTTGATACAGCCGGAAAATATACGGTCGCCCTCGTTCACAGTAACAGGCACAGGCTCGCCGTTTACAGCTGATGTGTCTATTCTCGAACTTCCCGATGCTACAACTCCGTCAACAGCAATACGCTCGCCGACCTTTATTCTAAGAATGTCGCCGACCTCGATATCGTCTGCATCTATTCTTACAAACTCGCCGTCACGAAGTACGTCCGCCTCATCTACGCGAAGCTCCGCTACATCTGTGATAGCCTTACGGCTTTTCGCTACTGCGATGTCCTCGAACATTTCACCAATACGGAAGAACAGCACAACTCCGACTGCTTCCGCGTACTCACCGAGTGCAAAAGCTCCGAGCGTCGCAATAGTCATGAGGAAGTTCTCGTCAAAGAAGTTTCCGGCAAGTATATTCTTGACCGTTGCTTTAAGAACATTCAGTCCAAGAATAAAATATGCCGCGACGTAAAGAGCAATTGCAAGCGGCAGAAGTCCCGTCAGGTGATGTACCGCAACCGCCGCCGCAAAAAATACGACTCCGGCTATAAGCGGAATAAACTCAGCCTTTTCACTGCTATGCTCGTGATGATGTTCGTGTGCGTGGTCGTGTCCGCACTCACAGTGCTCTCCGTGGTGATGTTCATGCTCGTGGTCGTGTCCGCACTCGCAGTGCTCTCCGTGGTGATGTTCATGCTCATGGTCATGTCCGCAATCGCAGTGCTCTCCGTGGTGGTGACCATGTTCATGACTATGTTCATGGTGCTTATGCTTTTTCGAGTCCGCCGGAACTATCTCAACACCCGGCTCTATCGAGTTCGCAATACTGTTCATCTTCGCAAGAACTTCTTCACTGCACTCGCCTTTTACCTTGATTTTTCTCATCGGGAAATTCAGTACCGCCGACTCTATTCCCTCAAGCTTATTTATAGCTTCCTCTATCTTGCCGCCGCAGTGCGCACAGCCGAGGTTGCGGATTTCAAAAGTTTTTTCCATATGTTCAGCCTCCTTCAAACATATGAACAGTTGTTCATATGTTTATGATATCATATGTTCAGGCATTTGTCAATAGTATGACGAAAAAAATTTCAAAAAATCGACCCGGAAACAGTTCCGGGCCGATGATACATATTATTCGGGCTTAATATAGAGTTTCAAACGCTGTGCTTCGTTGGAATCAAATCCGAACTTTTCGTAAAACGATATCTTGTCCGGCATAGCACAAAGCTCAACAAAAATTTCCGTTCCACTGACTCCATTCTCTTCAATGAACTTCAGCAGTTCCGTTATAAGCATACGACCGATACCTTTGCCCTGATATTCGGGTCTTACAATAACATCTTTGATATAGTAATCAAGTCCCATATCCCCTATCATTCTTGCCATTGCAACTATAGTATCGCCGTCAAATACGGATACGCGGAAAAGAGTATGCTCCATTGCGAGTTTTGTCTGTTCTAAAGTTGGACCCTGACCCCAGACAGTCTCCCATAGTAAAATAAACTCTTCCGCAGTCAGTTCGTTATATTTTACAGTATACTTACTCATATTGTAACACTCTCCTTACAATTAAGCCGTCAGTGAAGCTTTATCTCAAGGTATCCGCAAGTAAATGGGAAAAAGTCAAATTTCCGGGTACCGGTGTGGATAAAGCCATGCTTTTCGTACCACTGCCGCAGCACGGTATTTTCCTCGACTATGCTGAGTTTCATAAGTGTGCATCCAAGTAATTTCGCCCTCGAAAGCGCGTCACTGAGCAGAGCGTCGCCTGCCCCTTTATGTCTGTATTCCGGCAGTACACACAGACTTCCGAGTTCACATTCATCGCCGCTGACGAGAAGATTATAGTAACCGACAAGCTTGCCGCCTTCGTAATAGCCGTACATCGGACGGTGCTGTTCATCTCGCCACTGAACTATCTTCGCTTCATCAACAGCAAAGGCAGTGAAAAGAGGGGCATTTTCTTGTGTAAAGCCGAATTCGTCGGCAACAGTCATGAAGCTTTCTCTGATAACCCGGACACATTCGGAAACATCGTCAAGTCCGATTTCTCTGATCATATTTGCCTCCATAGTCATATCCGGGAAAGGTATGCCGCGGGGAGCTGATTCTCCGCATATAAGCGCGATTTTCTGAGGTCGGCGCAGCTTCTTTAACGCATATTCAAGCTTTGAAGCGGCACTCCTGTCAGGACATTTCCACACAGCTTCTATCCTCTCAGGACGGTGCGAACGTGTATATTTTGCACCATTCGCAGCCTCGCCGGAGTGTTCACGAAAACGACGCTCTATATCGGTCGTGATACCGGTATAGAGCGTGTCGTCCTTGCATCGTATAATGTATACGAAGTACATTACTTCTGCTTTATACGGAATGCACTGTTGTGAATCTTATTTGCGTCAAACCCCTTGTTTTCGCGTTTTTCACGCTTCGGACGAGGTTTACGCTGCTGCTTTTTCTCTTCTTCGTCGTTGAGGCGCATTGTCAGGGAGATTCTGTTTCGCTTGAGGTCAACATCAAGCACTCTTACCTTTACGACCTCGCCAACCTTTACAGCTTCAAGCGGGTGCTTGATGTATCTGCTGCAAATCTGCGAAACATGGACAAGACCGTCCTCATGTACACCGATATCTACGAATGCACCGAAATCAATGATGTTTCTGACAGTACCAACAAGCTCCATACCGGGTTTGAGGTCCTTGATATCCATAACATCGCCGCTTCTGAGGAGCGGAGGCGGAAGCTCGTCACGGAGGTCGCGTCCGGGCTTTTTAAGTTCGCCTATAATATCAGTAAGAGTAGGAACACCTATACCGAGCTTTTCGCTTATCTTTTCGATTCCCTCACTCTCAGCTTTTTCAGAGATTCCCGACGCACCGCCGCTTGAAACATCAGCGAGAGTGAATCCGCACTCTGAAAGAAGTGACGAAGCTGCCGCATAACTCTCTGGGTGAACTGATGTGTTGTCGAGAGGATTCTTTCCGTCGCGTACTCTGAGGAATCCGGCGCACTGCTCAAATGCCTTTTTGCCGAGTTTCGGAACCTTGAGAAGTTCCTTGCGGTCGGTAAATACGCCATTCTCGTCGCGGTACGCAACGATATTCTTGGCAACGGCTGCGTTTATACCTGATATATACGAAAGAAGTGAATATGATGCAGTATTGAGGTCAACTCCGACCGAGTTAACGCAGTCCTCAACTACACCTGTGAGTGCCTCACTCATTCTTGCCTGCGGCATATCGTGCTGATACTGTCCTACACCGATTGCCTTCGGGTCGATTTTTACAAGCTCAGCAAGGGGGTCCTGAAGACGGCGTGCGATAGATATTGCACCTCTTATGGAAACATCGAAGTCCGGGAACTCCTTTGCAGCAGTCTCGGAAGCAGAGTAAACTGATGCACCTGCCTCGCTTACTACCATGTAGCTTACTTCCTGCGGGATTTCTTTGAGTATATCGGCAACGAAAGTCTCAGTCTCGCGTGAAGCTGTACCGTTACCGATAGAAATAACGTTTACATTGTATTTCTCGATGAACTTCTTTACGATGCGCTTTGCTTCTTCTACTCTTGATGCAGACGCAGATTCTCTTACCGGGTAGATTATAGCATGGTCGAGCACCTTGCCTGTACCGTCGATAACAGCAGTCTTGCAGCCGTGAGCGTAACCGGGGTCAAGGCCGAGCACTACACTGCTCTTCATAGGCGGCTGCATGAGCATCTGACGAAGATTAGACGCAAAAACCTTGATTGAAGCTTCTGCTGCCTTAGCGGTCATGTCAGAACGTACTTCTCTCTCAATAGACGGGAAAATCAGGCGCTTATAGCTGTCGGAAGCCGCAGCACGCACAAGTTCTCCGCAGGCATTGTTTGCCTTTACATATTTGCCGAAAATGATATCAGTTGCAAGACTTTCATCAAGTGTAAGGCTGACTTTAAGCTTGCCCTCCTTTTCACCTCTGTCGAGTGCGAGAACACGGTGGTCAGCCACCTTAGGAACAGGCTCGCTGTATTCGTAATAGTTCATGTACACTGTCTCTTCCTCGGGGTCGGCAGCCTTTGAGGTCATCTCACCCTTTTCGCCTGCAAGTGCACGGAGTTTCTTTCTGATATCGGCATCGTCGGAGATATCCTCAGCGATGATGTCCATAGCTCCCTGAATCGCAGTCTGAACGTCGGCAACTTCCTTCTCCTCGTTAACGAAGTCTTCGGCAGCCTTCTCAGGTTCTGTAGAATTATCCTGAGCGAGAATGAGTTCAGCAAGCGGTTCGAGACCTTTTTCACGGGCGATACTTGCTCTTGTTCTTCTCTTAGGCTTGAACGGACGGTAGATGTCCTCAACCTCGACAAGTGTCATTGCGGCACTGATAGCGTTTTCTATCTCGGGAGTCATCTTCTCCTGCTCCGTGATAGAATTTGTGACTTCCTGCTTGCGCTTTTCAAGATTACGAAGGTACATGAGTCTGTCATAGAGCTCACGGAGTATCGTATCATCGAGAGAGCCTGTAAGCTCCTTACGATAACGCGCAATGAACGGGATAGTCTTGTCATCGTCGATAAGTTCGACGGTGTTGTCCACCTGTTCCTGTCTGAGTCCGAATTCGTTTGCAAGGGTCTTGTTGATATCCATGTGTTTGATTATCCTTTCTCTGCTGTTTCACGCGCCGTAACTCAGAACCACGGATTCGGGTTCTTCATACGGTCGAGCCATGAATACAGCGACTTTGCTATGTCTTTATAAACGTTCTGCTCGTTTTTCTCGAACAGAACGAGGTGACGCATATTGTCAAATAAGCGGTGCGAAACGCTCTCGTAGCCGACATCGTCGAGCAGTAGCAGATTCTTCATGAATCTGTGCTCCGATATCAGACAAGGGTCATCGCGTCCGGAAATAAAGCGTATCGGCAGACCGGGATTAACGTCGTTCCAGCCGTTTTTACTGTTTGCTTCGCGGAGAAGGTGCATATAACCCTCCCAGCCGTTTATAGTGTAATTGAAATTACAGAGCGGGTCGTCATTCATCTCGCTGACAACGTCTTTCCTGCTGCACAGCCATGAACGCGGTTCGCTTCCTGCACGGAAAGTTTTTTCCATTGCGTTATATACCTTTTCGCTTCTTTCACGGCTCTTGAGTCCACTCGCCATAGCTGAGCGGAGATTCCAGTAAAACCGTGTAAAAAAGCTGTAACACGGAGTTCCGAGGAGAATAACTCCGTTAAGTCCGGAAGAATCGTCTTTCAGCATACAGCGCACACCGAGTGAACCCATGCCCTCACCTATCATAAAATAAGGAAGGTCGGGATAGGCATCGTGTATAGACTTTTTAAGCTGTACGATATCGTCAACAAAGCCTTTTCCGCCGTTTCTGAACATGAATCCTAAATCATCAGGCGTACATATACTCTTTCCGTGACCGCGATTATCATGTATAACCGTCATGAATCCCTCGCCTGCAAGGTAATCCATAAAGTCGAAGTAGCGTTCTTTATGCTCAAACATACCGTGAACTATCTGAACTATGCCATTTATGTTTCCTGAGGGTTTGGCTATAAGCGCAGAGACATTCAGGCTGTCGAAACCGGAAGTGAATACAAATTCCCGGGCATCAGCATTCAGCATGGCAATACCTCCTGTCGGTAAGTTATATATACATTTTACCACATTTTGCCTGAAAAATCAAGAGTTTAGTCATATAAAAAACTGCATATTGAAGACAAATAGTCTAAAACATGCAGTTTCATGTAAAATCAATCGTATCTGAGTGCGTCGATAGGATTCATCTTTGCAGCCTTGCTTGCGGGGTAGTAACCGAAGAATACGCCTGTAAGCATTGAGAAGATGATGGATACGAATATTGCCAGCGGCGAAGGTGTCATGGTGATAGTACCAAGTACACTTCTTGCAGCCTCAGAAGACTTGATAATGAGATTTGCAATGAGACTTGCTATCTCGCCGTTTATAAGTCCGAAGATAACACCGATAATTCCGCCTATGAGACACATTATGATAGCCTCGGTAACAAATTGTACCTTGATAGTCGATTTTTTAGCACCAAGCGCCTTTCGTACACCTATCTCACGGGTTCGCTCTGTAACGCTTACAAGCATGATGTTCATAACTCCGACACCGCCTACGATAAGCGATATAGCAGCAATTACAGAAACGATTATCGTGATGACATTGATAATGATATCAATCATTTTCATCTCTTCCTGTGCACTGTAAACCATAGGCTTCCAGTTAGAATTCGCAGCATACTTCTCATCGAAGAAATCCTGTATATTCTGCTTAGCAGACTTACCGTCGGTTCTCGGGTCAAAGGAGAGGATCCAGTAGAACTTTCTTTCCTCGTCATACTGACCCTGCATCTTTCTTGCAACAGAGTTAGGGATATAAATAGGAGTTACCTTTTTATCCTCGTCACCGTCAAGTGAACCGTTTATCAGTGAATTATAATTGAACACACCTACGATAGTAAGTTCATATGATACGCCCGAATCTGCGGTAACTTCGATTTTCTTTCCGATAGGGTCTTCGTGATTCTTGAAGTACTGCCTTACAAATATACTCGATACAAGGCAGGTATACTTCTGACGTTTAACGTCCTCCATAGTAAGCGAACGGCCTGCCAGTATACGCGAACCGTTCTGGTCGAGTGTACCGTCGTAAGCGCCGACAATGTTAACGTTGATAGTCTTATCGATAGTGTTTTTGAGTGAACCGCCGCCGATAGGATTTTCCTCAGCAATGCGGATCTCAGGGTGCTTTTCAGTAAGCTCTTCAATATCATCGAGCTTGATAAGATCATCATCACGAGGATCGATCTGTACATTGTCGTAGAAGCTTTCGCTGGCTCTCTGAGTAATATATACCTGCATAACATTTGAACCGAGTGAATTGAGTGCTGTGGTTACTGTCGAACGCAGTGTATTACCAAGAGTAGTGATAGTGATAACAGCGCATATACCAATGATGATACCAAGCATTGTAAGCAGTGAACGAAGCTTGTTTGCCGCGATAGAGCTTAATGCCATTTTAAGATTTTCCCAGAGGTTCATTATGCGTTCACCTCCGTTTCAGAATTGCCGTCTCCGCCATTATAGCCGGTATCAGAGATAACAGAGCCGTCGCTTATAGTGATGATACGCTCTGTTTCAGCCGCAAGCTCGGGGCTGTGAGTGATAAGGACAATTGTCTTTCCCTCTTGCTTATGAAGCCTATGGAATATATCCATTACGAGGTGACCTGTCTTACTGTCAAGAGCACCGGTCGGCTCGTCAGCGAGTATTATCGAAGGATTATTTGCCATTGCTCTCGCAATCGCTACTCGCTGTTTCTGACCGCCCGAAAGTTCATTCGGCTTATGCGTGTATCTGTCCTCCATTTCAACTATTCTGAGGAGATCCATAGCACGCTTTTCGCGTTCTTTTTTGCCGATTCCTGCATAGAGCATCGGAAGCTCGACATTTTTCAGTGCATTTGTACGCGGGATAAGATTGAATGTCTGAAATACAAATCCTATCTCCTTGTTTCTTATTTCACTGAGCTGTTTATCATTAAGAGAACTAACATCGGTATCGTTGAGGTAATATGTACCCTCTGTAGGCTTATCAAGAGCACCTATCATGTTCATGAGTGTACTCTTGCCCGAACCTGATGCACCGACTATAGAGACAAATTCGCCTTCATGGATATCAAGGTTTATGCCATTGAGTATCTGCAGTTCATTAGGCTGACCGATATAATATCTCTTGATGATATTTCTCATCGTTATCAGTTTTCTTGCCATGCTCACTCACCCTCAGTGCTCTCAGGGTCAACATAACCTTCTGAAACGGTTACTTCGTCACCGTCTGCTATTCCGGATATTTCTGTAAGAATAAGAGCACCGTCGCTGAGTTCTGAAGACTCTATCTCTGTAAGGTAGTTGGTCTCCATGCCCTTAGTTATCTTGTACTCCTTAGCAACATATCCCTTATCCTTCTTCTCGGCAACAAATACTGAGAATGTTCCGTCGTCGTTCTCCTTGATAGAATCGTAAGGAACAGCAAGAACATTGTCCTTCTGGTCCATAACAATCTTTACCTTTGCATTCATACCGATAAGGAGGTTTGATGAACCTTCGTCGATAGTTATCTCAGCAGAATAACCGCCTCCGCTTGTTTCACCTGTGATGGCGTTTTCTTTCTGACCGCTCATGATATTTACAACGCGCGATACCTTACCTGTGAACTTTTCATCACCTGTTGCAGAAGTTGTGATAATAGCCTTCTGACCTTCCTGTACGTTGAGGATATCAGCTTCGTTGATAGATACGTTTATTCTGAGCTTTGAGTTGTCCTCAATAGTCATGATAGCCTCAGCAGAAGGCATACTTCCCTCTGCAACGCTGAGAGATGTGATGATACCGTCTGTAGGAGCCTTTACTGTACACTTTTCAATGCTTTCCTGAAGCTTGTCAAGCTGACCCTGTATTGTAGTATCCTTGTCGTACTTTTCGTTGTCTATCATATCCTGTGCAGCATTGATTGCTTCATTGCAGCGCTTTTCTGTTGCCGAATAAGCGTCCTTAGCGTCCTGTATAGCGTTATCACACTGGATAAGTGCATCTGAAAGCTGTTCGCATACATCCTTTGCTGTCAGATAAGCCTTGTAGTAGTAATCCTCTTCGCTCTCGTAGAGTGAGTAGTAGTTGTCTCTCTCTTCAACAGCCTCGTTGTACTTCTTCTGTGTTCTTTCCTTTGCGGAATTAGCGTTATCTATAACACGCTGAGCCTGTTTGAGCTGCTCTGTCTTGTCCGACTTTGCACTCTCAAGAGCCTTTGCATTTCTTGCGTGAACGCTCTCGCTCTTTTCGTCAGCCATATCAGAATTTTCCTTCAGTCTGTCGTACTCTTCCTGGAAAGACGAGCTGTCGAATACGCAGAGGACATCGCCTTCCTTGACATTGCTGCCGATTCCTACATTGAGAGTTTTTACCTTTGTTGAAACCTCACTTGTCACCTTTACGATATTTGAGCCCTCTACCTTACCGGTAACGCTGATGTAGTTTTCAACGTCAGTATGTTCGAGAGTATATGTAGTATTAGGCATTTTCATAATGTCTGCAACTCCGCAGGAAACCGTGCTGTAGAGAAGTGTAGCAGATATGGATAATACTGCTGCTGTTCTCAGTAAAGTTTTTTTGTTCATATGGAATTTTCTCCCTTCATCTTAATATTGACAATTATATCACACACCCTATAAATTGTCAATAAAAATTACAGTAATGTAATAATAAAAAAACTGACCGCTAGTGTGTATACCGTACTATATGTCTTAGTACAGATATATTATAGCACCCTTTTTAACGTTTGTCAATAAAAAAATAAAAAAATACTCGGACCGCAATATATGGTCAGAGTATTTTTCTTATAGCAATTTTTGATTGATAGTTATATCACTCAGTGATTCTTCTTGCCTCTATATAGAACCTCTTGTCATCTGCATGACCCATTGAGAAGGTCTTACGCGGAAGTGCACCGTCTTTGATAACAGTCGGGAAGAGCTGTGACTTGTCCATATCGGGAAGTATGAACGCAATACCGTCATGCTTCTCTGCGAGAGCCTTTACGTTTTCGATTCCGTGGATATAGTCAATTTTTCCGCCGTTTTCCTTGATATATCCGTCAAGATAATTCTGAAGCGAACCTACGGAGAGGTTGGAAGTCGCATTGTGAATGTAGAGCTTCTTCGACTTTCCACGGCATACTATCTCTACCCACTGGTCGGAAGTTTCCTCGGAAAGCGCGAGAGACTCTGTAACTCCTGCGATGAGCTTGTCACAGTCAACATCGTACACAAGGCGATATATAGCCTCAAATTTGAGCGCATCGCTGTGGAGGTCAACTATTTCGGCAAGCGCATAGCGTGCAGGATGGTTTGAGAAGTCCTTATCCGGATTTGACTTTTTGAGCTGTTCATAGAACTCCTTAGCAGTTGCGAGGGAGTGGTTTCCGTCACCCATAGCATAAAGGAGAACAGGTGTATCAGTGAGACCATACTTCTTATTAAAAGTATCAGGGTCAGCAAGTGCAGAAAGTGCTGAATCTATCTTCTCCTGTGTACTCTCGTCCACGAGGTAGCCTTCAATACTTCCACCGTTCTGCATAAGCTTAGTATCGTACAGCTTCTTCATGGAAGACTTGTCAAGTGAACCGATAACTGTATCATCGGGGTCGTCAATGAGTATCATTATATGAGGAAGTTCGAGCGGCGCACCCTGTCTTACCTTGATTCGAGGAGGGATTCGCTCAATAACTGTAGCCTCGGTCGCACGTACTTCCGATGTACTGCCCTTTGCAAAGTCGTACTTCTCAAGGTCGATAGCGCCAATAAGTCCTTTGCGGACAATGCCGTTGCTCTGTACACGCTCAACGTATACCATAGCGTTCTTGTACTCAGTGAACACACCGTCAGCTATATACTTTTCCATAGCCGCATGAATATTGCTGATACGGTCAGAAACGTCATCGTTTTCGAGGTAAAGCTCGGGAAGTATGAGGTTGAGCGCAGAGGGAGCTCCGCCCACATTAGCAGATACAGCGTCCCAGTATTCAGGCTCACTTGTGTACTGGTCGCAGGCAATAACAGCCCACTTGCTCATGTCTGCCGAGCTGTTCGGGATAAGGATATCAGCGTTGTGGAAAGCAGTTGAGTTCATATTATTTCTCCTTTGAATTTAATAATCTCCTGATTAAGACGTGAGACCGGAAGTCCCACTACATTAAAGTAGTCGCCGTCGATTTTCTCTATAAGAAGTGAGCCTTTGCCCTGTATACCGTAACCTCCGGCTTTATCGTAAGGCTCGTCGGTGGATATATAGTCCTCTATCTCTTTTTCAGAGAGTTCGCGGAACGTAACATCGGTCACTACAGTAAATGAGGCAGTTTTTCCGCCGTAAATCAGCGAACAGCCTGTTGCGACCTGATGAGTGTGTCCGGAAAGGAGTTCCATATAGCCGCGGCAGTGCTCTTTGTCAGCAGGCTTGCCGAGTATAGCTCCGTCCGCGATAACGGTCGTATCACAGCCGATAACGAGCTTGTCCGGATACTTCACAGAAGCGGCGAGAGCCTTTATATTTGCGAGGTACTCCGAAGCGAAAAGCGGCGGTATACCCTCGGGCAGAGTCTCGTCAGCATCTATAGCGACTGCGGTAAAATCATCTGTTATAAGCTTCATCAGTTCACGCCTTCTCGGCGAAGCAGAAGCAAGTATAATTTCCATAAATACACCTCTTAAATGCGTTGACTTAATTTTATCACATTTGCGCCGAACTGTCAAGGCAACTCCGCACAAATATCATAGCGTCATATCAGCGGTTTCACGCACGGTGTCCGCCTATCTGCGCATTTCTCTCGCGTGCAGTAGCGCCCTCCTCAAAGTTCATTCCCTTCAGCACAGCGTTTCTGCCGTATCTTCGCTTTATGCCGAGTATCGCACTTTGCAGTGCCTTTTCCTTGGCAAGAGATGCTTTCATGGCAATATCACCCGCGATCTGTTCCTCCGGCGGAGAAAAAAAGTCAAGCTGACGCGGAGGTTCTTCCGGTATTTCTGATTCACGTATAACGTGTCCGGCGGCAATGTTCAGTCTTCGCACAAGCAGACTTCCGCACACTATTCTCTCATACAGCTCCGCGACTGCGTTGCGTATCATTTTCGTTGAGGAGGTGTATATTTCAAGGTTGACTGTCCCTCTCGCGTGAGCAGGTATTTTTCTGCCGTAGTGGTCAAATTTTATGCCGCCGTGGTAATTTCTCATGCGTTCAGGATACTTGAAATTCTCAGTGTCGTACCCCACAGTCAGCACAAGCTGTTTTGTCACGCACCCTTTTGAAAGCAGGTCGAGACTGAGCTGTTCAGCCATTTCACGCACTATCAGCAATGCCGTTTCCGATTCGTACGGAGTTTTCAGCACTTGTCCGGTACTCATACTCCTGCTCGCCGGACGGTATGCCTTGATGTGTTCTATCCTGCACGGCTCATACCCCCATGCGTGCTCTATCAGGAACTGTGCCCTTACACCGAAAATTTTGTACAGCAGGTCAGCGTTCAACCTGTCGAACCTGTCACCAAGCGAGCACCTCGCAACGTCGCCCATAGTGTACATACCGTACTTTTCAAGCCGTTCAGCAGTTCCCCTGCCGACCATCCAGAAATCAGTGATAGGAGTGTGTCCCCACAGGTACTGCCTGTACGTCATCTCGTCAAGTTCGGCAATCCGAACACCGTCCTTGTCGGGAGGCATATGCTTCGCAACTATGTCCATAGCCACCTTGCAGAGAAAGAGATTAGTCCCGACTCCGGCAGTTGCGGTGATACCGGTCTCCTCGAACACCGCCTTCACAAGCTTCATCGCGAGACCGCGTCCGTCGGTTTTGTAGGTGCGCAGGTAACCTGTTGCGTCGATGAAAACCTCATCAACTGAGTAAACGTGTATGTCCTCGGCGGCGATATAGCGCAGATAAATGCTGTAGATTTTCGCACTTGTGTTCATATACAGCGACATTCTCGGCGGTGCTGTTATATAGTCGAGTTCGAGTGAGGGGTCACTTTTCAGCTCGTCATCAAAGTGGGAACTGCCGCTGAACCACCTATGCGGAGCGTTCCGGCGACGTTCGGCGTTTACTTCCTTCACACGCTGTACGACCTCAAACAGTCTCGCTCTGCCCGATATACCGTAGGATTTAAGCGAGGGAGACACCGCAAGACAGATAGTTTTTTCGGTACGTGTTGGGTCTGCTACCACGAGATTTGTGTTCAGCGGGTCAAGCCCCCTGTCGACACATTCGACAGATGCATAGAATGATTTCAGGTCAATTGCAAGATAAATGCGGTCGTTTTCGCCCATAATACAGCTCCTTTCCGGAATCTTTCAGCCACCGCGAATATATGTTCTTTTGAATATTATAGCACATATGTTCCTTAATTGCAATAGTTTTGCGAAAATTTGTTCTGTAATTTTCAGGTAAAATAAATGAGTTGCATTTTATAATACTGTATGATATAATATATTAGTATTGTAGGTTTAGAATGGAGGTCATTCAATGGCACATAAATTTGAAGAACGTATCAACGGCTTGGTTGATGTTCTCCTCAGCGACTACGAACAAGGCAGAACTATCGACCGTACTGCCGCTTGTGAACAGCCCGACAGAGAAAAAATCATCGGCATGATATATCAGCTGAGAAATATAGTATACCCCGGTTATTTCAAAAATGACCGTTTTCAGGTGTACACGGTAAGAAACAATATCTCTATGCTCCTCGAAGACATTATTTACACGCTCTCACGGCAGACTGCACTTGTACTGCCATACGCGCAGGAATATGAAAGCGCTTCATCAAAAGAACTCAGAGCCCGCGCTGAACAGCTTACTTTCGCCTTTTTAGACACTATTCCCAGAATCAGGGACTACATCGAGACAGACGTACAGGCAGCTTTCGAGGGCGACCCTGCCGCATTCAACAAGGACGAGATAATCTTCTCATACCCCGGACTTTTCGCGATACTCGTTAACCGTATCGCCCATGAACTCCACCTGCTCGGTATCCCGCTCATACCGCGTATCATGACCGAGTACGCACACAGCGAAACAGGTATAGATATCCACCCCGGCGCTACTATCGGCAGATACTTCTTTATCGACCACGGCACCGGAATAGTTATCGGCGAGACCACAGAAATCGGCAACAATGTCAAAATATATCAGGGTGTTACACTCGGTGCCCTCTCTACCCGTGGCGGACAGCTTCTGAAAAATAAAAAACGTCACCCTACTATCGAGGATAACGTTACAATATATTCTGGAGCTTCTATTCTCGGTGGCGAGACCGTCATCGGCAAAAATGCGGTTATAGGCGGTAACGCATTTATTACAAAGTCGGTTCCGGCTGGAGCGAAGGTTAGTATCAAAAACCCCGAACTCCGCTTCAATTACGACAACAAGCAGAAAGAGCTTGAACAGGACGAACACTGGTTCTACATCATATAAAAAAACAGCCATAAGGAAGTTTATTTCCTTATGGCTGTAAATTTACTTGCCTATCCGTTTGTAAAAACTTACGTGTGAGGAAAGTTCGCCGAAGCCGTTCTTCTGATAGAATCTGTACGCAGGCTTGTCGCTGTCTGTTTGCAGGAATATGCCATTCAGTCCGCGGCTGAGAATGTCCTTTTCAATCATATCCATGAACCTTGACCCTATGCCGCAGTGCTGTAAATCGGGAGAAACGCAGAACTCTTCGATATTGTAATTCGTCCCCTCCCACCAGTGACGTATCATTCCGATAGAGACCGCCGCAAGCTTGCCGTCGATAAAGAGTCCGTAATTCAGCGAATTGAACGAACACGATATCTCTTTTATGTACTCCATAAGCTGAGTCTCATCGTCCCAGTTGTCGTTCCACGGCTCACGTCCGAATGCATTTTTATAAAGCTTTGCAACTTCCGGCAGATACGTTTCATCAAGTGTGATAAATTCTTCCATATAGTTTTCCTCTCTTTATAAAAAAATCCATGACAAAAGCTACTCCCTTGTCATGGATTTTTTATTTATGAAACGGTCAATTATTCAACAGGAACGATCCAGTTGAATGTGTCTTCGATCTTGCCCCACTGGATACCTGTCATTGTATCGTAGAGCATCTGTGAGATCTTGCCGATCTTGTTGCCGTTGATCTCCATAACCTTGTCGCCCCACTTGAGGTGTCCTACAGGTGAGATAACAGCGGCTGTACCTGTACCGAATACTTCATCGAGCTTGCCGGCATCGTAAGCATCAGCGATCTCCTGAATGTCTATACGTCTCTCTTCAACTGTGAGACCCTTGCTCTTACATACTTCGATAGCAGACTTTCTTGTGATACCGGGAAGGATAGAACCCTGAAGCATAGGTGTTACTACCTTGCCGTCGATAACGAAGAAGATATTCATAGCGCCGACTTCTTCGATGTACTTCTGCTCAACACCGTCAAGCCAGAGAACCTGTGAGTAGTTCTGCTTGTGAGCCTCGTCCTGACCGATAAGAGAAGCAGCGTAGTTACCGCCGGTCTTAGCGAATCCCATACCGCCTCTTACAGCGCGGACATACTTGCTCTCAACGTAAATATTTACAGGATTGAGACCACTCTCATAGTAAGCGCCAGAGGGTGAAAGAATGATAATGAAGAGGTAGTGCTCACCGGGTTTAACACCGAGGAACGGGTCAACAGCGATGATGAACGGACGGATATAAAGTGACTCGCCTTCCTTTGAGGGAACCCAGTCCTTCTCGACCTTGAGGAGTTCCATAAGGCACTGCATACCGAGTTCTTCGGGAAGCTCAGGGATAACGAGTCTCTCATTGGACTTGTTGAGTCTCTTGAAGTTCTCTTCGGGACGGAAAAGCTGTACTTTGCCTTCAGCAGTACGGTAAGCCTTCATGCCCTCGAATACTTCCTGACCATAGTGGAAGCACATTGCAGCAGGTGAGAGATCAATAGCACCGTAAGGCTTGATCTCAGGATCATGCCAGCCCTGACCCTCGTCATAAGGCATAACGAGCATATAATCAGTGAAGATGTGACCGAAGCCGAGCTTGTCGCCAGCCTGTGGCTTAGCCTTTAAAGACTGTGCTTTTGTGAATTTGATTTCCATTTTATTCAACCTTCTTTGAAATATTTTCCGCAGTCATCATTGACAGCGGAATAATGATAAACTCAGTCAGCCGAGAAGTACTTCTTCTCGTATATCTTCTTACAGACGACTACTGTTGCAGCAGCGGCAGCGCTTACAGCGACTACAGCTCCTGAAATCGAAACTGCAAGTATGATTTTAGTTTTCTTATCCATAGTTTTTCCTCCTTTTTGGGTAAATGGATAATACACCTTCAGTAATTATAACATATTTCCCAGTCATTTTCCATAGCAAAGAGTTAAAAACATAGACAAAAACCATCGGTATATTTCGTGCAATTTGACTATTAATCGTCGAACGTTCTTATCCTGAGAGTTGCTCCAAGACTTTCACAGACCTTACGTGAAGCATCTATCTGCTCCTGAGGGATAACGTCAACTATCGACATCACGACCTCGGGCTTACCGTTTTTAACGCAGTCGGAAGTAAACTTCTGCATAGCCTCCCACGCATCGTCAAACTTCGGACGTGTAACGTTCATGTACTCGTCTTTTGTGCCTGCGTTAAGGCTTACGGAAACTGTGTCCATAACGGCGCAAAGCTCATCTGCAACACTTCTTCCGTTAATGAGGTCACCGAGGCCATTAGTATTTATACGCAGCTTAGGACATTCCGGCATAGCTCTGAGTGCCTTTGCGACCTGCTCGACCATGTCGATACGCTCAGTCGGCTCGCCGTATCCGCAGAATACTATCTCGCTGTATCCGCTGATATTGCGCTTTCCGAGGTCAGCCATTATCTCGTCAAAAGACGGCTCATGCTCAAGCCATAACGGGTCAGAGCCGTATGCACCGTCAGCGTGACTGCGTATGCAGAAAGTGCACGCACAAGGACATTTATTTGTCAGGTTGAGGTAAAGATTCTCTCCTACCTCATATGAAATGGTCATAGCTTTTTTCATTTCTTATCATCTCCGATATGTTTATCTGTTACTTTTAGTCCGCAGGGAAGCGCACCGCTGTCTATCGCAGCTGCTATCTCCATTGATTTTTCTGCTGTAAGGTCACCGTTTATGATAGCGTTGCCGTCAGTTATCTGAAAGGCAACAGTCGGCGCAGAAATAAGTTCGTCATCAAGCCATATTGATAGCGGAATATTCGTTTCCGCAAGTTCACCGGTAGCCATAGCCAATTTAGTCTTTCCCGACTCGCTCGTTGTAATTGCTACTGCATACTCCTGACCTTTTTCAGTACGTATGACCGTCGATGATGCAACATCTATGTCAGAATTCTCAATAACTATCTCACCAGTCGGCACAACATTACCGTCGGCATCTTTCTGAGTATCAGTACCCTTTCTGAATGTCAGCCTGCCATACCTGCAAATCGTGTCAAGAATGCTGTCATTCCAGTTGTCGGGACGGTCAAATGAAATAATCGAAACTGAATCGCTGCTTTTATAGCTGACCTTGCATTCAATCTGCGGGTATTCTGCCATAAGCCTTGCCTCAGCCACTTGTGTGCACTCCGAAAGCAGACTCTCGTCCTCAGCCTTGAGCGTGATACTGCTGTTTAAGCCAGTATTTTTTTCACTGTCAGTCTTACCCTGTCCTGCACCGCAGCCGCTAAGAAGCATTGCAGATGCCGCTATAATTGCTAATCTCTTTTTCATATTCACCTCAGTCAATATAAATTCTCGGTACACGCTTTGATATTCCGCATACTACTTCGTAGCCGATAGTACCGTAAATCTGTGCAAGGTCGTCGGCTGTGATGATTTCGTCTCCGTCGCGTCCTATCATGGTCACTATGTCGCCGGACTTTGCCTCCGGTACATCAGAAACGTCCATCATAAGCTGGTCCATGCACACTCTGCCGACTATCTTACAGCGCTTGCCGTGGACGAGAATCTCCCCCTTACCCGAAAGCAGACGAGAGTAGCCGTCCGCATAGCCGATAGTTACAGTAGCTATGCGCATTTCACGGTCAGCACGGAAGGTCCTGCCGTAGCTTATGCAGTCGCCCTTGCCGACTGTCTTGACGTGGGAAATAACTGCTTTTACTTCCATGACCGGTTCAAGTCCGGCAGGTATATCAAGGCTAACATCAGGGTGCAGACCGTATAAGATAATACCTGCACGGCTGAGTGTACTGCGTGATGTATTTCTGTAGCAGGTAGCGGCACTGTTCATGAAGTGGCAGTGACGGAGTTTTATTCCGCGGCTTGAAAGTTCGTCGTATGTATCGAGTATGAACTTCTCCTGCATATCAGTATAGGCAACATTGTCGGGGTCATCGCTGTCAGCGACTGCAAAATGGGTGTAGATACCCTCTACTGATAGTTTCTCCATTTTCATCATTTCAGCAATCTCGTCGGCACATTCAGCCGGAGTGTCATGTTTGAGACCGATACGTCCCATACCTGTATCTATCTTTATGTGACAGCGGATAGGCTCGGCAGATTTTTTTACAAGTGCCTCAGCGTATTCAGTCGAAACGACTCCCTGAATTATGTTGTACATTGATATCTCATGTGCATATTCGGGCGGAGTATAGCCGAGTATAAGTATTTCAGCTTCGGGAGCGAATTTGCGTACCGCTATTGCCTCGTCAAGATTTGATACTGCAAAATAGTGTATACCGCAGTCCTCAGCAAGAGTGCGGACTATATGCTCGTCTCCGTGACCGTAGGCATCTGCCTTTACTACCGCCATAACATCGGTATCTCCGGAGTTAAGAGACTTTATAATCTCCACATTTTTTCTGAGTTTAGACAGAGATACTTCTGCCCATGCTCTTTTCAGATAAGGTTTCATTTCGTTAGTGTCCTTTCTTTGTATTGTGTCTATATTAAAAAACAGTTACAGCTTGTAAAAAAACTTGAAATACGTTAAACTTTATGATATAATTATTATCATTGAAATATCGAGGTGAATCATGTTCAGTTCTCTTATATCGGGCGAACCGGTATCGCCTGCTTACAGTTTCATACCGGACAGACCAAGAACAGTCTGTATCAGTGGTCACCGCGAGAAAAGTATCATTCCATATTCGGGAGACCCTCAGTACCGCCAACTCACTGTTACGGCAGTAAAGCTGATGCTCAGCCGATATATCGATATGGCAGTCGAACGAGGCTACACCACTTTCATAAGCGGTCTCGCAAGCGGTGCAGACCTGTGGGCGGCTCAGAGTGTAATGGTAAAGAAGCGTACACATCCGTCACTGAGACTGGTTTGTGTAATGCCGTATCTCCGCCACGCTGACCACTTCTCTCAATACTGGAAAGAGGTCCTCGAACTCGTCGAGCACAACTCAGACGCTCTGCTCACTGTCAACACTGACCCTGACATCGTCTATTCAAGAAGCGGTGCAGGTTCTTCACTATACCGCGACCGCAACTACTACATGGTTGACCAGTCGTCTGCGGTAATAGCTTTTCTCAATAAAGACAGTTTCGCTTCCGGAACTTCTCAGACGGTCAACTACGCTTACCGCAACGGCAGAAAGATATGCCGCTTCGGTGTCGAAGACATTCACGGCATCATCAGTCAGGCAGGTCCCGACATTGAAAAAATCAAACGAGAGATAGTATTCCTTCCCAACGCTTTCGACTCTGTGGAATAACGTATATTAACATTATACCACTATCTCAGAATTTTTCAAGTACCGGAAATAATATTTTACTTTGGATATATAGTTACAATCAGAATCGTCAGCACAGCATATTGTGAAAAATGTGGATTTTCCGTGAACACGTGTTCGCTTTCAACGTTCTGTTGAATTTGCTGTTCAAACAGTCATTTTACTGTTGAAATGTTGAAAAGCCTGTTAATTCACTATATAGCGTCGTTTGACAAAAGACTAACTATCTTGTAAAATTTCTTTATTCATGTATTTATGAATATTCACATTTTATCATATACGTATAGTTTATTATGATTTATACAGACAGTTTATACATCTGAAAGGAGCATTTTTATGTCTAAAAATCACAAGACCGGCAGTATCGCTATCCCCTACCTCGTCACCATTTTCATCGGTATCCTCGTTATCGGCGGTGCTTCATTCTTCATGCTGAAACACTTCGGTATCATCGACTCCGAAAAAGAACTCTCCGAGCCGACTCCCCGTCAGGTCGCTACCACGACCTATGAGGACAGCCATACCATTCTTTTCATTCTCGACGAACCTGACCAGAAATGCTCAGCTACTTTTATGCTCATGCGCTCTATTCCAAAGGATAAAAAGGTCGTTTTCGTCGGTGTACCTTCTAACACTATCACGATTATCGACGGCAAACAGGCTAATCTGAAGGAGTCATACACAAACGGAGGAGAGTCTGCCGCTGTAAGCTTCATTGATAATCTCTTCGGCATCGAAGTTGACAGATACATGAAACTCGATTCAGCCGCATTTATCAAGGTTTGCGACATTCTCGGCGGTGTTACTTACCCTGTTCCCGAGGAAGTTGTCGGATTCAACGGCGACGGCACAGGACAGTATCTCAACGCTGAACAGATAGACCGTCTCGTTACCTATTCACTCTTTGAAGGCGGCGAGAGTCAGCGTGCCTACACAGCAAGTGCCCTCATTTCAGATATGGTAAATCAGAGCGACGGAGTTCGTCTCGCTGACAGCTTAGACTCATCATTCAATACTATCGTTAACATGACAAATACCAACATCACTGCGGTCGACTACAAAAAGCGCAAAGTTGCTGTCAAGACCATGCTTGAACGCGGTACTTCAATTTCGTCATTCTTCATCATGGACGGAACAAATTCCGAGGAAGACTTCATTCCTAACAAAGCCTTCATTGCCGACTTCAAGGACAGATTCTACAAGGAGCAGGCGGAATGATAAAAAATATATTCGATACTCACTCACATTATGCTGACGAAGCCTTCGACGAGGACAGGGAAAAGGTTCTCGCAGAGCTTCCCTCGAAGGGAATAAGCTATATCATGCTCGCTTCTTCTTCTGTAAAAGATACTGCCGAAAATGCTGAGCTCGCTTCAAAATATGACTACGTCTACGCAGCTTCGGGAGTTCACCCCGAAAGCGTCGACACCGACCCCGAAAATTATCTCGAAATCGTTAAAAAGACTGCCCTGAGCAGTCCAAAAATAAAAGCTATAGGCGAGATTGGTCTCGATTACCACTACGAAGGCTACGACCGCGATAAACAAATCCGTTTCTTTGAGGAACAGATTCTTCTCGCAAAAGAACTCGGCCTGCCTGTTATCGTTCATAGCCGCGACGCTACAGAGGATACCATGACTATCCTGAAAAAGCATCGTCCAAAAGGTATACTCCACTGCTTCAGCGGTTCGGCTGAAACAGCAAAAGAGGTCATAAAGCTCGGTATGTACATCGGGTTCACCGGTGTTATCACTTTCAAGAATGCTAAAAAAGCTATCAAAGCACTGGAAACTGTCCCTCTCGACCGTCTCCTGCTTGAAACTGATTGTCCGTACATGGCACCCGTCCCGTTCAGGGGCAAACGCTGTGACAGCTCAATGATAGCTTATACAGCCGAAAAAGCGGCTGAAATCAAGGGAATAAGCGTTCAGGAACTCCTCGATATCACCTGCGAGAACGCTAAAAGGATTTATTCTATTTAAAGAGGTCATTTATGTTTTACTGCTGCGGTATTACCGAAAAGGGCAAATGCCCCCATAACGAGGACGCTCTTCTCATCGGCGGAGAGGTACTGATAAACGGAAAGACCGAGTGTACACTCGGTCCGCCTTTTATTGCCGCTGTATCTGACGGAGTATCGGGTGAGAATGCCGGAGAATTCGCTTCTCAGATGTGCCTTGAACTCGTCAGAAATATTAAGGTAACATCTCCCGAACAGCTAAGAGAAAGTCTCATGGACGTTCACAGACGGCTCTCAGGCTACAGTCAGCTTGACCCGGTCAGCCGTAATATGCAGACTACACTCTGCGGATTTGCTGTAACTGCTGATGATAAGGCACTTGTCTTCAATGTTGGAGACTCTCGCCTGTACCGTTTCCGTGAGGGACGTATCCGTCAGATATCACGTGACCAGTCGCTCGTACAAATGCTCATC
The DNA here is from genome assembly GCA_900315975.1 of uncultured Ruminococcus sp. The sequence continues at coordinate 35,139 of ONBA01000009.1, forward strand.
GACAAGGGTACTATCACTGCTGAAGAGAAAAAAGACTACGTCCACCGCAACATCATCTCCCCTGCTTTCGGCAATATGAAAAATGACCCTACAATCGACATAACCGAGCTTGAGGACGGTCTCGAATACGGCGATATCCTTCTGCTTTGCAGTGACGGACTTTCTGACTTCCTCAGTTCCTATGAAATACAGGAGATAATGCAGCTTCCTAAGCCGCTGAGAAAAAGACTTGATATGCTTGCTGCTGCGGCTCTTATACGCGGCGGAAATGACAATATTACAGCAGTTGCCTGCCTGTACGAATACGACAGTGCAGCTGCAAAACTGAATGAATAACAAAAACGGCTGAGGTTTATCCTCAGCCGTTAATTTTATGCGTTTACTCTTAGAATGCGATCTGCTCAGCGATGTGGTGGAGCTTCTCGTCGTAAGGCTTCTGCATCTGGAGAGCTTCCTGTATATCATAATCAACAAGCTTGCTGTCCTTGATACCTACAACACGGTTGCCGACACCCTGCTCAAGGAGTTCAACAGCATAGTAACCCATTCTTGTAGCTTCAACTCTGTCTCTGAGAGTAGGATTACCGCCTCTCTGTACGTGACCGAGGATAGTAGCTCTTGTTTCGATATGTGTCTTCTCCTGAAGCATTGTAGCGATCTCCTGTGAGTGACCGACGCCCTCAGCAACGATAACTACGAAATGCTGCTTGCCCTTTGCCTTCTTTTCGAGCATTACCTTTGCGATCTTGTCGATATCGTATGGAACTTCCTTTGTGATGATATCTGTAGCACCGCAGGCAATACCTGTATTTACTGCGATATGACCAGCACCTCTGCCCATTACCTCAACAACAGAGCATCTGTCGTGAGACTGTGAAGTATCGCGGAGCTTGTCTACCATTTCCATAGCTGTGTTCATAGCTGTATCGAAACCGATAGTATAGTCTGTGCAAGCAATATCGTTGTCGATAGTACCGGGAATACCTACGCAGAGCATACCCTTGGCTGAAAGATCAGCAGCACCTCTGAACGAACCGTCGCCGCCGATTACTACGAGACCCTCGATACCAAGCTCTTCACACTTAGCTCTTGCCTTTTCAACACCCTCTTCAGTTCTGAATTCAGGGCATCTTGCTGTATAAAGGACAGTACCGCCTCTGTGGATAATATCTGAAACACTTCTCTCGTCCATCTGGAAAATGTCGCCTGTGATAAGTCCGACGTAACCTCTGCGGATACCATAAACTTCCATGCCCTTGCTGAGAGCTGTTCTTACAACTGCTCTTACAGCGGCATTCATTCCGGGAGCGTCACCGCCGCTTGTCAGTACGCCAATTTTCTTGATCATAAATACTCTCCATTCTGCACCATGCGTATATTAGTCTGCGGGTAAAACCCAAGCAGTTTAATTCCATACAATATATATTTTACCTCTTTTGACGATTATTGTCAAGTGAATTCTCACATATTTTCAGAAAAATATTGTTTTCAGCGTATAAGTCTCAAAAAATCCGGCGAAAAAACGTCTGAAAATGCCCTGTAGCTCTCCTGATTCACAGCCACAGACAGTCCGCTTTTAGGTTTTATCACCTTTCTGACGTCGGTCAGGTAAAAGCAGATTTCAGTTGAACCGGAGTATCGTCCGCACAGTGCACTTACTGCTTCTATAGGTACGTCCGCCGAATCAGCCTTAATACACAGCTTCATATTCTCCGTCATGCGTGACAGTTCATTTTCTGCAAAAATACTGCCGCATATCACTGTTACACTATCGTCTTTCAGCGATATTTTGCCGTTTATGAGCAGGATTGAGTCCTCATGAAGACGTGAACCGCTCACTGCAAAAAGGTCCGGAAACACTACTGCCTCAACTTCTCCCGAACCGTCCGAAACGGTGATAAAACACATTTTTGTTCCCTTTTTGGTGATGTGTACCTTCATATCCTGCAATATGCACATAAGACACACACTATCGCCGTCTTTAGGACTTCCCTCAGCTATGCCGGATACTCTGTTCACACGCAGAAGTTCTGAAAGGTATGAATACTCTGCAAGCGGATCACCGCTCAGGTAGATTCCTGCCGCCTCTTTTTCCATCGCAAGCAGTTTTCGTTTATCAAACTCCGGCTTGAAGGGTATCCTCATGTTCATACTTTCAGTGTCAGCCGAACCGAAAAGTCCGAGCTGACCCTCGATGATTCCTCTGTTTCCGCTTCCGGCGGCGTCCATCAGCATTTCATAGTTTTCAAGCATCTGCCGGCGGTTGAGACCGAGTCCGTCGAATGCTCCGGACTTGATGAGACTTTCAAGTGCTTTTTTATTCAGTTCCCTGCCTCCTACACGTTCACAGAAGTCCTGTAAACTACGGAAGACTCCGTTGTCACTGCGTTCACGGATAATCTTGTCCGCAAGACCTCCTCCTGCATTTTTCACTGCGAGAAGTCCGAAGTACATCTTGCCGTCAGTGAAGGTAAATCCCTTCATACTGCGGTTTACGTGCGGACACATTACCTCTATCCCCGCTGACCGGCACTCGCTGATATACTCTGCAAGCTTTCCTGCCGAACTCATAACACTCGACATCACCGCCGCCATATAAATACCGCGGAAGTGATATTTCAGGTACGCAGTCTGATACGCAAGATAGGCATATGCCGCCGCGTGCGATTTATTGAATGCATACGATGCAAAGCTCACCATTTCGTCGAAAATCGCATTTGCCGACTCTTCGGGTACTCCCCCTGCTACAGCTCCGCTTACAAAGCTGTCACGCTCACGGAGCATTACATCGTGCTTTTTCTTAGCCATTGCACGTCGTACAATGTCCGCGTGACCGTAGGAATATCCGGCAAGTTTACGGCAAATCTCCATTACCTGTTCCTGATAGACCATAACTCCGTACGTCTCGCCGAGTATCTCTTTAAGCTTCGGGTGGATATATTTTATTTTGTCCGGAGCCTTTTTGTTCTCTATATAGACCGGTATCGACTTCATAGGACCCGGACGGTAAAGCGACAATATCACTATCAGGTCTTCAAGACGCTCAGGCTGTAAGTCAATCAGCTTCTGTGTCATTCCTGCACTCTCAAACTGAAAAACTCCCGCTGTATCGCCATTTGCGAGCATTCTGTAAACGTCACTGTCATCAGTAGGGATACGGTTGATATTGAATTCGGGCTCAGTACGCTGAATCTCTCTTACAGCGTCCCTGATAATGGTAAGGTTGCGGAGTCCGAGAAAGTCCATTTTGAGCAGTCCGAGAGATTCGAGGTACTCCATAGTGTACTGCGTTGTAATCGTGTTATCATTGCGCTGAAGCGGTACAAGGTCATCAAGCGGCACTGCCGATATCACGACTCCTGCCGCATGGGTAGAAGTGTGCCGAGGCATACCCTCAAGTCGCAATGCAAGGTCTATCAGCTTTTTCACTGACCTGTCGGAATCGTATAACTGAGCAAGGTCGGGATTGTCACGCAGAGAAGAGGTCAGGTCACCTTTCGGGTCGATAAGCTTTGCGACCCTGTCCGCAAGATTGTAGGGAAGTCCCATAACACGTGCTATGTCCCTGACTGCGGCTTTTGCTTTAAGTGTATCGAAAGCGATTATCTCAGATACCTTGTCTGCACCGTATTTCTGCACTACATACTCCTTAACATAGTGTCTGCCCTCTATGCAGAAATCGATATCAAAGTCCGGCATACTTACACGCTCCGGATTCAGAAAACGCTCGAACATGAGATTGAATTTGATAGGGTCAATTCCGGTTATGCCTATGCAGTATGCGACAAGACTTCCGGCTCCCGAGCCTCTTCCGGGTCCAACCGGTATATCGTGTTCACGTGCATAGCGAATAAAGTCCCAAACAATGAGAAAATAGTCAGTAAAGTGCTTCTCAGTGATGACCGAAAGCTCGTAATCAAGCCGTTTTACGATATTCTCAGGTACCGCTTTTCCGTAACGTTTGACCATTCCGGCATGGGCAAGTCTTCGCAGGTACATATCGTTATCGTCTGTCCCCTCGACATGAAAATGCGGGATTTTTATCGCACTGTCAAAGTTCATGTCAACATTGCACCTTGCGGCAATATCTGCGGTATTTGTGACAGCCTCCTCATGTCCGGCAAAAAGCTCTGCCATTTCGTCCGCAGACTTTACGTAAAACTCGTCCGTTTCAAAATTAAGTCCGGTCGGCTCGCCAAGCAGTTTTCCGGTCTGTATGCACAGTAGAATATTCTGCAATTCGGAGTCCTTCTTATTAATATAGTGACAGTCATTTGTTGCGGCAAGAGGAATCCCTGTCTCGGCAGAAAGTCTGTACAGCTGCGGCAGAATCTGCAATTCCTCACGGATACCGTGTGACTGTACCTCTATATAATAGTTGCCTTCACCGAAAATATCGCGGTATTCGAGTGCCTTTTCCTTTGCAGCAGCGTACTGTCCGCTGCTCAGCAAGCGAGGTATTTCTCCGGCAAGACAAGCTGACAGTGCAATAAGTCCGCCGTGATACTTTTTCAGAAGTTCAACGTCTACACGCGGTCTGTTGTAGAATCCCTCGATCGAACCAGCTGACACGAGTTTCACAAGGTTACTGTAACCCTGATTATTCTCGCACAGCAATACAAGATGATACGGACGCTGGTCGAGTTTCGGCTCTCTGTCAAATCTGGTTCGCGGTGCAACATACACTTCACAGCCGATAATCGGCTTTATTCCGGAATTTGCGGCAGTCTTCCAGAACTCAGCCACACCGTACATATTACCATGGTCGGTTATCGCAACAGCTGTCTGACCAAGTTCTCTGACACGTTCAATAAGGTCAGTGATACGACACGCGCCGTCGAGCAGACTGTACTGCGTATGAACATGAAGATTTACAAATCCGTCACTTAGCATCAGGACTTCCTCCCTGCCTTATGTCATCGGCAATTTTTGCAAGCTTACGGAAACGGTGGTTGACTCCGGAACGGCTTATAGGCTCTGCAAGACTGTTTCCTATCTCCTGCAGGCTCATTCCAACGTTTTCAAGGCGCAGCTCAGCGACTTCGCGCAGTTCGTCAGTGAGGGACTCAAGTCCGACAGAGGAAGCTATGAGCAGGATATCCTCCTGCTGCTTCATTGCTGCTGCAACTACCTTGTCGATGTTGGCACTGTCGCAGTTAGCGATACGATTCGCCTTGTTGCGGACATCCTTATAGATTTTCACATTCATAAGTTCAAGTGTACACTGCTGTGCCCCGATGAAAGTAAGTGTGTCCTCGATGGACTCGCTGCCCTTGATGTAGACAACGTACTGTCCGCGGCGGATAGCAGTCCCCGCAGATACACCTATGTCAGAAAGCAGCGATATAAGCTGATTTGCAAGCATTTCTCCGGGTACAGAAAATTCAAGGTGATACTCTTTTGCCGGGTCATTCACACTTCCGCACGCAAGAAAAGCTCCCGCTGTAAAAACTCCGAGACTTGACGTAGATATCAGCTCGTCATCGAACTTTCTTACACCGTCTGTGATGTGGTATTTTGCGAGAACTCTTTCTATAAGCGACTTGTCTGAAATGTCGTAAGTGTATAGCGTATTTCCGCTTCGGTTCGACTCACGGCAATCTATTTCGCTGTGAAAAACGTGCCGGAAAAGCTCACGGAAAGTCTCGCCTGCTGTAGTACTTTTAGTCTGTAATGATATCCTGTCGCTGCTGAGATGACGGCAGAAAATCAACATACCATACAAGCAGGCAAACCGCTTGTCCTTGTCTGTAATGGAAGAGCGTATCTCCTCCCTGACTTCATTTGAAAATGACACCTTCTCGCCCCTCTCAAAATATGTCCGCATATAATCTGGTGCAGGTACGGTAACTGTACAGGCAACAGGCTATTATGCGGACATCTATCAGTATTTTTTATCTTTGGTGATATCTCTGTGGTACTTCTGTACCTTGAATTTATTCTCTATAAGATGATTTGCAAGCAGTTCGGCAAAAGTTATAGACCTATGCTTTCCGCCTGTACAGCCGAACGCTATAACAAGCTGACTCTTGCCCTCACGTATATAAAGCGGTATAAGGTAATCAATAAGGTCACTTATCTTCTTATACAATTCCTGTGACTCATCAAAGCTCATAACGTAATCACGGACACACTCCTCAAGACCGGTATGGTTGCGGAGTTCCTCGATATAATACGGATTAGGAAGGCATCTTACGTCAAAAACAAGGTCAGACTCTGTCGATACTCCATACTTGAACCCGAATGACATAACCTTTATAATAAGCGAATCCGAACGGTTTTCAAGGAAAAGCTGCTTTACCTGGTCTTTAAGCTGTGAAGCAGTCAGCCCCGATGTTTCAATGTAATAATCGGCTATCTCCCTTAGTGTCGAAAGCTGATCACGTTCATACTGTATCGCCTCATGGAGATTTCCGTTGAATTTCTCGTCGAGAGGGTGTTTACGGCGTGTCTCTTTATATCGTTTAATGAGAACTTCGTCATCTGCTTCGATAAACAGCACCTTAACGTCAACATCCGCATCTGATTTAAGAGACTGCCATGCACGGAATATTTCCGTGAACATATCACCTGTTCTGATATCGACTGCTACTGCTATCTTATCAGCACCCATTTCAGATTTTCGGCAAAGGTCAACGAACTGGGGAATAAGCTTTGGCGGGATATTGTCTATACAATAGTATCCGATATCCTCCATTACGTCCATTACACTCGATTTTCCTGAACCGGACATTCCGGTAACGATCAATAAGTTCATGAATTATCCTCTTTCAGTATTATCAGGAAAGAATGATCGGCTCAAGCTCAAGCTGATAACCGGTTTTTTCCTTTACGATTGTTTTTATCTTTCCGCAGAGTTCAAGTACATCACTGCACGTTGCGTCGCCTGTATTTATCACGAAACCGGAGTGCTTCTCGCTAACCTGTGCACCGCCGCAGCTCATGCCTTTAAGTCCGCACTGGTCGATAAGCAGTGAAGCGTAACTTCCCTCCGGACGCTTGAATGTACTTCCTGCACTTGGATGGTCAAGCGGCTGCTTGGAACTTCTTTTCTGCATACATTCGTTCATAGCCGCCTTTATCTCGTCAGGGTCACCGCTTTCAAGCTTTAGAGTTACTGACGTAATAATGCAGTCCTTTCCTGAGAAAAAGCTATGTCTGTAGGAAAGGTCCATATTCTCTGCTGAGATGGACTGTATATTGCAGTTTTCGTCGATATACTGTGCCGAAACGACAACATCTTTCATCTCGCTGCCGTAAGCCCCGGCATTCATGTATAAAGCTCCGCCGACTGTTCCGGGTATGCCGAAAAGGTGCTCCATACCGGTAAGTCCGAGGTGCTGAGCGTGAACGCAGGCTGACGCAAGAAGAGCACCTGCCTGACACTTTATAACGTTGTCCTCGATAGTGATATTCGCAAAATCACTGCCGAGAAGAAGAATTACACCGTCGAAGCCTTCATCAGCTGCGAGGACGTTGCTTCCTCTGCCGAGAATGCCGTACTTTACCTTGTTCTCCTTGAGATATTTCAGAAGTTCAGCTGCTGAAACGGCAGAATTTACACTTACAAGTGCTCTGCATGAGCCTCCTATGCGGAATGTCGTGTATTCCTTCAGCGGACATTCAGGAGTTATCTTGCAGCCAAGCTTATCGCAAAGAGCTGTTAGTTCGTTTATATTTAGCATATTATCTCCCCCGATAAATCAGAATGATTCGTAATTTCTAACTGTTTCCTTGGGGTCTGACTCCATACCGAGTCTGTGGAGAAGCTCGGCAGCAGCATTGTAGCCCATTTTCTTCTGTCTGTTGTTCATAGCCGCTACCTCAAGGATAACCGCAAGGTTACGTCCTGGCTTTACAGGGATTGTGAGTGAGGGTATCTTTACACCGAGAAGGCTTACGTATTCGGTATCAACACCCATTCTGTCGTAGACCTTTTCAGAGTCCCACTGCTCAAGCTCTACAACGAGGTCGAGCTTTTCAGTCATCTTTACTGCACCGATACCAAAAAGGCGGCGGGCATTGATGATACCGATACCTCTGAGTTCAAGGAAGTGGCGGATATTGTCCGGCGAACTTCCTACAAGGCTGATATTTGACACTTTTCTTATCTCGACTGCATCGTCTGCAACAAGTCTGTGACCGCGCTTTACAAGCTCAATAGCAGTCTCGCTCTTACCTACACCGCTCTCGCCGGTAATAAACACACCTTCGCCGTATATCTCGATAAGTACGCCGTGGCGAGTAACTCTCGGAGCGAGGTTGAGGTTGAGGAATGCGATAAGTCCGGACATGAAGTTAGATGTGCTCTCCTTACTTCTGAGAAGGGGTACTTCGTACTCCTTTGCAAGTTCGAGCATTTCCGCAAAATAAGGCAGTTCTCTTGTAATTATAAGTGCCGGCAGACGCTGTGCAAAGAGAAGCTGTAAACGTTCCTTACGTGTCTTCTCGTCGATAGTTGAGAGGTACGCAAACTCCATTTTTCCGATTATCTGTATACGCTCAGGGTTAAAATACTCATAGAATCCCATGAGCTGAAGTCCCGGACGATTGACATCGTTCTCGCTAATGAGTATTTCCTCCGGATTTTTGTGAGTATGTATTACTTCGAGCTGATATTCGTCAATGATTTTCTGAAGGGATACAGTAAAATTCTCTGCCATGTTTTTCTCCATTCTCCGATTGATCGGGGTTTATTATCAGCCGATAACGAATGATGAGTATCCGTATCCGGCTATTTTGTCCTTTGCTTTGCTTAATTCTTCGCGAGTCCTGCCCTGTCCCTTTACCCTTACGGCAACATTAAAGTCGGTAAGCTTGGGACTGAGGAATCTCAGGCATTTGTCGGTAATCTCCTCGGGCGAACCTTCAAATTCGTAAAGTGTATGACCGTCCGACACACCGTAAACGAGTTCGTCAACGTCTATTTCGAGTACGACTGTATTTGCTGAAAGAAGCATTGGCTGAAGCACATCGCTGTTGCCTTTCAGCATATCAGTTGCAGAAACTCCGATATACATTGAAGCTCCGTTTTCGACCGACTTCTCATACAGCAGATTTGCCGCAGATGTAAGTCCCATGAATCTGTCACTCTTGCCGAGTTTTTCGTCAAGAAGTTTTAGGTCAGACTGTCTGAATTCGGGATAGACAAGGTCTGAACAGATTATACGCTCAAATCCTGCACCCGATACTTCAGAAACGATGTCGGAGAGGTATTTAAGGGTAGTCTGCGAGTAAGGTGTAGTCCATGGTTTTCCGTTGTTATTCGGGTCATTGTCGAGCCACTGTGAACCGTCGTCAGTGGTTGTATAGCCGCTTTCGGGGTACACCGCCGGAAGCAGATTATCATGAAGCGTGCTGATATTAGCCGCCGGCTTGAAGCCTGCGGCTTCAATTACTGAGACCATATCGCTGAGTGTGACCGAAGACTGTACAGCCTGACTGTTCTGAGCTTCACTGACGGAAGAGGCATAGTTAACAGCTCCTCCCTTCACTTTCAGCGGTACTTCAACAAATTCTATCCTTTCATCGGTCGGCAGTGCATGAAGAGCTTTTTCAAGTGTACTCAGACTCTCGATGTCCTCAACATTAAGAGCCGCCGCACTATATCGCTCGTTCACAGCCTTTTCACCTGATGACGCACCTTCTTTTCCGGTATCGTCAGTAGTCTCCGGAAGAGCGGGTGCAGGTTTATCACCCTTATGATGAGTAAGGTTTATGATAGGTTCAGCGGCACTGTAGCCAATGAAGCCTATACCGCCTATCAGCAATACGGTAAGAAGCCCCGACACCATCTTGCCGAATGTACTCTTGCCGTAATAATTCTTTTCTTTGGTTTTGTAGATTTTCCTTCCTTTGTTCTTGCGTTTCATTTATTGTACTCCTAATAAAGTGTATAAGCGCATTTTTTTATCTTAGCGCATAAACTGCCATAGAGATAAGTCCGAGGTAGATGAGCATTGCAGGTCCGCCTCTGAACGATGCCGGAACTTTCGACGAATTGAGCTTCCTGTATGCCGCTGTGAGAATGAACGATGCAAGTATGAAACCTGTTCCAGCCTCAGCACCTGCTAAAACATAGCTGAAGAAAGAGTCAAGCGATGAATAGGTCTCAGCACGTTCTGTCACCGTGAAGAGAGTTCCCATAACAGCACAGTTGAAAGCAGAAAGATGAACATATTTCCGCGCTGTTGAAAAGAGTTTTCCGCCCGCGAAATACAAGCCGGCAAGTATACCGATGTAGAGTATACCTATTATTAATGTGTAAAGGAACGGTGTAAGGTCAGCCGCTCCGGCAGGCAGAAGTCTGTTAATAAAATAAGCTGCACCTGAGCCTGCTGAAGTGAATACTGATATAGTAATAGCAGTCCACAGGAGATTCTTCCTGTTTCCGGCAGCAATAAAGAGTGTACTCGTGCCGAGTGCCTGCATGAGTATGAGGTTAGTCGAGAGAAGGACTACGAACTCAGCTACTATGAACATCGCCGTCACCTCCGTCTCTGTTTTCACGTCTTATAACTGAACGTATACCGCGGTAAACTCCGCAAATGAGTCCGAGGAATATAAAGCCGCCGAACGGCAGACCGAGTCCGCTTATGAGGGTATTCATGTCAACTACCCTGCCGTAGATCGTACCGCTTGAAAAGAGTTCGCGCAGGAAAGCAGTGATAAGCATTACCGCATCAAATCCTAAAATATAGAATACAAGCGATGCCGTCATCTGTGTTCGTTTCATGCTGCGGAACTTTGTCTGCGGCTGCAAAACGATAAGCGAATTCGCAGCAAGAAGCGGGAAGTATATTCCAACGCGGGTCACAACTTCGGGAAAGAATCCCTGTGCGACACTCTTTACGGGAATGTATACAACAGATGAAATAACCGCATATATAACTGTCTTTGCAGCATACGGCAGTTTTTTCGGGACAAATGAACCTAAAAACACCGATATAAAGGTTATCGCAGAAAACGCATAAATAAGTGCGACAGCGTTTCTAATCGTATTGCCGCAGACTATTACAGGCGATATTACCATAAGTGCCGATAAAACCGTATTATCGCCGATGAGTCCGTCAAAAACGGCTGTTTTCTTCTTATTCATCAGCTGCCGCCTCCTCTCCTGACGAGGTTACAGCCGCAGCTGCAGAAAGTTCCTCCTGCTCGACAGTTTCTATGTGCTTTTCGAGGTTCTTGAATCCGAGGGCAACAGGAGTGAACACGAGTGATATGAGGACTATCGAATTCTCCTTCGCTGTTGTGATAGTGAGGATATATGAGAACGCTGCAATAAAAAAGCCATAGAAAAATGCGAAATATCCGCGTTTCGGAGCTATTCTGCGGTCAGCGATAATATATACTGCCGCAAAGAGGACCATGTTTGTTACGAGAGTATACTTTACTGAGTCAACGCGGTTAGCAGAAGCCGGTACTATCGCTGAGAGGAAAGCAGTCGCAGATATGGTGCCGATAAAAGCACCCGCAGATATCGAACGTCTGAACAGCAGAACAAGTGCCGCAACCGAGAGGAGAAGTATACTCACTGCACCGGGTGCGCCGCTCATATTGCCCATCAGTATCTCAAAATCTGACACATCCATCTTGCCTGAGATGTTGAAACTGTGACTTGCTGAGCTGACAAGTCCGCCTGCCTTCTCAAGAAGACCTGTATGGGTATGCGGCTCTGTGAACATGAGAAGCTGATTCTTCCACGATGTGTAAATGAACACATAGGCAGCTGCGGCAGGAGAAAAAATCATATTCAGTCTTCCGCCGAAAACGTTCTTTGCAACGACAACCGCAAACACTGCCGCTATACCGGCTATCCTGTAATCGAATGCAGCCGGCAGCATAAGTGCAATGATAAGTGCATCTGATACGCAGGTGAGGTCGTCAGCGGTGAACTTGCGCCGCATCAGCTTCAGTGATATCAGCTCAGCCGCCAAGGATGTGCCTGCGCATACTAATCCCAGTACAACAGCTCTTGTGCCGTAATAGAAATACTCCATAAGCTCCAGGGTAAGGAGCGTAATCATTATGTCTATCCAGATAAAGCGTTCGCTTCTTACATTCCGCTGCATTGAGGCTCTCCCTTTATCATTCTTACCGCCTCAGACATATCCCCGGCTCTGAAAAGGCAGCTTCCCGAAACGAGGACATTCGCGCCTGCATTTCTGGCAATGGGAGCAGTCTCATAGTTTATTCCTCCGTCAACCTGAACATCACAGCTGAGTCCGAGCTGCTGGATCTTCTGACGGATAAGACGTACTTTTTCAACGGTCTCAGGGATAAAGCTCTGTCCGCCGAATCCCGGCTCTACAGTCATAACAAGCAGCATATCGAGCTCCGGAAGGAATTCATATACGGTCTCAGCCGGAGTGTTCGGCTTGATCGCAACTGCCGCCCTGACTCCGCACGCTTTTATTGTGCGGATAGTTTCAAGAGTATCGCTTTCACTCTCGGAGTGAAAACTGATAATATCAGCTCCTGCCTTAGCAAAGCGTTCAACGTATCTGAGCGGGTCGGTAATCATAAGGTGGACATCAAGGGTCATGTCTGTGACCTTCCTCACCTGTTCGAGTACCGGCAGACCATACGTGATATTATTCACGAAAATACCGTCCATAACATCGAAATGGAGCATATCCACACCGTTATCCTCAAGTTTTTTTATTTCATTTCTCATATCGAGCAGGTCAGCGCTGAGCACTGATGCTGAAACATAATTTTTCATTTTTATCACTTCCTGATTTTCATACATTCTTATTATATAATATTTCCGCCGGAACGTCAATATGCTTTCAAAAAAAATTATTTTACTTATATATTTTGCTTGACACCAGTATAAGACAGGTATATAATAGTTATATATTATTTTAATCAGGAGTTGGTGACATGAATATCAAACAAATTACAGCAGCAATTCTAACTACAGCAATCCTCGCAGGTGAGGCAGTTGTTCCTTGCAGTCCCGCATTGTCATTTGAAAACATGACCGCAGGCGCAGTCGGACTCCTCGGCCACGACTGGTGCGGCGAAAAGGCAGAGTACCTATTCACTACCGACGGATGTCTCTATATAAGCGGAACAGGAGATATGTATGACTACGAATCAAGCAGTAAAACTCCGTGGTTTCCAGATAATCTGGTATATCATGGTACAGTAAAGTATATTCAGTTTGAAGGCGATATCACACGCATCGGAAACTATGCTTTCAGTGATTGCTTTGACCTTTCAAAAATTGAACTTCCCGAATCCGTGACAAGTATCGGAAGTCATGCATTTCATAACTGTACATCCCTGACAAGCCTCACAATTCCCGAAAAAGTGTCACACATCGGTGCATACGCATTCAAGGACTGCGACGGAATGGAGGACATCACCGTTCTCGACCCATACTGCAAAATAGAATACACGCCTAATGAAGGTGACCTGCCGCAGAAAACAACAGTTCACGGCTACACCGGTTCAACTGCTGAAAAATGGGCTGAGGAAACAGGTCTCAGATTTGAATCACTCGGAAAAATTCCCGCGCCTGTCTACGGTGATGCCAACCTTGACGGCAATGTCACAGTTGCGGACGCTGTCACTATTCTCCAGTTTATCGGCAACAAGGACAAATATGTTCTCTCCGAACGCGCAAAAATTAACGCCGACTGCTATAACCCCGGTGACGGAATAACCGGCAGTGATGCTGTTCTGATACAAAAAGTTGACTCAGGTCTCGTAAACCCAGACCTCCTCCCGGTACTTCCAACAGAATAAATCACGTATTTTGACTGAAAAAATTGAAAAACCCCTTTACAAGCCGTTCGTTTTGTGTTATAATATTATCACCGCGTACTTGGAACCGGGCATGTCCTCAGATATCCACCCCTTTCTACGTTAGCGGAATATTATATTTTATGAGGTGCTTTTCAATGCTTAGAAAAGAAGAAAAAACAGCCGTTATCGAGGCTAACAGAACAAGTGCAAACGACACAGGTTCACCTGAGGTTCAGGTAGCTATTCTCACAAAGAGAATCAACGACCTTAACGCTCACCTTAAGATCCACAAGAATGACCACCACTCCAGAAGAGGTCTTCTCAAGATGGTTGGTCACAGACGTAACCTTCTCGCTTACCTCAAGAAGAAGGATATCAACAGATATCGTGCTATCGTAGAGAAGCTCGGTCTCCGTAAGTAATCACACGTCCATGAAGGCAGAGGGGCAGTCCCCTTCTGCCTTTAAGTCTTTCTCACAAACCCGCAGTTCATGGCTTTTAGCATTAAACTGTGACCCTGAAAGCTTTTATATACAGTGTCAGAGTTTATTGCTAAAGCCGCTGCAAAAATATTTTTTCAGGAGGCATATCAATGTTTGAGAATTACAGAACCTTTGAAACCACTTATGCCGGCAGACCCCTTGTCGTAGAAACAGGCAAGACCTGCGGTCTTTCCAATGGCTCATGCTGGGTACGTTACGGCGAAACAGTCGTTATGGCTAACGTTACTGCAAGCGCTAAGCCCAGAGAGGGCGTTGACTTCTTCCCCCTCTCAGTTGACTACGAGGAAAGACTCTACTCCGTCGGCAAAATCCCCGGCAGCTTCACAAAGAGAGAAGGCAAGCCCACTGAAAAGGCTATCCTTACTTCACGCTGCGTTGACAGACCTATCCGTCCTCTCTTCCCAAAGGATATGAGAAATGACGTTTCAGTCGTTATGACTGTACTCGCTGTTGAGCCTGACAATTCACCTGAGATCGCTGGTATGATCGCAACTTCTATCGCTATCTCTATTTCTGATATTCCGTGGAACGGTCCTATCGCAGGTATCAACGTAGGTCTCGTTGACGGCGAGATCGTCCTCAACCCCACTCTTGAGCAGAGAGCTAAGACTGACCTCGTACTTACTGTTGCAGGTACTGCTGAGAAGATCGTTATGATCGAAGCCGGCGCTAATGAAGTTCCCGAGGACACAATGCTCAACGCTATCCTCACAGGTCACGAAGAGATCAAGAAAATGGTCGCTTTCATCAGCGATATCCAGAAGCAGATCGGTAAGCCTAAGTTTGCTTTCGAGTCAATGGAAGTTGACCATGATATGTTCGACGCTATCGAAGCTTTCGCTTCTGACCGCGTAAAGGTAGCTCTCGATACTAACGACAAGAATGTCCGCGATGAGAGACTCGCTCCTATCATTGACGATATCCACGCTAAATTCGATGAACAGTACCCCGAGCAGATTGCTATGATCGACGAGTGCATATACAAGCTTCAGAAGAAGATCGTCCGCAACTGGCTCTACGAGGGCAAGCGTGTTGACGGCAGAGGCATCGACGAGATCCGTCCGCTTGCTGCTGAGGCTGGCGTCCTCCCTCGCGTACACGGTTCAGGTCTCTTCACAAGAGGTCAGACTCAGGTACTCACTATCGCAACTCTCGGTCCTGTAAGTGATGCTCAGCGCATCGACGGTCTCGACGAGGAAGAGACAAAGAGATATATGCACCAGTACAACTTCCCGAGCTACTCTGTAGGTGAAACAAAGCCCAGCAGAGGTCCCGGAAGACGTGAGATCGGTCACGGTGCTCTCGCTGAAAGAGCTCTCGCTCCTGTTATTCCGCCTGTTGAAGAATTCCCCTATGCTCTCAGACTCGTTTCCGAGGTCCTTTCTTCTAATGGTTCTACATCGCAGGGTTCTATCTGCGGTTCTACACTCGCTCTCATGGACGCAGGTGTTCCGATCAAGGCTCCTGTAGCCGGTATTTCATGCGGTCTTATCACTAAGCCTGACAGCGACGAGTTCATGACTATGGTAGATATCCAGGGCCTCGAAGACTTCTTCGGCGACATGGACTTCAAGGTTGGCGGTACTCATAAGGGTATCACTGCTATCCAGGTGGATATCAAGGTCGACGGTCTTACTCCCGCTATCATCAAGGAAGCTTTCGAGAAGACAAGAAAGGCTCGTATCTACATCCTCGACGAGGTCATGCTCAAGGCTATTCCCGCTCCAAGAAAGGAAGTAAGCAAGTTTGCTCCTAAGATGTTCCAGACTAAGGTTCCTGTTGAGAAGATCCGCGAAGTTATCGGTTCAGGCGGAAAGATTATCCAGAAAATCTCCGCTGACTGCGATGTAAAGATCGACATCAACGACGAGGGTAACGTATTCATCAGCGGTATCAACGGCGAGAACGCAAGAAAGGCTCTCCAGATCGTTGACACTATCGCAAACGGTCCTGAGGTCGGTGCTATCTACAGAGGTAAGGTAGTTCGTATCATGGACTTCGGTGCATTCGTTGAGATCGTTCCCGGTATGGACGGACTCGTTCACATCTCCAAGCTCGACAAGTCAAGAGTTGAAAAGGTTGAAGACATTGTTTCTCTCGGCGACGAGATAGTTGTTAAGGTAACTGAGATCGACCGTCAGGGTCGTATCAACCTCTCACGCAAGGACGCTCTCGCTGACATCGAAGCTAAGAAAAAAGGCTGATTCTGAATAGTATCAAAGGCTGTCACAAATTGTGACAGCCTTTTTTTGCATTAAATGAAATATTTCCCCATATTATTTACCGGAGGGGAAATTATGATTAAAAGTAAAATGATTCGTGATACCGTACTTCTGACACTTATGCAGCTCGCACTCGACTCTGCCGCTCTGCTGCTTAACGTTTTCATAAACCGTCACCTCGGAGCTTCTGCAATAGGTATTTTCTCGCTGATGGGGTCGTTTCTCGGATTCGCAGGAATTCTCTCAAACGGCAATGCATTTCTCTGCACAAGCCGTCTCGTTTCGGAGGAACTCGGCAAAAAATGCGGCGACCCGAACCGTGTACTCATACACGGTATCAAACTCTGCTTACTGCTAAGTGCGGTAACATCGACTGTTCTCTTGCTATTCGCACAGCCGCTGAGCAGTCGCTTTTTCAGTGGTGCAGAGGTCGCAGGTGCAATACGTCTCATGCCGGTCGCACTCGTCTGCGGTGCTGTTTCGTCGTGTCTGAAAGGCTACTTCAATGCCTGCCGCAAGGCTTCAGCTGCTGCCTGCGGAGACATTCTCGAATTCGCGGTAAAAGCATCGGTAACATTTGCTGCTGCATCTGCAACTGTTTCTCACAGTGAAGGGACAGTCTGCCGAATCATGACCTCTTCCATTATCGCAGGAAACACTGCCTCCCTCATTTTCATGCTTGTTCTATTCGCACGCTTTCACATGAAAAGTACCGGTAAGTGCTCTATTCGTTTCAGACAATACACAGCCGCTGCTCTGCCGATAATGGGCGGAAGTATCCTGACATCAGCCCTTAGCAGTACAAACGACGCTCTTATCCCCATTTGCCTGCGTCAGTTCGGTGACTCTCATGAGCAGGCACTCAGCCTTTTCGGAATATTCGAGGCAATTGTAATTCCTACCCTTTTCTTTCCGTCTGTTGCACTATGCTCGATGTCCGGCATGATAGTCAGCGAATCAGCAAGAGCTGCCGCAGCTCGCAATAGTGAACGTATAAGGAGTCTCACTACGCGGCTCATTGAGTACACGATGATTTACGCAGTATTTGCGTCAGCTGTACTCATACGCTTCGGCAGACCTCTCGGTCACACCCTCGGAGGCGGTGAACTCGCCGGCGGACTTATCTCAGCAATTGCTCCGGTAGTACCTTTCATTTACATGGAAATAGTTCTTGAATCCATGATAAAAGGCATGGGTCAACAGAGTTTTTCTTCACTCAACTACCTCGCAGAATACGTGATACGCATTGCAGCGGTACTTATACTTGTACCTCGGTTCGGCTTTGTCGGGATTGCTGTATCGTACTACGCAAGCAATATATTCGGAAACATTTCTCGCTTTATCAAGGTCATACGTACATCGGGAATACAGTTCAGACCCTTTCGCATGATTATTTCACCGGTCGCATACGCTTTCATGACTATGGCTCTTACTGAGCTTTTATTCCGTCTGCTAAGTCTCTCAGGAGATTCCGCTGTAAAAATGGTTCTGTTCACTATTGTATGGCTCGCCGCCTACTGTGGTATAATATTGCCAATGAACATTTTAAAGCCACGCCGTACAGACAAGTCTATCACTATTGTTGAATCTGCACAAATAAATATGTCAAAAGCATTATGAAATGTAGAAACGATTGTAAAAGTATTGCAATTTTTTAACATATGATATATAATTATTCTTGTGGTTGTATATAAGTATTTTATTTCATATATAACTAATTCCAATACCGGAGGAGAAAACCTAATGAAAAACTATGATGTATCCAAAATAAGAAATATCGCACTTGCCGGTCATAATGGCTCGGGCAAGACCTCCCTCGCTGAGGCTCTGCTTTACAAGGCAGGCGCTTCTGACCGTCTCGGAAAAACCTCTGACGGTACTACCGTATGCGATTACGACCCCGAAGAGATAAAAAGAGTTATTTCTATCAGCACTTCTCTTGCTGCTTTTGATTATAACGATTACAAAATAAATCTTCTCGATACTCCCGGTCTGTTCGACTTTGCAGCTGAAATGGTAGAGGGTATCCGCGCGGCTGATACTGTCCTCATCACTGTTTCCGCAAAGTCAGGCGTTAAGGTCGGTGCGAGAAAGGCTTACGACGAAGCCGTTAAGCAGGGACGCTCAAAGATGTTCGTCGTTACTAAAATCGACGACAAAGACGCTAACTTCTTCAACGTCCTCACAGAGCTCAAAACCGTTTTCGGTCCTACAGTTTGCCCTGTCGTTGTTCCTGTTATCAGCGGCGGCGAGATAGTCTCCTACGTAAATCTCATCGAGATGAAGGCTTACAAATACGACGAAAAAGGTAACGCTGTCGAGACTGATATGCCTACTGCTGAAATCTCAGAGAAGTTTGAATACCGTATCGACGGTCTTGTTGCGGCAGTTTCTGAGGCGGTCGCTGAAACTTCCGATGAACTCATGGAAAAGTTCTTCGAGGGTGAACCCTTTACTCAGAAGGAACTCATTGATGGTATTCATGACGGTATGAACCGCGGTATCATCACTCCTGTTGTGTGCACATCTGCTACTGAACTTGCAGGTATTGATATGCTTCTGAAGGAATTCGAGCTCCTCCTCCCCGCACCTAATGAAGTTTTCACAGCTGAAGCTTACAATCCTGCAAAGGAAATCGTCGAGGTCAAGTGCTCAGAAAGTGACCCTCTTGCTGCTTATGTTTTCAAAACTGTTGCTGACCCATTCGTAGGAAAAATGTCATTTATCCGCGTAATATCGGGCGAACTCAAAGCTAACTCAGAAGTTGTTAATGCTAAATCAGGCTCTACCGAAAAAATCGGTAAACTCTATACACTTCTTGGCAAAAAACAGTCTGATGCCGCTTCAGCTTCTGCCGGAGATATTGTAGTTGCTTCAAAGATAACCGCTAACACAGGTGATACCCTCACCGATTCTTCACGCATCGTTGAATTTGCACCTATGGAGTTCCCGCGTCCTTGCTACTCAATGGCAGTAAAGCCGAAGTCTCAGGGCGACGAAGCAAAGGTTTCTTCCGGTATGCAGCGTCTTACTGAGGAAGACCCCACTCTCACATACATTCAGGACGATAATACCAAAGAAATGATACTCAGCGGTCTCGGTGAACAGCATCTCGAAGTTGCTGCTGCTAAACTCAAAGGCAAATTCGGTGTAGAGATCAATCTCAGCGTTCCTAAGATCGCTTACAAGGAAACTATCCGCAAAAAGGTCAAGGTCGAAGGCAAGCACAAGAAGCAGTCAGGCGGACACGGTCAGTACGGTCACGTATGGATCGAATTCGAGCCCTGCGTAAGCGACACTCTCGTTTTCGAGGAAAAAGTCTTCGGCGGTGCTGTTCCTAAGAACTACTTCCCCGCTGTACAGAAGGGTCTCGAAGAGTCTGTAAAGAAGGGTGTTCTCGCAGGCTGCCCTGTTGTAGGACTCAAGGCTATCCTCGTTGACGGCTCTTACCACCCTGTTGACTCGTCAGAAATGGCTTTCAAGACTGCCGCTTCTATCGCATATAAGGAAGGTCTCCGTCAGGCTGACCCCGTAATGCTCGAACCTATCGGCGAACTCAAAGTTACTGCTCCTGACGACAATACCGGCGATATCATGGGCGAACTCAACAAGCGCCGCGGACGTGTACTCGGTATGGAACCCGTTTCTCACGGTGTGACTATGATAATCGCTGAGGTACCCGTAAGAGAAATGCACGATTTCGCAATGTACCTCCGTCAGACTACACGTGGTATGGGAAGCTTTACATTCGACTTCCTCAGATACGAACAGCTTCCGGCTAACCTCCTCACTGAGGTTATTTCAGCTGTCGGCTCAGATGACTGATAAAATATACAGAATCATATAATGATAAAAGGCGAACCTGTTAAGCAGGTTCGCCTTTTTATACGTCATAAACAGTCTTCCGATACACTCTGTACGCGGTGTAACAAGCTCCGGCAATAATCATGAGATGGAATACCTCCAACTCGATAAGTCCGATGTATTTCATGAAATATAAGCCGGAAACAAAGTCGATAAGTGTGTGAAAACCTACCGCAAGGTAAAGAAGTTTCCGGTCTGAGCGGAAATGAACAGCCGTAAACACCATTACCGACATCGCTATAGAAAATGCTATACCGGTTAAATCGCTAATACTTTCAATGATACTATCGGACAGTGTATTATCAATAAAATGTGAAATCAGTACCGCCTCAGCCACGCAGTGTCCTAAACCGTATGCACAGCAATCACGCCATTCGTCATATTTAGGGATAAGATACCTGAAAACCATGTATCGTCCGACTTCCTCAAAAATTCCCGATAATAAAGCTTCAAGCAGATAGTACAGAAACGGTATATGCTTTACCCCATCGTTGAGAATAATAAACCTCGCAGCTGAACGCGGCAAAGATATGAGAATCGCGTAAGAAAAAACTCCTACAATAAGAGGAAACCACCGCGCATCGTACTTTTTCCGCATGAGTATCCACGTTATTATCGGTACACTGAATGACAGCGCAGTTATAAGCAACAACTGCATTAAAGCTTTTCAAGAAGCTCAGGAAGGTCGCTGAACTGCGCAAGTTCCGGAACATCTGCATCTACCGTTCCGAAACCGTATGCGGCATGGATAAAGTCGAATCCAGCCTGAATAGTCGCATCGTAATCGCCCTGAATATCGCCGATATAGTACGCTTTTTCAATTCCGTTACGCTCGGCTATGAGTGCGATATTATCACCCTTGTTTTTGAGATTGTTACCGTAGCACTCGATATCCTCGAAATACTTTCCAAATCCGTAATACTCCAGAAATGCCTCAATATAACCACTCTGACAGTTGCTCACGATGAAAAGCGGATACTTCTCCTTCAGGCGGATAAGTGTCTTTTCGAGGTCTGGATAGAGTACTCCGCCATGTCCGCGGAGATAATCATTTTCATGCTCACCGCAGGCATCGAGTACCTGCATACGCTCCTGCTGAGGGATTTTTGCAAAAAGTATATCAGCTATCCTGTCCATAGTCAGTCCCATAACACCCATGATGTCCTTCTGAGTTACTACAATGTCGCCGTGACCGAGTTCGCGGAGCTTTTCAGACCACGCTCCTGCCACTCCTTCTGATGAATCCCAGAGTGTACCGTCCATATCAAAAATAAGTCCTGTTTTCATATTCCCTCCACCATTCTGCTGTAAATTTCATTAAGCTGTGCTGTATCATGTTTTATATCGTCAAGTATTGTTATTCTGCCTGTTCTGACTGTTCTCGCTTTCAGCCACATATCTGCGAACATCTCCTCACTTATACCGTAAGACTGCGGATTTATGTCAACTCCATATGTTTGGAAAAACTTCAAAAGTCCTGAGATGTCCTGCCCCTGAAAAATGCACGCAGGTATAGTTCCGAGTGCGACTGCAAGTCCATGGGAGATTTTCACATCGGGATAAAACTCTTCAATTGCGTGTGCAAAAAGGTGCTCACTTCCACTGCACGGTCGGGATGAACCGGCTATCTCCATAGCAAGCCCGCCCATTACCAGTGCACGCGACAGTATTCGTATGAATACACGGCTTTTCATGTTTTTCTCGTCACAATGGTAAACTGAGTCATATGCCATTCGGCTGAGTGCATAGGCAAAATCGTCCACCTGAGTTGAAGTTTTTGAAGCTGACAGTTTCCAGTCGTATAAAGCTGTATGTTTCGCGATAGTATCACCGATTCCGGAAAGAGTCTGTCCCTCGGGGGCATTTATTATCATGTTTGTATCTACTATTATTGCTGTCGGAATCTTGCAGGCAAATGTCTTACGTGCCTTACCATAGGTCTCAAGCACTGAAAACGGTGATGCAAGCGAATCGTTACTTAGCGAAGTCGGCATACAGATATAGACAGCCTTGCTGATATGAGCCGCATATTTTGCAGTGTCAAGCACTCTTCCACCGCCTATGCCGATAATAACTTTTATGTCCTCGACACATACCTTTTTCGCAATGGTGACCGCTTCATCAAAACTCGCCCCACCCATTGCAAATATCTCAGCATTGCCGAAATCATGGCTGATATCCTCGATTTTTTCGCGGTATATACCAATGAGAAACTCCTCAGATATTATGATAGCCTTCTGTCCTATGATATCGGGAATGTACTTACGGACTATCTCGTCAGAATGAAAAAAAGCGTCCTCCTCGACCGTAAGGCATATCGGGAGATTGAAACGTGTATGCTGATTCATAACGCCACCTCTGCTTTCGTAGAATTTGTATTAATCACTGTTTGTTCAATAACCGACCGACGGCAGTTATACAGAACACATTTATTATAACACATTTAACGGTGAATAGCAACTAAAAACCGAATCTTCGTCTGAAAATGTAATACGTCATTAAAAAATACATATTAAAGTCATAGTAGAATAATCATCTTATCGTTTAATGTTGCACATTTTCTCAACCCGCACTTTAATCTCTCAAATAATTATTCAACCGTACCTTATTGACTTTAAGCCATTTTTTATGCTAAACTATAAGAAGAATAAGCTCTTAATTTAAGGAGGCTATAATTATGAGTTACGTATCATTTAAGCGGATCGTTTCTGCTACACTCGCGGCGGCTATGACTTTTGCGGGTTCTTCTGCCCAGCTATTTGCCAATACCACTGCCGCAAATGCGGAGGACATTATGAAGTATGAATTTGAGGAAGGAAAAACAAGCGGCGGCAAGCTTTTCACTGAGGGCGTTAAAGGCGTAGTTCTCAGCGATTTTCCTGAGAATATGGATCTTAGCAACTTTTCCGGAAAGGGTTTCTCTTACCTCGACCAAAAGGGTACTACAGTTTCCGTGGAGGTAGACGTCCCCGAGGCAGGACTCTACGAAATGAATATCTCCTACTGCGAACCCAGCGACCCCCGCAAAAAGGTGCAGTACCTTAACGTAAACGGCACAAATCAGGGCGAAGTCACTTTCCCTTACACCCCCTCTTTCAAGGAGACTTCCGCCGGTATCGTAAACCTCAAAGCAGGAAAGAATATCATCGAATTCAGCGCTTACTGGGGTTATACATTCTTCGATTACCTCACCCTCAAACCCGCTCCCGACAAGATAAAGAACCTCTCCCCCACTAAACAGCTCTCTAATCCCAATGCGTCCGATTCTGCAAAAAGGCTCTACAGCTACCTCCTCGACCAGTACGGCAATCACATAATCGCAGGTCAGCAGGAGTACTGCGGCGACCACAACTACAACAGCTGGAATTCCCCTGACGTTTTTATCAAGGACAACGAGGCTGAATTCGAGTATATCCTCGACAAAACCGGCAAACAGCCTGCTATCCGCGGTATAGACTTCCTTGCCTACAACACTTCTATGGACTGGCGAGACCACGCTCCTGAACGTGCTATCGAGTGGGTAAACAAGTACCACGGAATCGCTACCGTGACATGGCACTGGAACGTCCCTTCTGACGAGGAAGGTAACGGTGTTGCATTCTACGTTAAATCTGCAAGTGCTACTTACACTACATTCAGCATTTCAAAAGCTCTTGAAGAGGGTACATGGGAGAATAAAAAGCTCCTCGCTGACATCGACCTCCTCGCAGGTGAAATGAAAAAGCTCAAAGATGCTGATGTTCCAATACTTTGGAGACCCCTCCACGAAGCTGAGGGCGGCTGGTTCTGGTGGGGAGCTGAGGGTCCTGAACCCTGCAAGAAGCTATACCGTCTCCTCTACGACAAATTCACAAACGAGTACGGACTCGATAACCTTATCTGGGTATGGACCGGTTCTACGTCTCCTGCCGCTTCTGAGTGGTACCCCGGCGACGATGTAGTCGATATCGTCGGATATGACAAGTACAACGCTGTGGACGGAAAGCCTAATCTGAGTTCTATCGCTTCGACCTTCTACAGTCTCGTACAGGGAACTGACGGAGAAAAAATGGTTGCTATGTCCGAAAACGACTCTATCCCTTCCCTCGACAGTCTCGTAGACGACAAGGCTGGCTGGCTCTATTTCTGCCCCTGGTACATGAATTACCTCACAAGTGAGGACATTAATCCTGTTTCCAATCTCAAGGGAATTTACAACAGTGAGTACTGCATTACACTCGATGAACTCCCTGACCTCAAGTCCTATCCGATAAACGGTGACGATACACCTAAGGTAACTACTACTAAAACCACGGCAACTACAAAGTCTACAACGACTGCAACTACAAGTACAACATCTACAGGCAGCGATGACATTCTGTGGGGCGACGCTAACCTCGATAATAGTGTTACTGTTGCCGACTCCGTAACTATTCTTCAGAGTATCGGCAATAAGGACAAGTACAAGCTCGAACCCAATGGCAAACGCAATGCCGACGTTTTCAATAACGGCGACGGTATCACAAGTAACGACGCACTCTCAATTCAGAAGTACGATGCGAAACAGATAACCAAACTACCTGAGTCATATATGAAATAAAGAAAGGCTGCACATTGAGGTACTCACCTCTTTGTGCAGCCTTTTTACTATATCTGTGTCAGAATCAAGCCATGCCGGCTGTGATTATAGCCATCTTGTAAACCTCATCAGCTGTGCAGCCTCTTGAGAGGTCGTTGATAGGAGCGTTGAGACCCTGAAGGATAGGACCGTATGCCTCAAATCCACCAAGACGCTGTGCTATCTTGTAACCGATATTACCAGCTTCGATGAGCGGGAAGATGAATGTGTTAGCCTGTCCGGCAACCTTAGAGTCAGGGCACTTTGTCTTAGCAACTTCTGCTGAAACAGCTGCATCAAACTGGAATTCGCCGTCAATAACGAGGTCAGGGTCGAGCTGACGAGCTTCGATCACAGCGTCGTGGCTGAGCTGAACTGTGCCGCCCTTGCCTGAGCCGTATGTTGAGAAGCTGAGTACAGCAACCTTGGGGTCGATACCAAAGAAATCAGCAGTTCTTGCAGTTTCAACTGCTACCTCTGCGAGCTTTCTTGCAGCTGTGAGAACAACGTTGCCTTCCTTATCAACAGTGTCAGTGTAGCTGAGGTTGATAGCGCAGTCGCCCATTGCAATCTTCTCTTCCTTACCGTCCTTCTCTCTGAAGAGGATAAATGAAGAGCTTACGAGGTTTGAACCCTTCTTTGTCTTGATTATCTGAAGTGCGGGACGTACTGTATCAGCTGTTGAATATGTAGCACCGCCGAGGAGAGCGTCTGCCTTGCCAGCCTTTACGAGCATTGTTCCGAAATAGTTTGACTTCTGAAGTGCTGCACGGCACTCGTCCTCTGTCATCTTGCCCTTACGGAGCTCTACCATCTGTGCAACAAGAGTCTCCATCTCAGGATATGTCTCAGGGTCGATTATCTCAGCACCGTCAACATTGAATCCGCCTGCTGAAGCTGCTGCCTTAACTTCGTCAGCCTTTCCGCAGAGGATAACACCCATAAGTCCCTCTTTGAGGAGTCTGTCAGCTGCTGAGAGGATACGTGCATCGCTGCCCTCAGTGAAAACGATAGTCTTCTTGCTTGCTTTAAGATTAGCGATAAGTTTGTCAAACATTCCCATTGTTTTGACCTCCATGAATCTTTATTTTCAGCCGGCAGATTGCTTATCCGCCGGCTTTTTGACTTTTTATGCCCTTAAACGAACATAACATAATTATACCACATTATTCCAAAAAACGCAACACTCGCAGAAAAAAGTTTATCACTTTGCTTCTTTTGCAGTCTTATTGCCGTGCTTTGTTATGGTACGGTAAACTATGAAAAAGCATATTCCCGCAGCAACGATACATATTGAAGCCGCAAGGAATGAATTTGTATACAGCTTCATTGCTGATGTATAAGCTGCATAGACCTGTGCCTGCTTGATAGTGAACCTGTCAAAATATCCGCTTGCAAGCAGATAAAGCGACGGCACAGCAGATATGATTCCGGCAATAAACGATGAAACTCCTATCCAGTAAAGTGTAGCAGGTTTGAATCTGATATTCAGCAAAAACAGCAGCAGCATGAGTATCATGCACGCTGCAACCGATACTATCACTATCATGTCAAGTCGGTTGAAAAGCAGTGTAAGCTTCTGTAGAACACCGTGTTTTTTCAGCGAAGTAAACTTGTAAGTATCGCAGTACTCACTGATAACGGAGTATGCCGACTTTTTTGTTTCCTCAAGCTTTTTCTCAAACTTTTCGTCCTGCTTTTTACCAGAGTTTTCGGCAGATTCTACGAAGAAGTCTTCAATCGACTTTTCAAGGCGGTCATTTTCAACGTTAACAACGACATCTCCGCCTGTACGGAGTGAATTGAACCCGCAGTCGATATACTCATTTATAACCCTGTCTATATAGGTCTCGTCGATAGCGTCCATATATACTTCAGCAGGTACTCCGGTACTGTTGTAGCGTGACGAAAAGTACTTGTTGAGCTGTGTCAGCGTTTTGCCGCTCAAATCGTTCTCATACGCAAGAGAATGGAACTTTCCTTCCTTGATGTTGATATTCGCGACAAGTGAAGCCTCCGCACAAATCGAAGTCAGTACAAGCAGCACTGATATTATCAGTGAACATACATAGGATAAAGCACTCTTCATTGGTTTGCCGCCTCCTCTTCATCAACATAGAAGGCACTCTTTACAGGTTCACACACAACACCTATTCTCATTTCTGAGCTTCCGAAAATATCACGTTTGCAGGTGTAAAGAGTCAGGCTTGTCATATCGGAATGCTCGATATACCGCCTGTCGCTGCTTGAAAAGCTTACAAGCTGATTCACTTTATATGTGAACCTGCCGTAATTAGTGTTTATAACGACCTCGTCGCCCTCTTTGAGCTTATTCAGGTCAGCAAAGTACGTGTCAACATGGGCGCTTATTACTGCTTTTCCCTTGTTTCCGACTAATACAGACGCTGATGACTGACAAGCGCCATGTTCAAGGAGTTCATCATTGCTTCCCCAGTATACGGGCACATCGACTGAAAGTGCCGGACTGCTGAGTATAGCATAGAGTTCGCCAAACTTCGGATATACGACATCTCCCTTGGGAGAAGTTTTTCCGCTGTATGCTGTGATGATATCGTTATCACGTATAACAAGTCCCGAATCATCGGAATGAAGACCGTCCATGAATGCAAGGTTTGCATACACTTTCAGCTTGTCATAAGGCTTTATCATTGCAAGAGTTATTATTCCGGCACTGAGTCCGAAAACCAAAAAAGGAGCTGCTATATGCGGCAGAACACCGCCTGTTTTTTTCTTTGCCATGTCACACTCCGTGTTTTTCTCCGCCGAAGCAGTTCTTGACAACAAGGAAAATGCCTGCGGCAGAAGTCAGAAGCAATGCAGCCGCAATAAGGAAGATACCGCGGCGGTCGTAGCCGGTGTCCTCGACAACATCCCTCGCCTGTCCGACAGCAACAAGTTCGCCGTCCTGATTTTTCATAGAGATTATCAGGTTATCATCGGTTATCTCATCAACTGAAATGGTGAGTCCCATTCCATTAGTTACCTTTGAAAGCTCGTTTATTACGTTCATCTTCTTGTCGGCAGGAAGCTGTTTCATCAGACTCCTGTACTCCTCAGGTGAAAGATTCTGTATAAACACAGCCTGCTGTTCAGGAGTGAAAGTTTTCAGATAGGCAATCTTATCCTCGTAGGAGAGCGAAATAAATGCCGCTTTGCTGATACGTGTAAATGTCGTACCGTCGGGCATTGTGAGAGTTATCTCGTCATATTTATGCGGGTCGTCATATTTGTATCCGCCGTTGTTACTATTGCTGTTTCCGCCGTTATTATTACCGTTTCCGGAATTACCTCCGCTGTTTTCCTGACCGGCAGCAGCAGTAGTCTGAGTATCCTCATGCGAAGGCGAAGTTGTAGTAGCTGCTGCAGGGATAGTAGCAGTCGGGTCATAGGGTACCTCAGTTACTATCTGCTTACCTGATTCTTTGAGCTGTGCTATATACGAATCTATTATCTCAGGCGGGTAGAGTTCGGGATTTGCGTTATATTCACTCCACCCCTGCTGTATCATATCCTCGGAGTAGCCGTACTGTCTTGCGATTTCGGCAGCTTCCTCAGGAGTTGCAGCTGAAGCAGTCATAGGCACTGAAAGCATAAGGCACATTGCCGCTCCTGCGATAAGGGCAGTTTTTATTTTTTTCATTGTTTCCTCCTGTAAATAAAGTCAGCACTGCAAAAAATCGTACTGAATATGCAAAGATATACAGTACAGGGCCGTAAAGTATCCTTTATGCGGTGCTGTTTTAATTTAATAATGTTATTATACCCCATTTATTATAAAATGTCAAGGAAGCCAAAAAATGGGCGGATATGCTCCGCCCGAAAGACTTATTCAATAAGTCCGCGCTTTTTCCAGTCGCTGTACTCGGGACAGACGTATCTGTTGCGCTTTTCTGTTTTTTTGCCGATATTTATAGCGTTCATCGGACATCTGTTTATGCAGCCATAGCAAGCCATGCAGTAATGGTCGAAATGCGGTACTCCAGCCGGTGAGAGCTTGACATTATTGACCGGACATACCTCCTCACACTTTCCGCAGCTTACGCAGTTGCTTGAAACGGTATATCCGCTGCTGCTCATGAAAAACTTGGTAAACAGCACGTTTACAGCTCTCGAAAGAGGCGGGAAGAATGAGCCGCGGTCGTACTTCTCGATCATTTCTCCTGCGAGAATATGCTCGGAAAGTTCCTTCATAAGCGGCAGTGCTGCCTGTATTTTCTTCTCGGCTTCCTCTGCACTCGGAAGGTCGCTTCCTGCGATGTAATTGTTTGGCATTGGTACTCCGCACGCTCCCATGTATGCCATGTCCTTCTGGTCAGCAAGCTTTTCAAGTGTAACTTCAAATGCACCTGTACCTGCTCCCATGGTCGTAATGAAGTATACCTGCTCACTGCCTGTGAATTCACCTTTCTCGAATACCTTTTCGATAAGCCTCGGATACGCAGACGCATATATCGGCGCAGCAATAACAAACGGCTTCACTGAATTGAAGCGGAGCGGCTGTTTATACTTGATTATGTCATTGAGATTTACACATTCGTCTCCTACGTGGTCAGCTATGTATTCGGCAACGAATTTCGTGTTGCCAGTGCCTGAGAAATAAAGTATCATTTGAGCACCTCCGTATTAGTATCTCTACATATTATAACATCATACCTAAAAAAATGCAATATTTTTATTATCGGAAAAATGTGATATAATGAACAAGCATTTCGTTTACAGTATAGAAACGTTTCAATAACATTGAAAGGAGGCAGTGAATTGAACGACGAAGAACTTGCAAGGTTATATGACAAATTCAGCGGTACAGTCTACCGCACTGCTTTTGCTTATTGCAAAAACTCAGCAGACGCTGAGGATATAACACAGGAAACATTCATTAAACGTTTCCGGACTGATATATCTTTCAGTGACGAAAAATCTGAAAAAGCGTGGCTCTTGAAGGTTGCCGCGAATAAATGCAGGGATATGTTCCGGTCGGCGCGTTACCGGTTCATGTATCACGCAGTACCGCTTGACGAAGCGGAACTCGTCTGTGAAACTCCCGAAGAAAGTGCAGTTTTCAGTGCGGTCATGGAGCTTCCTCCGAAATACAGACTTGTCATACATCTCTACTATTATGAGGGTTACTCCGTACCAGAGACCGCTAAAATTACCGGTAAATCAGAAACTGCCGTTCAGACTCAGCTCTACCGTGCACGGAATATGCTCAGGGATAAACTTGGAAAGGAGATGTCATTATGAACATGAACGATTATAAAAAAGTCATCGACCGCATTGCTCCCAGTGAGAAATGCAGGGAAGAGGTAATGAACATGAGAAATGAATATAACAGAAAAAAGATAAAGCATAAGTCTGCCGGAAAAGTAGCAGCCGCTGTAACCGCGGCACTCATCGCCGCCTGCGGAGGTACTGCCGCCGCTGCCGCTAAGCTTGGTGCATTTGAGAGGTTATCCTCAAAGACAGCACGAACAGTAACAAATGACCACGGCGACGAGTTTCCGATAGACAAATTCGATAAGAATGACTATGCTTCAATAGCTCCGGCGGCTGTTGAAGCAGAAAACACAGAACCTTGCAAAAATGACGATATTACGGTATCTATCGACAGTGTTTACTGCGACGGACATGAAATGATATTTGCACTCAACGGCTCACTTAATAATGGAAACTCTATAGGTGCAGGATATATCGCCTGCCGAGCATACCTCTATATTGACGGTAACATGATATACAATCACGACAACAGCTACGGCTGTTACGACGGTTCATTTGTCATTGACGAGGGCGAGGATAACAGCTTTACAGGAAGCGTGACTTGTATGCTTACAGGCAATTATCAGATAGATGACACTGTTGATGTAGAGTTAAAACTCACCGGTATTCAGTGCCGTGAGCAGTACTGGACAGATTCACTCCTTGATACAGACCCAATAACACTGACTACAACAGTAACTCCTGATTTAAGCCTCATTCGCAACTTTGGCGAGAATGGTCTAACAGTTGAAGAAGACGGCTTCTCAGCAACAATATACAGAATCACTCCTGCTATGATGGTCGTAGGGTATGAGTATCCGCAGTGGTACGATGATAACGATGAAACAATAACATGGTACGAACCCGGCTACGAAGAAACCGGTGTAACAGGTCCGAAATACGCTATCATTGGTCAGTTCTTTGACGCTGACGGAAACCTTATCGAAAATCTTCAAATTGATCCTCTAAGCATGGGCAACGGTAAAACAGCAGGCTGTCTGCGCTCTA
This sequence comes from uncultured Ruminococcus sp., assembly GCA_900315975.1. The sequence goes on from ONBA01000009.1 coordinate 66,365, forward strand.
CCGATTCAGATGTTATATACTGCCGATTCTATAATAAACAGACACAGGGAACAGGCGAAATGGAACTTATAAAAGAACTCCGTATCGACCTCGCCGAATAAAGCAAAAGACCGGTTCATACGAACCGGTCTTTAATATTACTCAAACGAATCAAGGTCGATACCCTGAAGAAGTTCCTTCAGAGAAGCAAGCTCATCAGCTGTAAGAGTTACACCCTTGCCCATTCTTGAATGGTCAGGTGCCCACTCGCGGATATCGTACTTAGGGTCGTGCTCATTCCAGCTGACCATGTTCAGCTCCTTCTTCCAACCCTTTGCATTCTCAGAAAGAACGCCTATTTCTTCTGTGATCTCGTATTTAAGCTCTGCCATAATACGTTCTCCTTTCTGTTATTTTTCTTACAATAAAACATTTTACCACAAAAAGGAGAATTTGTCCATACCCAATTTATTTAATCAAATAGATATACACAGATAATTAAGTGCCTTGCCATAGATCTGTGCAGGTCTCACCTTTCCGGATATCAGCATTTCCGCGAAATCAACTGCATCTTCGATATCGCGTGAGAAGTCGGGTATAGAAGCATATTCACCGTTACTGAGGTCCTGTGCCTCGATACCGTATGTAATTATGTCACTTCCGTTGATGTTCATTCTTCCGGCGATTACTCTGTATGAGACCTTGTTCCCGCCGCAAACCTCCATATAGACCGTCCTGTCAAGCACTTCACGCTTTGTCTTTTTTACTATGCCAAACATATCTGCGCCCCCTTTGCTACAATTATAGCACATGAACGTTTCAATGTGAACAGGTCGAACATGGAACATTTCGTAAGATAGCAGATGATTTTGTCGGAATATGTCAGTCACGCTTTTTAACGTCAACAAGTCCGATACATTCGAGACTCTCACTGTGTTCTGAAATCACCTCATCGGCATCTTCTTTGACTTCCTCATAAACGCTTCCGAACTTGTCAGACAGCTTGCCTAGTGTCTTGTCATCAGCATAAAGCACCCATTTTCTGATGCCAATCTTTACTGAATATATATTGACTCTTGTCTCTTCCTTTTCGTCGTCACCCTTGACGGTCAGTTCAACCTTGAGTTTATAGGCTTTCTTCACGTCAATATCAAGTTCATCGAAGTGTTTTCTTATCTTGCGCATATCGCGTCCGGATACTTCCTTTTTTTCATCAATTCTGACTGAAACTTTCAGGTCGTCGCCGAAATAGTCTTCCTCGCATACGTCCTTCATATCCTCGATAAAAAGGTCGAGGTCATCGGTGACATCGCGCCAGCCGGAATCTCCGCTGTCAGCCGAATCAGCGATATCTTCAAGCTGTTCAGGAGTTGCGAACGCACTCACAACAAGGGCGGAACGCTCTCTGTTTATACCTTTTACCGCATTTTTGAGCGGTGTTTTATAGCCTCCTCCGAGTACATTAGCAAGCATAACGATAAAGAACATGAACATTACCGCTATGATACATATGAGGATAAGCCCCCTTCGCATCATTCTTTTTTCCGCCGCCTCAGCGACAGCAGGGTCATGTACAGCAGGCACGAACGGAGCCGGTTTTACGGCATCTTCAGACTCTGTTTCAGGAGTATTGTCCTTCGTTATTTCATTTTCTTCGGTCACTTTCCCTTCAAGTGACCTCTCCTCTGCGGCTTTAGCAGCGGCAGCTTTCAGAGTGTCCTCACAGTTACACATCTGACCCTCTTCAAGCTTTTTTCCGCAATATTTACAATACGCCATTTTTCTCCTCCTAAGCGCTTAACTCATTCAAGACCGTTTATTTCCATGTAGAGCTTCTGCATCTGCATATCAGTCTGCGCGATGCGCTCTGCACACTCTTTGAGTTCCGCAGATATTTCGGGAGTTATCGCGGCAGAAGTCTTATATCTCAGCTGATGTTCAAGACTTGCCCAGAAGTCCATAGCGATAGTACGTATCTGTATCTCGACCGGTGCGTACTTCTTCTGTGCGGCTAGATAAACCGGTACGTTTATTATCATGTGATAACTGCGGTAACCGCTCGGCTTCGGATTTTTAATATAGTCCTTCTGCTTTATGACTGTGAAGTCATCACGATGTGAGAGCATTTCCGCGAGAACATATATGTCACTTATGTAGTAGCAGGTCACACGTATTCCTGCGATATCAAGCAGATTCTTACGCGCATTCTCAGGAGTGAGGGGTATCCCCTTCTTTTGCAGTTTACCTATTATCGACTCCGCCGACTTCATACGGCTCTTTATATCATGTATAGGATTGCGCTGATACTTTATACTGAACTCACTGTCAAGTATGCCGAGGTAGGTTTTTACAACCTCTATAGCAGACTCGTAAAGGTGAGCAAGGTCTACAAATTCGCTGAATGTGCGTGCGACCTGCTCCTGTGCTGCCGGTCCCTGTTGAACAATAGCCGGAAGCTGCTGTATACCTTCAATATAGAAATCAAGTTCGCTCATAACTATTTCCTTTCCGGTGCTGCGTCAGCGAACGGCTTTCAGCACCTCTATAACAGCAGCATACGCGCCGTCTTTCTTTATAACACCAGCGGCGGAATCCGCTGCCTTTTTCCACTCAGCCGGAACATCGGATCCTGACTTAGTGATGACAGTCATAGTCTTGGTATTATCGTCTATAAGGAGCATAAAGCCTCCGTCCTTATAGTGGCGGTCGAAATAGCTTCTGCCTATCTCTTCGTTCGACTTACCGGTAGAGTTTGAGGTCGCGAGAACGGTTATGTTGTTCTTGTTCTCCGCAAGCTTTTCCTCAAGAGCCGCTATCTCATCAGAATTGAAGATGCCGCCGTTGTCGAATACGTGCTCGGGACACTTCTCCCCAAGCTGCATAAGCAGTAAAACAGCGTCAGAGTATTTTCCGGAGACTATGTCTCTCGTCGCCCAGTACATAGGCTCACTCTCAGCACCTTCGGGAATAAACACTGAACAGCTTCCTGTCCTGTAGAGCAGGTCTGTATTCGTGTCATTGTTGATAAGCAGAAGAAGTCCGCTGCCTCTGCCCTCGTACAGCTCATTATACGAGTCCTCAGCAAACTGGTACGGACTCTTTCCGCCGAGTGAATCCGCCGTAACTACAGCGGCATTTATAAGTCTGTCCTTGTAAAGCGTCTCGCAGTAGCTGTTGAGCTGTGCGATTTCCTCCGACGTGAGAACTCCGGCATTGTCGTATACGTACTTACCCTCTGCCGGTTCGAGTGAAGCTATATCCGGAAGCGGCTGAGTTTCCGGCTCAGCTGTCTCCTCTGCAGCTTCTTCTGCCGATGAAACAGTAGTATCCGCCTGTGATGAATCAGATACCGGAGTTTCAGTCTTCTGACCTGTCACTGAACAGCCTGCAAGAAGAAATGCGGCTGAAAGCAGCGGTAAAAAAAATTTTTTCAAAAAAATCATTCCTAACTCTTGTAATACTTATTATATTTTAGTATAATTTAATAGAAAAATCAAGTGCATATACGCATTTTACAAATAATTTTCAGGAGTTATACACATGGACTATTCAATCAAGGGAAATGACATTCTTGTTCACGAAAATGATTTCGACCTCGACGACACCCTCGACTGCGGACAGGCTTTTCGCTGGAAAAAGGTCGATTCAGACTACGACTGCACATATACCGGCAGATTTCTCAACGATGAGCTGACTATTTCCCAGCTCGGAAAAGGTGACTTTATCTTCCACAATACCTCCGAGGACGACTTTCTCGGTAAGTGGTGCGATTACTTTGATTTCGATACCGACTACTCAGAGCTGAAAAAACTTTTCTCAGAGGACGCGACTCTCTCGAAGGCTTGTGAATTTGCCGGAGGTATACGTCTTCTCCGTCAGGACAGCTGGGAATGTCTCATTTCGTTCATTATCTCTCAGAACAACAATATTCCGCGTATCAAGGGCATTATCGACCGTCTCTGCGGAAATTATGACGGTATGTTTCCGACACATGAACAGCTTGCCGCCGAAAATCCTGACTCACTCGCATATCTCAGAAGCGGTTTCCGTGCAAAATACCTGTGTGATGCCGCATATAAAGTCAACTCCGGAGAGGCTGACCTCGCATATATCGCGGCTTCACCGATAGACGAGGCAAGAAACGCTCTCAAAGCTATCAAGGGAGTAGGTCCAAAGGTTGCGGAATGTGTGCTTCTCTTCGGTATGCACCGCGTTGAAGCCTTTCCTATAGACGTATGGATAAAGCGTGTACTCGCCGAATACTATCCCGACGGATTCCCCGAATTCGCAAGAGAAAATGCCGGTATCGCCCAGCAGTATCTCTTTCACTACATAAGAAACGGCATAACTGAATAATCCTCCGCCGGCAGTCCATAATGACTGTAAAAAAACCCGGAGGAACTATGTTAAAAGGTGTAAACAGAAATATTATAGAAGTCAAGGACCCCGACAGTATCTATTTTGAAAGGGCAGTTTTCTATCTTCGTCCCGGAGTCAAAAAGCTTCCGGCAGAAGTTTCAAGACGCGAAATAAACCGCTGTATCAGCGAAAGCAGTCCGTACAGACACTCGCGTTTGCGTGTACTTCTCTTCAAGGCGGCACTCCTTCTCGCGGCAGCTGCTGCAATTATACTGATACTCCACCTCGTCCTATGACAAAAGGAGGAAAAATGGCAAAAGTTATTATGCTGTGCGGAAAGATATGCAGTGGTAAATCAACCTATGCACGCAAACTCCGCGACTCGCTCAACGCTGTTATTCTGTCAAATGATGAACTGATGATAGACATTCTCGGCAAAGACACAGGCGATATGCACGATGAGTACGTCCGCCGTACTGAGTTTTACTTTTCTAAGAAAGCAGCCGAAATAGTCAAAGCAGGTGTCGACGTGATACTCGACCGTGGTCTTTGGACTAAGTCACGCAGAGACCTCACACGTGAACAGTTCAGAGATGCCGGAGTAGACTGCGAAATCCACTATTTAAATGTACCTGACGACGAATGGAAAAGACGTATCGCCAAGCGGAATGCCGAGGTTGAAAACGGACGCTCCGACGTTTACTTCATTGACGATGGTCTGCTTGAAAAGTTTCATTCAATGTTCGAGATACCTGACGAAAGCGAAATAGATGTTTGGGTGGAGAGTGAAAACAATGGCTGAGATTATCGAAATAACAGACCTTTCAATCCCCGAGCTTATCCCCTACACCGATACATCTGAGCGCAGTCTGCTAAAGTTTCCCGGCGGCGGAATTTTTATCGCAGAAAGTCCTAAAGTAATCCGTACCGCTGTTGAGAGCGGTTATGAACCTGTTTCCATGCTGATGGAAACTAAATACGTCACCGGTCAGGCTCGCGATATCATAGAAAATGCCGGAAATATACCGGTCTACTGCGGCTCAGCAGACACTCTCGAAACGCTCACCGGATTTCGCATGACTCAGGGTGTACTTGCAGCTATGAAACGACGTCCGCTTCCGTCAGCTGACGATATTCTTGCAGGAAGCAGCCGTGTTGCTCTGCTTGAAAACATCATGAATCAAACTAATGCAGGAGCTATTTTCCGCTCTGCTGCCGCTCTCGGATTTGATGCTGTACTCCTGACAGAAGGCTGCTGCGACCCTCTTTTCCGCCGCTCTGTAAGAGTGAGTATGGGGACTGTTTTTCAGATACCGTGGACATATGTCAGCGGAAGTTCTCCTGACTACATACACTTCCTGCGCGACCGCGGCTTCGTCACCGCCGCTATGGCTCTGCGCGATGATACGGTACACATCGACGACCCGCGGCTTGCTCAGTCAGAAAAACTTGCCGCCGTACTCGGTACAGAAGGCGACGGTCTGCTTGCCGAAACTATCAGTGCCTGTGACTATACCATCAAAATCCCTATGTCACATGGTGTCGACTCACTGAATGTCGCTGCCGCAAGTGCGGTCACCTTCTGGACTCTCGGCAGACACTGATATGAAATTTATATGATATATTCACTAAAAATTCATAATTTTTATATAATATCTAAACAATATCATGATAGTTTATGTAAATATTCACTTGAAAATATATAAGCGATATGTTATAATTATATATATCTGTTATGAGGTGAATCCATATGAAATCGACTGCACAGCATTCTTTTCTGAAAAAACAAATACTATATACCGCTCTGCTGTGTGCTGCCGCTCTCGCAGTTAACCTTCTCGGGAGCTGTATCTGTACTAAGACTTCGACTCCGCTTTATCTCGATACGATAGGTACAATATCTGCCGCAGTGATAGGAGGTCCGTTTTCCGGTCTTTTCGTCGCCTTCATTTTCACGTTTCTGAAGGGTATTTCCGACACCGAGGCTCTTTTCTACAGTATCGTGAGTATGCTTATGGCAGGCTGCGGTGCATATTTTGCAAAGCGCGGTTTCTTCAGTAATATCTTCAAAACTCTGCTGACTATCCCTGTATTCACTGTTCTTGCAACTATCCCTGACAGTATACTTACATGGTACCTTTACCCCGAAAGTCAGACTACTTTTCTCCATCAACTGTCAGGCGACTTCAAAACTGAGCTTATCGACAAAGCTATAACCGTACTTATAGTATTCGTCATTGCGGCAATCACACCAGAAAAGTTCAAGGAAAAGCTCAGGAATCAGGTAATGTATCAGGCTCCGCTTACTTCGGAGATGCGTAAGGCTATCAAGAAAAGCAGATGCCGCTCTGTTTCTATCAATACCAAAATCGCTCTTATCCTTACACTTGCCTCACTGCTTATTGCCGGTTCATCAACTGCCATAAGCTTCGTGCTTTTCCGCGAAAACGCTATAGACGACCATATTGCCGTTGCGGAAGGTGTTTCAAGTGCCGCCGCGGAGACTATTGACCCGGAAATGGTCGATGTTTACCTAAAACAAGGTGAATCTGCTGATGGCTATAAGGACACCGAAATCGTCCTTCAGAAAATACTTGCAAGCCATGAAAACGTTGAGTATCTGTACGTATACAAAATACAGTCCGACGGCTGTCACGTTGTTTTCGATATAGATACTGAAGGCATGGACGGCGACCCGGTCGGCTCCGTAATTGAATTTGACCCCTCATTCAAGGAATCCATTCCCGCACTTCTCGACGGTCAAACTATCGACCCTATCATCAGCGATGACAAGTACGGATGGCTCCTTACTACATACACCCCTGTCTATAACAGCGACGGAATTTGCCAGTGCTACGCGGCGGCTGACATTTCCATGGACGATATAACCGCCTACGAAAACAGGTTCCTTACAAAGCTTATTGCACTGTTCATCGGCTTCTTCACTATGATAATGACCATAAGTATGTGGTTCGTAAAGAGCAATATCCTGCTCCCTGTCAACACTATGGCTTACAGCGCCGGAGCTTTCGCTTTCAACAGTGGTGAAGCTCTTGAGGAAAATGTTGAACGTCTCAAAAAGCTCGACATCAGGACAGGTGACGAAATCGAAAACCTCTACCTTGCTTTTCTCAAAACTACTGAAGACTCTGTACGCTATATCGACGATATCCGTACAAAAACCGAAACTATATCAAAAATGCAGAATGGTCTTATAACGGTACTCGCTGATATGGTCGAAAGCCGTGACCAGTGTACAGGTGACCACGTTCGCAAAACTGCCGCATACGCTGATATAATCATGCACGAAATGAAAAAGCACGGATTCTACAAAGAGGAACTGACAGACGAGTTCATCAATAATGTACTCAATGCCGCTCCGCTTCACGATATAGGCAAGATACACGTTTCAGACGTTATTCTCAATAAGCCCGGTCGTCTGACTGATGAAGAGTTCGAGATTATGCGTACCCATACAACTATGGGCAGTAAAATTATCGAACGCGCTATAGAAATGGTTCCGGATTCGGGATATCTCTGCGAAGCAAAAAATGTGTCAGAATTCCACCACGAAAAATGGAACGGAAAAGGCTATCCCCACGGTCTCAGCGGCGAAGATATACCACTGTCAGCACGTATCATGGCTGTTGCAGATGTATTCGACGCTCTCGTATCACGCAGAAGCTACAAAGAGCCTTTCCCATTTGAAAAGGCTATGGATATCATCAGGCAGGACGCAGGTTCTCACTTCGACCCTCTCGTCGCCGAGGCTTTCATCAGTGCCGAGGACGAGGTACGCAAGGTCGCAGAAGACCACAAGAATTATTATATGTAGAAAAAGAGGACGACCAAATGTGCGCTGCTCTTAGCGGAACAAATGAGAAACCAAATTGAATAGGAGAAAAGGCAATATTCACATCGTGAGTATTGCCTTTTTATTGCACAAAAATCAATTATATCGAGTCTATCCTAAAATTTGTGTAAACCTCTGAAGTAGTGTATAATAGAAGAGACACTACTTCGGAGGTTTTAATTATGAGCAGAAGGCGAAGAAAC
>ONBA01000047.1 GCA_900315975.1 uncultured Ruminococcus sp.
GGCAGTCAATGAAATTGGCGATCCGAAGATCACCTGTTATGAATCGCCGGTACAGGATATGAACGATCTCGGTGCAGACTGGCATCCCTCATCAAAGACACATGAGAAAAATGCATATCTGCTGGCGGACAAGATCTCGACCGTCCTCGGCAGACCGTCGGATAAGATCGGTATTGACCTTGCAGCGGACAGCAAACTGGAATCTGATATTATTACTGAAAGCGGCGCAAATGCGTGGCCTTATTATGCTGAGTGGAACCGCTCCATGAACGTCAATATCTCGGCGGCAGGCAATTCACCTGAATCAATTACAGTATATATACCGGATTTGGTTCTCCCGACCGGTAAATATGAGCTGAGTTTCAAGGCAGAGGGACTGAAAGGCGAAATACCGTATGAAGTCCGCAGTATGAAAGATCCGAAAACGGTCTATGCAAGCGGCACAACAGAGACAGAAACAACGCTGAAAGCATTTGATCTGTGTGAATCGGCAGATGATGCGGAAATTGTGTTCATGATCGGAGAGCAGACCGGCAGTATCACTTTCTCAGATGTCACACTGTATAAACGCGCAAATCTGTAAAGTCAAATGAAGAAATTAAGGCAACACCGCACAAAGTCCGACTGACGGCTTTGCACTGAATCTGCTTGCATATTTTCCGTCAGATTGTATAGAAATTCCTTGACATACGTCAGTATGCCTGCGAAATTTCTATACAATCTGACGAAAAATCTGACTGCGCATCTTCAGCACAATCTTTGTGCGGTGTTGCCTTAAACTAAATCTGCTTTCTCGCGGGCACTGCAATACTTGCGGTATATAACATTCTTAGCTTTGCCATCAGGTATAATTACCGGAGGTTATCTGAATGAAATTATAAAAAGATGATGAATAAGTTGAAAGCCGCAGGTTCTGTGCGCTTCCCTTAACGGAAAAAGCGGGCTGCCGAGCCGTAATCTTGCGTTACGTATTCGGTAGCCCACGAAACTGCCCGAGGGGGCTCCCCTCTCCTGCGGCTTTTATTTTAGTCGTTTATCTCAAAGTACACCGTTTAAGCTGGCGAAGATATTTCTTCTCCAAGCGTTATGCCTCCTGTGTCGTCGTTCTGCTTTGTTTCAGAAATTTCTACCTTATCAACAACATCTGTCTGTGGACATTTGTCTGCATCACCCGAATGGAGATAGTCGCTGAGCAGCGACCGTAGTCATAGTTGTTGAAGTTGTTGCCTTTTCAGGCATTGCAGGAGCGGGAGCAAAGTCTGTACCGACAATTAGCTTTCTCATAAGCACAAGGTCGAATGTATCAACTCTGCCGTCGGAGTCCATATCCGCAAACTGCCAGTCTGAAAGTTCGCCTGCACCGAGGAGATATTTCTGCATTGTAACGAGGTCAGAAACGTTGAATCTGCCGTCCTTGTTCGCGTCACCAAGATGCTCTGCGGCGAGTGCTGTATAGTTCACGCAGTAAGAGGACTGTCCGTTTGTGCCCAGCGTTACTTTCTCGCCTGCACGGACACATCTGCTGTAAACTTCAAATATCACATCGTTGCTTGCAGTCATTCTTATCGAAGTCTTCTGCCAGTCTGCAAGCCAGTTGGGAATGCTCTCAACACGGCTGTCAACGGCAGCGTAGACGGTCATATTCTTTGCCGCGATAAACTGCGCCTGATCGCTCTCAGTGAATTTGCCGTCGCAGTTGGTCTGGATAAGCTCTGCACCCTTGAACATTTCGGGTATCGAGTAATAGGTGAAGTCTCTGTCTGTATAGACCTTATCGCCTGCGGAAAAGCCCTGCTTAACGTTCCATGCAGCTCCGTTTTCGGGTACAAGAGACTTCACCAGTCTGCCGTCAGCAGGAGGAGCAGCTGTAGTAGCTGCGGGAGTTGTTGCAGTGGCAGTTGCGGCAGTAGTCTGAACAGGCTGCTCGTCCATTTTCACGCTTGGAGCAACTGTATATCCTGCCGAGGGATAGCCTGCCTTTGCAAGAGAAGCATATGTCATATTTGACGCCGAGTTTTGCGCTCCGCTGTACTTTTCACAATATGACTTGGCTTCTGCTGCTGACTTTGCTGTATATGCATAATTGGAAGTCGGACGCCAGATACACTCTCCTGCTGTTTTGCCTTTGAGTGCAAATTTTGAGCCTGTGAGTGTTGAGCCGGCTTCTGTATACTGTCCGTGATACTTTGATGAAATGTCGTTGCTTGATACAGTATCGTTAACAACTGAGCCCTTGCCTGTACCACCGTTGTAATAGTTGTTCTCAGCATAGAGCTTAGCCGCTGTATAGATAGTATAGCCCATGTCAAAGTTGATGACGTAGTTGTTGAACGAGTGGAAATATCCGTATCGCATGAGCGCAGGAGCGCGGGTAACGCATTTGTTGTAGTAATTATTTGCAAGTGTTACGTGTGGAGTGCCGTTGAATGTGTTGTATGCCTCCTGTGTATCAACAGGATATCCGAGAAGCACGCCATATTCGTGCAAGCCGAATTTGCAGTCGGAAATAGTGATAAAGTCAGTGTTATCATTATCTGTGTTGCCCTTGAAATTAAGGAATTTGTCCCAGTCATCGAGCTTTGTGGAGGCTCCATTTATCTTGTCATGACCGACAAATTCAATATGGTCTATCCAGAAATTATAGCCGTATGCAAATTCCCAGATGTTGTCGCTGTTGAGCTCTTTGTCGTGAGATATCTGTATATTTCTAAAAATGAGGTCGTGTCCGGGACCGTAGCTTTTGTTATAGGTATTGAAGTAAACGTTGTATAGTGAATGTGCCGCATAGCTGCCGACAACAGTTTTATTCGCCTGCATATATATTTTGGCATCATTGAATCTGTATCGTCCGTTTCCATCCTTTGTATATGTACCTGTTTTGCTAATGTTCTTTGTTATGACGATAGTGCAGGGGTCAGTGCTTGCGCAGGCGGCTTTGAGTTGGTCGAAGGTCTGCACCTCAACGACCTTGCCGAGTGCTCCTCCTATATTTGAAGCCTTGAGTTTCCCGTTCGTATCCTTGCAATAGCCTGCAAAGCCCTGTTCTCCAACAGCATTGAGCAGCCACTTCTGCTCGTTCTTTCCGCTGTATGAAGAAAGAATGACTTTGTTACTGCTGTTTGTGAGCGCAAGAGAGGTATTGTCGTAGTTGACTATCTTGTAGTGAAGCGAATTGCCATAGCCGTCCTTGTCAACGGGAATAACGTACCAGTGCTGAGAACGCGCTGTTTCACTGCCGAAGATGACGCATCCTGTGCCTTCGCTGACCTTATACCCCATGGGTGTTATCTGTCTGCCTGTGCCCATATTCGTTATCTTGTAGAAACTTCCGTTTTTGTCTGTGCCGACGTAATCAAAACGCCAGTTTTCATTCTGAGTGTTTTTCTGCTCCGAAAGTACGACTGCCGCTTTGTCATCATAGCCTGAGATGTTCATGTGCCGGCTGTTGTCATGTGTGCTGATACGAAGCAGCACCGCGGGATAGTCCTGCGATACCGCCGAAGAATCAAGCGGTGATAATGTTCCAGTTATTATCAGAGTGAAAAATGCTGAGACAAAGCATACTAAAGCCGCAAGGTTTGATATATCTTTCTTTTTCATAAGTACCTCCTTAAAGAAATGGCTGTATCCCGCCCAAAGGATACAGCCTGCGGACATCTGACTGCCCTCCTTACATCGGTATCAAACGAGCAGTGCAGATGCTCATTTTTCCTGTCTGTACTTATTCTATCCTATTTTCGCCTTACATTCAATGAACTTTTCAATCATAAATGTTACTTTTTGTGCAAAAAAGGGCGGTAAAACCTGTTCCTCAGACTGTCTCTTTCTTTGATCCATTTTTTCTGAACTGAGCTGCTGTAACGCCGCATCTTTCTTTGAATTGCCGCATAAAGTGATGCTCGTCATTATAACCGCAAAGCTCTGCAACCTCCTGTATCCTCACAGTCCTGCAAGTATGCTGCTGACAGTCAAGACCCATGCTGTTTTTTATATTGACGGCAAAGAGATACACACCAAAGCAGGCTCGTATATCATTTTTCCGCTTCATGCTCCGCTGCACTATACTGCTGACGGAGGAGAATACATCGACGACTGCCTGCACTTCTTCCCTGATGAGGAGGATTTAAGGCTCTTTAAGGAGCTTGACATAAGCCGCCCTGAGAGTAGATATTCTTGCCCGAGGTGTCTTTCCAGAATGTGTCATTATAGATAGTTGTATTCGTGGCTGCATTTGTTTCGGCATTGGGAAAGTATGAAAAAAAACCTGCACCAAGAATAGTTGCCGAAATAAAAGCAGATTTTCTTGATAAGCGAACTCTTATTCATTTCTGATTCCTCCGTTCTGATAAAGCTGACGTTGCTTGTTGATATTATGATACATCATACGGGGTAAACAGTAAATACAGGAATAGACCAAAAATGTGACCTTTTTTATCTTTGATGAAAAAGCGATACTGTCCGAAAATGGAACAGTATCGCTTTTAGTTATGTTTTTAATAGTTCTTGTCTAAGCAGTACAAGGTCAAATGCATCGAGCCTGCCGTCATCGCAAAGATCGCCGGCCTTCCAGTCGGGAAGCTGTGTATTGGGAGCTGCAAGCAGCCATTTGTTAAGAAGTACAAGGTCAGCAACATCCAGTCTGCCGTCTGCATTGATATCTCCGCGCACAGAGGAAATATCTTTTTCTGATGCAATAACGATGTAATTCATGCAGCTTGCTGACTGCCCGTTTGAACCAAGCTTCACTACTTCACCAGCCTTGACAGGCTTTGCATACAGCTCAAAAATCACATCGTTGGTGGTTTTAATCACACTGTTCGTTTTCGTATGGCTGAGGGCAATATGCCTTCCAACAAGTCCAAGCGATGCCGTGTCAATAAGACCGACAACTTTACCATAGTAAGCAGTTTGCTTCTCCGTTCTAAGGCGATCAGCCTGAAATCCCTCGGTCTGCTCCTGAGAGTGCTTTCCTTTCCCGATGATTGGGATTACTCCGTTGCAGGGCTTGTGTTCATCTGCAAAGAGGGCAAGACAGCTATCGACTCTGCACTCAAAGAGTTGAAGAACATAGGCTATCCGCAAGCTCACTCCTGTTGAAGCAGAGCGCTTGCAGACACTCCCCGATAACTATACGGCAGGTATCAGCAACTCACAGCGTTACAAGTGTATCGGCAACGGCTGGACGGTGGACGTTATCGCACATATTCTTTCTTCTTTGACGGAGAAAGGCGGTGCGGTATGAGGGTACTCAGCTTATTTGATGGTATATCCTGCGGAATGGTCGCTTTTGAAAGAGCCGGTATTCCTGTCGAGCGTTATGTCGCTTATGAGATCAATGAACCGTCTATCAAAATCAGCAAAAAGAATTATCCGAATATCGAGCATAAGGGCGATGTAACATATGCGGACTTTTCGGAATATATCGGTTTTGATCTTCTGATCGGCGGAAGTCCTTGTCAAGACCTTTCAGGTCTGAATACAGTTTACAGACAGAAAGACAAAACAGGTCTGCAAGGCGAAAAGAGCCATCTGTTTTATGCCTATGTCGATGCTCTTAATACGGTCGCTCCGAAGTATTTCCTCTTTGAGAATGTCGCAAGCATGAAAGCGGAATGGCGTGATGAGATCACCCGTGAACTTGGTGTTGAGCCTGTTATGATAAATTCCGCACTTGTTTCGGCACAGGAGCGCAAACGGCTGTACTGGACGAATATTCCGAATGTCACACAGCCGTCTGATAAGGGAATTGTGCTTGACGATATTATTCTTTCAGCAGAAAAAGTTCCCGAAAAATATTGGTATCGTGATAAGAAATATACTCTGAATGGTGAAGATGATCGTGTCATCGCTACACTTGACGGAGAAAAAATATTCTCAGAAAACAAGCGTGTTTTCAATCCGAAACATAAGTGCGGAACGTTGTGCGGTGACGGTGCAGGCGGTAATTTACAGAAGAAAGTCTATCAGAACGGTGCTGTCCGCAAGCTGACTCCATTGGAGTATGAGCGTTTGCAGACACTTCCCGACAATTACACTGAGGGTACAGCGGACTCGCACAGATATACCGCTGTCGGCAACGGCTGGACGGTGGACGTAATCGCCCATATCATGGGAGGGCTTCGTGATGAATGAAGAAATCCTGAAAACCTGTGCCGATAACAATAACTACACAATTTATACTGCATTTTGCAAGGCACAGCGTATTATGATGAGGTCATACTCGCCTGTGTGCAGTATCAGCGGCGGCTCGGACAGTGACATCATGCTCGATATGATACATAAAGTCGATGAGGACGGAAAAGTGACCTATTTCTGGATAGACACAGGGTTGGAGTATATGCCAAAAGAAATGCAGGACAGCTCTCACCTTTACGGTGTGGAGATAGACAGCATTTCGGGACGTATCGCTCAGGCACTTTACCCTGATGCGGATATTGCAATAAGCGGTTTTGAGAAAAACAGCTTTCAGAACGGCTGTTTTGATGTTGCCGTGGGCAATGTTCCGTTCGGTGAGCTGGGCTTTAAGGACGAAAAGCACTCCACCACGAAACTGCACGATTACTTCTTCATGGAAGCAATGGACAAAGTAAAGAACGGGGGCATTGTCGCTTTCGTCACTTCGGCAGGCACACTTGACAAGCACGATGAAAGCACTCGCCAGATGTTGGCGGATAAGGCTGACCTGATAGGTGCAATCCGTCTGCCGGGCGGTAAAAACGGTGCTTTCCATGACAATGCCGGTACGGACGTAACAACGGATATTATCTTTTTGCAAAAGCATGAGGGCAAGTCTGTTGCTGAAATGTCTGATATTCCCGATTGGGTGCATATCGGTGAAACGGCTGACGGTCTGCCTATCAATCAGTATTTTGCAGATAATCCTGATATGGTGCTTGGCAAAGTTGTCGAGGGCAACAAGCTCTATGGTTCAGGCACAATGGTCGTTGCCGAGGACGGCTTTGACCTGAAATCTGCACTTCATGAAGCGGTCGGCAAGCTGTCTGCGGAGATCAGCCATGACAAAGCCCGTGACGTTTATGCTAAGACCGAACAGGGGCTTGCGGTGAAGATACCGTCCGATCTGCGTAATTTCAGCTTTTTTATGCAGGACGATGCTGTCTATTTCAAGAAAAATGCTGTTTCCTTTGAACAGCGTTTTGACAAGAAAAACGCACAGTTTGGCAGATACAAGGCTTTTATCGAGCTGAGGGATATTACCCGTGAACTTATTCAGGCTCAGGAGCTTAACAAGCCCGACAGCGTTATCGCTGATTTGCAGGCAAAACTCGGAAAGTCCTACGATGACTTCTATAATAAGTATGGGCTTATCCACAGCAAGACCAACAAACGCTATTTCAATGAGGATATTTCGTATAACCTTGTTGCAGGGCTGGAAAAGAAAATCGACAAGGATAAACTTGTCGAGAAGTCAGATATTTTCACAAAGCGCACGATCTGCCCTCCGAAGGCGGTGGAGTGCGTGGAGACAGCTATGGAAGCCCTCACGCTTTCGGTGGCTGAAAAAGCGAAAGTGGACTTTGATTATATGTCAAAGCTCACGGGAATGTCGGAAGATGAGCTGAAACAGGAGCTTGTGGGTGAAATTTTCAAAATTCCCCATACCGAAAACACTTATCAGACGGCAAGCGAATACTTGTCGGGTGATATTCGTGCGAAACTGCGTGAAGCGGAGGAAATTGCGGAGTATGACTCCGATTTTAATATCAACGTGAACGCTTTGCAGAAAGCAATGCCCGAGCCGTTAAAGGCTGGCGATATTGATGTGAAGATCGGTGCGACTTGGCTTGATCCAAAGTATTACGATCAGTTCATGTATGAATTGCTCGGCACTCCCGACAACAACAGGGCTGACAAACCTCAGAGCCGTTGGTTCAAGCACTCTCTTATTCAGGCGGAATACTCCGAACACTCCAACAGCTGGCACATCGCCAACAAAAAGGCTGACAGGTCGGTGCTTGTCAATCAGAAGTACGGCTCAGGAAAGATGAACGCTTATGAGATCATGGAGCATCTGCTCAACCTGAAAGAGCCGAAGGTCTATAAGACTATTGAGGTACCGGACGGATTGGGCGATACTAAGGAAAAGCGTGTCATTGACGAAGAAGCAACCCGTGTGGTTCAGAAAAAGGCTAAGGAGATCAAGAAGGCTTTCAAGACCTGGATCTTCAAGGACGCAGAGCGCCGTGAAGCGATCGTTGACCGGTACAATGAGCTTTTCAACTCCATTCGTCCCCGTGAGTTCGACGGCAGCGCTCTTTCTTTCCCGATGATGAACAGCAGTATTCATCTGCACGATCATCAGCGCAATGCGATAGCACACGCTATGTTCGGCGGTAATACGCTGTTTGCTCACAGTGTTGGTGCGGGCAAGACCTTTGAGATGATAGCAACAGCGATGGAATCAAAAAGGCTCGGTCTTTGCACAAAATCGCTGTTTGCCGTACCGAATCACTTGACAGAGCAGATCGGTGATGATTTTATGAAGCTGTACCCGGGCGCTAACATCTTGGTTGCAACTAAAAAGGACTTTCAGAAAGCAAACCGTCAGCAGTTATTTGCTAAAATCGCAACAGGCAATTATGATGCGGTGATCATCGGTCACTCACAGCTTGGCATGATACCAATGTCAAGGGAACGACAGGAAATGGTTATACAGAGCCAGATAGACGATATTCTTGAAGGCATTGAGGAACTGAAACGGAGCGAAGGCTCAAAATTTCAAATCAAGGCTATGGAGAAAACAAGAAAGAGCTTGCAGAAACAGCTCGACAGGCTTGAAAAGGTCAATCAGGACGGCACTATCACCTTTGAACAGCTTGGCGTGGACAAGTTATTCGTTGATGAGGCCCATGAATTTAAGAATTTGTTCACCCCGACAAAGCTGACGAACGTGGCAGGCATTTCAAATTCTGCTTCTCAGAAAGCACTCGATCTTTTCCTCAAATGCAGATACCTCGATGAAAAGACAGGCGGCAAGGGCGTTATCTTTGCAACTGGCACGCCCATTGCTGCACTCCACCATATTCCGAAAACGGCGTAAAATCGCGGTTTCCTTATATACTGAACTTTACCTCAATGCCATTTTCATCACTCACATAGACTGCTTCAAGCATAATCGCCGCAAGCTCGTGCTTTTCGGGAATGGAGAGCTTGTCCCAATGTTTCATCGGCTTTTCCAAAGGCGCGGTATCAACCGTCCTGCGCTTACGAGCCTTTGCCTGCATCTTACGCTCCAGAGCTGCCTTCTGTTCGTGCAGCTCATTGACCGTGTTCTGAATATACTCAAACAGCACCGTATCGGCATCGCCGAGTTTTTTCATCAGCTTGCGGATCTCTTCATCTATCTTGATGATCTCAGCCCTCAACGCTTCGGTGTCGGCATCAGGAGCGTCTGCACTTCGCTTTGCGATAACAAGCTGATCAATACGGTCACGCATCGCCTGCAGGGCAGCACTCTCGACTTCTTCGGGACGGATTTTCAGGAACTTCTTCACACAGCCTTCCTTACGGTATGCTCCCGAATCTCTGAGGTATCTGTAACGCTTACCACTTTTGGCATTGTCATAGTAGTGGATTTCCAAATGATAGCCGCAGTGACCGCATTTCAGAAAACCCGTCAGCCACGAATGATTGGCGTTCGCATTGTTCGGGATACGCTTGTTATGGGCTTTCTTGTCCTGAACGGCAAGCCATACGCTTGCATCGACCAGACCTTCATGATACCCGACCTTAACAAAAGTTACTCCCGAAGCCCTATGAATAAACACCCCGTGGATACCGTCATAGGCTTCAATATCATCGAGTATCTCATAGCCTTTGGAAACGAAAAAAGCGTATACATCTTTGTCGGCTCTCACATACAGCGGACTTTCAAGAATACGGCTGATGTGACTTCTGTCCATATTGTCCTTTATCTCGCCGTTATGCTTAGAAAGCGTGTAAATATCGTTCTCTTTGAAGTATTCAATCACATCTTTCAACGAGGTTGACGGCTTCTGATACAAGTCATAGGCGATTTTTACCGACTCCGCTTGCTCCGAGGGAACAAGCACCGAGCCTGTTTTGCCGTTCACCGTTCTGCGCTCGGAGGTAAATCCATAGTAGGTCTTACCACCCTGATAGAAGCCTGTTTCCCTTGCTCTTGTGCTGTACGCATCGGCTACACGGGCAGCGATCGTCTCACGCTCAAACTCCGCAAAATTCAGCAGATTGTTTCGCATCATACGCCCTTCTTTTGTCTCCGTATTGAAAGGCTCTGAAAGAGAATAAACTGTCACGCCATAGCGGTCAAGCTCGTCCGTGATGTTAAGATACTCTCTCATGTTTCTGCTGAAACGGTCATACTTTTTCACAACGATCCTGCTGATAAGACCGTCACGAGCGTCCTGCATCATCTGCATAAATGCCGGGCGGTGCTGAACATCTTTTCCCGATTTTCCATCGTCACAATATACCTGATATTCGCAGTCTCCAACGAACCTGATACATTCCTCCCTCTGTGCGGAAATGGACAGCGAATTGTTGCCCTTATCCTTGTCGCTCACGGAGCGGCGTACATAGATAGCCGTAATTCCGTTATTGTTAGTTGTTGTCTTTTTCATATTATCGACCTCCGATTAGTATCAACTTGTTGATACGGCAATCGTACAGCCGATATTGCGGTATCTATATTGTAGCGCATATCGGCTGAGATTGCAAGTGCTTTTTCTTTTTTTACTCAGCGATATGCTTTGTGAGAATGTCATAGATACGATTGATCTTCGCTAGCCGAATCGCTTCGGGGACACTCTCGGGGCAGGTGACTTTTACTTTAAGCACCTTGCCCTTATCGGAGATCATAGTACCTGCCTTCTCTCTGTCTACGGCAGTAGTTGTCTCTTTCAAATTGCTCCTTTCCGCCTGCGATATTTTTCTCTCTACACGCAATGGCTTTTAGTTGCAGGGGCGTTACGCCTGCACAGGGTAGCCGTGCGGAACGGCAGAGCCGTCCCATATCACAGCTATCGTTTTGTTGTCGGATATATTTTTAATCCGAGTAAGGATCATTCTTCTCAAAGAAAGAAGTCTGTCCGAGCATTTCTTCCTTGTCAGCAACATCATCATCGCTGTTATCCGACACGGACTTATCGTCAGAAACAGGCGTAGCCGCCTGCTCGTGTTCTCTTGCGATCATATCCGCAAGAGCCTGTCCCTCACAGCTATACTGCCTGCACAGCGACTGATAGATCAGCAGAGCTTTCTGCTCACTCAGCTTTTCACACTCAGCCGTGTCGGTCTTGATACGCTCTTTCAGCTTGTCGATTTTCTCATCGAGCTTCGTGATCTTCTTTGCGATGTCAGCCATATCATCACCACCGTTCATTTCGATTTCGGGATCATACCCGATGATAATATTATAGCGCGCAACGCTTCGCTTTGTCTATTGGCAGTGCGCATGAACTTTGGTGTGTCAATTGAGTTTTGCGTTCGACAAATTGTTATGGGGAATTTGATTCTATCACGAAGTTGCATAACTCTAAACGCTCTGAGGAGCGCCTGAGCGACTATTAAAGTTCGCTCAGAAATATTTTCACGCAAACGAGGAAAATAAACCAATCCGACCTGAACGGTCGGAAGAATATCAAAATCAAACCCAGCAAGCTCTGCATATTGTGTACACAAGTTCACAATATGCGCTGGCT
>ONBA01000048.1 GCA_900315975.1 uncultured Ruminococcus sp.
TCCGGGTGCTGTTTTCACAGCGTTTCTTGTATCTCTATTTTACCATATTTACGCTGTTTTGTATAGTACTTGGCGGGTTCAGTTTTGCGGAATCAGGTTAAACATAAAAATAGCCTCCAAATTAAGATATTGATAGCATAACGAAATAAGGTGTATTTTCATACGGCAATGCCGAAAACACACCCTGCATTCCTGCAAAAAGGCATAGTTGTCCCATAAGATCGACGTTTGGACATAACTATCCCGTAGAAGATAATGCTGTCAGTATTTAATTCAGAAGCTCTGCTTTCAGAGAAATTAGTGTTGTATGTTCCGTTTTGGTTTTAGTGAAAGAGCTTGCGGTCACAGCCAGAATAAGCATCGCGACCGCAAGATTTACGCCGCCAATAAACGCCGTACCAAGCGCGTTCAGAGCATTATGGCACTCCGCAAGCTCCATGCAGACGGAGCAGTCCTCACCGGTACAATCATGATCTGCGTGAGTTATAATAAAACAAGATGAGCCAAAAATGACAAAGCTGAATACTATAAGGACTATCCATGAGACAACTCTTTTTTTGCTGTTTGTCATTGTATTCACCTCATCTGTTCTCAAATCAGCGCGAAACTAAAAATGATTATCATTATCAGTTTTATATTATATTCACAAGTTCGCAATGTGTCAATATCATGATTGCTTTTTCTGCATATTAAACAAAAGGACAATAATTCGCGATATATATAATAGTGCTTTTGAATATAACCTGAGATATTTTTATTATACGTTCACAGAAACGAGGACCGCAGCCTTGACGTTCCACTTGAATTCAACGGAGACTTCCATGATTCGAGCACAGTGCCCTTTGAGATCAATGGCTAAAACAATTATAGCCACAGGAAGACCTGCGGCTTAATAGGTTGCGGGTGAAGAAACAGTAATGCCCGCTCTGAAATAGTTGTTATCGGTTATAATTCGGAATAATACCTGAGGAATTCTTCTGTACAGTCAGCTTTCGGCATAGGTGCGGACTGCCACACAAGTTCGCCCTCGCATTCAAGGCTGAGTACATAGCCGTCGCACTGGTTCCAACCGTATAAAAGGTAATCTCTGCCGTTATGTGAAAAGCTCAGCTCATCGTCCGAAATAACGGCTTTTCTAAGCTCATTTGCACTCATAGTTCTGCTCCGTAAATCTTTCAGTTTTTTAAAATGGACTACTCTGAACTGCCCGTTCGTAATGTCAAAGACTGCATTCACCTCATAAATACATTGCGTCCATAGCCGTGATATACTCTAAAGTCGGTACAAAAGTACCCTTGTGACGGTCTCCGCGGTAGACCTCCCGACCGTGCTTGTAGGCGATGACCTGTGCCATTGGAAACGGTATCCACACTCCGTCATCAAGTGGCTTTGTAGCGAAGACAATGCCGCTTTCAAGACGCTTGAAGCAAAGTGTATTTTTCAGATTTTTGTGTACATAGAGCATATCGCCGTCGTATATCATCAGATTCAGCTTGTTTCGCGGAGCATTCTCAACTATGAAATGATTGACTATCTCAAAGCGTTCATGCTCCTTGGGAACAGCTCGTGAGATATGCTCGTTCATATGGTCGAGCAGCGATAAGAAGAACCTTTCAGAGTCCGTATCGCCTGCCTGAGCAGCAGCATATCGGTGATTATGCCTGCTGTTGAAGATAGTCCCATTATGTATGAGCGTCCATTCTCTGCCTGAGATATCCCTGCCTGTGAACGGGTGGCAGTTGTTTTCATTTATAGAACCTACGGTGGCAAATCTTATATGTGCGAGAAGATTTTTCTGCGGAGCAAGACTATCTATCATATCGCCGAGAAAAGAGCTTTCAGCGGCGCAGACAGGCTCTTTCAGAATGACTCTGCCGCTGTTTTCGTACATCATTCCCCAACCGTGAGGATTGCTTCTGCTGTGAGCAAAAAAGGTACGCAGATAGTCTGATATATCCGTATTCTTTTCAGAAGTGAAGCCCAGAAGCTCGCACATTTATGTCACCGCCTTTCCATTCATAATGCATAATTCAGAATCGTCTTGCTGAAACAGGCATTGCTGGTTATTTTATTCTTTTCAAACGCAATTACTTCAAGTGCCTTTTCGTTATCCGAAAAAAGCTTTTCCATTTCTTCGATGATCTCTGTTCCGCGCTCTAAAAGCTTTGTATCGGGTTCAAGCAAAGCTGCATTTTTATGATCGCGCACTGCCTTTTCCTGCAGCTCCGGAGTGAAGTCAAAATCGGGCTGCGAGAGCAGATAAAGAATAAGCAGATGAGCAAATTCAAGGTCTCTTCCGTCTATACCGAGAGATGCAGAGGGATTGAGGTCGAACATTCTCAGTTCGATATGATCAACGCCGTTTGCCGCAAGATTTTCAAGACTGTTCACGTCCTTTGGTTTAAGACGTATGGGCAGATAAAGCTCGCTTGCGGAGTACAGCGAACCCGTCACAATATGCTTCTTGATACTGCCTGTGAATGTCTTTAAGCTCCTGTGGTCGAGTATGGGCAGGGATTTGTTCCAGTAGCCGCGTTTGCTGTTCCGCAGGGACGAATATTCACTCATAATTATACCGCTTTTTCCGTCCTTGTCAAGTGAAGCGTCATAATACGGGCTCGATGCGGTCAGAAGCACAAGCAGACAGCTATGCACCATGAGCTGCTTGTAAAGCCTGAGATAAAGCTCGTCGCGGAAGCTGTGAAAGTCCTCATTATCTGTATTAAGTTCACGGAGAAATTCCTCTGCAAATGAGAAATTGAAATGGATTCCCGAGAAAAGCATAAGCTTTTTTCCGTATTTCTGCTGCAGCACTTCACGGTAGGCACGCTTTGAGGAATGGTCTCCTGTGAAGTCTGCAATTGGTATATCGTCCTCGCTGTCAAAGTGGGGCGGATTACTGTACAGCCATATGCTCTCACCGTTTTTGGCAAGCTCCTCACGGGTTGTTTTATCGAGCACCGCAAGGGCTTCAATAGCCTCATCAACGCTGTGACAGACAGGAGTTACAAGCTCCACCTGATTCTCGCAGAAATCCCTTGTGATATGCTCGTCATTGCCGAAAGGGTGAGGAGTCTGAGCGAGTCTGCCCTGACCGTCCACACGGAGAGTTTCACGTTCAATGCCGAATTTTCCACTGTAGTAATATTTGCTTGTGGTCATATTTTCACCTCATATAGCAGCGTACTGCTCAATGTAGTTTATCATGGGGATACCGTTATTTATTCCGTCAAGCATAGTTCTGGCAGGATTTGTATGTCTTTGCGCTCTTTCATACAGCGGAACGAGTAGTATTTCCTCACCGAGCTTTCGCTGTTTCAGTCCCTCTGATGAAAGATCGAGTATGCTTATAAGCTGCTTTTCTATCCTGTTTTCGTCAATGAAATATGGCTGACTGCGCTTTGACAGCAGCTTTTGAAGTTCTAAGGCATTGAAGCCGTGAGAATATATCACGTCGTCGTTTTCAAGCAGTTCCTTCAGCTCATGCAGCTTTTCCTTCAGACCTGTGTGGAACGCCGCAACTGTCAGAGCCTCCGAGAGCGGCTGACAGCAGGAGCTTCTGTATTCGATAGTTCCCCTGAATGTAAGGTCCTCGAATTTGAATGTACGCAGATATTCAAGGTCGGAAATTTCAGGCGCAAAGCTTATCTTCTGATACTTTTCGCCGTCGAAGTATTCGCCCTCAACAGAGTCACGGGAAAAGAACTCATCTAAAGTGAGAGGCGTGAAATCAATGTATCTGCCATCACGCATGGTGCAGTAAATGGACTGCGTTCCAATATAGTCAATAAGCTCGTCTATGCTCGACACCTTTTTGCCGAACATTCCGACATTATGGGGATTATAGCCCTGCATACTGTGCTCCCACAGCATATTCCTCACACACAGGAATTCGGGATAATCGGAGAGATATGAATTTGCAAACAGCAGAGCCTTGTATGGCTCAAGCAGACCGAAAACGTTGATAACATCTGTGAGCTCCTCATATCTCACATCAAGCTGCACCTGCGAAGCACTTGTAAAGGTTCCAAAATCCGGACGTTCATGGAAGCGCATCGCCACTTCATTCTTGTGCTGCGGATAAGAGTGCAGGTAATGATAAAGCATACGGTAGCGCTCATTCTGGATAGGCTGATTGTGGTTTATATCCGCATTGGGATTAACGCCCATACCTGTAATAGTATAGCCGTGCTTTGCAAATTCAGCATTGAGAAAGCGGCAGTATCGCTCAAATCTGTCCTTTATTTCAAAAAGACCAACTGCCTTACCGAAGGATAATTCAAGATTTGAATAACAGCAGTCAAAGGACAGTATATCACCTGTCTGCTCATGCTTCGCAGAGGTTATATTGCCGTCAGTGTCACTGCCTGATGCGATGAAACCGAAGTGTCTGATGAAGCTTTCGGCAGTCTTAATGGAAACAGCTTCGTCAACAGGCTGTCCGCTGAGGTTTACTACAGGCATTTCTATTTCCACGCCGATATAGTCAGGACGTTCTTTTGTAGTTGGTACTATGTATTTGTCATATATTGCTTTTCTGATTGTTTCGTTCATTGCTATCACCTCACAGATCGGTTATTATTACCTGTCTGACATTTTTTATCCTGCGAAGTCTGCGTGAAACAGTTTCATCTTCTGAAGTAGTCTCAAAGTGGATATCGGCAGTAAAATGTGAAACGAGGTTATTCTTTTCGTCTGTCACTACATTGGCTGTATGGGTTACAATGTTACCGTTAAGGCGCCTGATGACGTTGGAAATCTCGCCTACAAGCCCTATTCTGTCGAGAGAAATCACTTCTATCCTTTTCATATTATCACTCCTGTAAAAAAAATAGTCTGCCTCCGCGGCAGACTGTCAGTTTACAGGCAGGAAAAGCCTATGATACAGTAAGCGCGGAGCTTGCTATTATACACATATTCATTTTACGCATATATACCTGCATAACAAGCACCTCCATCAATTCATACTGATTTGCTATGTTAATATTATACTATAATATGCACACTTTGTCAATAGGATTTCTGTGAATTCGTTATTGACATTTACTCTAAACAGCTATATAATCATATTATAACTACAAAAATACTATGTTAACAGGTGAGAAAAATGCTTAATCAGTTTTCAAGAACACAGCTATTATTGGGCAAGGACGGAATGAGCAAGCTCGCAGATGCCCGTGTCGCGGTATTCGGTATCGGCGGCGTAGGCGGATACGTCTGCGAAGCTCTTGTCCGCAGCGGAGTATATAAATTTGACCTTATCGACGACGACAAGGTCTGTCTTACCAACCTTAACCGTCAGATAATAGCCACGCGGAAAACCGTCGGCAAATACAAAGCCGAGGTCATGGCTGAGCGCATGAGGGAGATAAATCCCGATGTGGATATCCGCATACACAAGTGCTTTTTTCTGCCTGAGAATGAAAATGAGTTCCCGTTTGAGGAGTTCGATTATATAGTTGACGCGGTCGATACCGTTACTGCTAAACTGGCTCTCGTTATGAAGGCGCAGGAGCTTCATATCCCGATAATCAGCAGTATGGGCGCAGGCAATAAGCTCGATCCTACGGCGTTCCGTGTTGCTGATATTTACAAGACCAGGGTATGTCCACTTGCAAAGGTAATGCGTATCGAATGCCGCAAGCGCAGGGTGAAAAAGCTGAAGGTCGTGTATTCTGAGGAGCAGCCTACACGTCCCATAGAGGATATGTCCATATCCTGCCGTACACACTGTATCTGTACTCCGGGTGCTCAGCACAAATGCACTGAACGCCGTGATATCCCGGGCAGTACAGCCTTTGTGCCGTCGGTTGTGGGACTTATCATTGCCGGGGAGGTAGTAAAAGATATATGCAGGGGTTAATTATCAGAAAGGCGGATATAAGCGATATTGATACAGTCACAGAGCTTGAAAAGAGCTGTTTTCCTGTCCCGGAAGCCGCAGACAGAAATGCCTTTGAGCTCAGACTGAAAAATTATCCCGAATGCTTCTGGCTTCTTGAAAGGGACGGTCAGATCATCTCAATGATAAACGGAATGACAACAAACTGCAATGACCTTTGCGACGAAATGTACAGCGGCACAGATATGTATTCTCCGGAAGGCAAATGGCTCATGCTTTTCGGAGTTGCAACAACTCCTGCTTATCAGAAAAGGAGCTTTACTTCACAGCTTATGGAACGTGTAATCGAAGATACAAAAAAGCAGGGACGCCGGGGGATAGTTCTCACCTGCAAGGAGGAGCTCCTTCCGTTTTACAGCCGGTTCGGATTTGTCAGTGAAGGTATATCTGATTCTGAACACGGCGGTGCCAAATGGTATCAGATGAGACTTAAACTTATAAATGTAATGAGACGTCACAATGGAGATATTGTTTCACACTGACGCCGTTTTACTCATTTAACACAGCTTTAAATGAAGTCGTTACGGTCGAGGTGTTTTCGGCCGTTTCACTGCTGCCGCTGACCGTCATTGTTGTCACAGTTTTTCCGTCGGGAGATACTACTGTTCTGTTCTGCGAAAAATCTTTTTTGCTCATATTTTTCTCCTATTTTATTATCTTGAAGCAAACCGTATTTGAGTTTATCAGCGGTGCAAAATACTCGAAATATACGGTTCCCGAAACTGTGCTTCTTATCTCGGAAACTGTCTCGCCGTCAAACGGATCGGATATTGTTCCGAGAATATCGCCGCGCTCAACTCGCTTGCCGATCTCGATACGGCTCTTGAAAACGCCTGCCGCTTCGGAGCGTAGCTGCTTTGTTTTGCTTTCGGCGATCAGTTTAGTGATATAGCCGGGAGGAGTATTCGCACTGATTATGCCCTGCTTGTCAAGAAAGCGCAGAATAGCGTAAACAGCCTCGTCTGCGGCGTTTTCGTCAATGACGTCGGTCGCATTCGCATACACTGAGAACGCTTTTGTTTCCCACACCTGCCAGTTGTAGTTTAGGGTAGTTGTGTCGTAGGGACGCGGTTTGCGGATTATGCCGAATTGCAGCCCGAAATCCTTCATCAGCTCAGGCGAAGCAAATCCGGTATCCATCATTTTAACGTGCGGAAGAAAATTGCCCTGCTGGTAGAAGCTGGCAAGCTGTATGCCGTACTCATAGCCCTGTATCTTGGAAAAAACGCCGTCCGCGATACGCTGAGTAGTCTCGCCCTGCCAGTAACCGGGAAACATACGGTTGATGTCTGTGTTGTCCATTGCCCAGAAGCGCTTGCCGATATTCATGGAGTAGTAATTGATGCAGGGGATTACCATTATCTCGTGATCTTCTGTGATTAATCCCTTGGCTTCAAGCTTTTTCAGCTCCTGCACCATTCGGCTGCAAACGTACATCTGCTGAACTTCATTGCCCCGCATTGCACCGACGATAGCTGCTGATTTTTTGCCGTGACCAAATCTGAAACCGATAACGTCAAGCTGCTCGCGGTACGGAGACCTCAGCGAATACAATACTTTTTTCTTCATTTTTCAGCACCTCCCGAAGCAGGCTGCAATATCCTTGCAAGCAGCGAACCGCCGTACACAACGGGATATTCGCGCAAAGTGAATATCATTCCGTCGCATACAGCGTCCACTTTTTCTACTGTTTTTGACGACAGCGGATCGACCACATCACCGATATGATCGCCCTTTTCCACTGTCTCACCGAAGCTGACACAGGGTACAAAAATGCCTGCCGCATCGGAATTTACAAAGCCGACCTCACGCCCCTCCGAAACTATCGGCTCGCGCACTGGAGTTGTCTCGCCGCTCCACATACCGAGCTCCTTCAGCAGGTTGAAAATGCCGCCAAAAAGCTGCTTGCAGTATTCCTTTGTAATGCGCATACCAACGCCCATTTCCACTACAAGAGTTTTCGTGCCGCGCGTATTGAGAGTATGTGCAAGCGTCGATTCAAGGACAGTTGCGGCGTCGTGGATCCAGATGAAATCCACGTTCATCATCTTAGCATAGGGGAGAAGTGCAGGCGCAGTCGGAACGCTCATTCGTATCTGCGGTATCTCTTTGAGAAAAATATTGCTTGAATGAACGTCCACACAAACGTCTGAGCCGCTTATGTCATCGACTATCATCGAGCAGAGCATCTCTATCATTGTGCCGTCCTTAGAGCCCGGAAATACGCGGTTCATATCGAGGTCGAACATTGGAACTCCGCGGGTTATGGAGTCAATTCCCATAGGATTCAGTGCAGGATAAATGTCAACTATACCGTCAAGGCAGTCAATGTGTTCGTCGAGATAAGATCCGACAATGTACGCAAGATACTGTCCCTCAAGCTCGTCGCCGTGAGTTCCCGTGACAAGACTGAGGCGCTTTTTCGACCTGCCGTTTTCTATGCGCCGCTTTTGTATATTCAGGTTCTCATTGACCGCGAGAGCCGCAGTTGCTATGGTTTCTATCATAATAATCATTCCTTATGTTGTATTCTGCAATGGAACGGCGAGCGCGCCGTTCCCTACCTATGCCAAGACCGAGCGTACTAACTGCAATTGCTGGGTATATCTTCCGAACATCACGCCTCTGTCGATAGCGCAGTCGCGGAAATCCCGTCCCATTGAAATAACAAGGTAATCATCGTTCACGGGACAGTTATTTGCAGGGTCAATGCCCTCCCAGTGGTCGCCTGTCCAGTATTCCACCCACGAATGAGTTTCGCCGTCGCAGAATGCAAGTCCCGCGATATATCGTGCAGGGATATCGTCCATTCGCAGCAGCGAGATAAGGATATGCGAGAAGTCCTGACACACACCTGCCCTCATTGCAAAGGCTTCTGCGGCAGTTGTTGCAGTCGTGGTAACGCCCTTTTTGTACTCGATAAGGTCGGACAGGATATCGCTGAAATAAACAGCTCTGTCGGCAGGCTTTCCGATGCAGTTGTCTTTAAGTTCGGCATAGATTTTTTTCAGTCCCTCATCAGGAGCGGTGAACTCCGACTGATAAAGGTAGCACGGCATAAGGAACTTGCTGTGCTTGGTGGAATCGACCTCCGCAGTTCCCTTGATGTCGAAATCGAGAAAACGGTGGTCACCGTGGATATATCCAGCCGTCACGTTGTTGCCGAAAGCGTCGATAGTCTGCTTCGTAGAAACGCTGGGAGATATATTCAGACTGCACGAAATAATCCTCTGAGACTCAGTATCGGGCGGTATCACCCTCAGAGCAAAGCTGTGGTCGTGGACGTAATCATCGAATGTGAGCTTCGTGGAGAAGCTGAAATTAAGCGTTTTCATACAGTTACCTCCATTGGTTCAAACAGGTGTTCAAGGCTTTTTATCGCCTTATCCGAATATAGCTCATAGTCGTCTTCACTGCCGAGTATCTCAACAACGGTGCTGAGATAATTTGTGTTGTAGCGGTACGGAGTACCCTTCGGCACGCGGTTGAGATTTTTGCATAGCCTGATAAATTCCTTTTCCACATCAGCAAATGGGTACTTCATTCGCATATACATATCAAGGCGTTCAAGCGTTTTTCCGATGTAGATTATATTGCGTATCTCGTCGTCATAGATGTGCTCATTTATGCTGCCCCAGAAGCTGTACAGGATATCCTTCAAGGGCAGCAGCGCAAGTCTTACGCTTGCTTTGCCCTGCGAGGAAATAAGCGTGTCCTTTGCCATTTGTAGAAAAGACAGCGTCTTTGTGGATATCTCCTCACGCAGCACTATACCGTTGTCATAGGCACGTTCAAGGCTGTATGCAGCGGAATTCGGATTGCTGTCGTCATATAGAAAGCTGCGGATAAAATCGCGGCTGTCTGAATATGTATCGTCAAGTCCGAAGTATGCAAGATACTCCTTGTAGCCGTGTTTTTCGTCTATCATTTTGTCGTAGAGCCTGTCAAGCGACCTGAGCGTTATGAAAAATCTTTCCGTATAGCGTCCGAGCCAGAACAGCCGGTCGCCGTGTTCCTTTGAAATAGTTGACATAAATTCTCCTTTCATTTTTTAAGCACCCATGTGTCTTTGAAGCCGCCGCCCTGCGACGAATTGACCACGAAGGAATCGGGATTTCGCGAAAATCTTGTAAGCCCCGAAGCCCATACCTTAGTCGTTTCGCCAGACAGAACAAAAGCTCTCAGGTCTGCCTTTCGCATTACTGTTTCGCCGTTGTCAAGTATCGGCAGGTCAAGGAAGTCGATGACCTCCTGTGCGATAAAGCGCCTCGGCTCGGCAATTATAGTCTGCCGGAACTCCTCCAGCTTTTCTTTTGTAAGGTCGCTGCCGAATACAACTCCGTAGCCGCCTGCCTCCGCAACGTCCTTGATAACGAGCTTTCCGAGATTGTCCATGATGTACTTCATATCGTCCTCATAGAAGGGGAGATAGGTGGGAGCATTTTTCAGTATCGGCTCTTCACCGAGGTAATATTTTATCATCTTCGGCACGAAATAATAGATGCCTTTGTCGTCTGCAACACCGTTTCCCGGAGCATTTATTATGCCTACATTTCCGCTGCGGTAGGCTTCCATAAGATTTGGTATGCCTATCAGGGATTCAGGCAGGAAATTCAGCGGGTCGAGGTACTCGTCGGCAATACGCCTGTACAGCACTCCTATCCTTGTTTTACCGCCCGAATATGTCCTGTGGTAGAGGATATTGTCCTCGACGAAAAGCTCGTCATTCTGAACAAGCACCGAGCCTGTATGCTCCGCAAAATAGGAATGTTCAAAGTATGCGGCATTGTAGCGTCCGGGAGTAAGTATCGCACTTATTCCGCCGCAGTTTGCATAGTTCATTGTCTCTTTGAGCAGCCTTGCATAGTTGCGGTTATCGACGATCTCATTTTCGGAAAAAGCGTCGGGAGCGGCAATTCTCGTGAGCTCACGGGCAATAAGCGGATATGAAGCTCCAGACGGGATACGCAGGTTATCTTCAAGAATATACCATTCGCCGTCCTTAGCCTGAACAAGGTCAATTCCCGAAATATGGCTGTATATCTTGTTCTTGGGAGTTATACCCTCGCACTGTGCGAGATAGCCCTTTGAGATGTAAATGAAATTCTCCGGGATAACGCCGTCCTTTACGATCTTTTTATCGTGATAAATATCAAAAAGGAACTCATTCAGTGCATTCACACGCTGAACAAGTCCCTTTTCAATGCTCTTGAAATCCTCCGAGGATATGACTCGGGGGATAGGATCAAAAGGAAAGAATTGCTCGTTGAAAACACCGTTTTTGTATATGCCGAATTTTACGCCGTAACGTCTTAGAAGCTCGTTTATCTCATCTGCATTTCCGACCGGCTTAATAAACTGCTCATTATTCTGCTGTGTCATCATTATCACTCCAATCATTAACAAACAAAAAAGGCGCCTATCCATGCGGATAAGCGCCCTTGCTTGTTTTATTACACTTACATCATATCACAGGTTTCTCTGTTTGTCAATAGCCTGACAATATTTTTTTGTTTTACTCAACCAATTACAATGCAACAGTAGAAAATTTTTTAAAAGCTATTGACAAACCGCAGAAAAAAGATATAATGGCATTATCCACGCTGAAGAACAAGCAGACTGTTGATACAGAAACATTTCTCATTGAAACAGACCTGCAAATAAAAGTCAACCCCTAAATTGAAAAAAATAGAAAAAGTTTTTCAAGGAAAAAAGTGTACGACAAAAAGACTGCCGAAGCAGTCTGA
>ONBA01000045.1 GCA_900315975.1 uncultured Ruminococcus sp.
AGCCCATATCCCTGAGATTTTCGGTCATGACCGCCATTTTGTCGGCTGCATTTGCCATATTCTCACCTCTGTGTTATTTGGTATCTTTAGTATAACACATATCTTATGATATGTAAAATACCTATTTTGAATAGTTTGTTATTCTTGACAGGAATAACAAACTAGGTTATAATGATAATAGAAACTATCGGAGGTTTATTATGGAAATACGGGTATTACGCTATTTTTTAGCCATCGCAAGAGAGGAAAATATGACAAGGGCAGCCGAGCGCCTGCATATCTCGCAGCCCTCGCTGTCTAAAGAGATAAGGAAGCTTGAGGAAGAATTGGGGCATGAACTGTTTATCCGCACGAATAAGAATATGATACTTAACGATGAAGGTATGCTCCTGCGAAAGCGTGCCGAGGACATTCTCGCAATGGTAGACAAGACCGCCGAGGAGTTCAGCCAGCTTGACAACATCATCGGCGGAGAGATACGCATAGGCTGTGCCGAGAGTTATCTCATCAAGTACCTTGCACGAAGTATCAAAGCATTCAAGGAGCAATACCCGAATTTCATCTTCCACATATTCAGCGGAGACACAGAACCTGTTGCAGAACGGCTTGACCGGGGCATTCTCGACCTTGCCGTAATTGTTGAGCCGCCGAATCTGTCAAAATACAACTATCTTTCTATCCCCGAAAGTGACAAATGGGGGCTTGTGATGCGCCGTGACAGTCCGCTAGCCGAAAAAGAGTATGTAACATTTGATGATCTTTATGGGCTGCCGCTGTTCTGCTCGGAGCAGTCTATCCGTGTGGATTTTCCGCGCTGGTGCGGGGATAATATGGATAAGCTCAACTTTGCGGGAACAGTCAATCTTGCATATAACGGCTCAGTGTTTGTGAAGGAGGGGCTGGGGTGTATGCTGACCTTTGAGTACCTTGTAGACACAAGTGAGGAAAGCGGTCTTTGTTTTCGACCCATAAAGCCGACACTTGAAACGAATATGTATATCATCTGGAAAAAGTATCAGGTGTTCTCGCCGATAGCAGAACTGTTTCTGAAAAGATTAAAGCAGGATTACACTTAATTGAATAGGCACAGAAAATAAGGGCTATACCTTCCGTACACAGGTTACGGAGGACATAGCCCTTTCCTTATGCTAAAAAAACAGACAGCGCTGATAGAAAACTTAGAGAGGCTTCTGTCCGTAAACTTAACGAAAAAAGAGTTGGTCTTCTGATAAGGATAGCTTAAAAAAAGAATTGAATACTGTGATTGATTATACGCCTAAAATAACAGCTTGCCAGAATGAGCTTGAAATGCTCAGAAGTAGTATTAAAGTTTCATTAACAAATGATCTTGGAATAGAATAGTAGCCTCTCGAAGGAGGCTACATCTATCAATTGTCGCTATAAAGCTTGTAGAAGTAAGAGCGAGATACACCTAATTCCCTAACCGCTTCTACAGGCTTTTTGTTTCCGTTGCGGACATCTGCCATTATCTGCTGCCAGTTGTCAGGTAGAGATTTAGGTGGACGTCCGAAACGGACGTTTTTCTTTTTGGCAGCTTCAATGCCTTCACGCTGACGAGCACGTATCTTGTTACGCTCGTTCTCGGCTATAGCACCGAGGACTTCGATGAGGATAGCGTTTATCATTTCGAGTACCCATGCCTGCTCCGGCGGAAAGTCTGTAAGCGTTGTCGGTATATCAAGTATCTTCACCCTTAGGAAGCTGTTGCAGGCTATACAACGTAAGAAACGAGACCTTGGTATCAAATCAGATGGCATTGAAATGCAATATGAGTATTAGCGAAAAACTTGAAGATAATCGGTCGTTATAATCTGAACCTTTGGATCAAGAAAGAAAAACAAAATAGTGTATTTAAAATAATGATTTATTAAATCTTGAATGAGATTCTTTTCTTGATGTTCTGCACCATAAGCTATACAGCTTGTCGCTTATCCAGCACGCAAGCACTCGCTTTTTGCGTACCCACAATCTGAAAAGCTGAATGACATACCATACCGCAGTCAGCACAGGTACTGCAAGCAAAGCTCTCCCGACACTGTATATCACCGTCAGCTTATGCTCAACGATGCGCGAGGCGTTCTCCCAGTAGGGAAGCCGGACGGAATCGTCTCTGACACCGCTGCGGCTGAGGTTTTTCAATGCCTTCACTCTCACGGACGGAGTGAACCTCTCCGTGTTGTTCACAAGCAGAAGCTTTCCCTCATAACTGTCCCGAAAAACGTCTGAGACCGCTCTGTATCCAAAGCCATCCACCGGGTCAGGGACGATGCACTCATAGCAGGTGACCTTCGTGAACGTTTCCGTCCCGGCAAGCTCTGATGCCTTTGAATAGGAAATGTAAGCCTTCGGGTAATTCCCGGCGCACTCCCTCTCGTACTTTGTCTGCGGGTCGTCAATAATACCTGCAATTTTAAAGCTGACGTTGTTGATGTAGATATTCATGCCAACAACATCGTCTGAACCATAAAGGCTGAACGCAAGCGTCCTGTCGATAACAGTACCGTCCTGCATTATGTCGCGGTCGCTGAAATAGTTTCCGCTCAGCAGGTCAAAGCAACGGAACATGAAGAACTCGCCACTTGCAGCCGTGACCTCCGCCTGTGAAAAACAGGCTGTGTCACAGGTAACTCCGAACCTCCCCAAAGGCGCACTGTATGCGTCCGGACAGCGCTCGTCTGTTACCGCGACCGTTTTCAACGTGTTCTTCACTGATAGACGCACCGGAAGAATGTTATCCCTTGTAAATCCGCTGTCCTCTGAGAAAAAACAGCTCACCTGAGTGTAACCGCCCTCTCCCTGCGTCCAGCGTTCGGCAGCGTAGTTGTAACGCTGCGATCCTGCAAGTCTTTTTCCGGCAAACGTTAAGACTATCATCGCAATTATCGCGGCAAGATTGACCGCCGCAAGGACGATGTGCTTTATTTTTATCTTCTTTTTCATACACATATCATGATTTAAGGCGAACCTGATCGCCGGCTGTTATCGGTTTGCTGAATGCCGTGATGATGCTGTCGGAACCGGTCAGCTCACCTGAAACTGCGCTTGAATTATCGTCCGAGGCGATAACGTTCACAGAGACTCTTTCGGCGTAATAACGGTTGCCAAGAGGCGTGTGCTTTGAGCGCACCTTGTAGACAAAATCGCCCTTCTGGTCTGAATAAACAGCGCTTTTCGGGACTATCGACTGATACTGTCCAGAACTAAGCGGCAGGGATATTTCAAGATTGCTGCCAACAGTAACAGAACCGATAACTCTGAATGAAAGTTTCATTCGCTTGCCGTTGCTGTCTGGATCGGTTATCATAGTCTCAAGAACTGCCTTTGCTTCGCCGTTCCAGTTGTTCACGACCTGAGCAGTAGCACCCACCGATAATTTTTTAGCAAGCTCAGTCTCAACGCTGACATTCATCTTGAAGCCGGCATCGTCAAGGTCGATGACCGCAAGCGGTATTCCGGAAGCCGTCATTTCATCAGGCTTAACGTTTACCGTTCTGACCGTTCCGCTGTACTTTGAAGTGATATCGACAGTTGTATTGTTCTGGCGGAGCGTTTCGATCTCCTGACGCTTTTTCTCTATGACACTCTTCTTGCTTTCAAGGTCGAGAGCGTACTGCTGCTGAGCAACACTGTTAGAATTCTGTGTTTTTGCGAGATTTATCCTCAGCGTTTCAAGTGTCCGCTGCTTCATCTGAACGTCAGCTACACAGTCTTCATAGCTCATACCGCCTGCCGAAACGTTCTCCTCATAAGAAGAAATCCTTGCGTTGACCGTACTGAGTTTCCCCTCTGTATCGGTAAGCTGCGCGGCAAGTCCAGCACGGATACCGCTCTTCGTCTTGTCGTACTCTGCCTTCGCTGAAGCCCTCTTTTCGTCCTTTGCATTGCAGTCTGCAAGGGCTGTCTCAGCGTCACCGTTTTCGACAGCTTTTGTGTACAGCTCATAAGCGGCGGCGTACTCATTCTCTGCGGTCTGCCATGTGGTTTTAAGCGCAGGAAGGTCTCCGATAAGCTCCGCAGAAGCCGATGTGTAGTCGTCGCCGTCTATCGCAGAAATAGTCGCGGAGAGCTTGTCCCTGAGCTCAGACAGACGCTTTGCTTCGTTACGGTCTGCGTTATACTGAGCTTTTGCCTGTGCGGAAGTCTTCTGTGCCGCAAGTGCAGCGTCTCTACGAACGATAGCCTGATCGAGATCCTCCGCCGCGTTCCTTATTTGCTGATCCTCAGACGAATAATCAGCAGGAGGTGTCAGCAGGAGCTTATTGTATTCGAGCTCGAGGGCGTCAAGCTCATTCTCAGCCGCGCTCAGGGAGGCGCTTTCCGCTGACCCGAGAGTGAACAGAACGTCCCCCTCGCTGACCTTCTGACCTGTCTTAATGTTTATCTTGAAAACCGTCCTGTTCTCGTCAGTTTTTACCTCGTATGTCTGCTCGGCTTCGACTATTCCCGTGGCACGAATGCGTTCCGTGAGCTTGCCGGAAGTGACCTGAGAGGTCGTGATTTCCGCAAGTGCGCGGTTCATGATGGTGTTTGAAAAAAACGTCAGCAGTAAAAGCGCCGCAAGAAAAACAATGAGCAGAGTCTTTATTATTTCGCGCTTTTTTGAGGCTTTGTCCGGTGTAGTTTCGGTATTCACAGTCTCATCTCCTATCCTTTTATTCCGCCTGAGCAGACGATTCCCTCCACAAGATAGTCCTCGCCGTAGAGGAATATCAGAAGCGCAGGTATCATGTACACGACACCCACAGCAAAGGCAAGTCCAACGTCATTCGCGTTGATCTGCGAGAGAAAGACCGACAGCGGGTGCAGTGCCTTTGCTTCGTCACTTGCCATGAGAATAAGCGGCTGCTCGACCATGTTCCAGTAGTCGATGAAAACCAGCATTCCTATCGAGATTATCGCGTTCCGGCACATGGGAATGTATATCCGCGTCAATATCTGCAATTCTCCGGCGCCGTCGAGCTTTGCCGCCTCAACGTAGGAGACCGGTATCCTCCGCATGATCTTTGTGAGCAGAAATATACTGAACGGAGAAAATATTGCAGGAAGTATAATCGCTGACCGTGTATTCAGCAGTCCGAATTTCTTCGCGACGAGATAATTCGGGACCAGCGTTACCTGATACGGCATTATCATGAGTATTATGTAGGCGAAGAAAATGATGCCTTTCAGCTTCGATGGATAACGTGCAAAGCCATACGATGTGAGCACCGCAACGAGCATCTGAAAGAGCGTTATCGGAAGGGTCAGGCGCACTGAGTTCCAGAACTTTACGAGGTAGTCCGAGCTCGTTATCAGCACCGCTCGGTACTGGTCAACTGTGACCTTATCCGGTATGAATTTTAGGTTGACGTCCTCGGCTATGTAGGTCTTTTCGGTGTTGGTCATATTGCTGTACATAGCGCCATAATTCGCGGAAATCTCGCTCGAAGCCATGAACGAATTCGATATGGTAAGGACGGTCGGCATGAGGAAAAGAACTGCTCCGATCGCAACAAAAACCGTGACAAAAACGGTCCTGATATTCCTGCGAAATCTCATCAGCTCTCAACGTCCTTTCCGAAGATATTTTCCAGTAAGAGCAGCACTGCCATTATCACGATCATCACAGCTGCGAACAGAACTGCAGCCGCTGAGAGTTTCTGGTAATCCAGTTTATTGAAGGTATTGTTCATGAAGTGCTGGAGCATATACAGCTTGTCGTAGGGGTAATTTCCTGTGAGGAGGTATACCTCGCGGAATATTTTGAACGAGTTTATCAGGGATAATATTAATACAAAGAGTATAGTCGGTGAGAGGTACCGCAGCTTGATGTGGACGAACTGATACCATGCACCTGCACCCTCGAGCTCGGCGACCTCTATCATATCGCGGGGGATACCGCTTAATGCCGCCATGAAAAGTATCATGCTGTAGCCGGTATTTTTCCACAGGAACATCAGGATAATGACGAGCTGTCCTTTCGTGGATTTCAGCCAGTCTATCGGTTCTCCGCCGAACATCTCCGCGACCTGATTGACGGTTCCGTGACTGTGAAAAAGCACCTGCCACACAAGCACGACCGATGCTGTCGGGACCATTAGCGGACAGAGGAAAAAGGTGCGGAAGATGCTTCTGCCGGGTATCTTTTTTTCGAGAAGCATTGCCAGTCCGAGTGACAGTATTATCACCAGCGGCACCGATACTGCCGAGAAAAATGCGGTGTTCTCTGCCGCTTTCCGGAACGCGGTATTGTGCATTATCTTCCGGTAGTTTTCAAGTCCGACGTATTCCTTTTTCACCGGATTGTTTATCAGGGAATAGTACACAACTATCCCGAAAGGTACTATGAAAAATGCAAGAACTCCTGCAAGGCTCGGTATGATACAAGCGCTGCTGAACAGCCTCTCTCGGCGTCTTCCGCACTGGCTTCTGATTGCTTTCAAGCTATCACTTCCCTATTCGTTTTCGGCGAGATATTTCTCCACTCTGTCGTTAAGTATGTCTATGCACTGGTCGGGAGTGCGCTCGCCGTTATAAATATAGGCAAATTCTTCTTTTATTATTGATTTGACATCGTCATAAACAAACGGTTCGACCTTAACAGACTGTATATAATTGTAAAGCTGATCTACACGCTTCTGTGTTATGAGTTTGCCTGCGTTTGTCATTGTTCCTTTTTCTTTATCCCATGAAATAAACTGTGAATAGATATTATCGCTGGCATTCGTTATCCTTGTATTGTACTGCTCGTCAAGCACAGCCTTTGATACAGGACTGTTTTTCAAAACATAACTTAGAAAGTCCCACGCTCCCTCTTTATTGTCACTGCTTTTGTTGATACCGTACAGATTTTGGAATTCAGTTACCGCACCGCTGCCATTTTCACTGGGATATCCCACAAATGTCATATCATCTTCGCCGAACCACCCCCATGTTTCGGTTCCTTCAGCAGCACCAAGTCCCGTTATGGTAAGCCCTGAAACAAGCGCTTTGTCATTTATCATAGCATACTGCATATCTAAAAAAAAGGAATCCTGATCTTCAACGCTCATACTGCTGACATTATGTCTTTCATTATCGGGGTAATCAAGAGCAAATTCAATAGCCTTTTTCAAGGCTGCATTATCAAAATTGCAAGTATTATTCTCTCTGTCAATACAATCATTCAGCAGCTTTTGTGCAGCATAATACGACATACTCTGACAATTATCACAAACAGAGCCTTGCCAGTAAAAAGATGTACTTTTCAGTATCTGCATATTATCAGGTATTGACTTTGCAGTTTCGATGAATCTGTCAACAGTCCAGTTCTCTGCATCATTTCCGACAAATTTAGTCTTTGCTATTGCTGTGAATATTCTGTAATCCGTACCAATGAGAGGCAGCTTACCGTTAACATCAAAGCCGTCAAGCATATTTGAAAGTATCTCTCCGCGCTTTATACCGTTATAATTATCCATTAATCCATACATATCTTCAAACATATCAAGATAAATAAGACCGTTCATAAAACTGTTGTCACCATAGATAATATCCGGTGCATCTCCGCTGATAATGTCGAGTTTCAGCTTCTGTTTTTCTTGCGAGTAATCATAGTTCACGTCATTTTTTTTAGCATTGTTGTTATCCGTAATATCAGTATATTTTACCAGCTTCAAAGTATATTTTTCCTGACTTTTGTTGTACTTAGTAATCAATGACTCAATATCAGGATTGTAACAAAGCAAGCCAATAGTAACGACCTGCTTTCCGTTTGTATCGGTAGGCAGAGTGCTTTCCGCCACACTTGAAGCAGGTTCAGGCTTGTCCTTCTTCATCGACTTTACAACAGCAAAGCCTCCTGCAAGTCCGCCGACAATGACAAGCGCCGTCACTGTTGCACGGACCGGCTTCAACCACTTTCGTTTCATATTACCAGCTCCAGTCAATTTGTATTCATAGTATTCTTCATTGTCAGAGCTGTCCGGGATCACGCTGAGCTGCCTGTTATCGGCATTTCCGCAGCGCTTTTTGAGCCTCCGCAGGAGACCTTTGCGTTCAGTTTCGTCCACAGACGGACACATCTCCGCGATACGTCCGGCAGTTTTCAGATCGGCATTTTCAAGTATTTTCAGATCAAGCTTTTTCATACTGACCTCCGTTCATATCGTGATATCGTTGTCCGCAAGAAGCTTCCGCAGTTTTTTCAGCGCCCTGCTGCACCTTACCCGCACTGTTATCGGTGAAAGATGCACGAGCCTCGATATCTCCAGCGCATTTCTCCCGTAGAAGAACTTCTCGAGGATTATCACGGAATCCGGTTTGCCGAGACTTTCTATCAGGTCAAGAAGTATGCCGCGGATTTCATTCTGCTCGGTCATTTCGCTCACATTTTCCCCGGAGGCTATTGTCTCTGTGCTCTCATCATCAAGGGAAACGCTTGTGTTCTTTCTGCACAGTCTGCGGTGATAATCTGCCGCTTTCCTGAATGCGACAGTCCCGATAAAGCCCTTGATATCGCCGTTCAGCTCTGCTTTAGTGTCATACGAGGAGAAAACGTCCATGAACACATCAACGACGCACTCGCCTGTGTCCTCACGGCTGCCGCAGCTTCTCAGGCGGTTGTAGACGACAGCGTAGACGTAGTTCAGGTACTCGTCGAACAATTTCCGCTGCGCTGTTGACTTGTCCTTTTCCAGCAGCATACGGTACTCGCTGTGAGTCATCGGTTCACTCCTCTCTGTTATGAATGCATTCACTTATATATTCTTACTGAATACAAAAAGTGTTACAGGAGCAAATTTATTTTTATTATTTAACTTTCCATTTCTACATCTGCATATATTTCGTTTATGTCTAATTCCAGCTCACTTACCGGCGGAAAAATGCCGCTTTCATCGGGCATACCGTGCTTGCAGCTCTTGTCCCAGAACCGAGCAGTGACCTTTCCGGCGCCGACAGGTTGGAAACAGCGTATCTCAAAGCCGTCCACATAGTCCGGAGGGTCGGTCAGGAAGAACTCCTTGAGGCTGCTGCCGTTCTCATCGAAAAGTCCGCACGAGAACTTCTCGTCAGACCGGAAGCCCACTATCATCATTGCCGGAGACACCTCATAGCACCGTACAGCAAAACCGTCCTCTTCGACCGTAAGCTCCTTCCTGTGACGCAAGGAAGCGTTCGGAACTACAGGAACAGACAGTGAGAAACCGCTGCTTTCCTTTGCACTGTCATCCATGTAATGTGCGAGTTCCCTCACCGCCGCTACCTTTATATTAAGGGTTGCAGGCTCCTTTATCTCCTTGCCGTCAAAATTGATGAGCTGGATAGTTCCGCTGAATTTGTTGGTATTTCCCTCTTCGAGTTTCATCTCGCCGTACACCCACGCCGGATGCTTCTTGGGATCGGCAAAGTTCTCATAGGTCTCTCCGTTGACATCTATTGTGAAGTAAACGAATTTCAGGAGATGCTTCCCGTCTGGATTTCCGTCCTTAAGGCTTCCGGAAAGACTGATGATAGTGGTGCAGCCGTCACAGTAGACCTCCTCGACCTTCGCTGAGAGATTATCGCCCTCAGCCTTCAGCAGCTCCGGCATATTCTCTGCGTTGTCGGCTATGCTGTCATAGTCGTAGCGGTTCTCGTATTTGTCAATGGGAAGAGTAGTTCCGTTCCACTCAAAGGTTTGCTTCTGTGTACTGTTAAGCCCGCTGAAAACGCCGAATTTTGCAGCGCCTACGGTTGCTGTACCGATACACCCGGCAGTGACCACTGCGGCGATAAGTATAACGCTCAAACGCGGTCTGCGAAATGATCTTGACGTCCGTTCATTCTTGTCCTTGCGGAAGCGCTTCATTATATCCTCAGCTTCCTTATCGCTTATACGTTCTGACGGAGGCAGCTCTGCCGAATTGTTGTTAAGGATTTGATACAGTAAATCTTTCATCACTTTTCCTCCTTCCGGAAATAGCCTGGGAAATGCCTGATAATCTTTTTCTTTCCTCTTGATATGTGGTTATACAGAACGTCCGGGGACTTTCCCAACTGCTCTGCTGCTTCGCCGACGCTTTCGCCCTTCCAGAAGATGCGGATGAAAAGTGCCCTGTCCTCCTCGCTGAGGCATGAGACCAGCTCCGTGAAAAAGCCGTCGAATACCTCGTTTCCAGTAAGCCTCGATGTATCCGCGATGTCCATTTCATCAATATCCTCCATAGGCTCAAGCCGTTTGAGGACTCTGAGTTTGTCAAGGGCAGCGTATTTCGCTATCGCTGCCGCCCAGCTCTCAAATCTGCCCCTTTCCCGGCTGTAGCTTCCGATATGCTCCCATATCTTCAGTATAACGTCATACAGACATTCCTCGGCATCCTCCGGATAGACGTAGAGTATGCGGTTTATGACCGCTTTCAGCAAGCCGGCATATTCCCTGACGACATATTCCAGAGCTTTCTCGTTCTTACGCTGCAATTCCGCCAGAAAATTCTCAGCTGTTATCTTCAAGCCGGCACCTCCTTATTTGTTCTTGATTTCACCGCTTATGACTGCTCGCTCACAAGTATCGAGCAGCGGTTTTGTATCATTTCAGCCGCTTGCTCCGCGGTGCAGTCTCCGGCAAAATACGCGGAAGCCTCCTCCCAGCATATATCCCTTACTT
Organism: uncultured Ruminococcus sp.; assembly: GCA_900315975.1. The sequence continues at coordinate 10,625 of ONBA01000045.1, forward strand.
CGGTGCTGTAGCTTCCTTCGATAGTCTTACAGCTCAGGATATAGCGCTCATAATCATCGCGTTCTTCCTTTGTCAAAGGGTAATATGATCTTCCAAGTCTATACTCGGGCTTTGAATCGACCTGAACCACTTCGCCTTTCTCAGCATCGTATTCGTACATGAACATGGTATTGTCCATCTGCTTTTCAAAAACATCTCTTCGAGGCGAATAGCATACGATGTTTTTTAAATACCCCATTTTTGCCTCAATGTCTTCATCGGGCAGCTCACCCTGAAATTCTTCAGTCAGGAAGCTGCGCACAAACTGCCATGCGCCCTCCTTATCGGGACAGGTGTTGAGTATCGCAAAATATCCGCGGATGTCCAGCTTGCCGCCGCTCCCATTTTCCGAGGGATAGCCTGCAAACATAACATCTTCCCCTGCTTCAATATCTCTTACATATCTTATATCATTGTCATAGCCAAATTCGACCGTTTTAAAAAGAGCACGATCATTCGCCCACCATGTAGCCCTGTCAGCATAGTAATTTCTATGTCCCTCCGGGTCTGATAACTTGTCCGGCGAATCAAGCTTTTCAATAAATCTTCCCACGAATTTCAGCATTTTTATAAATTCTTCGCTGTCAAAATGACATTCGGCTTTATCATAGTCGATAAGGCTGTCCATGCCCGTAAGGAAACGGTTCAGCATGAATACTCTCTCATTGTTATTGTAAAGCTGGTCGGCTGATGCAGGTGCGTTATCGAAAAACTCTATCATCTCGTCCATAGTCCAGTTTTCTCTCTGACCATACTTTTTCTTGACAAGAAGCGTCTCGACGCAGAATTCCAGCGGAAGTGCATATATCCTGCCCTCATTGTCCTCAAGTGCTTCTATAACATTCGGGAGAAGCGTTTCGCGGTTCACATCGGGGTCGTTCTCCATGAACTTGCTCAAATCAGCATACGCACCTTTTCCGGCAAGTGTTTGTATCAGATCGTAATCACTTGTGATTATTATATCCGGTGCATCGCCTGTGATAATGTCGCGCTTGTACTGTTCGTAGGCACCGGTATTGTTCCAGTCGTTTTCTGCATTGTAGCCGTCATAGCTCTTTAACTGAAAACGGTAGTCGTCCCTGCCACTGTTTATGGCACTGAACTTATCTCTTTCATACATTATCGTATTGCCGATGACTGTATATGTCAGCAGCTTTGTCTCTGTACCTTCGCCCTCCTCATAGGGAGTAAGCCTGTAAAAGCCGGAGGATTTACCGTTGCCGTTGTTCCGGAAATAGCCGATATAGTCCTCTTCTCCGTATGGCGCAAGTGGCATCGAAGCAAGGTCACAATCTGCCCATTTGAGTATGGGTTCAGCTTCGCCGTTGTCCCTGACGCCGAATAAGCCTTCTGCTTCTGGATATACCAAACGGTAATCACCCCTGCCTCCGCAGGCTCTTTCAGTTATGCCGCTGGTAGAAGTTTCAATGGTATAGACCGATTCGCCGGGCTTATTCGCGGAAGTATCGAATTCCCGGAAAAGTGTGCGGGTCTTTGTTCCACTTTCAGTCTCAACATTTCCGCTGCTCACAAGGATCAGCTTGCCGTCACGGTCGCGGAAGAAGTAACAGGTGTTGTATAGGCCGTTGGAGGTGTTCTGCCTCTCGCTGCTGTCCGGCTCATATACAAGCTCAGCCTTGCCTTCCGGATTGATTTTCAGTATCCTCAGCTCGCTGCTGACCATGAGCAGTGAGCCGTCCTCAGCGGCTTCCGACAGCCTGAACTCGAGCATTCCCTCATCGTCAAAGTACGGTGAGAGGTCAACGCTCCCGGACTTCGATTTCAGTACGCCGTCCGTACCGTATACAGCGTAACAGAAGGTGTTGCCGCTCCTGTCAGACGAGTTGTCCGCATTGCTCCCGTCAGAGCACTCCACCAACGCGAAGATGTCCCCGGAGCCTGAAAAGCAGTATTGTGCATAGACCTCCGTCCCGGTGAAGTCCTTCCTGAGATCGGGTGTTATGTCTGTATAGGACGAGAGATCGGACGCGTACCTGTAAATGTGGAGCCCGTCGTTCCTGCTCATGCTCGAACCGACTGCGAGCCATGTACCGTCCTGCATTTCTTCAAGACTGCTGAAGCTGTAAACATCATCGGATTTCAGAAGCTCAGCCTTGTAGGAATTGCTGTAAATAATCTCCGCTGTCCTTGGTATATGCTCTTTGTCAGATGATGTTTCGTCAGAAGTGCTTCCTGACTTGCCTACGGAACACGAACAGACAGATGCGAACAGTGCAGTAGCAGATAATAATGCGATAACTTTTTTCATGGTTGTTCCTCCCTGGAATGAAATGTTCTCTATTTGTTACTACGCTTTTTCAACTTCATTTCTATCATATTATCTCAAAAAAATCAAGTCCCTGTGACTGTTTTTACCGTCTGGCCCTGTGTTTTCCTTTACGGTATGCTTCAAATTCTGATATTATATATGGAACAAGCTTAAAAAATCCTACAATTTTCCTTTGCCAGGTGCAGAACTGATACTTAACTCATAACAAACAAATCGTTCCCACATTGATGGAACGATTTTGTTTGCACTATTCATTCTCGGCGAGATAGAGACTTAGAGATTGTTCTCAACAAGCTCAAGCACCAGATAGAGAAACAATTATTGGTAATATAACGAAAGCAGAGTGTGAAACAAAAGCGGCTTTCCCCGATGTGAGCCCAAACTATGACTTGATAAAGGACTAT
>ONBA01000050.1 GCA_900315975.1 uncultured Ruminococcus sp.
TGAGGGGGCTATCTTGCAGGATATTAAGCGACAGATCGACTTTGTGATGAATGACAGTGAAGCAAGGGCAAAGTATCTTGCAAGGAAACGGGGCAATATTGCCGAGAAATCTGCTGAGGACAGCAAGCGTAAGCGTGAGATCGAAAAGCGAATTGATGACCTCGGCAAGCTGATTCGCAAGGTCTATGAGGACAGAGTGCTTGGCAACTTGCCTGACAAGACTTGCACTGAACTGCTTGCAGACTATCAGCAGGAGAAAGAAACCTTGCAGGCGGAGCTTGACGAACTGCTGAAACGCTCGGAGACTATGGCTCAGGACGAAGCCGATGTGGACGAGTATATCCGCCGTTTGAAGTCCTATGCAGGTGTCGATACACTCACAAGACAAATGGCTATGGATCTGCTTGAATATGTGACCGTGGACAGATATGAGGGCGAGGGCAAGCCCAGAAGCATTCATATCTACTACAAACTGATCGACAAGCCCCTGCGTGATAAGAATAATGCCCTTGCATAAGCGAGGGCAAAGACCGAAAAATAGCCAATTTCAAAGTTGGCTTTTTATTTGAAGCAAGTGAGTGTCCATAAGTCACGGGTTCTCCATTGCCAGCAGGCTTTAACTCATAGTCGGTTTTCTGTTCACCGAAAACTGCCGCCGCCCAAAATGGCAGAACGGAAATTCAGTGATAGCAAAGCAGCTATATTTCGGTATATAAGTACACAAACCTAATATGATATAAAATGCAAGCCCTGTTCATTCACGAAAACAGGGCTCGCTTTGTTTACCTAAAGTATAAATATATCCAAAATCTCCTTAGCGCAAATTGTGCAAAAACTCAAAAAAGCATTGACTTTTCCGTGAATTTGTGCTATAATAGCAATATCAGGAAGATTTACTGGGCGTAAATCGCTAAATGTAAAATCTTTGTGAATTTTTGAAGGAAAGGGTTGACAAAGTTATGACTATGCGGTACAATTGCGCAAGCAAGCAAGCAAGCAAGCAAGCAAGCAAGCAAGCAAGCAAGCAAGCAAGCAAGCAAGCAAGCAAGCAAGGCATAACTGCGCCCTTTTTACAATTGAATCATTGGTAATAGAAGCGTACTCTATGGGATAACTATATCCCGTGGGGTGCGCTTTTGTTATATATGAAATCTGATTAAGGAGGATCGAACTATGAAAATACAATTCAGAAAAACGTCCGCAATGCTGTGTGCGATCACAGTCATGGCATCGTCCATGTCGTTCAGCGGCTTTGTGGCAAATGCAGGCGATGAACCTGTCACAAGCGACTACACCCTCACCATTCCTGCAACGCTTGCAGTTGCAAACAGCGGCTGGAACGCCACCGACGGCATCTCGGCAACAGGTACGCTTGCAGAGGACAAGAAGCTCGTTGTTACCGCAAGCTCTGACGATGAATTTGCGCTTGTGTCCGGCGAAAACAAGGTCAATTACAAACTGGCGGCAAGCGGCGACACGAACACGACCTATGCAAATGCAACGGAGAAAACCTCTTGGGAGTTCACTGAGCTTTCAAGCACCGTTGCAAACCAGCCTATGGGTATCGTTGTAGAGGATTACAGCACCAAGCCTGCCGGAGATTATTCTGATACCGTGACCTTTACGGCAAGTGTGGAGGCTGCTAATGTGTCATTATCTGATTTTAAGGAAAACGGAGCAGTTTTACAAGTCGCATTTAAGCAGACAGACAATAAGCCATTATCCGTAACATTAAAAAATGACAGTGGAACAGTCTCATGCACAGAATACAAGTTTAATGGTCGCAATGGTTCAATGAGTCAATTAACTGTATCTTTATCAGGCGATAAATTAACAATTTCTAAAGAAGGTAGTACTGGAAAAGCACAACTCGAGTTTGATCTGAACAATAGCACATACTCTATGGTTCAGATGGTTAGTGAAGTTACTGCCGTGAGTGTTAATGGCATTGATATCACCAGCAAGCTATCGGCAACAAACTGACAATTAAACGATGTGATAATGGATGAAAGGTCGTGAGCCTATGACCAGAAAACCGAATATCCTTGCGGCTTTTCTCGTAGCGGCACTCAGTGTAAGCCTGCTATGCGGCTGTAACGGCGGCAAGGACAGCTCGTCTGATACACAGCAAGCTGTCACCCAAAGCGCCCAAGCCGACAGCAGCAATATCCAGATCCCCGGCTTTGAAACCCTTGACTTCAAGGCGGACACGGAAAAGCAGTCCGTACCCTTTCACAATCCAAAGAACAACGCCTGCTATTTCCGCCTGACACTCACCCTTGACGGTGAGACACTATGGCAGAGCGGCGATATTGCTCCCGATGAAAAGGTCGGTGAGATCACGCTCTCCCACGCTCTTGACAAGGGCGAATATCAAGCAAAACTCAAATATGATTGTTTCACATTGCAGGATAAATCTCCCCTCAACGGCGCGGAGATCGACCTTGCGATAAACGTAAATTAACCGATAAATGAGGTGAAAATATGACATCTAAAAGAATTATAAGCAGTGTGCTTGCATTGGCTATGACCACAAGTATGATGCCGACAAACCTGATGGCGGTCGCTGGTGATCCGCCGGCAACGGTTTCTATCAATCCCGGTACGGACGAAGCCAAGACCGGAACCGGCAGTATGAGAATTACGCTTAGCACAAAAGGAATTACAAAAGGAATCGCCACGAACCCTTCCGGTAAGAGCTATGATTTCACCGTTCCGACAGCCGCGGCTGTCGGCTCGAAAATCAAGCCTACGCTCACAACAGCGCTTGACACAGGCTACGAGATCAAGAAGATCACCGTCAAGGATGAAAACCAAAATGACGTGTCTGCCGCTGTACAGGCAGATGCCGAGGGCTTCATCATGCCGGACTACAATGTCACGGTAGATGTGGAGTTCGGCATGATCGACTACACGATCACCAAGAACACTGCGACAAACGGCACGGTCACGGTCAAGAACGGCGAGAACGAGGTAACAACGGCGCATTATGGCGATACGGTCACGCTGGTTGCCACACCCAATGACGGCTATGCGCTCAATCGCATTTGGTACAAGAAAAGCGGCGGACTCATGACTGAACTTGACGGCTCAGGCAATACACGCACGTTCACCATGCCTGCCGACAATGTCACCGTATCTGCGGAGTTCAGAGAAAAAAAGAATACCGGTGTGACGCTCAACACAACAGGCACAGGCGGAACAGCTTCTCTGATGAAGAACGACTATAGCGAACTGAAATCGACCGATCAGGTCACGGAGGGCGATACGTTCATTCTGTGCGTCAACAAGGAGGACGAATACTCCTATCGGACTTCGTCCAACGCCGGTGCCGTAAGCATGACGGAATTCACGGAGAACGAGTATCAGGCTTACATTGCGTATGCCAATGAAAACGGCATTTCCATACCGATCAACACAGTCCTGTATCATGTCACAATGCCCTATGTAGCAAGCGGAGATCTGAATGTGAATGTCGATTTCGCAAAGGCACAGACTTTCACCATTCTGTATCAGCCCAGCACACAGCCCACGCCGGATGTGTGGTGCAAATTCAGCAAGACAGTGGACAGTCAGGAGAAAACGTTCACAGTCAAAATGGATCCTGATGCCAAAATGGGCAGTAACACGGTGTATGCCGTGAAGCTGTCAGCACCGTTCAATCCGGAAAAGGTTGCATTCGGCACTTCTGAGGAAGCTCTTGAAACAGCGGTTATGAGTGATGCTAAGGAGGATTGGGAAAATATCACAGGCGGTCAATACCTGATCGTCGGCGGCAACGCCAAAACCGCCATTGTGTCTTTCAATCACGACGACAGTTCTGAGTATCAGATCGTTATCTGCAAGACCGATGATAGCGGCAATGTGACCGAAGCAGGCAAGGTGACAACTCCTGCGGCTCCCACGAAAGAAGGCTATAATTTTGTCGCATGGAGAGGTTACGAGGGTATCGAGGAAGTGAATCACAGCGCCGATACTGAGATCAGCGTAAAAGAGAGTATGGTATTCACCGCTGTATGGAAGCGCAATAATCCGAACATCAAGCTGAATCTGAACGGCGGAACAGGCGGCAGTAATGTCACCTCCGTGGCATACGGACAGGCGCTTACGATTTCGGATAACCCGACCAGAAATGGCTATGCATTCGACGGCTGGACAGTCGCTAAGACGGTCACGGAGGACGGCAAGCTCTTTGTCAAGGGCACGCCTTTCGATCTCAGCACAAATATCACAGCCGATCTGGAGCTGGACGCACAGTGGAAGCACGAGCATTCGTATTCCTGCTATCAGATCAGCCAGTTCCCATCGTTGGAAAAATACCAGAAGTACGAGTCTGCGGTTCATATTGCAGTTTGCGGCTGTGAAGATGTCGAGCTGGTGGCTCACGAATTCGACAGCAACGGCAAGTGCGCCTGCGGTTATCAGATTCCTACATCAGATGACGCGGAACTGGAAGTTTCCTATGGTAAGATGGAGAGTGGCAATTACATCGCAAAAATGACAGAATTACCGGAAAAGAAAAAGAAAAATCAGGAAGTTTCCGTGTCTGCACCGAGCAATTGGGGCTCTCTGACGTTCTCAAAGTGGCAGTATAGTACAGATGGCGGAACTACATGGGAAGATGCAGGAGCCTACACGATGATGTCTTTTGCGATCCCCTGCAATATGAAAATGCGTGCAGTTTACGTCAATGCTACCATGAAACCGGAAGTTAGTATGAGTGCAACAACATATGCAACAACAGCAGCGAACAGAGATGAACTCTACAATAGCATCCTGTACCAGATGAATTACAAGCTTCCGGACGGCTATACCTATGTGGATTCGGGTGTCAGAGCCGGCGACAATGCGGGTATCTCCTATTATGAACTGAAGGAGAAAAGAGCGTCGATGGATGGCGAAGCCAAGGCGATCACTTACGGTATTGCCGCAGCAATGTCCTTCCTTCAAGGCGAACTCACGACGTTTGATACCTCCGCATCTTGGCAGTATTATGCAAAACGTGAGAACAATGTGCTGGACGAAAATGACATGGACGCAGCGAAACTCGGTGAATATATGTACCTGAGCAAGCCGATCAACATCAAGGATGAACCACTCTATTGGAATTATAAACCCAACACAAAGAGCCAGAGTGGCTCGATCAATGCACTGATACCGGTAGGATTTGCGCAGCGGAATAATGGCGACCACTATATCTACGCTATCGCATGGCTGCGCTACAAGGATACAAATGGTAACATTCAGACGATCTACACTAACGCCCTTCCCACAACGCTGAACGAGATTGCTTCGTGCGGAACCGTCAGCAAGAACGGCAACTAATAAGGGAGGTAAACCATGAAAAAGATCACAAAACATTTTGCAGTACTGACTGCATTGATCACTGCGCTTGCGGTTTGCCCCATTACGGCATATGCGGAGAATACGAATTCCAATCAGCCCCAAATTGATGCAGACCTTGTCTTGGCTCCGGAAACCCGGCTTAATGTCTATGTAGACGGCGAATGGTCTGCCAATCTCTCCGAAAGCTACGGCTTCGGAGATAAGGCAACCATTACCGCCCCTGCAAATAGCGGAAACAAAGTGTTTTCTCATTGGACGGCGAACGGTTCGATCATCAGCTACAACAGAACGCTGAGTCTGACAATGAACGCACACACCACGCTTTACGCAGTTTACGCAAGCACAGCACCTACGGCGCAGCCTGTTGCTGGTTTTACGTCTATTACACGAACAAACGAGGGCGATAAAATCTCATTTCAGGCGATTGCCGACAAAGATGCAACATCTGTGGGTATCGTATATAGTACTTCGGCATCCGGTGATAGCTTAAAAATTGGCGGCTCCGGTGTTACGAACGAGGTTGCGGTAAAGCTCACCAACTCGACCACCGCATTGCCCAAAAGCATTTTAGATAATAATGGATGCTGGATGCTGCAAATCAAGCCGAACAGTGCGAGTACGGTCTATCACGCAAGAGCTTATGTAACCAAAAACGGAACTACTACCTACGGCGATGTAAAGAACGTGAACCTGTCTGATCTGGAGAACGGTATCTCTTTGATTGCAAATTTGGGCGGATTTGAATCGGATATCGACGATGCACTGAATGATCTGAACGGAGAGATCGAGGATACCAACGGAAAGTTGGCAGACGGAAAATACAAGCAGTCCGCTGTCAAGGACGGCAAGTATTATGTCAGATATGTATTTGTAACGCCCAAGACCGAGATCGTAGGCAAGAGCAAGGCAACATTTACCGCACATCACAACGGCAAAAACTATACCTTTGAGACAAACAACTACTACACAGGCATGACTACAAACGGCATTTCCTATACGCCTAAATCTGGGGACAGTGTAATGTTTGTTGTAACGATTACAAGTAGTTCTGATATTATCAGTTCTGACCTTACCTGCGATCTTGAATTTGAATAATGGAGGAACCTACCATGAAAGAAAAATACGCAACTCCTGAAATGGAGATAATCGAATTTGACACCGAGGATGTTATCACAACCTCGCTGACGAACGGCGGAAATGTCCCCGATTACAACGAAAACGGTGGCGATATTAAGATTCCGTAAAAGTGAAAATCAGGAAAGTGGCGGCGGTTATCTCTGCCGCCACTTTTATAGAAAGGAACCATTCCATTATGAAACGTACAACTATTGTGTTGGCTTTTCTGTTCTCTATGCTCCTGACAGGCTGTCACGACGGCAAAAACAACGATGCCGATAAAGACAGCTCGGTCAAAGAAACCACAGTGACGGAGGTGCAGGACACTTCCGCTGACGATAAAAGCGAGGATACGGCTGACAGCAAGGATACCATAAATACTGAAAATACCACTACAACAAAGAAAAGTGCAGATTCTTCTAAAAATGATACAGCATTAGAGGATATAGCCTTTGAGGACGGTGGGGAGTATGCTGAAGATGCAGTTATTGATATTGACAATAATACTCCATCTGTTGCTACTGCAACCCCCTCGGATAATACAAATACAGTTACTACGGCAAAGCAGACAGAAAAGAAAGAAACCTCAACCACTACGAAAAAATCTGAAACCGAAAAAGCCACTACAACCAAAGCCGCTGAAACTACCAAATCAACAACGGCAGAAACACAAAAGCCTGCTTCAACTACCACAAAAGCAACCGAAACAGAGCCGAATACCGAGGGCGGCAATGTACTCCCCGATGACGGTCTGGATTGGTCGCCGCTTACTCCTGTGAATTGAGCTGTTTCCCCATAGAAAGGATAAAATATGAAACTGAATCCAAAGTTTTTGACCCATGAAACAAAGGGCGAGCATATCACCGTTTCCACAACAGGCACGAAATTCAACGGTCTGATCCGGAGCAATCCGACTGCCGCTTTTATCGTAGAATCGCTGAAAACAGATACTACGGAAAGTGCTGTTGTTGACAAGCTGCTTGCAAAGTATGAGGTTGACCGTCCGACCGCCGAAAAGGACGTTGCTGATATAGTCGGCAAGCTCCGTGCCATTGGTGCTGTGATTGATGAATAAAGCGGCGAAAAACCTCATCTATCTGCTGTCCTGTGCCGTGAACGGTATCACACCCGACACGGCAAGAGTGCAGGCTATGGACTTGGAAAAGCTCTATCGGCTGTCAAAAGCGCATACGCTGAGGGCGGCAGTGTTTATCGCTCTGCGGTCGGCAGGGGTGCAGGACAGGAGTTTTCAGCAAGCATATAACAAGGCTGTCCGAAAGAATGTCATGCTCGATGTGGAGCGAACGGCTATATTTGAGCGTTTTGAACAGCAGGGCATTTGGTATATGCCGCTGAAAGGCTCGATCCTGAAAGAATTGTACCCTGAAAACGGTATGCGTGAAATGGCGGATAACGATGTTCTCTATGACAGCACAAAACAGTCAGAGGTCAAGAAAATCATGCTTTCAATGGGCTATTCTGCGGAAAGTGTCGGCAAAACGCACCATGATGTATATATGAAACCGCCTGTGCTGAATTTTGAGCTGCACACGAAGTTGTTCGGGGCTTCAAGTGATTTTTATGACTATTATCAAAATCCGAAACGGCTCATGATACCCGATGAGGGCAGCAAATACGGCTTTCATTTCTCCGACGAGGACTTTTATGTGTATATGCTCGCTCACGAATACAAGCATTTTTCGGGCGGTGGTACAGGGCTTCGCTCCCTCCTTGACTGCTATGTATTTCTGCAACATAAGGGCGATACGCTTGATTGGGCATATATCAACGAGCAAACGAAACAGCTTACTATTGCTGACTTTGAGCGTGAACAGCAGGAGCTTGCGGAGAAGGTATTTTCCTCGGCGACATTCCCTGAACTGACGCAACATGAACAGGAATTGCTTGACTACTATCTGACCTCCTGCACCTATGGCACAACAACGAGGGCGGGTGAAAATATGGTCAAAAAGACCTATTCCAAATCAAAGAGCAAAACAAAGCTCGAATACATCTGGAGAAGAATTTTCCCTGACATGAACCACATGAAAACATGGTTTCCGTTTTTCTACAAGCACAAGCTGTTGCTCCCTTTCGGCTATATCTGGCGAATTATTCGCGCACCATTTATCAGGAGAGAACGAATCAAAGCTGAGTTAAAGGCACTTAATAAATATGATAACAAGAAAGTATAAGATAGCGGATAAGGTGGTCAAAGTTACGTCAATTTACGCTGAGGTACACGAATACTGCGCCGAATATCTGACGGACGAGCCTTCCGACTATTCCGTTACCACAACACAAGCAGATATTGACTTTGAGCGTGAGAAATCCGCCCGTGAGGACGAGATTGAGGGAATACCCGTCCGACAATTCTCGGACGGCTACCTTGAAGAATTGGCAGTATACCGCAAGATAGCTGTGAAAATGCTTGACTATGACACGATACTCTTTCACGGCTCTGTTGTGGCTGTGGACGGTGCAGGCTATCTGTTTACAGCGAAATCCGGCACGGGCAAATCTACGCATACAAAGCTATGGCGTGAGTATTTCGGTGATAAGGCTATTATAGTGAATGATGATAAGCCGCTTTTGCATATCGCTGATACAGTCACAGCTTACGGCACTCCCTACAACGGCAAGCACAGGCTCGGCACAAACACTTCCGTTCCGCTGAAAGCGATCTGTATCCTGACACGGGCAGAAGAAAACCATATCGAGCCTATCACAAGAGAACAGGCATATACTATGCTCTTACAACAGGTTTACCGTCCTGCGGATAGTATTCTGATGATGAAAACGCTCACGCTGGTTGACAGTCTTGCCGATTTAGTCAAGCTTTATCGGCTCGGCTGTAATATGGATATTTCGGCTGCACAGGTTGCATTTGAGGGTATGCAATGACAAGATTTGAAGATGTGATCGAGCGTGACGGCAGGCTCGTTTATACCAATGTCGGTGACAGTATGCGCCCGCTGATACGGCAGGACAGGGATATTTTTATCATCGAAAAGCCGCACGGCAGGCTGAAAAAGTACGATATTCCGCTATATAAGCGTGACAGCGGGCAGTATGTGCTTCATAGGGTTTTGAAAGTCCGCCCCGACGATTATGTGATTTGCGGAGATAACCGCTACAACAAGGAATACGGCATCACTGACCGTCATATCATTGGTGTGCTGACGGCAGTGGTGCGTGACGGCAAGGAGATCCCCATAACCGACCTGCGGTATCGGCTGTATGTGCATTTGTGGTGTGACCTGTTTCCGTTCCGTGCCTTTATCCTCAAAGCAAAACACTTCCCGAAATGGCTGAAAAGAAAACTGAAACGATGAAAAATAATGCGATAAAATGGCTCTATGCCGTCCCCAAAAAGAAAAAACTGTATATCCTCGCTCTGATGCTGGTGCAGGCGCTCCACGGCGCAAGCGGTGTGCTGTATGCTCTGCTCCTGCGGAATATCGTGGACCTCAGATCGGTATGCGGGCGGTCATTCGCTTGCTGAACGAATTGTCCAGAGCGACTTTTGAAAACATTTTTAAGGCTCGGCTGATGCACAATATCCTGCGAAAAGACTTTGCAAGTGTGAATGCCGTCCATTCGGGCGAATGGCTCAACAGGCTCACCAATGACACGGTGGTTGTCGCTGACAGCTATGTGGAAATACTCCCCGGACTGGTGGGAATGGTGGTCAAGCTCATTAGTGCTGTCATTATGATGATCGTGCTGGACTGGCGGTTTGCCTGTGTTCTACTGCCCTGCGGAGTGCTGCTTATTGTATTTACCTAC
>ONBA01000052.1 GCA_900315975.1 uncultured Ruminococcus sp.
AGGTGTCCGAAAGATATGCGACATACTGACCGCCGAGGAAGTATTGACTCCGAGTGCTTATGGGGCTCGCAAATATGGCAAGCAGAAAACAAGCTCGCCTTATCGCTGGTCTATGAAAACAGTCAGGGAGATGTTGAAAAATCGAATCTATTGCGGTGACACTGTAAATTTCAGCACCTACACGAAGTCATACAAGCTAAAAAAGACGCTCAAAAATGAGCCTGAGAATGTACTTATCTTCGAGAACACTCACGAAGCTATAATCAGACGAAAGCTGTTTGATGTCGTTCAGAAGCACTACGAGGGTAGGAAGAAGTCAAACAAGTTCGGCGAGACCGACAAGTACGCTGGTTTCCTTTACTGCGCGGAGTGCGGTTCAAAGCTCTACCTACACCGAGCGAGAACGCTTGACCCGAAGAGCGGCTATCAGAGCCGTGTCACGGACTGCACCGCTCACTATATTCGAGAAAAGGTGCTCGACGATATTGTGCTTCGATATCTGAGACAGGTTGTCAGCTATGCGCGTAACAAATCTGACGAGTTCTACGCTATGGCAATGACTAACGGTGAAGCCGAAGCGAAGAAGCAGTTCAAGGATAATGAGAAGCTCCGCAGCGAATACGAAACCAAAATCAATCAACTCGACAACGCTATACAGCTCCTCTTTATGGACAGGTCGAACGGAAAGATCACAGACGAGCGTTACGATATCCTCTCAGCTAACTTCGAGAATGAGCAGAGTGAGCTTAAAGCAAAGCTCAATGCTCTTGATTCACAGCTTGACGAAATGGAAGTGCGACAGAAGTGTGTCAGGGACTTCATCAATAGCGCTAAGCATTACACAGAAATACGCAGGCTCACTCCCGAGATACTGAAGTCTTTCATCGGGCGCATTGAAGTCTACGAAAAGGCAGTCAAGCATTCAAGGACCTGCGGAAATCACATAGTCATCTACTTCACATTCATGCCTGACAAGGCAATAGCTATTGACAGGATGATATCCGAGAATGGTGAGAACGAAGCTCTTTAATAGTAAAATCTCCGAGGGATTGCGCCCTCGGAGATACAACACATATTAATGTTCGTTAAGAACCGTGAGCAATTGTGCGCCCGTAAATTTTTGAGTGATTTTATAATGCTTCTATTACGATACAGGTCGTATTGTCCCAGCCACCCTTTTCGAGTGCTTTTTCAGTGAGAGCTTCCGCGTAATTGTCATGGTGCTCGGAAAGTACCATCGCTATTTCGTAATCGAGACACATATCTGTAAGACCGTCGCTGCATATAAGTATCTTTCCGCAGCCAAGCTCTATAGGCTCAGCTTCATATGCATTAAGTCCTACACAGTCGTCATCGACTCCGAGGAATGTTATGAGTTTGTGTGCATCAGAGCTGCTGCGGGCCTCGTCCTCATTGTATACACCGGTGCGCAGTTTTTGTGCTGCGAGAGTGTGGTCCTGCGAGAGCTGAGTTATATTTCCGCCGCTGTAGTAGTAAATGCGGCTGTCTCCGAGGTTGTAGCAGTAGACGAATCCGTCCTCGACGCAGACGAGTGCAAGCGTAGAACCGCTTCTGCCGCATTGTTTTTCGATAGTCATACGGCATATTGCTTCGTTTGCGGAGTCGGCATAAAGATTTACTGCGCGAGTGAGGTCTTCATGCTCTGCATTGCGGATAAGTTCAGCCTGTGCATCGAGTGCGTTTACGGATATTTCCGATGCCAGTTCACCGAATGCTTCACCGCCCATTCCGTCGCATACCGCAAAAATACGGCGCTTGTCGGTGGTTACGGTGAATTGGAGCGAACAGTTTTCTTTCGGCTTTACGCCTATTCCGTCGGCATAGAAATTGTCCTCATTGCCCTGCCTGACGAATCCGACATCGGAAACAGCGGAAACACGCAGTTCTTTACCGCTGAGGAACTCATCGTCTTCAGTTCCTGCGAGTATAGATATATATGGTTCTTCTTTTTTTCTGAATATATTTAACATAGCTGTATCAGCTTCCTTTTGTTCTGAGTGACCATTAATATTATATCATATAGGCTTATAGATAGCAATAGACAGGTTGTTAAAAAATAGTGCACTTGTTATGTTCAAGATTATGTTTGTATGCTAAAACAGCTATATCATTGACACTTAACCGTTATAGTGTTAGAATATACTAAGGGGAACCGCTGGTAAACAGCGGTTTATTTATGCTGTATGTGCGAACAATGCGTGACCATTCAGAAAGGCATTGTGTAAGCGAGCGAAAGCATAGTAAGCCGTATGTACAGAGTAAGCCCGTGGATTGCGGGGTGCAGGGAGCCGCTTGCTCCCTGCCGGGTCAAGGGCAGAGCCCTTGCGGATTGTCAAGGCAGAGCCTTGACCGGATTGTTAAGGCGGAGCCTTGACCGGATTGTTAAGGCAGAGCCTTGACCGGATTGTTAAGGCGGAGCCTTGACCGGATTGTTAAGGCGGAGCCTTGACCGGATTGTTAAGGCGGAGCCTTGACCGGATTGTTAAGGCTGTTAAGGCGGAGCCTTAGCCGGAGCGCAGAGGCAGAGCCTCTGCATTATGCAAAGAAAAAAACAAGGAGGCAGATATGCCTACATTAAGAGATATAAAAATCGGTCAGACCGTAAGGGTAGAAAAACTGAGCGGAGAAGGTGCATTAAGACAGCACTTCCTCGATATGGGTATTATCCCCGGTACGGAAATGACCATTACCAAATTCGCCCCCATGGGCGACCCGATGGAGCTTACTCTCCACGGATATGAGCTTACACTAAGACTCGCTGATGCCGAACTTATCGAAGTTTCACCTGTCAGCAGTAAGCAGGCAGCCGCCGAACGTAAAGCGGCTAAAAAACGCTCAGAACACCCCGGCTTCGGCGAGGGAGGAAAGTTTCACCCGAAGGGAAGCGGAGTACCGCTCCCTGATGGAACACTGCTCACATTTGCCCTTGTTGGAAATCAGAACAGCGGCAAAACTACCCTGTTCAACCGCCTTACCGGTTCTAAGCAGCACGTCGGAAATTTCCCGGGAGTTACTGTTGACCGTAAGGACGGTGCTATAAAGGGTCACCCGAATACAAGTATCACCGACCTGCCGGGTATCTATTCGATGTCGCCGTATACGAGCGAGGAGATAGTTTCGCGTAATTTCGTACTCAATGAGAAGCCGCACGCTATCATTAATATCGTCGATGCTAACAATATCGAGCGTAACCTATACCTCACAATGCAGCTCATTGAGCTGAATATCCCTATGGTCGTTGCCGTTAATATGATGGACGAACTTACTGCAAACGGCGGAAGTATCGACTTTAACGAGATGGAAAATATGCTCGGAGTTCCGGTAGTTCCAATTTCGGCTGCTAAAAATGAGGGCGTAGATGAACTCGTCGAACACGCTATCCATGTTGCCTATTATCAGGAACCGCCGGTTATACACGATTTCTGCGAGAAAAATAACAACGGCGGAGCGGTACACCGCTGTCTGCACGCTATAAATCACCTCATCGAGGACCATGCTGAAAAAGCCGGACTCCCTGTGCAGTTTGCGGCAAGCAAGGTCGCGGAGGGTGACCCCCTCATTATCAAACAGCTCGAACTCGATTCCGATGAGGAAAACTTCGTCGAGAATATTGTCCGTCAAATGGAAAAAGAACGCTCCCTTGACCGCAGTGCCGCAATCGCAGATATGCGTTTCGCGTACATCAAAAAGCTTTGCGGCGAAACTGTCATAAAGCCTCATGAGAGTAAGGAACACGCAAGAAGCCGCAGGATAGATAAGTTCCTGACCGGAAAATACACCGCTATTCCCGCGTTTATCGCCATAATGGGACTCGTTTTCTGGCTAACCTTCAACGTTATCGGTGCATGGCTGCAAGGTCTGCTTGAGGACGGTATCGGTTACATTACCGATGCCGCAGATGCGGCTCTGACGCGTGCACACGTTAACGATGCGATACATAGTCTCATTATTGACGGTATCTTTGCCGGTGTAGGAAGTGTACTGAGTTTCCTGCCGATAATCGTGATACTTTTCCTGTTTCTGTCGCTGCTTGAAGACAGCGGCTACATCGCACGAGTTGCCTTTGTGATGGATAAGCTGCTGAGAAAGATAGGTCTCTCCGGCAGAAGTATAGTTCCGCTTCTTATCGGATTCGGCTGTACTGTTCCTGCTGTCATGGCAACGAGAACTCTTCCCAGTGAGCGCGACCGTAAAATGACCATACTCCTTACGCCGTTTATGAGCTGTACCGCGAAACTTCCGATATATGCGTTCTTTGTGAGTGCATTCTTTCCGGGAAAGGGCGGTCTTATTATGACAGGTCTTTACGTACTCGGCATGGTCGTGGGCATATTCGCGGCACTCCTTTATAAGAGTACACTTTTCCGCGGAGAGGCTGTTCCCTTTGTTATGGAACTTCCTAACTACCGTATGCCG
The DNA here is from genome assembly GCA_900315975.1 of uncultured Ruminococcus sp. Next base: position 4,438 of record ONBA01000052.1, read on the forward strand.
GGTCTTAGAAATACATCTCAGCTTCTTTGGGAGAAGGCAAAGGACTTCCTTCAAAGAGCATTCACGGTAATCCTCATCGCTACTATCGCAATCTGGTTCATGCAGAGTTTCGATCTCCGTCTTGCACTTGTTGACAACGCTGAAGACAGTATCCTTGCTTCGATAGCACGTGTTGTGGCACCGATAATGGCTCCCGCAGGTCTTGGCGACTGGCGGATATGCGTGTCGCTCGTGTCCGGATTCATCGCTAAGGAGAGCGTTGTTTCGACCTTGAAGATACTGTTCAGCGGAGACGTTACAGCGTTCATGTCACCGCTTACAGCTGCGTCGTTGCTCGTATTCTCACTGCTGTATACTCCGTGTGTAGCTGCAATAGCTTCTATAAAGCGTGAGTACGGCGGAAAATGGGCAGTAATAGTTGTGGTGTGGCAGTGTCTTATAGCATGGGGAGCTGCGGCGATAGTACGTCTTATCGGCTCACTGATAGGTGCTGCGTGATGAATTTTGTGGATATACTGCTGATTATTGCGATAACTGCCGCAGTTGCGGCAGCTATCGTGTGCATGATAAAACAGCGTAAAAACGGCAAAGGCTGCTGCGGAGACTGCTCCGCCTGCAAAAAACATAATAACTGTCAATAAAGCCGGTACCCACACAGGTACCGGCTTTATTTTGTTATATGGAAGTTTCAGCGATGACTTCTACTTCAACAAGTGCGCCCTTGGGAAGAGTTTTCACAGCAACGCAGCTTCTCGCCGGAAGATTTGTGAAGTACTTGCCGTATATTTCATTGAATGCGGCAAAGTCGTTCATATCCGCAAGGAAGCAGGTAGTCTTGACCGCTTTCTCAAACGATGAACCTGCTGTATCGAGTATAGCAGCGAGATTTTTCATTACCTGTTCAGTCTGCGCCTCTATAGTATCAGCGACTATCGCATTTGCAACAGGGTCGATAGCGATTTGTCCGCTTGTGTAGACCATTCCGTTTGAGATAACTGCCTGCGAGTAGGGACCTACTGCTGCGGGTGCTTTTTCTGTGTGTATTTTTATCATGACTGTTCCTCCGTAACGTTTTCCTTCTCGGGTGCGAACACTGTTTCTCCGCACTCGGGACAGGTATATTTTTCAGCTTTTTTCTCTATGACAGGGACATTGAAAAATCCCTTTTCAGCAAACCTTCTGCTTGTGAAATTGAGGCCAATGCTCTCACTGAGTTCCATTTCGACTCCGCATTTTTCACATATCATAACGCTTCGAGTATCCTTTCTGTCATTTCTGTACAGGTGAGGGGAGTTCCGTTTTCGGTACCCATGAGGTCGGCGGTGCGGAAACCTGCGTTCAGCACATCGTCAACAGCCGCTTCTATAGCGTCAGCTTCCTTACCGAGTCCGAATGAGTAGCGCAGCATCATTGCCGCAGACAGGATAGTTGCAATGGGGTCAGCCTTATTTTGACCGGCGATATCGGGTGCACTGCCGTGTATAGGCTCGTACATTCCGAGTGAAGAATTACCGAGTGACGCTGAGGGAAGCATTCCTATCGAGCCGGTTATCTGCGATGCTTCGTCGGAGAGAATGTCTCCGAACATATTTGACGTAACTATAACGTCGAACTGTTTAGGGTCGCGGACCAGCTGCATTGCGGCATTGTCCACGAACATATCCGAATATTCGACTTCGGGGTATTCCTCGGCGAGTTTGTGCATAGTACTGCGCCAAAGACGTGACGATTCGAGGACATTTGCCTTGTCGATACTGCAAACACGCTTCGAGCGCTTCATTGCGGTGTCGAATGCAACTTTGCCGATACGTTCGATTTCTGTTACACTGTAAGCCTCGGTGTCGAAGGCTTCCTGTCCGTATTTTCCCTCGCGGTAGCCGCGGTCGCCGAAGTAGATGCCGCCGGTGAGTTCGCGGACTATCATGATGTCAAAGCCTTTGCCGACTATCTCGTCTTTCAGCGGAGACGCTGAACGAAGTGCCGGATAGAGCTTTGCAGGCCGCAGATTCGTGAAAAGACCGAGAGCCGAGCGTATGCCGAGGAGTGCCTTTTCGGGGCGCTTGTCACCTGAAAGACCGTCCCATTCCGGACCGCCTACTGCTCCAAGCAGAACGCTGTCGCTTGCGAGACAGCCGTCAATAGTTTCCTGCGGGAGAGGAGTTCCCGTCGCGTTATATGCACAGCCGCCGATGAGATACGGTTTGAAGCTGAAAGTATGTCCGAACCTTGCTGCTGTCTTTTCGAGTATGGCAACAGCGCTGTCCACGATTTCGGGACCTATGCCGTCGCCTTTAAGAAGAGCGATATCGAATACCATATATTATTCCTCATTTCTGTGGAAAGGACGGTATGATCACCAGTCCCTTATAGCTTACGAGTGTTGCAGTAAGAACGATAACTGAGGTCAGAGCCATTACTGAATTTACGATGATAGAGAGTATTATCCGGTGTTCTTTTCTGTTGCGGACACTCATTATGATTCCGGCAGCCGAGAATAGCAGAGCCATTGCCCAGCCGAGTGCGAGCATAAAAGGTTTTTCACAAAGTCCTTCAGCCAGTGTGGAAACCATGTAGTTTACAGCTATAGCGGCAAAGGCTGCCATATCAAGCTTCCACGCGTTTTTGAAGAAGAATCCGGCAGCAAAAATGAGCAGCGCTGAAACTGAAAAGAGTATGCCTGCGATAATTGCCGATACACCGCCGCCGAAAGGTACTCCTTTCAGGAATACGATGGCAAATATAGCTGCTGCTCCCATTAGTATTGCCGGATTGAAACCTTTTCTGTTCATTTTATAGCTCCTTTTGCAACGGACTGCATAAGTCCGCCGTTTTCGATTATTTTCTGCACAAATTCAGGGAATGGAGCAGTTTTGTATTCTCTGCCGGTAGTTATGTCACGTATAATGCCGTTATCGAGGTCTGCTTCGACCTTGTCTCCCTCGTTTATCTCTGCCGCGGCTTCGGGACATTCAACGATAGCGAGTCCGATATTGATAGCATTGCGGTAGAAGATACGTGCAAAGCTTTTTGCGATAACAAGCGAAACTCCGCTTGCTTTTATGGCTATGGGAGCGTGTTCACGCGATGAGCCGCATCCGAAATTAGCTCCGGCGGTGATGATATCTCCGCTCTGCACACGGCTGACGAAAGAAGGGTCGAGGTCTTCCATGCAGTGTGCGGCAAGCTCGGAAGGCTCACTTGTATTGAGATAACGTGCGGGGATTATAACGTCTGTATCGACGTTATCGCCGTATTTTATGCAGTTTCCGGTATATTTCATTTGCTCATTACCTCCCATGGACTTGTTATCCTGCCTGTGAGAGCGCTTGCGGCGGCAGTTGCCGGACTTGCGAGGTATACCTCCGATTCGGGGTGACCCATGCGTCCGACGAAGTTGCGGTTAGTTGTTGTTATAGCCTTTTCACCGGCGGCAAGGATTCCCATGTGTCCGCCGAGACATGGTCCGCAGGTAGGTGTTGACACTACTGCGCCGCTCTCAATGAATATTTTCAGAAGTCCCTGCTCCATAGCTTCGAGGTAGATTTGCTGAGTTGCGGGAATGATTATCACGCGCACTCCCTTTGCAACTTTGCGTCCTTTGAGTATTTCGGCGGCGGACTGAAGGTCTTCGAGTCTTCCGTTAGTACATGAGCCGATGACTATCTGGTCAATTTTAACATCGCCGATTTCACCGAATGTACGCGCATTTTCGGGAAGGTGAGGGAATGCGACGGTAGGCTCTATCTGTGAAAGGTCGATGTCGAGGACCTCGTCGTATTCGGCATCGGGGTCAGCGGAGTATATTACAGGCTCAGCCGCTCCGTGACTGCGGATATAGCCGAGAGTAATGTCGTCTACCTCGAAAATGCCGTTTTTTGCTCCGGCTTCTATAGCCATATTCGCGATGCAGAGGCGGTCAGCCATACTTAGTGAAGAGAGTCCCTCACCGGTGAACTCCATCGACTTGTAAAGTGCTCCGTCAACACCGGTCCTGCCGATGATATGGAGGATAACGTCCTTGCCGGAGACGTATTTTCTGAGACTGCCGCGGAGGATTATCTTCATCGCTGACGGTACTTTAAACCATGCCTTGCCTATAGCCATTCCGCAAGCCATATCGGTCGAGCCGACACCTGTCGAGAAGGCACCGAGTGCGCCGTAGGTGCAGGTGTGAGAGTCAGCGCCGATGACTAAATTGCCGGCAGTTACGAGTCCTTTTTCGGGTATAAGTGCGTGCTCGATACCCATTTCGCCGACGTCGTAGAAGTGGGTAATTTCCATGTCTCCGCAGAATTCACGGCACATTTTACACTGCTCCGCCGCTTTTATGTCTTTATTCGGAGCGAAGTGGTCCATAATCATAGTGACTTTGTTTTTGTCGAATACACTGTTTTTACCGAGCTTGCCGAATTCTCTGATAGCTACCGGAGAGGTAATATCATTTCCGAGGACGAGGTCGAGGTCAGCGAGGATAAGCTCTCCTGCTGTGACCGCGCTCTTACCGGAGTGAGCGGCAAGTATCTTCTGAGTCATTGTCATACCCATAGTATCAACTTCTTTCACTATTTAGTTTTGAGGCAGTTAATTCCGCGCTCTATCGCGACTATACCTGTGCGGCACATCTCCATTATGCCGAATGGCTTCATAAGCTCGATGAACGCGTCTATTTTTGAAGTTTCTCCCGTAAGCTCGCAGATTAGCGCAGTAGGGGAGTAATCAACGATTTTTGAGCGGAATATTTCGACCGCAGTCATGATGTCCTGACGGGTCTGCGGAGTATTCCTGATTTTTATAAGAAGCAGCTCGCGGATAACTGTGTCGCTCTGGTCGAGGACTTCAACTTCCTTAACATCGTGAAGTTTTTCGAGTTGTTTGAGTATCTTGTCCCTGATGTCATCATCGCCGCGGAATGCAACTGTTATACGCGAGAATTCAGCAGATTCCGTCTCACCAACGGTAAGACAGTCGATGTTGAATCCGCGCCTTGTGAACATTCCTGAAACCCTTGAGAGAACACCCGAAACGTTCGATACGATAACGCCTATTACGTACTGATTTGTTACCATTGTTCTCACCTCATTCTATTCCGGTAATGATATCGTCGATAGTACCATTCGGCGGAAATGCCGGAAGTACGACCTCATCGCTGTCAACAGCACAGTCAATGACGAAGGTGCCGTCGTATGCGAAAGCTTCTGCCGCGAGTTTTTCAAGTTCGTCGGGTGAAGAGGCTCTGCCGCCTTTTGCACCGAAAGCCTCTGCGATTTTGGCGAAGTCGGTCTTGCGGTTGAGAGTAGTACCCGAGTAACGCTTGCCGTACAGTGCAGTCTGCCACTGCCGCACCATGCCGAGTACACCGTTGTTCATGATGACCACGACGAGCGGCACTTCCTGTGAAACCGCTGTTGCGAGTTCGTTCATGTCCATGCCGAAGCTTCCGTCACCTGTGAACAGTACCGCACGTCTGCCTGTGGCTTTTGCCGCGCCGATAGCCGCTCCCATGCCGAATCCCATGGTACCCAGTCCGCCGCTTGAAATGAACGTGCGCGGCTTTATGAGCGGATAGCGCTGAGCAGTCCACATCTGATGCTGTCCTACGTCGGTTGCGATTATGTCGCCCTCAGAAGCGTATCTGCTTATTGTATCTATGATAGTATACGGAGCAATTTTGCCGGTATGGAGCTTATTTGCCGCATTGAGTGCAGAGTCGGTGCGAGCTTTTTCGTCAGCACGAATCTCCTCGATACGTGCCGCCCATTCGGGGTGTCTGACCTCGTCAAGCATGGGTAAAAGTCTGAAAAGAGCATCTTTGATATCACCTTGAATAGTGAGGTCTGACGCGACATTCTTGTTAAGCTCTGCATTGTCTATATCAATATGGATAATGCTGAAATTGCGGTTGAAACGGCTGCCGCTTCCGGTTGCACGGTCTGAGAATCGTACTCCTAGTGCAATAACGAGGTCTGCTTCGTCTTCAGCTTTAGTAGCGGCATAGTGACCGTGCATACCGCTCATGCCGAGAAAGCGCGGATAGTCAGCAGGCAGTGCCGAAAGTCCCATAAGCGAACAGCCGAGCGGAGAATCAGTCTTTTCCGCAAGCTTTTTCAGTTCCTTTGAAGCTTTGCCTGCGATAATTCCGCCGCCGAAATATATATACGGTCGCTTTGCCGCTGATATCATTTCCGCCGCTTTACGGAGTTTGCTTTCCGACGCAAAACTCAGCGGATACGGACGTACCGGCTCCGGTTTGGGTTCAAAGTCCCATATACCAGTTTGTACGTCTTTGGGTATGTCTACGAGAACAGGTCCGGGACGACCTGATTTGGCTATTTTGAATGCCGAGCGGAGAGTGTCAGCGAGTTCACGAATGTCCTTGACGATGAAATTATGCTTGGTGACAGGCATAGTAACACCGACGATATCGACCTCCTGAAAGCTGTCTCTACCGATGAGACTGCACGAGACGTTGCCTGTGATAGCAACTAACGGTACAGAGTCGAGAAAAGCATTTGCGATACCGGTCACGAGATTGGTCGCACCGGGACCCGATGTTGCAATACAGACTCCTACTTTGCCTGTGGCGCGTGCATAACCGTCCGCCGCATGAGCGGCTCCCTGTTCGTGAGCGGTGAGTATATGAGTTATTCTTTCGCGGCTGAGGTAAAGCTCGTCGAAAAGGTCGATGACCTGATTGCCGGGATAGCCGAAAACAGTGTCTATGCCTTGTTCGATAAGAACTTCAACGGCGATTTTAGCTCCTGATATTTTCATAATGTGTAAACCTCTGTCAACTTATATATGACTATTATACCATTATGCAGGCAGAAAAGCAATAAAAACGTTTATAATTGAGAATTATTGTATCACCTGCGGCGATGATTTGAATTTGTAGGGAGCGAACAGTGTTCGCCCGAATAAAACCAAGTAAAAAAAGATTCATCAGGCGCACAATGTGCGCCCCTACTGTTGCTGACGTTGAGCGAAAGCAGACTTTGCCTTTTGTACAGGGTAACCCTGTGGGTTGGGTTGCAAGGGACAATGTCCCTTGGCGCGGAGTCCGCGCAGCCAATCTCGAGTTGAACAAAAAAGTTGCGGAAAAATTTTTCGCGCAATGTGCCAATGAGCGAAAGCAGACTTAGCTTTTTGTACAGGGTAATCCCGTGGATTGGGTTGCAAGGGACAATGTCCCTTG
>ONBA01000053.1 GCA_900315975.1 uncultured Ruminococcus sp.
TCGGACAGTCGGGGCTTACCCGTATCCAGTGCCTTGACGGATTTATGGAATGGGATGCAGAGAATCATGAGTGGAAAGTTGGTGAAGAATAATGTGGAAATTCCTTGTAAAGAATCAGAGCATTGAAGTGCTGGAGCGTGAGGTGCTGGCAGATCATCAGATCCAGTATGTACAGTTCCGCTTCACCTTTGACGGCGACTGGCGGCGCTTTCATAAGGTCGTGCAGTTCTCGCAGTGTGACGAGACATACAATATCGTCCTCGGCACTGATGGAACATCGCTGTATCTGCCTGCGGAGCTTCATGTCGGCGCTGCAAAAATGTCGGTGTTCGGCTACGACACCGAAAGCGACACGACTGTTCGTGCAACGACTGTGCCGGTTACGCTGAATATCCGTCCTTCCGGGTTCGTCGGTGATGATGAACCGCCCATTCCGCCGACGCCTGATCTGTATGCGCAGCTTCTGAAGAAGATCGAGGAAGCAGGACACGGTGCTGACGGTAAGTCCGCCTATGAGATTGCAGTGGAGCATGGGTATGTCGGCACGGAAACCGAGTGGCTGGCATCGCTTAAGGGTGAGCCGGGTGAAACACCGGATATGTCGGATTATCCGAAAACGACAGAGGTTACGGAGATCGTTGAGCGTGAGATCGAAGCGGCAACCGGAGATTTTCATTCTCATGCAAACAAGGCAACGCTGGATGCTTTTACGCCTGAACTTCTTCAGGAGCTTTCCGACTTGCAGCAGTTTGAGGACAGGACGCAGTACGAGATTCAGACCATCAACGAGGAGCTTCTGACGCTGAATGCCCAGCGGCATACACATAATAACAAAGATGTTCTGGACACCATTACGGAGCAGTATTTGCAGGATGAGGCGGCTTTCCGTGCATCGACCAGCAACGCGCTGCACAGTCTGTCCACAGGGCTGAGTGAGGTTTCTGCGCAGGCGCATTCTCATGCCAATAAATCCGTTCTGGACAGCATTACGCAGGAAATGCTTGACGGTATCGCAAGTGCGGCGCGACAGGCACATTCACATCACAACCTCGCAACTCTGAACGGCATCACGGATTCTCATGTTTCCCGCTGGGAAGAGGCGTACACCGCAGCTATGAATCTCAATGAGCGTGTCGGTGTAAATGAGGGTGTGTTCGAGCGTTTCAAAACCGAGATTCTTTATGATATGCAGGGCTGCCGCACATCCATTTCGGATATCCTTACCCGGCTGTCGGCTGTGGAGACAGAACTATCCGGAGTAGAGACCGCACTTGCGGCAATCGTGGAGGTGGCGACATGAGCATTGCAAATTATCTGACAGCGCTGGATGCGCAGCGCGACCAGCTTGCCCGAAATCTTGTAACAATGGGTGTGCAGGCTTCTGAGTCCGAAAAGCTGAATACACTCGTGCCGAAGGTGCTGCAGATCCCGTCCGGCAGACCGGAGGTGACGCTGTTCCGAAACGGAAATGATGCTCTTACCACTTTCGGTGAGAGCATCTACACTTTCTATATTGACGGATACCGCAGCATTTCTGGCTTTGCTGACGTGTATCCGCATTTCTGCTGTGCGGAGAATGACTACGCCATTTATTATAATCAGCCGGATTTCAACTGGGGCGCTGTCATTTACACGATGTGTATCACTCCGGTACGCATCACGCCTGCAAGCAGAATTCTGTTCACCTATAAGTCCGGCGCGACCGATGCAGGCGAAATGTGGCTGGTGCGCAAGAGCAGTCAGCAGATGTCTCCGGCGGAAACGGCAAGATACATCCACGAAAAGCTCAGCGGCGGCGAGGCGATCTCAGTTCCGTTCGGCTGGCTCGGCTCCGTCGGCAACTATATCTCCGTCCTGCACGACTACAGCGGTGTATCTGCTGACGACTATTATCTCGCGTGGAAGGCAGTGACAGACAACACAAGCCCTATGATCAGGACGGTCAAGGTACTGGAGGTGACAACATGAAAGGAAGTATCTGTACGGTGATTGGCGCGATCGGCGGCGGAATTGCAGCGCTTTTCGGCGGCTGGGATTCCGCGCTGGTGACGCTCATCATCTTCATGGGCATTGACTTTGCAACCGGAATGATTACCGGTGCTATGGGCAAGTCCAAACACAGCAAGACCGGAAAACTCAATAGCAAGGCTGGCTGGTACGGGCTTGCGAAGAAAGGCAGCATTCTCATGCTCATTATTGTGGCGGTGCGTCTGGATATTCTGCTCAATACAAATTATGTGCGTGATGCGGTATGCATTGCGTTCTGCGTGAACGAGCTGCTTTCCATCGTGGAAAACACATCGCTCATGGGCATTCCGTATCCGCCAGCACTGAAAAACGCCATTGAGGTGCTGCAGAAGCAGACTGGCAGAAAGGATGATAAGGATGATTAAGACCTACGGCTATACCGATAATACACAGCTCTCTCCACACTTTAATGCGCAGGAGTTCCGCTGTAAATGCGGCAAGGCACATGATTTTCAGATCGATGATGATCTCATCACCAAACTGGAGACACTCTATGCAGCCCTCAACTGCTCTAAGATCATCGTCACCAGCGGCTTCCGTTGTGCTGCTCATGATAAGGCAGTCAAGGGCAGCGGCACGGGACAGCATACACTCGGCAAGGCTGCGGACATCTGCTGTTACGGGCAGGACGGGCAGCCAATCAGCAGCAAGACTGTCTGCTGCAAGGCGCAGGATACCGGCTTTACCGGCATTGCAAATATCACTGCCGCCTACATCTATACGCACGTCGATGTGCGCTCCAGCGGAAAGTGGTACGGCGATGAGGTTCACGGCAACAGCAGCGTGACCGATGATTTCTATAAATACTTCGGAGGCGAGGATATGAAGGGCATTGACGTCAGCGCCCATAACGGCAAGATCAACTGGCAGAAGGTCAGTGCGGACGGCATTAATTTTGCGATCCTGAGAGCAGGCTACGGCAGACTGGCATCGCAGAAGGATGACCGTTTCGAGGAGAACTATGCAGGCGCTAAGGCGGCAGGTATTCCGGTCGGTGCTTACTGGTACAGCTACGCCATGAGCGAGGACGAGGCTCGTCTGGAGGCTGATGTGTTCCTGTCCGTTATCAAAGGAAAGCAGTTCGAGTTCCCGGTCTATTTCGATCTGGAGGAGAAGAAGCAGTTTGATCTCGGCAAAGAAAGGGTGTCGGCGATCATGCGGGCGTTCCTTGAAAGAGTTGAGGCTGCGGGCTATTTTGTCGGTCTGTACGGCTCTGCGTCCTCGCTCACGACGCATACCGCCGATGACATCAAGTCTCGTTACACGATCTGGCTGGCACATTGGGTGGACAAGACCAATTACACCGGTGCATACGGTATCTGGCAGCACTCTGAGAAAGGCAGCGTGGACGGCATCAACGGAAATGTCGATCTCGATATCGGCTACAAGGACTTTCCCACGATCATCAAGGCAAAGGGACTGAATGGCTATGGTAAGGAGCTGAATCCGCCTGCGCCTGTTGCGGAGGACGGTATCTCGGTCGAGGTCACTGTTGACGGTCAGAAGTACAGCGGAAAACTGAATAAGGCATAACAGCAGCGCCCGTCGGGATTTTTTCTCGGCGGGCGTATTTTTTTCGTCCAAACGCACCTCGATTCTGTAGTGGTATATGAAAGGGTTGACTTTTCCGGCTATCAATAGGAGGTGCAATATGGAACAGCAGAAAATCATTGATGAGATCAACTATCACAAGGCACAGGCAATCACAGAATTGCTCTACGCCAGCGGTATGATTACAGTTGTCGAGTATGACAAATTATCGGAATTAAACCGCAAATCTTTCTCTCCGCTGTACGCGGACTTATTACCGAAAACGCTTGATAAATCATCGGTTCAGAGTTAATATTGTATACTGACAAAGGAGGGACAACCATTGAAAATCAAGAAAATCGAAGCACAGCCTGCTGTGGTGAAAAAGCTCCGGGTGGCTGCCTACTGCCGAGTCAGTACCGAGAATGAAGACCAGAAGGAAAGTTTGGAAGCGCAGCGTGAGCATTACGAGTCGTGGATCAGGATGCACGATGACTGGGAATGCGCTGGTGTGTTCTATGATTTCGGAATCAGCGGTACAAAGGCGGATGTCCGTGAAGGCTTACAGGCTCTGTTATACGCCTGCCGCACCGGAAGCGTCGATTATGTGCTGACAAAATCCATCAGCCGCTTTTCACGAAACACATCCGACTGCCTTTCGCTGGTGCGTGAGCTGCTTTCCTATAATATCCCGATCTACTTCGAGAAGGAGAACATTGACACCGGCAGCATGGAAAGTGAACTGATTCTGTCAGTTCTCAGCAGCATGGCACAGAGCGAATCCGAGTCCATTTCCAAGAATGTGAAGTGGTCGGTGAAAAAGCGAATGGAAGAAGGTAACTTTGTTTTCGGCTACCTTCCATACGGCTACACAAAGGACACAGCCGGAAACATGGTCATTGATCCGGTTGAGAGCGAGATCGTCAAGCTGATTTTTGATCTGGCGCTGAATGGTATGGGGACATACAAGATCGCGCAATTGCTCGACAAAAGGAAGGTTCCTACCCGCAAGGGCGGCAAATGGTCAGGCTCAACGGTCAAGGGGATTCTTGTGAACGAGAAGTACTACGGCGCTGCTGCCTTCCAGAAAACCTACACCGACAGCAACTTCCGACGTCATAACAACCACGGTGAGGTCGATAGCTTCATAGCGGAAGATCACCATGAAGCGATTATCAGCAAAGAGGTTTTTGACCGGGTGCAGGTCATGATACAGAAGCGCATTGATGAACACGGCATCGTAAAGGATATGGGAAAGTACCATAACAAGTATCCTTTTTCCGGTATCATCATCTGCGGAGAGTGCGGCGGTAAGTTCAAGCGGCAGACGCAGAGTGGTGGTATTGCATGGGCTTGCTCAACACATCTTTATAATAAAGACGCCTGTTCCATGATGTTTATCAAGGATGAAGCGATAAAGGCAGCCTTTGTGACGATGATGAACAAGCTGATATTCGGCTGCAAGCAGGTTCTCGTTCCTTATTACGATGCGCTCCGCCTTGCCGATACAGACGAGAGCCTGCAAGGGATACTGGATCTGAAAAATGAATTGCAGCGCAACAGCGACCGCAAGAACGATCTGCGGAAGCTGCGTGTCAAGGGCTTCCTTGATGCAGCGATGTACAATCAGGAACTGAGGCGTATCGAAATGGAGAGCGAGGAAATCCGCGCTAAAATGAAATGCATTGACAGAGCCGGGGATAACGGCGATATCAAGGAAACGAAAAAGCTCCTGCGCTTTGCTGAATCGGCAGAAATGCTCACAGAATTCAGCGACGAACTGTTCACCGAATACGTTGACAGCATCATTGTATACACTAGAACCTGCATCGGCTTCCGGCTGAGATGCGGGCTGACACTGAAGGAGGAAGTATGTACGGGTACAAGATAGTGGACGGCAAAGTAATCGTTGACGAACAGGAAGCGGCAGTTGTTATAAACATCTTCAACGGGTATCTTTCCGGCATGAGCCTGCGGGATGCTGCCGTGAATGCAGGCAGACCGATGGTTCACAGCATGGTGAAGCGCATCATCAGTAACTTCTGCTATGTCGGTGATGACTTCTATCCTGCGATTGTCAGCCGCCAGACCTTTGCGAGAGCGAACGCGGAACTGATACGCAGGTCGGAAAAGCACGGCAGCAAAAAGCGCTTGCAACCGCCGCCGGTCTATACGGAATTTGAGATTTCAGAGCCGGAGATGCATTTTGACGATCCGATAAAGCAAGCCGAATACATCTACAGTCTGATCGGGGTGAGAAAATGAATGTTATAAAAATACCTGCCAAACCGCAGAAAGGCAATAATGCGGCGAAGCAGGAAGTCAAGAAGCTGCGTGTTGCAGCCTATTGCCGTGTTTCAACGGACAACGAGGAACAGGCTACCAGCTACGAAACACAGATCGAGCATTACACTGAATTTATCAATAAGAATCCTGAATGGGAGCTTGTCAAGGTGTATGCCGATGACGGTATCAGTGCGACTTCCACCAAAGGCAGAGAGCAGTTCAATGCCATGATCGAGGACTGCAAGAAGGGCTTGATCGACATGATCTTTACGAAGTCAATCAGCCGATTTGCTCGAAATACCGTTGACTGCCTGAACTATATCCGGATGCTCAAGGAGATGAACATTCCGGTATTCTTCGAGAAGGAGTCCATAAACACGATGGACTCGAAGGGAGAAGTCCTCCTGACCATTATGGCATCATTGGCGCAGCAGGAATCGGAATCGCTCAGCCAGAACGTCAAGATCGGTGTGCAGTACCGCTTCCAGCAGGGAAAAGTGATGGTCAATGCCCGCCGCTTTCTCGGCTACGACAAGGACGATAAAGGACACCTGATCATCAATCCGGAACAGGCGGAAATCGTCAAGCGTATCTTCCGGGAGTATCTTGAGGGGGCAAGCTGCAAAAAGATCGCTCAGGGACTGCAGCGTGATGGTATTCCGAATGCTCGCGGAAGCACAAAATGGCATGATAACAGCATACGCCTGATTCTCGGAAATGAGAAGTACATGGGTGATGCGCTCCTGCAAAAGACCTATACCGTGGACTGCCTCAGTAAAAAGCGGGTAAAGAACTCCGGTATCGTGCCGCAATACTATGTCGAGGACGACCACGAAGCTATTATATCGAAAGAGACATTCCTGATGGTGCAGGAAGAAATGGCACGACGAGCGAGAACGCAGCTCCCGTTCGGCGGAAAGAAGGGCTATAGTGCCAACCACGCATTCTCGCAGATAATCTTCTGCGCTGGCTGCGGAGAGCAGTTTCGCAGAATACACTGGAACAACCGTGGCAAGAAGTCGGTCGTCTGGCGCTGCGTCACACGATTGAAGGAGAAGGACAAGTGCCGTGCCAGAACCGTCAGCGAGGAAACCTTAAAGGCGGCATTTCTTGAAGCACTCAACGAGATGGTCTGCGACAGCGACACCTACCTGAACAGGCTCCGGGAGAACCTTGAAGCTGCAATCAATTCAGCCAATCCCATGTCGGCGGAAGCCCTCTCAGCAAAAATGGCTGAACTGCAGCGGGAGCTGATCAACCGGACAGAGCGCCGGGAGAACTACGATGACATCACTGAGGAAATCCTGCGCCTGCGTGAGCTTCAGGAGCAGAAAGGCATGGACGATGCTACGCAGAAGGAACACACGAAGCGCATAAAGGAGCTTCAGAAATTCATACAGTCTCAGCCGAGTGAGATCACGGAGTTTGATGAGGCTCTGGTGAAGAAGCTGCTGGAAAAAGTGACCGTCCACGATGATTACTTGGAATTCCGCTTCAAATCGGGCGTGACGATCAGCATCGAAATGTGAATAGATATGAGCAACCCCCTTATCATCGAAACTTATGATGATAAGGGGGGGATGTTTATGCTCTCAAACAATTATTAAAAAAGGATTGGTCTAATATTATTTGTTGATCAGAATGATGCTTGAATGATGTTAAACTTTGTCCTTGCACTCCAACCATGACAACGGATTTACCGAATGTATTTAATAGATCCAACACTGGTAAATAGTCAGTATCGCCACTAATTAGTACTGCGGTATCAAATGCATTCATAAAGCCCTTTGTAATTAAGTGTGCAGCAATATTAACATCTGTACCTTTTTCAACTACATAATATGAACTTGGATTAGTAATATCCATTGTTTTAAATGAATAACCGCTAACAGGACGAGCACAATGCCTTCCTTCTATTATTGCAAATCTATCTTGATTCTTCATTCCATTTAGCCAATTATATGTGCTTTCTCTATATTTGTCTTGCATTAAAAAATTATCAGGTTTAGGAGCAAAAAGAAAAGTTTTAACGAGAATATGCTGTGTGCCTATTTTTTCTACAACCTTTTGTGGGAAAATATTATAATCTAATTTTGGAGACTTAAGAGAAGTACCATCTTCTGCTGTTAAGCTTGAATAATACTTATGCAAATTTATTTGGAAATTTTCAAAATCAATAAAAACCATTGTACGTAACATATAACATATCCTCCAAAAAATCTAAAGGAGTTGCCTGCTCGAAAGCCAAACAACTCCAAATCATTAATCTAAACTCATTCATGAGTTTACTATATTATACACCATCACAGAGGTTTTGTCAAGGCTTTTTTGAAACTTTCGATAAGAAAAATTATCCAAAGTGTTTTCAGTTATAGAAGGAACATAGTTATAATTCAGTATAATTCGTTATTGCAATTATATTGGTTGGAATACTATTCATTCTCGGTTAAAAAACGGATTTGTTTCCACTTTGTACATTTTGACGAATGACAACCAATCTACGAAGTATCGAACCCTCTGTTATCCAATCTGCGCACAAACCTCACTGAGCAGATTGGTTGTCAGGCGTTTTTAGTTCGTAGATGTTTTTCCAAATACAGTAAAAAGCCGGTTTGGGTTGACTTCGCAATTTGGATATATGCCTTAAAAGTGCGCTTGACATCAATACCACGCACTCAACGTGCAACGTATTTGGAAACATATCTATATACTTATAATACCAGATGTCTAAACTTTAGTCAATAAAAAAGTGCCTCCGGATGGAGGCACGAATCTCTATTTTTGCTGCATACTCTATAAAGTGTCGGAGTCTCTGAGAATCCATTTCAATAGGGTGTCGCTTTTATTTGCAATATTTCAAAGGCAGAAAAACCACTTGTGTGAAATAATTTTTCGGTATTTCAATAGACCTTAGTCTATTGACACTATATTCTTCGCTCATATTCCCTGAGCCTGCGGTAGAAAGTATTGGTCCGCAGGTCCATTTCTTTCTGAAACCATACTGCCGTAATAGTGCCAGACTTCCACTGTTCATACAGCTGACCGAACTTGACCCAGTCAATAGGTATGGGCTGCCGACCTTTATACTTCCCCTGTGACTTTGCAATAGCGATGCCCTCACGCTGACGTTGAAGAGTCTGCTCACGTTCAAGCTCTGATAACGCTGCAAATATTGACAGCACAAAGCGTCCCTGAGGAGTATTGGTGTCTATGTTTTCCTTAAAGGATTAAAAGCATGAAACTTGAGGTGAGAACTTTGTATGAATTCGTTGAGCGAAGATGCGCAGATTGTTCATTCAGATACAAAAATAAAAATTTTCTAAAGTATATTTCATTTTGCCCGCGATGCCACAGAGATGGTTACAGTGTATCTGGTTATTGTGATTTAACTAAAGATACTTGTAAGATTCTTATGGGCGAGGAAGTAATCGGAGAAATGATATTGTGTGAAGGTAATAAGTATAAAGTAGTCTGTGATATATTTAATATTGATGATTTGATAGAACCTTCTACAACACCTTGTTATGATGCAAGAGATTTGTTACTTAATTTCACTATTACTCTGTTATTATCTATGCGTAACTATGCTAACTCACTTGTCAGAAGCATAAGTCCCTTAAAATATATCGTTTCAAAGTCGGGAACATTCCCGAAAAAATCGTCCCTTGATTCCCACCCGTCCATTTGAGACATCGGGTAAACACTATAACAGTATAGCGTAAACTGAATTTTGAACATATCGAGCTTAGACTTCTCAGCATCTGGAAACTGCTTGTTCAGCATTGCTGTAAACGTATCAAAAAAGGGGGCTACGATCTCATAAAAATGTTCCATTTTCTCAGTACCCAGCCTTTTTTCAAGCTGAAACTGCCTGACCGAGAAAAGTCTTATCAGTAAATGCTGCTTGATAAGCGATGATGCAAGCCGTTTGCAGAATGTTTCACGGCTGACCTTTCGTGTAAAAAGGCTTTCAAGCTCATTCTTCCACGAAAGGTACTCCCTAACCATAAGTTCAAGAAATATCTCCTCCTTCGTCTTGTAGTAATTATACATCGAGGGTCGGGAGATATTTGTTTTTTCGGATATCGTTGCAAGCGTGATATTGTCATAATCCTCCGTCAGAAGAAGTTCTGCCGCCGCATTCAGTATGTTTTCCTTTCTTGCCGTGACTTCGTTTTTGTTTCTTGCTCTCAGATTCCCCATATGGTTTCCTCCGTTCGTCAAAGTGTATGGCTTTCGCTCTCATTATACTACATAACCGACAAAATGTCAACTATAATATTTGAATCTGCGAAACTTACTTGACAAGTAGTCAGCTATATGCTATAATATAGATACTAAAATACATGGAGGTGTTCTCATGTCAAAGATATTACTGATAAACGGCAGCCCAAATGAACACGGCTGTACTGCGACAGCACTTGAGGAAATGGCAGCAACATTTGAAAAGAACGGCATTGAAGCGAGATCCTTTGGCTCGGCAAGAAAGCGATGCCCGACTGCATTGCCTGCTTCAAATGTCAGCAGAGCGGCGGCTGTGTGTTTGGGGACGCTGTGAATGATGTGGCGGCAAAGATAGACGAGATCGACGGCTTTGTATTCGGCTCGCCTGTTTACTACGGCGGTCCGACAGGCAGACTCACCTCATTTATGGACAGGCTGTTTTTCAGCGTTCCCGATGAAAAGTTTGCAGGCAAGCTGGCGGCATCTGTTGTATCGTGCAGAAGGGGCGGCGCAACTGCGGCGTTTGAACGGCTGAACAACTTTTATCTCATGAATAATATGGTCGTTGCAGGCTCGCAGTATTGGAATCAGGTACACGGCTTTACTCCCGATGATGTCCGCAAGGACGAGGAAGGCTTGCAGACCATGAGAACACTTGCGCAGAACATGACGTGGCTGCTGAAAAACATCGAATCAGGCAGGGCAAATGGTGTCTGTACGCCCGAATATGAACCTAAGACTTTTACGAATTTTATTTGAGGTGGTATCATGAAAGCATTGATCATCGGTGGAACAGGAACTATAAGCAGTGCAGTCGTCCATCTGCTGTTGGAAAGAAATTGGGAGGTTTATGTCATAAATCGTGGCACAAAGCCCTTGCCGGAGGGTGCTGTTTCTATAATCGCAGATATAAATGACGAAGCACTCGTTAAGGAAAAGCTGGGCGATATGAAGTTTGATACGGTCTGTGAGTTTATCGGATTCGTGCCGGAGCAGGTCGAGCGTGACTATCGGCTGTTTGCAGGCAGGACAAATCAGTATATCTACATCAGCTCCGCAAGCGCATATCACAAGCCTGCAAGGAGCTATATCGTAAACGAGGGCACTGCTCTCGCCAATCCCCACTGGCAGTATTCGCGGGATAAGATCGCCTGCGAAAATTTGCTGATGAAGCATTACCGTGAGGACGGCTTTCCCGTGACGATAGTCCGTCCCAGCCACACCTATGATGAGAATAATATCCCCCTCGGTGTTCACGGCAAAAATGGCTTCTGGCAGGTGGTAAAGCGCATCAAGGAGGAAAAGTCCGTCATCATTCAGGGCGACGGCACATCGCTTTGGACACTGACATTCAACACGGATTTTGCTGTCGGTTTTGTGGGACTTATGGGCAATCCTCATGCTGTCGGTGAAGCATTCCAGATCACAAGTGATGAAACGCTGACTTGGAATCAGATCTACGAGGAAATTGCAAAGGCACTCGGTGTACCGCTGCACCCCTATCATGTGGCTTCGGATTTTCTCTCAGATGTCGGCAAGGATTACGATTTCGAGGGCAGTCTGACCGGTGATAAATCGGTGTCAGTAGTTTTTGATAATTCAAAGCTCAAAAGAACTGTTCTTGACTTCAAGCCAACTGTTACCTTTGCACAGGGCGTTAGAATTGCGCTTGACAATATTCTTGCTCACCCCGAATTACAGCGTGAAGATGCAGAGTTTGATGAGTGGTGCGACAAGGTGATAGATGTGCTTGAAAAAGCTAAGAATAATTTTTGATCAGGAGAGAATACTTATGAAGAAAATCAATTTTGCGCAAGTCACAGGGCTTACATCGCCCAATCCGCTTACGCTGATATGCACGAAAAAGGCTGACGGCAGTACCAATCTCGGTACTATTTCGTGGTGGATGCCGTTATCGTTCAACCCTAATCTTTTTGCCGTAGCGATCAACAAGGGTTCACATACCGGAGAGAGACTTCGTGAGACAAAGGAAGCTGTGCTTGTTATTCCTGCCGTTGGTTCTGAGGACTTCATTTTCGGCTGTGGCTCTAAGAATGGCAAGGAGATCAACAAGGTGCAGGAGTTTGGCATAGAATTAAAGTCTGTTTAAGGTACTGATATTCAGATTCCTGTCCACGCAACCGCTGCTGTTGTCGGAAAGCTCGTCCGCTATGAGGAGACCGGAGATCACAACCTGTATATTCTTGAGGTGGCAGGCGCATACGGTGATGAGAGTGAGACTCCACTGTTTGCTTGGAATGGATATGCTGAGGTAAATACTGCGGTTAGAGGAAACAATAAATAACACTGCGTAAAAACATTGTTGGAAGACTATTATCTCGTAACTGAGTCAGATATAAATGACGGACTTGATTTGAGTACATATAACGTGAAAGATATTCCTGATTTTTCAGATAATTTAACAATCAATTTATCTGCGCTTAGAACTGTTGTGCCTAAGAATAAATACTCACTTTATGATGTAGCAGAAGCATATTCTACTATAAGTGGACGTGATAAAGAGAACGAGTATAAAAGACTAGAAAAATACTTTTCTTCAACGAGAATATTTAAGCCTTCACACAAATCAGGAGAGTATGAATTTACGGATGTATTGTTACCCATAGCAGCTCATAATTATTATAAAAAGAAAAATCAAAAATATGATCCTGAAGTTAAAGAGCTTCTGTCAGATAACAACATTTTCAAATACATTTATTATCCGCTATTCAAAGCTAAGGTGTATGGTCATGATGATATAATTGAGGCTTACAAAAAATACAGAAGAGGTATTATAAACGGATTCAAGGAATGTCTTAACAACGTTAATGATGACTATTTACTTTCATCAATTAATAATGTAATAGGGAAGTCATCTATGCGCCTAAATTTAGCTGTTACAGGAGCAGAACATAACTTAATTAATCAAATTTAATGAGAGAATTCTCCAGGATTTTATTTGCAATGACAATTGTTAAAAAGCGTGGTATAATAGCCTCAGGGTTGAAGAGAACCTTGAGGTTTTTCTTTTGCCTGAGATATAATAAACGAGGTACTATTATGGATACTATGTACTTTAATTCCCCTGCTGGGTGGGAAGTCTACAAGCAGAATCTTGAAGAATACGGCACTAACGACTATGAGATTATCGAAAAATGCCAGAAAGCTAGGGAAAAGGACATTTCTGTTGAGGTTGAGCAGCGAACAAATGAAGAAATCCAGAGAGTGCTTCCGGAAATTCAGGAACGTGAACGCAAGAAAGCGGTTCGTCAAGTTAGATCTGAATATCGAAATACTAAAGGAGAAAAATTATCAATTTATCGCCATTCATTAGTGAAAACCTCATTATCAATGGCAAGGAGATAAGTCGGCAACATTTTATTCCTGACCGGGTTGTCAATGATCAGATTAGCGAAGAGGTACGGCTTTATTTCGACGATGTGAACGAGCAATGGATCGTTATTATGAAAAACAGCAAACCAAGGCAGATTTCTCGATTCGTGGTGACAGCATGTCTCATCGTGGACGCAAGTGGACCGGGAAGGTGTCGAGCCTTCGTCATCTTCCTCAAGGGAGTGGCTAACCCTTTGATCTTCTGGGAAGGCATTATAGAAGCGGCTGAGCTTCGCAAACAAACTCAATTCCATCAAAGGGGATTGAGCTATGGGCGGAAAAATCTGTACCATGAGTCCTTTTTGCGTGCGTTGAGTATGTGCAAGGCAGTTTACTTCTTGACATTGCCGAGACACGCAGGCTGGAATGCAACTCCTGACGGTAGACTCTTTTTCGTTTCTGCTGCGATGGATATACCATTACTTGCCAGTCTGTTCGGAGATGGAAAAGGACAGCTCAGGAACGTTGCTCGGGACATAATTATGAATCCGACGGAGAGAACGCTTGAGAGTATAGTGACAGACTTCCATAACCTTCTCCCGGATGCTATTCCTATTAAAATAGTTACGGTTATCTCAGCAATGAGTGGAATTGTCAAGAAATGTGCAGTCATAAAATACCCAAAATCTGAGATAGGCAGATATCAGGCTGCGTGATAAGAGAGCTGCTTTGAATTCCTTAGTGCCACAGGTGGGAGCCCACCTTCGTTGAAGCTGTTGATCCTTTGTGTGTTGTAATAACCGAAGATGTATCGGAAGATGACAGTTTTGACCTCTTCACGCTTCATTCGGTAGGTCGGGATCTGATACAGCTTTTCTTTCTTCAGTGTGGCAAAGAAGCTCTCCATGCGAGCGTTGTCATAGAAGTGAGCGGTATGATATAATTTAGAAATAGAAGTAGGCATTTGCCTTGCTAAAATAATTCGGTTGAGGTATATTACTATGGCATTTCAGTTAAACAGTGTTGTTCCGTGGGGTAGGAATATCGACGAATACAGAGAGATGTTTCTGCTTAGTGATGATGATATGAAAATGAATATTGCTGGTTTCGGTGACGGTCCGGCGAGTTTTAATTATCAGGCTACACTTGCAGGGAGTAAAGTCACATCTTTTGATCCGATATATCAATTCACCAGAGAGCAGCTTGAACAGAGAATCGAAGAAGTCCGAACTATCGTAATGAAGCAGATGGCTGAGAATATAGATCATTATGTCTGGGACAGGATTACTTCTCTCGAACAACTTGAAAGTATCAGAATGTCCGCAATGAGACTGTTTTTGGATGACTATATGCAGGGAAAGAAAGATCAGCGCTATATTTATCATGAATTACATGACAGACTGCCCTGTCCGGACAACTGTTTCGATATTGGTTTAAGCTCACACTTTCTTTTGATGTATACAGCACTGGGCTATGATTTTCATGTAGCGTCCATCTCCGAAATACTTTGTGTGTGTAAACAGGTGCGTATATTCCCTCTGTGCGACTTAGACAGCAACACTTCCGATATGATAGAGGACGTTATCTCCCATTTCAGAGAGGGGTACAAGATCGAAATAAAGTCAACAAGTTATGAGTTCCAAAAAGGGGCAAACCGTCTACTGATCATCAGTCATGAATAACATTCAATGCAGAGCAACACCAGCTCTGCATTTTTTATGCCCGATTCAAAATTCCCCATAGCAATTTCACGATAAGAAAAGTTTTATTGCGCACTCAACTTCATGCGCAATAATCCACATCTTCCCTCCCATGTCTAACGGACTCCAATTTACTCCATCAAGTTTCTTGGAGTTTATTGTACATCATTGGACAATGGGAGAAAAGACGCGGGATATTTTACTCTTACCCAATACGGAGACACTTTTTCAAAAGAACCATTCTATAGCATGATAATAGCCCAATTTTATTTAGTGCTTTGCTCAACTCTATATGCATTGTAATCATCATAAGCTTTGTAAATATCTGCATATTTATCCAAAGAAACTCTATCTTTATTTTGAAAAGCAATGCCAGCTAAAGAATAATGAAAGAAATATGAATTTATTCTTTTAACTTCTTCCTCATGTATCTTTCTTACATTCAATATAAACTGATTTTTGCCAATTAGCTTCGGCTTCTTTAATACATCTTTTTTAAACCACGCAACACTTGTTACGGTTTTAGGCGCAGTTTCAACTCCATTCTGCAATGAGCCGTCTTCTTCCTCAGTTTAAGGAAGAAGGGCTTGTACAGGACAGACTTTGGGTATTTGAAACGGAAGATGATGATATTGCAAAGGCTATTATAGCTGTTATGAAAAACAGGAATCATAGGTCTACCGAGGTGCTTTTTTCCTCTATGCGCATGTCTACTTCAACAGCCTGCTTGAAGGATCGGATAAGAAATAACTCATATACATAATCGAGCCGGCAGTAACGCCGGCTCTTTTTTTGTAATTATATGATTATATGTTGACGATATCTTCAACGCTTATAAGCTGTATCAAATCATTATCAGCAGCCTCGGAAACGACTTTTTCGTCAAATCCGCTTTCCGAGAAAAGATAATAATAGAACTCGGCTTTTTCTTTTATGGATGCGAGCTTTGCAGCGGTATCAAGGTATTCGCCATAGCTGAACGGTCTGCCTTTGAACTTGCATTCGCCAACAAGATACTTATCCGACTTAGCTGATACGGCAAGGAGATCAATCTCTGTCTCCTTAGATTCAATTCCGTCCTTACGGCGAACAGTGGTCTTGCCCCACCATCGTCCCATACGCTTATATCGGAACGGTAGTTTATTAGCCTTCTGCATC
>ONBA01000056.1 GCA_900315975.1 uncultured Ruminococcus sp.
AGACAGCAGAAAAATGAAGAATGATACAATTGCGGAATCGTCACAGGCCGCAGCCGTATAATTATATAATATACTGTGACAAAACTGAGGACGAAATAGAAAATTCAAAATCGAGTGATTTTGGTAGAAAATCCGGTAGAAATTTTTGGTAGAAGTCAATTATATGATTTCACGGAAGTTTCAGAAAAGCCGTAACACCGATAGAAAATGCACATAAAATGAAAAAGTTCATATAATGTGCTGGACTTTGCTCCGATTTTGTGCTATAATAATACACAGAAGATTACAGAGAGTATTTGAATCTGAGGCTTTTCAGAAACGGTCATACGTACCGTATCTGCCTTGTTTTGAAATTTTCTTCTCTAAAATTTTCCTTTCATATTCAGAAAAACCGCAGTTCTCCACCCGAACTGCGGTTTTTCGTTACTTTGTCATGCTCTGCATATGTTCACAGCAGCGGACGAGCATATTCCATGTTCCGCTGTCAACTTTGCCGTTCTGCGGCAGACCGCTCCATCGCTGAAAACGTGTTACTGCTTCGGCAGTGGAATCGTCGTATCTGCCGCATATGTCTACATTCGGGGCATTGTCGTAGCTTTTGCCGATATCACTTAGCATTGCCTGCAGAATGTAAACAAGCTGACCGGCGTCACCCTTTGCCGCAACGTACTTCGCTGACGGAAAAACAGCATATGGCAGTGGGGCACTGTGTTGAATACCCTTGTATACGCTGACTATCCTGTTCCACGTAGCACTGTCGGTATTACCTGTGTCGGGAAGTCCGTACTCACGCTGAAAAGCCTTTACGGCGATTATAGTTTCGTTTCCGTAAGTGCCATCGGGTATGATTAGCGGGATTTTACTGTTCATGAGTGCGATTGCATGAAGATAGGTCTGAAGTTCATATATATGCTGTTTGCGCTGTGCATTTGAGTAAGCCATGTGTCAACCTCCTGTAATGGTGTAGCCGGGTTCCTGATATGGACGCTTGTCGAATCCGTATTTGAGGTCGGAGTAGACTCCGGCAATAGCGTCCCATGTAACGGCGCCGACTATGCCCGATACGTCTATGCCGAACTGCCGCTGAAACTCCATGACTGCCTGCTTGGTAATCGGACCGAAGTAACCGGTATTGTTCACGGCAGGGATATTGCTGTAGGTCTGATGTATGAACGTCAGGTATTCCTGTATTATCCGCACTGAACTGCTTGAATCGCCCTCGCGGAGTACTGTTCCCGGATACAGCGCGACTGCTGTGTAATCCGGCTTTACAGAGTCTGCAATACCCTTGTATGCACGGTAGAGGTCATTACGTGTCGCGCGGTCAACTTCTCCTGTCTGCGGAAGTCCGAACACCCGCTGGAATGACTTGACTGACCGTTCAGTGTATTCGCCGAAATAGCCGGTAATGTCTACCGGCTCGACTGCCGCGTAGTATGCGCCGATAACGGCAAGGTAGTACTGAAGCATTCTTACTTCAATACTCTGCATACCGATTTTGAGGTCTTCAGTGAATGTAGGAGTTATCTCCTCAAGACGTACACCTTCTGAGTCGAGTTCAGCAATGCGCTTGACACTTGTGTAAATACTCGTTATCTTGTACCATGTCGCCATGTCTACAACACCGGTCACGCCGAGACCGAACACCTCCTGAAATGTACGGACTGCCTCCTCTGTAGCGGCATCAAAAATGCCGTCGGCGGCAGGAATCTTCGGGATAGCCGGGTAGTTGCGCGATATGCGGTTGAGGTAGATTTGCAGGGATTTTACGTCGTTTCCGGCTGAGCCGAATCCGAGTGCGATACCCGGATAAGACGGCTGAGCAGTTTTAACAGGAGCGTCCTTCACGATGTCGATGTCCTTTCCGTAGTAGTATTGCAGTATCTCATAAGGTGTGTAACCGCGGTTTGCGAGAGTGACAGTTCCCCATTGTGAGAGTCCGGCACAGGTTGAGGTTGTACCGTTGCAGAAGGCAGTGAACAGCGGCTCGACACTTCCCTGGCGGCGTACATAGTCGTTATATAGTTCATCAACGAGGTAGCTTATATTCTGGAAGTACTCGCGGCCGTTTATGAATTTCTGGTCGTACTGGGTAGTTGCAGTTATGTCGAAGTCGTATCCGCGAGAGCGGTACCATTCGGTATAGATACGATTGAGAGCGAAACTCACTATCGCGTAGATATTTGCGCGCAGAGCGCTCTCAGGCCATGTCGGGAATATTTCGCTCGATGCAACGTTTTTGACGTATGCCGGAAAGTCAACAGTGACGTTCGGAGCATCGGAATCGGGAGTTCCGAGGTGGACAGTGATAGTCTCCGGAATAAACGGTTTACCGGTAAGCATAGTGTACCTCCTTTAGTTTTTGCCGGACATATCTGAGGGTTCCTGATTGAAGAAAGTGACTGTCTCGTCAGTCGGAGACATCATCGCCGGAACCGGTATCATGCTGAAATTCTGAACAGACGTTATACCTGCAAAGACAGGTACGTCCACACTTCTGGCATTGAAAAAACCGTCCGCAGTCACGCTTACGTCGTATAGACTGTATGGCCGTGAAGAACTGTCAGGAGCCTGCGAGAAGCTGTTATCAGGAGCGGGCACGCTGAATTTTTCAGTTGTACCGCTGTTATTTGTCAGACCCTCAGCAAGAATGAGTCTGTTGCCGTCGAGTATGGCGGTCACAAGGACTGTCGCTCCCTCTATTGGTGCTGACTCGTCTCCGGTGCGGACGTTAACGAGGATATAGCCAGTTCCGCTGCCCATGCTCTCCTCCGAGACGTACTCTGGCGGTACGCGGTTGTCATGCTCCGGAACCTGTGTATCATTGCCAAGTCCTGTAAGGTCAGGCTCGGGGAAGCGGTCGCTGTAGTCGTTTGAGTCTGCCTTGTTTTCGGATTCGTTGTACGGAAAGTAGGCACTCTCGTCCTGCTTTTCTTCGACTGCGGGAGTTTGCTGCGGAGTTGGAGCAGGTTCGGGAGCAGGGGGGATGTCGGCGGCGGAACGCCTGCCGTAAAGCCTCATCATCTCCTGTTTGTAGTGTTCGCTTTTATCAATATTCATCTTATCGCCTCCGTGATTTGCTGATGAATTATATGCGTATATACATTCGTTTATGCTTGTTCAGAATAGAGGCGAGGCAGCTTTTTCACTGTTTGGTCCGGAATTATATAAGAAGCGTATATTAGCTGAATATACAAATTTTTAATAATTACTTTGTTTAAACCTACAAAATATGTCCAAATCACTTTAAAAAATCTCGGGCATATGTTATAATATTATAAAGTTATATGTCGTGATAGTATAGTATGTATACTTCACGGCTTTAAAGGAGTTTTATCTATGCAGGGTAGTTCGTTCAGGAAAGTGCTCCAGCGCTTTATGATGGCAATAGAGGACCTTCCGAATACTCTCGTTCCGCAGTGCGGAGGCGCTCTTGACGAGATCTGTGAGGTCCTGAATATCGGCAGGATCTTCGCTGTATATTATGAGAGTGCCAAGGCAGAGGCTGACGGTGACTGCGAAAACTATATGCTCTTTGATTCTGATGATTTCGATGAGCAGATCGAACACGTCGTCGAGAAGCGTACTCCTGTCGGAACTGTTATAATATATCGTGTTTTTGCTAAAAAAGGACATTTGCAGTGGGACGACGATGACCTTGAACGCATTGATGTCTTCATCAAGATGCTCTTTGTCTTCAACGGCAGAACCAAGCTTATGCACGCGAATTATCGCCTTATGTTCTTCGACCCCGACCTTGAAGTATACAACCTCAAGTTTTTCTTCAAGAACATTTCTGAGGTGCTGAGAAACGGCGATATACATCAGTATGCGGCACTTTATATAAATCTCAGGCATTTTTCGGCAGTCAACCTTCAGCTTGGCCGTCAGCTTGGTACTCTTGTTATGCGCCGCTATATCACTCACATCGGCAATATGCTTAAAGGTTACGAGCATATCGCACGTATAGGCGGTGACAACTTCGCTATTCTCGTTAAACAGGAAAACCTCGAAAATGTTCTCGAAGCTCTTGACGGTACCGCTATTACCTACGATGACAAAACACAGGACCGTATCCTTGTTTCGGCTTCTGCCGGAGTTTACATAATAAACGGCGATATACCGGTAAATTCATTCAACGATATCATGGACAGGGTAAGTGTTGCTATTGCTATTGCCAAACGTAACAGCCAGTCTAATTTTGCGTTCTTTGGTACTGAGATGATGAAGCAGAATGAGCATATGCTCATGATAAGTTCACTGTTCCCGAGTGCGCTTGAAAATGAGGAGTTCATTGTTTACTATCAGCCGAAGGTGTCTATGGTGGACTGTTCTCTCGTTGGTGCTGAGGCTCTTTGCAGGTGGAGACACGACGGCAAACTTGTCTCGCCGGCTGAGTTCATTCCTATCCTTGAACGCGGTATCGACATCTGCAAACTCGATTTCTATATGCTCGACCACGTTTGCCACGATATAAGACGGTGGCTTGATGAGGGAAGGTCGGTCGTGAAAGTGTCAGTAAACCTTTCTCGCCGTCATCTCTCGGATATGGACCTGCTCGAACATATTGTAAATATTATTGACCGCAACAATGTGCCGCACAAGTACATCGAGGTCGAGCTTACGGAGACTACTACCGATGTAGAGTTCAATGACCTTAAACGCGTAATAAGCGGTTTGCAGGAACGTGGTATATCCACTTCCGTTGACGACTTTGGTATCGGATATTCGTCACTTACGCTTATCAAGGATATGCCGTGGAATGTCCTGAAAGTAGACAAGAGCTTCCTTCCGGAGCAGAATGAACACTACGACACAAAGAAAGAGGTAATGCTAAGGTACGTGGTGGGAATGGCTCGCGGTATGGGACTTGAATGTGTCGCCGAGGGTGTTGAGACACTCGAACAGATAGACCTGCTTTTGTCGAGTTCATGCGATATCGCACAGGGATTTTATTTCGACCGTCCTATGCCGGGTGAGGAATTCATAACCCGCCTTGACAATTACAGATACGAAATCAAACGATAAAATAAGCCGCTGTTGTAATAAACAGCGGCTTTTATGTGTGTTACAGAGCAAACGAGGTCACTGCTTTTTGCCGGCTATGACCTTTTTACGGAGGAGTACCATGTCAAACGTATCTGCCCTTCCGTCGGAGGTGAGGTCGGCGGCAGACTCCTGTGTATACGTCAGGGAGTCGCCTGCGAGCAGGTAGCGGCTGTACTTGACGAGGTCGGCGGCTGAAATTGTACCGTCGGAGTTGACGTCTCCGCGCAGTACATAGCTTTTGGTATCAAGCGAATACCAGTCTACAGACTTGTTCTTGTACTCTGATACTGCCCATATTATAACGTCGTCCTGAACTATGGGGTCTACGGAGGTAGAAGAAAGTCTTGCGTCTGTTACGACTGTTTCCGGCTGTAATATCTCCCCCTTACTGCTGAGAATCTCATAGCTTACGTGGTCGAACTTTCCATTTTTCAGCACTTCCCAAAGTACACAGTATCTGTCGCCGCTGAGTGCGGCTATTTTTATATTTCCTGTCCTGAAGTCGCCGGAGCTGTCGGTGAGCCAGATTACGTTGGTATCGGCAGTTTCACCTGTAGATTCGTCTATGCGGTCTGTACCGCCGATGCCCGAATTATCGCCGGTTCTGCTGATAATGCGTACAAAGCCGTCGTATATACCTGTTTTGTAGTTCTTGTAGTTGGAAGACGTGTAAAAGCGTTCAGACTTTCCGACTATCGCATAGGTAGACTTGTTGTAGGCGATGCCGCCCATATGGGTGAAGGTGGCATTCTGATGTTCACCGGGTTCAGCGTAAATACCGCTGATATGCCATGCGAGCTTTTGTTTTATTCCTGCTCTTGAAGTATCAAGTTCCTGCATGATTATACCTCTGTCGTAGCAGTCGCCCTTCTGTATTGACACGAATCCGGTATCAGTGGGTATAAGGTCGATACCGAAAGAATGCGAACAAACGTTGGTATCCTCTATATCGAATTCGCCTTTTGCGGTGTCGAGCCGGTAAAGTTCAGCACCCTGATGACCGCTTTTCCATTCGGTATCGAACATAATAACGAGCTTGCCGTTCTTGTAAGCGAGTCTGCCGTTGCCTGCGTCGAACGGAATAGTGGACTCAGTATCAGCACTCGAAAGGGTATACATTTTAAGGAACTGTCCCGACTTAGTGAACTTTGTTATCATGACATTAAGCTCGTCTACTGAGCTGTTATCGAGAGTTTTACCCCATAGGGCATAAATACAGTCGTCGTCACCGAAAGTCGCGGAGGCGAAAGTGTAGCCGGGGTTGTTCATGATAGTGTGGTGGAAGGTGGACTTCTGTATTACAACAGCTTTATCCTTTGTACCGAGTGCGGCATAAATCTCTCCGGTACTGTCAGTCATTTCTGTCAGGTAGTCAAGTTTTCCGAACATATCATATCCTTCGGTCTGTGAGGAAGTCTGGCGCTCGGTCTCATAGCTTTCTGACTGCTTTACAGCCTGATTGAAGTAGTCGCCGTCACCTGAAAACTTCATAAGACCAACAGGTTCTGTAACGGTAACAGGCTTGGTGGTAACGGTTGAAACCTGAGGAGAAGTTGTGGGTGATGAAGCAGTTGCCGACGTCGTTTTAGTCGTTGATGCTGACTTTGAAGTAGTCGTGACCGGAGCAGTCGTCACACCGTCACCGGGTATGGTTATATGTATCACGTACACATATTCTGAAGGAGTTTTTACAGTAATATCAGCATATCCCGGCTTAACAGCTTTGATAACTACCTGTGTGTCACTGCTTACCGATGCAGTACACGTTGAAGTATCTGAAGAAGTTACTTCTGTAACACCGATGTAGAACGTGTAGGTCAGCGTGACATTCATTTTAAGTGTGTAGTCGAGGTCAACGGTTTTGGCAGCGTTTGCAGTCTGAACCTGCGCGAATATTACTTCTGATACGTTTGAAGGTACAGCAGCGGCTGCTGTCACGGCGATAATTCCTGACAAGAGTGCCGATACCGGTTTTATGAATTTCATGGAATCACTCCCTTGATTGTTATATAATAATCATATTATAGCATATAGTATATAAAATATCAAGGTACACGGAAGAAATTAACACATTTTTCATTTTTCACGGAAGATGAGGTTTGGTTTTGACATTATTGGTTTAGGTTCAGAACAAATTCGGTCAAAATGCATTTTGTCCACCTTTCTTGCACATCGTGGGTTTACCATTGGAAGATATTAACTTAAAATGAATATATCATAAGTAAAAGCAAATATGTGAAATTCTTAACAGGAGGGAAATAGTCATGGGTTTACATAAAAGAATGAAATCCATAGCTGCGGGAGCGATTGCCGGCACAATGTTCATAGCCGGACTTTCAGTGTTTCCCGCTAATAATGGCACTCCGGACTTTGAAGTAAATGCTGCAAGTGCCTGCACAATCAACACCAACAAACTCTATCAGCGAATCCGCGGATTCGGCGGTATGAACCACCCTGAATGGCAAAGTTACAACGTTCAGAACGGAGCTCCCGGA
>ONBA01000049.1 GCA_900315975.1 uncultured Ruminococcus sp.
CTTCCGTTTACTTGTATAACGGGCCAATAGCTCAGTTGGTCAGAGCATCCGGCTCATAACCGGACGGTCCGGGGTTCGAGTCCCTGTTGGCCCACCATGCGTGTCTTGAAATAGACACGCATTTTTTATACTAATTTGTATACTTATGTAGGGACGACCATTGGTCGTCCGATAAATACGTAACAACAATCAGTTTTTTACTCTGAGCCTGCTCATTTGAGTAGGCTTTACATAAGATGAATGGTAGGGATGCCCATTCGGCATCCGTATTCTTTTTTTATTTAGCCGTACTTGTTTTTAACAAGCGAGCCCACTCAATTGAGTGGGCTTCATTTGTGTTATTTCCAATGCT
The DNA here is from genome assembly GCA_900315975.1 of uncultured Ruminococcus sp. The sequence goes on from ONBA01000049.1 coordinate 353, forward strand.
CAAGTGTCGGAAGTAGTTCGCTCATATATTCTCTGACCTGTTGCGGGGTAAAATTTTCGTTAGCCATATGGTCTGCGCAGAATTCGATAAGCTGCTCCATGTTTGAATAGGTAAAAGAACCGTTGGTATAGCACCATTTGCAGTAGCTTTCATTGAATGAACCGTCGGTTTCTTTCGAGATAATCGAATCTTCAAGCGGCATACCGCAGCACTGACAGATAAGTTTTCTGGGAGAGCCGAGAAGGGTGTTTATTGAGACATCAAAGAGTTTCGACAGAATCTTTAACGTTTCGGTATTCGGCAGAGTTTCACCGGTTTCCCATCGAGAGACAGCCTGACGAGTCACGAACACTTTTTCCGCGAGTTGTTCTTGCGACATTGAATTTTTGGTTCGGAGTTCAAGAATAATGTCTTTAGTATCCATAGTTAATCACCTCAAGTAGATTATACCATGAGCTATGAGAATAGGCAAGCAACGCTCTGTTGCTATATTTCCCAGTCGTCGCAAAGACGGTTGATAGCCTCAGTGAGTTTTCGCATATCGGCATTTGCTCTGCCGTCGGAGAACTTGATAAGCTCTGAAAGCCGCTTGGACGCGGCAACAAGGTCGCTGTAGCAGATATTGACATTACTGAGGTGTTCCTTCTTGGGAATGGGGATAGGTTCAGCGTCAACAGTTATTTCGCCGCTCAGAATATCAAATACAGCACCGCTGTAGGGAGCGTAAGCATCGATACCGAGTTCATTACGTATTTTTTGAGTAAAGCTTTCAGCGGACGAAGCCTCGCCGTGAATGATAAAAAACTTTTTTACATCGTTGATAGCTGATGCCCACTCCATAAGACCGTTAACATCAGCGTGACCGCTGACACCCGGAAGCTGTTTGATTTCAGCGGCAACCTTGACAGTTTCACCGAATAGCTTGACCTTTTTTGCTCCCTCGATGAGACTTCTTCCGAGTGTATTTGAAGCCTGATATCCGACAAAGAGGATAGTATTTTCCGGCTTCCATAGGTTATGTTTGAGGTGGTGCTTGATACGACCTGCCTCGCACATACCGCTTGCAGAGATGATAACTTTCGGGCGGGAATCCTCATTGATAGCGCGTGAATCGTCGCTTGTAACGGTGCGGATAAGTCCTTCAAAAGAGATAGGGTTAATACCGCGGCGGACGAAAGAAAGAGCTTCTTCGTCGTAACAGCTTTCACGGTTGCTGATGAAGATGTCGGTAGCTTCGTTAGCGAGTGGACTGTCCACATAAACAGGGAAATCGTCGTGACCCTTAATCAGGTTATCGCTTTTTATCTGACGGATAAAGTAGAGCATTTCCTGAGTTCTGCCGACAGCGAAAGAAGGGATAATAACGCTTCCGCCGCGGTCGAAGGTATTTTGCAGTACCTGAGTCAAAGCTGTAACATAGTCGGTCGGACGGTTATGAACGCGGTTTCCGTAGGTTGACTCCATGATGACGTAGTCAGCTGAATCGATAAATTGTGGGTCACGGATAAGCGGCTGATGAATATTTCCAATATCGCCTGAGAAAACGAGAGTACGGGACTCCCCGTTTTCTGTAAGGGTAATGATGATACTTGAAGAGCCGAGCAGGTGACCTGCATCGCGGAATTTAACGGAGATTCCTTCAGCTATTTCGACCTGTTTTTCGTATTCGTGGGGAACGAAAAGTTCGATAGCACCGATAGCATCGTCCATAGTGTATAGCGGCTCGTAGTCGTCTTCGCCGCGACGCTGAGCCTTTCTGCTTCGCCATTCAGCTTCAAACTCCTGAATATGCGCACTATCGCGGAGCATAACACTGCAAAGGTTAGCAGTAGCAGTAGTTGAGTGAATCTCACCGCTGAATCCGCCGGCAAAGAGAAGCGGCAGCAGACCTGAGTGGTCGATATGCGCATGAGTAAGAAGAACAAAGTCGATATCTCCGGGAGCAACCGGTATCTGCACGTTTTCAAAAACGTCATCGCCCTGCTGCATACCGAAGTCCACGAGGAACTTTTTTCCGCAGGCTTCCATATATGTACAACTTCCGGTGACCTCATGGGTCGCACCTATAAACATCATTTTCATAGACTGTGCCTCCTGTTATCAATTTATATAATTATACCATAAAAAACGCTGCGTGTCTATAGTATTTTGTGAATTTCCTTTTGCGCTGTAATGATTTGTACAAAATTATGCTTGATTATAAAAACTTGATATGTTATAATAGTAGCTGCACAGTTGCTTACGGAGGTATTATATGAACAGGACTACAAAAACGATACATAGAGTTGTATCAGTAGTGATATGGCTTGCAGTTATAATAAACGCAGTATGGTTTGCAGTCAGTTATCATTCGCTTCCTGAGCAGATTGGCTGCCATTTCGGACCTGACGGCGAATTTGACGTGTTTGCCGAGCGCTATTACGGTGCATATCCTTATGTTGTGTGTCTTGTTATATGCGGATTCTGTCAGATTGCGGGACTTCTCACAGGAAAACTCCGTCTTGGTATGAAGATAACAGAGCGCGGCACTAAGATAATAGAGGAGGGATTCCGCTTCCTGCTTGATGCTATGAAGCTTGTTATTGCGGGATTTTACGGCTGTATCTGGTCGGAGTGTGTGATACATCAGCACGCGCTTAATGTGAAGTTGGGAGCGGCATTTGCTTTGGCTGTGATAATAATGTTCCCATTATTTTTTGCATTTGTTATAACAACTTACACGGTAAGTAAAGTCAAATATATAAAACAAAAGAAAGAGGCAAAAGAATGAACAAAAAGGAAACATCAGAAATCAAAAAGAATTTTTCTGACAAGAGCGGATTCTTCATCATGGAGCGTGTTCTGACAGGATTTGTCGACGCTGAGAAAAATGTCCGCTACCACAAGGTGAATCCCTGCGTTACGATGTCGGTAGAGGAACACGATGTCTACGACGAGACACTAAAAAAGGTGTTGAACACAAATGTAGGCAAGAACTTCTGCGAGTACGAGTTCCCGAACGAAGCCTACGAAGAAGGCAAACCGCAGGAGATACTCTATTCCGTGCTTAAATCCGAGCTGAAGGACGACGTTGTCTGCGAGAATTTCATGAATCATATCGCGAACAATATCGCATATACAGGACCGTTCGCAGTAATCACTGCGTACTGTGTCTACACGATACGCAAGAAGGACAAGAACGACGAATTTGCAGAGGGTGACGATGAACTCTACCGCTACCTGCTTACGGCTATTTGCCCTGTGAATACAAGCAGTGACGGATTTGTGTTTGACAGCTTCAACAACGAGATAACAAAGAAACTCAACACCGAGCTGATAATCAGCAAAGCGCCGTCTGACGGCTTTCTCTATCCGGTGTTCAGCAACAGAAGCAGTGACATCAACCACGTAATGTACTATGCAAAGTCAGCGTCTAAGCCGAACACTTCAATTGTTGAGGACGTTCTCGGATGCAGTTTTGTTATGTCCGCAGACAGCGAGAAATCGAGTTTTCAGAGCATACTCAAGACCGTTGTCGGCGACGACCTCGACTACATGGTAATAAAGACAGTTAATGAAAAGCTTCAGGAAGTCGCTGACGAAAGCAAGGACGATACCGACAATGCAGTCATTGACAATACAAAGCTCAAGGGAATCCTCACAGATATCGGAGTACCGCAGGAGCGTGTAGAGATGACCGACCCTGTTTTTGAGAAGGTGTGTAACAATACCCCCCTTACAGTATCGAATCTTATCGAGAAGAAGACGGTACTCACATCGCCCGGTATTACGGTAAATATCAAGCCCGATGCGGCAGACAAGGTTCGCACGAGCGTAGTTGACGGCAGACGCTGTCTCCTCATAGATATCGATGACCCGACCATTGAGATAAACGGTCTTCCTGTGACACTTAACTGACGGCGAAAAAAATTCAGAAAAATCTCGAAAAACACTTGATTTTTCCAATTTTACGTGATATAATATAACATGATGATAGTTAGACTAAAGACCGGAAGCTTCCGGTCTTTCGTATTGTAAAAGGAAAATTCAATAAAAACTATCTGCTATCCCGCTGTGTGACAGAAAGGAGAATACCGGATGAAGCTAAAAAAGTTCGGAGCAACAGAAAAAAAGGTATACGACCTTATCAAGCCGATAACCGATGAACTTGGCTACTATCTCTGGGACGTAAGCTACGTCAAAGAGGGCACAATGTGGTACCTGCGAGTGTTTATCGACAGAGACGAAGGAATCACCATTGACGACTGCGAAAAGGTCACCGAGCCTGTGAACAAGGTACTCGACGAGGCTGACCCCATTGCACAGAGCTATATGCTCGAAGTCGGTTCAGCAGGACTTGAACGGGAACTTCTCAAAGAAGACCATTTTGAGGTCTGTAAGGGCGACAAGGTAAGGATACGTCTTATCAGGAGTATCGACGGCGAAAAGGAGTTCTGTGCGTATTTAAGAGGTGCAGACAAGAATGAACTCACCGTTGCCGATGAAAACGGTGAAGAGAGAGTGCTCAGGCTTGAGGATATCGCCTTTGTAAAACTCTGGTTCGATTTCGATTGAACAATAAGCAATAAATCAGCTCATAAACCAATATAATAAAATGGAGGAAATCATAATGGATAACTTTTTCGACGCACTTGAAATGCTCGGCGAGGAAAACAGTGTAGAGACAGCGCTCCTCATAGAGAAAGTCAAGTCGGCTATGCTCAAAGCCGCAAAGAGAGCCTATCCCCACAGTGAGGACAGGATAAGAGTCGAGATAGACCCAGCTACAAAGAAATTCGCAATGTACATCGCTCAGGAGATAATCGACGATGAGCCTATCGACGAGAACGAGATAAACATCGAAGTTGCAAAAACTATCGACCCGAATGCAATTCTCGGCGGAACTATCCTCAAGGAGATAGATATCTCAAAGCTCGGCAGAATGGCGGCACTCTCAGCAAAGCAGTCCATCAAGGGCGACCTCAGAGAGATAAACCGCGAGCAGATGCTCAGCAAGTTTGAGCAGAAGGAACACGACTGCATCGTCGCTACAGTTTCACAGATAGAACCCGGCAGAGGAACAGTAACTGTAGAGTATCAGGGTACAGAGCTCTACCTCTTCAAGAATGAGCAGATACCCGGCGAAGTGCTTGAAGAAGGCAAGCAGGTTAAGGTGTACATCACCGGAATCGTCGGCAAGACAAAGAAACCTATCGTAAAGATATCACGTACACATAAGGACCTCGTAAAGCGTCTTTTTGAGCTTGAAGTACCTGAGATATACGACGGCACAGTTGAGGTAAAGTCGATATCGCGTGAAGCAGGTTCAAGAACAAAGATAGCTGTATGGTCGAAGGACCCCAATGTTGACGCAGTCGGCGCCTGCATAGGACCTCAGAGAACAAGAATCTCCGCAGTTGTGGGTGAACTCAACGGCGAGAAGATAGACATAATCCCATGGAGCGAAAAGACAGAGGAGTTCATCGCTCGTGCACTTGCTCCGGCACAGGTACTCAAAACCGTAGTAACATCGGAAGAGGAAAAGACCTGCACCGTAGTTGTACCGAACAATCAGCTTTCGCTTGCAATCGGCAACAAGGGACAGAATGCAAAGCTTGCGGCAAAGCTCACCGGCTTCAAGATAGACATCAAGCCGCAGTTTGACAGCCTCACAGGCGATGAAGCACCCGAGCTCAGCGAGGACTTTGTAGTGCCGGTGAATGAATCAGCACCCGAGAAGGAGCTCCCTGAAAGCACAGCTGAAGAAGCAGTAACAGAGGAGAATGTTCCTGCTGAGGAAGCCGCTCCTACTGAGGAATAAGCATGAAACCGAAAAAGATACCCATGAGAATGTGTCTCGGCTGTAACGAGATGAAGCCGAAAAAGGAACTCATGCGCGTTGTGAAGTCGCCGGAGGGAGAGATAAGTCTTGATTTCGTCGGCAAGAAAAACGGCAGAGGAGCTTATATCTGCCGGAGTGCAGAGTGTTTCGACAAGGCAAGAAAAGCGCGCAGATTCGAGAAATCGTTCTCATGCAGGATTGAAGATAGCGTATATGAGGTGATGGCTGATGAACTCAGAAAAGAAACGGAAAACGGCTGACCTGCTGACGATATGTTTAAAAGCAGGAAAGAGCGTAAAGGGATTTGACAGCTCTATGGACGCAGTAAAAGACGGAAAAGCGTTCTGCGTGCTGACCGCTTCCGATGCATCTGCAAAGACGGTCAAGGAAGTGAACTTCGTATGCGGGAAATACGATATTCCGGCATATGCCACAGAGCTTGAGAAAGCTGAGATAGCGCGTCTCTGCGGAAAAGAGACGGCAGTCATCGCGGTCTGCGACAGCGGATTTGCCGCAGGCTTTGAAAAGATAATATCAAAATAACACCTCAGAAGTGTTGACATATATTTACACACTTTAACATCAATACCGCACTTGCGGTAAAGCAAATTGGAGGTACTGCAACATATGGCAAAAAAGATAAAGTTAAGCGACGCTGCGAAGGACCTTAACGTTTCATCGCAGGAAATCATGGACTTCTTCGCTGAAAAGGGCGATACAAAGAAGAAGGCATCAACAAGTCTCACAGAGGAAGAGATGAACATCGTCCTTGAGCACTACACAAAGCTTCACGAGGTCAAGACATTTGACGAGTATTTTGCGTCAAAGAATGAGCCTAAGCCTGAGCCGAAGGAAGAGCCAAAGGCAGAGAAGAAGCCTAAGACCGAGAAGAAAACAGAGAAGGCAGAAAAAACTGCAAAGGCAGCTCCGAAGAAAGAGGAGAAGAAGCCGGCTGCTGAGACTGAGAAGCCTGCTGTGAAGGCAGCTGAGCCCAAGCCCGAAAAGAAGGAAGAGGCTCCCAAGGCTGAGCCCGAAAAGAAGGAAGAGGCTCCCAAGGCTGAGCCTGTAAAGAAGGAGGAAACTCCGAAGGCTGAGCCTGTAAAGAAGGAGGAAGCTCCCAAGGCAGAGCCTGTTAAGGCTGAAACAGAAAAGAAGGAAGAAGCTCCCAAGGCTGAGCCTGTAAAGAAAGAAACTTCTCACTCTGACAAGAAAAATAAGAAGAGCGACAAGAAGAAGGAGCAGGTAAAGGCGCGTGACAGAGGCGAGAGCACAAAGCTCAATACCAACTTCTCATCTGAAACTGCTTCAACAGCAACTCAGAGACGTACAGTTGATACACGCGGAAGCTATGTTGACCTCGATAAGTACAACGAGCGCTACGACCAGATGGCTTCATCAAACAACAAGCACGGCGGCGAGAATTACAGCTCGAAGAAGCAGAAGATAAATCAGAAGTCTGCACAAAGAAACCGTCAGCAGTTCAGCAAGAAGGAGTCGGAGGCTGAGAAGCTCAAGAGACTTGAACTTGAGCGTGCAAGAAAGCAGCAGCTCAAGGTAATGATTCCTGAGAGCATCACAGTCGGCGAACTTGCAGCACGTCTCAAGGTGACAGCTACACAGGTAATCAAGAAGCTCATGGGACTCGGTGTAATGGCTTCTATCAATCAGGAAATAGACTTTGATACAGCTTCACTCGTAGCAGAAGAGCTCGGAGCAAAGGTTGAGAAGGAAGTAATCGTAACAATTGAGGAGCGTCTTATCGACGACAGTGACGACGACGATACAAACCTCGAACCTCGCTGCCCTGTAGTAGTAGTTATGGGACACGTTGACCACGGTAAGACATCTATCCTCGACCGCATCAGAAACGCTCACGTTGCCGCAGGCGAAGCAGGCGGTATCACACAGCATATCGGTGCATATCAGGTAAACGTAAACGGTCAGGACATCACATTCCTTGATACTCCCGGACACGAAGCGTTTACATCAATGCGTGCAAGAGGTGCGAATATTACAGATATCGCTATCCTCGTAGTAGCCGCAGACGACGGTATCATGCCGCAGACAGTTGAGTCTATCAACCATGCGAAGTCAGCAGGCGTACAGATAATCGTTGCTATAAACAAGATGGACAAAGAGGGTGCAAACCCCGACAAGATAAAGGAAGAGCTTACCAAGTACGACCTCGTATGCGAGGACTGGGGCGGCGATGTTATCTGTGTACCTGTTTCAGCTAAGACAGGTGAAGGTATCGAGGAACTTCTTGAAAATGTGCTTCTCGTTGCAGAGGTACAGGAACTCAAGGCTAACCCCGACCGTCTTGCAAAGGGTACAGTAATCGAAGCACGCCTTGATAAGGGAAGAGGTCCTATTGCAACACTTCTCGTACAGAACGGTACACTCAGACAGGGCGACGTTCTTATCGCAGGAACAGCAGTTGGACGTGTCCGCGTAATGACAAACGACAAGGGCAGAAAAGTAAAGAGTGCAGGACCTTCCGTACCTGTTGAGATAACAGGACTTGCAGAAGTTCCGAGTGCAGGCGACATCTTCAACGCAGTTGAGGACGAAAGACTCGCACGCGAACTCGTTGAGCAGAGAAAGCATGAACAGAAGCAGGAACAGTTCAACCAGTACCGCAAGGTAACACTCGATAACCTCTTCAGTCAGATAGCAGAGGGCGAGATAAAGGAACTTCCTGTTATCGTCAAGGCAGACGTACAGGGTTCAGTTGAAGCAGTAAAGCAGTCGCTTGAAAAGCTTTCAAACGAAGAGGTAAGAGTAAGAGTAATCCACGGAGCAGTTGGTGCAGTCAAGGAGAGCGACGTAATGCTCGCAAGTGCATCTAACGCGATCATCGTAGGATTTAACGTGCGTCCTGACCCTGTTGCCGCTGAAAACGCAGTACGCGACGGTGTAGATATCCGTCTCTACCGCATCATCTATGACGCTATCGAAGAGATATCTACCGCTATGAAGGGTATGCTTGCACCTAAGTTCCGCGATGTTGAACTTGGACGTGTAGAGGTACGTCAGGTATACAAGATATCCAACGTAGGTATGGTTGCCGGAAGCTATGTACTCAACGGCAAGGTAACACGAGGCTGTCAGGTACGAGTTGTACGCGACGGTATCATCATTGCCGACGACAAGATAGCAGGACTCAAGAGATTCAAGGACGATGCAAAGGAAGTCGCAGAAGGATACGAGTGCGGTATCAGCCTTGAAAAGTTCAGCGACGTCAAGGAAGGCGATATCTTCGAGGCTTACACAGTTGAGGAGTACCGCGAGGACTAATGATGTGAGGTTATCCTTACATTAGGAGGAACATGATATGGATGAAGAGAGAATGAGCAATGCGGATATGCTCCAGTATTGCGATGAGGCGCTTGCATGGGCAGATTTCGGACCGATAGATATATTCTTTTTCGAGTCGGTGAAGAGGATACTGCTCGGCGAGTGCAGTCCCGTCGAGGAAGAGGATAACTTCCCAAACGACCTCATGGGAGTAGAAAGACCGGTAAGAGACGTTGAGCTTGAACCGGAATACGATAAATTTGCAGATATTTACTATGAAGAGGGCGATGAAGAATTGCCTGATTATACACAGGTAGAGTCGGACGTTGATGAAAGACCTGTCGGCGAATACTTCAGCGAAGACGAGACAGGCAGTAATCATGAGGAAATGCGTGAGACCGACGGAGTCGGCTTTACCGTAAACATCTGAGCGGCTTATATGCCGGAGAAAGGACAATATGCCTAATTTTAAAACGAGCCGTATGGCTGAGGACATCAAAAGAGAAATGACAGCTATCCTGCGCGAGCTCAAAGACCCGCGCATAGATAAGCTCCTCACGATAGTGAGGGCAGACCTCTCGGGGGATATGTCCAATTGTAAGATATACGTATCAAGTCTTGAAGGCATGGAACGTACAAAGGAATCAGTAGCAGGACTGAAAAGTGCCGCAGGATTCATCAGGCGTGAACTTTTCCATCGCCTGAAAATGAGAAAATCTCCCGAGCTTACGTTCATAGCAGACAATTCGATAGAGCGCAGCGCAGAGATAAGCAAGAAGCTTAACGACCTGCTCTGATAAACACTGAAACGAGACTTTTCTCAGAAACTGCAAAGACGCTGTTATAATAACTCATCAGAGTCCTGACGGAGACTGCATCGGAGCAGGCTTCGGCTTGAAGGATATACTTGCGGAGCTTGGTATCCGCAGCAGAGTCATATGCAGTGACGAGTTTCCTTCACCGCGTTACGACTTCATGACAAAGACCGGAGCAGGTGAGGACTTTGAGCCGCAGACCGTTATTGCAGTAGATATCGCCGATGAGAAGCTTATGGGCAGATATGCTGAGATATACGGCGGAAAGGTACAGCTTTGTATCGACCACCACGAGTCCAATAAGAATTATGCGGAGAAAACACTTCTCAGAGAGAAGGCTACCGCAACCTGTGAGATAATCTACGACCTCGCAAAATATATGGGTGTAAATATCACACGTCACTGCGCAATGTGCCTTTATACCGGAATCGCGACTGATTCAGGTTGCTTCCGCTACGATTGCACAACTCCTCGCGCACATGAGATAGCGGCAGAGATGAAGCGCAGCTACGACATTAACTTTGCAAAGATAAACCGCTATATGTTTGAGGTGAAGTCACTCGGCAGAATGAAGCTTGAAGCGAAGGTATCGGAGCTTCTTGAGGAGCACCTCGGCGGCAAACTCGCAGTTATAGCAGTAACTCAGGACATGATGAAGGAGCTCGGAATAGCTCCCGATGAGCTTGAGGGATTCGCACCGCTGACAATTCAGCTTGAGAATACAGAAGTCGGAATACTGATGCGTGAGCGTGAGCCTAACGTGTTCAAGTGTTCACTCCGCTCAGCCGACGCGGTAAACGTGTCGCTCATCTGTCAGACAGTAGGCGGCGGCGGACACGCTAAGGCAGCAGGCTGTACTATCGAGGGCGAGCTCAGCGAGGTAAAGAATACACTTATCGAAGCTGTAAGAAAGGCACTTGATTAATGAACGGCATACTATGCGTAAACAAGCCTGCGGACTTCACATCATTCGACGTAGTAGCGAAGCTCCGCGGAATATTGCAGACTAAAAGACTCGGTCACGGCGGAACTCTCGACCCGATGGCAACAGGTGTACTGCCGGTATTTGTGGGCACAGCAACAAAAGCGTGCGATATCATGCCGGACAACCGGAAAAGCTATCTTGCCGGATTCAGATTCGGCTGCACGTCTGATACACAGGACGTGTGGGGAAATGTCAGTGAGTGCTCGGACAAGGCAGTCGGCGAAGAGGATATTCTCGCGGTACTTCCGGAGTTTACCGGAAAGATAATGCAGCTGCCGCCGATGTATTCGGCAGTGCAGGTAAACGGACAGCGCCTTTACGACCTTGCCCGAAAGGGGATAGAGGTCGAGCGTGAACCGCGTGAGATAGAGGTATACTCCCTTGCTGTATCTGAATATGACCCCGTATCACGCGAGGGCATAATCGCAATAGACTGCGGAAAGGGCACCTATATCCGTACAATTATAAATGATATAGGCGAAAAGCTTGGCTGCGGCGGAATAATGACCTCGCTCGTGAGGGATTCGTCGTGCGGCTTCACACTGAACGAGTGTCACACTCTTGAAGAGATACAGCGTGCACGTGATGAGGACAGGCTTGAGGAGCTGATACTGCCGATTGAGCGCGTATTTGAGAAGCTTCCTAAGCTCAGGCTGAACGAAGTGCAGACAAGAATGTACCGCAACGGCGTGAAGCTTGACCTTCAAAGAGTTCACAACATAAAAAGCGGAACCACAGATTACGCTGTATACGGCTTTGACGGAGCTTTCATAGGAACAGCGCTTGCCGATTTTGAAAACGGCATTCTCCGCGTTGCAAAGAATCTTGTGTGAGGTGAAGTCATGACCGGAAGTAGAAAGGCAGTCGCACTCGGACTGTTTGACGGAGTTCATCTCGGACACCGCGAGGTCATAGAAGCCGCGTGCCGACAGCGCAAAAACGGACTTGAAACTGCGGTTTTCACTTTTCTGCCGGAGAGTGTACTTCGCAAGAAAAACGGCGGACAGGGTTATATCTATACGCTCAGGGAGAAGAATATACTTCTGACCGAGGATATCGGGATAGAGGAGGTATACAGTCCTGCATTTGATGAACTCTGCACACTCACCGGAGAAGAATTTGCTGAAAGAATACTCAGTGAAAGAATGGGGGCAGAGGTAGTCTGCTGCGGAGGAGATTTCCGTTTCGGACGAAATGCCTCATGCGGAGTTAAGGAGCTTATAGACTTCGGAAAGCGATATGGTTTCGGAGTTGAAGTAGTCGAAAGCGTCGAGCTATACGGCGAAAGAGTGTCATCAAGCCGTATAAGGGAACTGCTTCTTGCCGGAGAAACTGTAAAAGCAGGAGAGCTTCTCGGCTATCCTTATTTCATTAGCGCACCGGTAGAGGACGGCAATCACATCGGCAGAACTATCGACTTTCCGACTATAAATCAGGATTTTTCAGATGGACAGCTTGTGCCGAAGTTCGGAGTTTACAGCACGTTCACCAGTGTTGGCGGAAAGGTACTGCCGTCGGTCACTAATGTGGGAGTCAAGCCTACAATAGAGGGTTTACGCAGACCGCTTGCCGAAACACACATAATCGGATATAATGGCGACCTTTACGGTAAAAACGTAGATGTCTGCTTTAAAAGCTTTATCCGTCCTGAGGTGAAATTCGGCTCACTTGATGAGCTGAGAGCGCAGATAAAAAAGGACATAACAGAATCTTTGAATCAAACGACATAGAAAGTTCGCTTGGCTTTCACTGTGTTATCACATATTGATATTATTCTAAATAATGGCATTTGCTGCATGAAAAGTCATGCGTAAAGAAAAATAATCAGGAGGGCATTACCAAATGATAGAGGTCAGAAACCTTACAAAGCGTTACGGCGACAAGCAAGCCGTAAACGATATCAGCTTCTCGGTCGAAAAAGGCGAGATACTCGGCTTTCTCGGACCTAACGGAGCCGGAAAATCAACAACGATGAATATGCTTACCGGATATATCTCGTCAACTTCGGGTCAGATACTCATTAACGGCGTGGATATCCTTGAAGACCCCATAAAGGCAAAGGCAAATATAGGGTATCTCCCCGAGATACCGCCGCTTTATGTGGACATGACAGTTGACAGCTACCTCGGATTCATGTACGACCTGAAAAAGTGCAAGCTTCCGAGAAAAGCACACCTCAAGGAGATATGCGACCTCTGCAAGATAAGCAACGTAAGACACCGCCTTATCCGCAACCTTTCAAAAGGTTACAAGCAGAGAGTAGGTCTCGCACAGGCACTCATCAACAATCCGCCGGTGCTTATCCTTGATGAGCCTACAGTAGGTCTCGACCCGAATCAGATAATCGAGATACGTACACTTATCAAAAAGCTCGGCAAGAATCACACGGTTATCCTTTCATCGCACATACTCCCCGAGATACAGGCAGTATGCGACAGAATAATCATCATAAACAAGGGCGTGGTTGCCGCTGACGGTACAGCCGATGAGATAGCAACTCACCTCACAAACGAGCACAAGATGACAATTCGTATCGAAGGCTCAACACGTACAGCCGCAGACAAGAAGGAGATAGTTGATTCTATCAGGAAGATACCGGGAATCAAGTATATCCGTGCAGACATGGAGCGCGAGAAGGGCATATACGATTATGACGTAGAGGCTAACGAAGAGGCGGATATCCGCCGCGACCTCAATAAGCTCTGCCGCGAAAAGGGCTGGAATATCCTCATGCTCCAGCTTTCAGACATGACCCTTGAGGACATCTTCCTCAGGATAACAATGGGCGACGAGGCAAGCAGGATAAAGGGCAGTGAGCCTGTTGCTTCAGCATCGAAGGAATCACCCAAATTCAGCCTTAATGTCAAGGACGGCGAGCTTGTGGCAGAAGAGGTCGAGAAAGAGGAAAAGCTCCTCGTTGACCAGTCATTCGACGACCCTGACGAAGAAAATAATGAAGGAGGCGAGAAGTAATGGGTGCAATATACAGACGTGAAATGGGCGCTTTCTTTACTTCCGGCGTCGCATACGTGTTCCTCACAGTGTTCACACTGCTTTCAGGAATATTCTTTTTCTTTGGCGTAATAGGTTCGGGTACTACCGAGACCTCGCCGATGTTCAGCTCTATGTTTATAGTAGTGCTGTTCCTCATACCGATACTCACCATGAAGCTTCTCAGTGAAGAGAAGAAAAACCGTACAGACCAGGGACTTCTTACCGCGCCGATAGGCTTATGGTCGATAGTGCTCGGCAAATACCTTGCCGCACTCACACTTTTCATCATCGCAGAGAGCGTTGTATTCATCTATTCGATAATACTTGCCTACCTCGGCGATGTAGTATGGTCAACACTGCTCGGCAACTATTTTGCAATGCTTTTCCTTGGTTCAGCATTCATCGCAGTGGGACTTTTCATCTCATCTCTCACAGAGAATCAGATGGCATCAGCAGTAGCAAGTATGCTTGCACTTTTCGTACTCTATCTCTTTGATTCGCTTGCATCAAACGTAACAAATGAGGTAGTACGAAAGATAATGCTTTCAGTATCTTTCTATTCAAGATATCTTGAATTTACACAGGGCGTTTTCAACATTACAAGTATCGTGTTCTTTGTCAGCGTAGCGTTTATCTTCAACTTCCTGACAGTAAGAGTCCTCGATAAGAGACGCTGGGGCTGATAGGGAAAGGAAGGTGCTAAACACATGAGCAATAAAAAAGAAGAGATGGAAATGGTCAATGACACTGCGGAGAGCAGCACAAAGCCTGTCCGCGGAGTCGGAAAGAAGCTGAAATACGGTTCAATGTCAGCAGTTGTACTGGTATTCGTTATCGCGATAGTGATAGTAGTAAACCTTATATGCGGCGTGCTGAACAAGAGATACCCCGTAAAGCTTGACCTTACACCTGATAAGAGATATGACCTCACAGACGAGTCGATAGACGTCCTCAAGAATATGGACAAGGACGTAGAGATAACAGTAACCACACCCCGTAATTCATTTGCAGCAATGGCTGTACAGTATAAGCAGATGTTCATGCAGTATTACGGACAGAACGTGGAAATGCCCTATGAGATAATCCCTGAGATCCTCGACAAATACAGCGTATATGCTGAATCAGGCAAGGGCAGCATCGACGTAAAGTACGTTGACATCAACAAAGACCCCGACGTTATCGCACGCTACAAGAGCAGCTATAACGGCGAGATTGGCGAAACAAATATCATATTCAGCTGCGGTGACAGAGTAAAGGTGCTTAACCAGGAAGAAGTAATCGGAATGATAACACCTTCACAGGGCAGCACACAGACCAAGATGGACATGGTATTCAACGGCGAGAGCCTTATCACAGCAAACATCATGTCTGTAACAGACTCAAACCCCAAGAGAGTTGCTGTCACAGCAAAAATGAATGGCAACAACATATGGGACAATACCCATGCAAGCCTTGCAGCATCGTTCGAGGCATTCCTCGGCAAAAACGGCTATGACTGCACAGAGGTCGACGTTGCAACAGATGCACTCAGCCCTGACGACTACGATATGATAGTAGTAGCAGCACCTGCATTTGACTTCTCAGACGATATAATCACAAAGCTCAGCGATTTCCTCTACAATGGCGGAAACTACGAGAAGAACATGATATATATCCAGAACTTCTACGCAACTGACCTTCCCAACATCACTGAATTCCTCGAAGACTGGAAGATTCAGGTCGGAACAGACGTTATCCTTGATGACGACATGACACAGGTCCGTATCGCAGCCCTCGGCTCAGTTGACTACGCACCTATGCTCAGCGTAAGCGATACAGATGCAGTAGGAACACTTCCGAACGATACACTGCCTATAGTTGCACCCGGTGCAAGAGTAGTAAGCGGAATAACCAAGAACAACGAGAGCGTACTCAGCGAGATACTCAAGTCAAAGCCTACATCATACACTGCATCGCTTGTTGACAAGTCAGCAGAAAAGGGCGAAACAGGCGAATATTCTGCAATTATAAAGTCGAGAAAGGAAACTGCATCAGGTATCAATGTATACGGAAGCAACCTCCTCGTAATAGGCAGTCCGTTCATGCTTGACAACTCAATTCTCTCAAACACAAACACATTCAACAACGCAACAGTTATCCTCAACACAGTCAATAACATGACAGGAAAGGATTCAGGCGTTATCATACCCGAAAAGGCTATCCAGCAGAATAATATCTCACTTTCAACAGGCAAAGCAAAGGCTATAGAGATAATAGTAATCCTTGTTATCCCGATAGCAATAGCAGTTGCCGGAGCAGTTGTACTGTTAAGGAGAAAGAATCGATGAATAAAACAGCTAAAGGCATTATCGCTCTCGGCGCAGTACTTGCGGTGCTAGGCGGCGGATATGCAGCGCTGAGACTGACAGAACCGAAGGAGGAAGGCGGAAGCTCCGCCTCTTCCGAGGTAAATGAAGATAAGCAGTCGGTAATACTGATAAAGGACGATGAAAACGAATCAGCAAGCGGATATAATGTCGGAGTAATCAAGACGGTAGACGTAAAGAATCAGACAGACGAGCTTCACGTTATACAGAAGACCACAAAGACCGGTGATTCTGCGGCAACCTATACCCTTGACGGATATCAGGACGTATTGATGAAGGATTCAATAATCGGAACTCTTGCCAACAACGCAAACGAGCTTGCGAGTGAAGACGTCATCGAGGAGAACTGCACCGACCTTGCAAAATTCGGACTTGCATCACCGACAGCAACAGTTGATATCGAATTTGAGAGCGGAAAGAAATACCGCTTGCTCGTAGGAAACAAAGCACCGTCGGGCGACGTGACATACGTAATGATAGACGGTGTGAACACAGTTTACACGGTAAGAAATTCAGCAGTTGAAAACTACACAAAGACAACTATTGAGCTTGTAGAGACTACTGTGCTTGAAGCACCCGATGAAATGCCTATCGTAAAGACTCTGAAAATTGAGCGCGACGATATAGATTACGACATCGTGCTGAAATACGAAGAGAAGGAAGATTCACAGCACAGCGGCGGTACATCTGCCGCACACGTTATGGTCGAGCCGACAACGGCGTATCTTGCAGTTGAGCGTGCGACAAACATAACAACAGGAATGTTCGGACTTGACGCACAGGACATCTACAGTGTACACTGCACAGATGCCGATATAGCGGAAGCCGGACTGAAAGACCCGTTCTGCACGGTTACAATGGAATGTGACGACGGCAAGACCTATGTACTTCTTCTGAGTGAACCCTTCAACGACAGTGAGAATGGCAAGTGCTGTTATGCAATGCTTGAAGGCGGCAACGTAATATATACGGTACAGACTGAGAATGCAAGATGGGCAACAGTTAAGCCTATCGACATAGCATCGAAGATATTCATTGCATCTTATGTATGGAATATCAGCGACCTAAAGGTAACGACAAATACCGGAGAGAGCGGCGAGTTCACACTCACCAAGAGAAATCCGGCAGAAGAAAAGGAGTCTTACACATCTGACGATTTTGAAGCTAAGTACAACGGTGAGGCATTTGACAGTGAACGTTTCCGTCAGTTCTACAGTTTCCTGATAAGCGCAAACGCTGAGGACTTTGCACTTGATGCTAAGATTCCCGACAGCGCACCGATGGCAACAGTTGAGTTAAATGATTCGTTTACCGGCGAGACAATGAAGCTCGACTTCTATGAAAACAGCGCAATGACAGCATTGATAGCAGTAAACGGCGAGAGCAAATTCACCATCACAAAGTCCTACGTAGATACTCTTATCGACAACATTAAGAGAATCAAGGGCGATGAGGAATTTGTCACAACATGGAAGTGACGACATAAGCCTATTCAACTCAATTACCAGTAAAGGAGAAGAAGTCATGAGCGAAAAGTTTTTCACATATAAAGGATATCCGCTCGTAAGAAGCGGCAGACAGATATACTACGGATATATGTCCGACCCGTTCGTAATATGGATACAGATACTCGATACCGCGAAGGCTGAGGATGGTACAGAGACAGCATCAAAGGTAAGAGTAATACAGATGGATACTAATGAAGCCGACCCGATGAAGGCATTTGTAAAGAATTCAGAGCGTGACTGCGGACTTTACGAGGCACTCGATATCGCAAAGGTATGGCTTGACAAGGCACTGATGTGCTGATAACATTTAATTAAACACTGTTTAAAAACTGATTTTACTTAAAAGCTGCTTAATTTAAGCAGCTTTTTCTTTTATCCGACAAAAGAGGAGAGGAGGATTTGTTGAAAGCTACAAAGTTTTATACTGTTAATAAAATATTATTGAAAAAAAACTCCGATGATATTATAATTAGGTTGTAAACACACATTAATTAAGCTGAATTAGGCATGGCTTAATTAAAGCATAGTGAGGGATTAATTCTATTCAGGAGGAATGCAACATGAAGAATTTCATCAAAAAGACGCTTACAGCAGCGTCAGCCGCAGTTATGGCAGCGGCAGCAGTACCGTTTGCTGCACCCGTACACGCAGCCGACACGGTTTTCCCATTCGTTATTGAGGGAGAGAAAATGGAAGGTGCCGACTTATGGACATCTATCTATCAGACCGAGATACCCGGCTATTCAGGCGATGGCTTCTGGTATCTGACAGCCTCACCGGCTTCATTTGAGGTAACAGTCCCCGAGGACGCAATGTATCAGCTTACCGTGCACGGTGCACAGATACTGAATGAAGGTGCGCGACAGCAGGCGGTGAAGGTAAACGGAGTAAAGTATCTTACGCAGGCGGCGTATTCTGAGAAGTGGACAGATTACGACTTCGGCATGATACGTCTCAACAAGGGCGTGAATACAATAGAATTCATCAGCGAATACGGCTATATGGCAGTAGACTACGTGACCGTAGCAGAAGCTGATTTCCCCGACCTTTCAAAGGCAACGTCCGAGACCTGCGACCCGAAGGCAACACCCGAGGCAAAGGCGGTAATGAAGTATCTCCACAGCGTATACGGCAATAATATTCTTTCCGGACAGCAGCAGATTTACGGCGGCGGAAATCAGGTTCAGACCACTATCCGCTACGATGAAAATGCCGATAAATGCACTGATGAGAAAGGAGTGGAGTACACAATAGACAAGGAAAGCTACGACAAGGACGAACAGGGACATAAGTTCCCGTGGCACTGCACAGGTCCGGACGGACAGGTATATACCTACAGTACGCAGAACCGCAATTATACCTATAATAATTACGACCTTGACGTAAACCTCATAAAGGAACTCACAGGCAAGTATCCGGCAATACAGGGATTTGATTTCGGAAGCTACTGCCCCTGCTATGCGTGGGACGACGGAGTAGCAGGACGAATGATAGAGTGGACCAACGAAAAGGGCGGAATCTGCACAGCTTCATGGCACGTAAATGTACCTACGACAATGGCAGATTACACACTTGGCGAACCGCTTGACTTCTCAAAAACAACATACAGTGAAAAGACCGATTTCAAGACTGCAAACTGTCTTGTAGAGGGAACACTTGAGTATGACTACTTCCAGCTTTGCATGAAGAATCTTGCGGCAGAGCTTCAGAAACTTCAGGACGCAGGAGTGCCGGTAATCTTCCGCCCATTCCACGAAGCTGAAGGCAATCCGAGCCATACAGAGGACCCGATAGACGGTTCAGGTGCATGGTTCTGGTGGGCAAAGGAAGGCGCAGTCGTATACAAGCAGTTGTGGGCACTTTTGCAGGACACACTTGAAAACGAGTACGGACTCCACAACCTCATATGGGAGCAGAATCTCTATGCATGGTCAGACGCATCTGCACAGTGGTACTCAGGAGATGACAGAGTAGACATCGTTGCATTTGATAAGTACAATACACAGTACAATCGTCACGACGGCAAAACATCAGGACCCAATCTTGACGCAGAAGCAGGTATATTCTATAGGATACACGGCTATGTCAAGGGCAATAAGATGGTAGCGATGGCAGAGAATGATTCAGTACCGAGCATGACGAATATGCAGGTAGAGCACGCAGACTGGCTGTATTTCTGCCCGTGGTACGATACACCGGAAACTCCTTTCGTAAGCGGTGAAAAGTATCAGGATCACGACGAGCTGAAAGCACTCTACAACAGTGATTACTGCATAACACTTGACGAGCTTCCGGCTGACCTGTTCAAAGGCACATCAACACCTGTAACAACAACTACATCATCGACCGGAAAGGTAACAACAACTACAACTACAACAACGGTATCCGGCACCGTAAAAGCGAAGCTTATCGGCGATGCAAATCTTGATAACAGCGTAACCGTAGCAGATGCAGTAACGATACTCCGGCAACAAGGACAAGTATGCACTTGACGAAGAAGCAAAGGCAAATGCCGACTGCTATGACCCCGGAGACGGAATCACAGGTAAGGACGCACTTGCGATACAAAAGCTTGACGCAAAGCTTATAAAGGCACTCCCTGAAAAGAGCAAATAAAAAAGAGGCTGCTAAGAGATTAGCAGCCTTTTTAATGTATAGTTAACCATGCCTGCTGTTAACACCGAGCGAAAGCAGACATAGCCTTTCTGTACAGAGTAAGCGATGCGAAGCGAGCGACATCGTGGATTGGGTTGTTAAGGCAGAGCCTTGACCGGATTGTTAAGGCAGAGCCTTGACCGGATTGTTAAGGCAGAGCCTTGACCGGATTGTTAAGGCAGAGCCTTGACAGAAGTGCAGAGGCATCGCCATAGTATTCAGGAAATTTTCTTCATCAAAGCAACGGAGTGAGCCGAGATACCGAGTTTTTCACCGGTGAAACCGAGCTTTTCCTCAGTAGTAGCCTTAACGCTGACCTGTGAGACATCACAGCCGCACACCTTAGCGATGTTTTCGCGCATAGCGAGGATATGCGGAGCAAGCTTGGGAGCCTGCGCAATGACGGTAGCATCTATGTTGCCGATTTCGTAGCCGTTTTCGCGGCACACTTTAACCACCTCAGCCATGAGCTTCATGCTGTCAGCACCTTCAAATTCATCGGCAGTGTCGGGGAAGAGGTGACCGATATCGCCGAGAGCGAGAGCGCCGAGCATAGCGTCCATGACAGCGTGAGCGAGCACATCGGCATCGGAGTGACCGAGCAGACCTACTGTGTGGGGGATATCAACGCCTCCGAGAATGAGCTTTCTGCCCTCAACGAGTTTGTGAACGTCGTAACCGTGACCAATTCTGAACATAGTGACCTCCTCAGTAATTCAGCAGTACTTCCGCGAGCTTGATGTCTTCGGGAGTGGTGATTTTTATATTTGTGTAGTCGCCGACAGTCATAGCGACCTTGCCGCCGATAGCTTCAACGAGTTGACAGTCGTCTGTGAAATCGAGACCGTGTTCAAGTGCAAAGTCGATACCTTCAAAGTAGAGTTCACGCTTGAAAATCTGCGGAGTCTGTGTTATATAGAGTGAGCTTCGGGGCGGAGTGTCAACAATGAGACCGCCGTCAACAGTTTTAATAGTATCCTTTACGGGTACTCCGAGTGTTGCACCGCCGAAAACGGAAGCGTCTTTGATGACCTTCTCGATATGTTCAGGTTTAACGAGCGGGCGTGCACCGTCGTGTACTGCGACGAGCTTAGTACCGCGTGAAATCTGTTTGATACCGTTGATAACACTTTCCTGACGTGTAGCACCGCCGGTAGTGCAGGCGATTAGCTTGGAGATACCGGCGGAATCAGCCTCAGCCTTAATAGCCGGTATATCGGCTTCGCGAGCGACTATGACGATTTCCTTAACGTTTTCGCACTTTTCAAATGCGAGCATGGTAACTCCGATAACGAGTCTGTCACCGAGAGGGAGGAGAATCTTGTTGACCCCGCCCATTCTTGTGGAATTACCGGCGCAGACGATTACAACTGATGTATCCATGATTACTCCTTTTTAGCCTTGAATTCATAAACGCAGGTGTTGACTTTTTCCTTTTTATTGAAGCCTTCCTTTTCGCGGACGGTTATATATTTGCCGTAATACTGAACGTAACCGTTGATATTGTCATTAACGGCATAAGCGTCATTTTCCGGAGAATTGTGGGCGCTGTCAGCGGAATTCGTTGTCATTTCACCGTACTCGTCCTTAGCTTCCTGAGGGAGTTGACTGTAGCCGCCGTCGAAGGTTTCGAGGCAGTTGCCGCCCATGTTGAAGAAGCTGATATTCTTGAGATTTCCTGCCATGATATAGCCGTTTGAGGTGAAATAAGCCTCAGTGAATTCGCATGGAACAGTGATTCTGCCGCGGAAATCGGCAACGCCGCAGCTTTTGTCGATATTGAAGCCTTCTTTGATTTTATTCTGGTCGTGGAGAATGACCTTACCGTTTTTTACATCAACTACCCACCAGTAAGTGGAGAGTTTGCGGACATATTCGCCGTCCTTAGCCTGAATAGTTTCCGGGTAAGCCGGTTCAGCGCAGAGGAGAGGGATATTTTTGTTTTTTCCTGATTTTCCGCCTACGATAGAAATAACGATAATGGCGATGATGCAGAGAGCGATCGCGAATCCGATAACGACAGCGACCTCTAAGAATGATTTCTTTGACTTGTTCATATTTTATCCTTTTCTGTTTTAATAATTTAGTCTTTACTTGGTTCTGTTGGAGCGGTGCGAATACGGATAACGGGCAATTTTTCGAGAGTGTAGAAGTAGTTGAAAATGCCGTCATCTGAAGACAGATCATTCTCACCGGAAGCAGGCGGAGCGAAAATTTTCATGATAAGCTCACCGGCACCGCCGAGCGGCTTGTCATAGAAAGCAGGCATAAGGTCAATTATTTTAGCTTTTGGCGACTTGTAGAACCATCGGCCGTTGAGTTCAATCATAAGGTTTGAGTCGTCGTCGAAAATGAGCTCGCAGAAGTGCGGTTCATCGTCAAAAGTGAGTTTCACGGCGATACCCTCAGCGTCCTCGGAACTTCCCCAGCGCATTTTTGCAGGGAGCTGTATTTCATCGCCGATAGTCATTGAAGGCATGAACCATTCATCATTGATTATTTCCCTGTAAGCTTGCATTACCGGCTGTTCAATGCCTATATCGGCATTGTTGGGGTCTTGTATCTCGAGACCGAGCCTTCCGCGGTCGCGGAACTGATAAAACGTCATACCGGTGAACCAGTCAGCTTTTTCCTTACGTAGCATATCGCAGAACAGCCGAAGCATTTCAGCCTGTTCATACGGACCCGTTACATCGCCGTCGGCATTACATTCCGACATGACCATAGGTTTAGACTTGCCGCCGCATAGAAAGCGGAAGCGTTCAAAGCTTTTTCTGGTAAGCTCGAAGATGTCTTTAACGGCAAAGCGGTGGTGGGTACTTCCGCCGGACTCAGCGATATCATAAGGCCAGCCCCAGTGGAGCGCCATATATTTGTCAACGGACCATATATCGGCATCGCGGACCGTCTGAGCGAATTCTTTCTCCAAGATCATTTCAACAGCGTCGGGGTCTTCGATACCGCCGATGCATATGATGTGGAGCACATTAGGAGCGCGTTCTTTTATAATGCGGACAGCGCGGCAGTAGAAATCGGCGATTTCCTGATACGAAGCGCGTTTAGTGAACGAAAACCAGTTACCGGTCGCTTCATGGTTGATACGCAGGAAGACCCTGCCGAAAGGGCGAAGGTCGTCACCGATAGCGGTGAGCATTTCGTCGGTTGCGTGCGGGTCGATAGTCAGGGTAAGGGTAACGTCCTGACCGTGTCTGCGTATGTCGCGCATCTGTTCAAAAGGCTGACTGTTCCTGTCACCGCCGATACCGCCGCGGTAAGGAAAATAGTCGTCGTAGGGGTAATCCCACTGATAGGTGATATTCTCATCATAGTGAACGTCGGAAATACGCGCAGGCCACTGCTTGTCGAAGGGGTAATAGCAGTACATAAGGCTGATACTGCGGTGCGGGCGGCCGAGACGGTTTAAGATATAGTCCTGAGAGACGTATTCACCGCGTTCACTTCCGTCACCGAGGTCGACAGCGCATACCGCTTTGCCCATTCTGACGCTGTAGAGCTTTTCCATGCATAAACTCCTTTCCTTAATATTACATACATATAATATTATAATGTCTGAGCGGCATTATGTCAAGCTGTAGGGGAGATATCATTAAATATTTTTCAATCAGCCTTGACAAATGATAAAGGCGGTTGTATAATTACATTGAGGTATTGTACCTAT
This sequence comes from uncultured Ruminococcus sp., assembly GCA_900315975.1. Next base: position 24,473 of record ONBA01000049.1, read on the forward strand.
TGTTTAATAATTCTCAATTATGGAGGAGTTATGGAAATTATAATAGTCGGCGGCGGCAAAGTAGGCTGTGCACTTGCCGAGGTTCTGTGTGACGAGCACAATGTAACTGTCATTGACAGCAATGAAGCAAAGATAAATTCTATCGTAAACGATTACGACGTAAAGGGCATAGTCGGAAACTGCCTGCAAACCGAGGTACTCGACGATGCGGACGTATCGAAGTGCAACATCTTCATAGCGGTAACAAGTTCTGACGAAGTAAATATACTTTCGTGTCTTATTGCGAAGAAGATGAAGGCACGTCACTGTATAGCGAGAGTAAGAAGTCCTGAATTTGATAAACAGCTTGTATTCATGCGTGAAGAACTCGGAATCAGCATGATGGTCAACCCTGACTACAATGCGGCTAACGAGATAGCGAAGGTACTGCGTTACCCCGAAGCGATAAATATCGAGTCGTTTGCCAAGGGCAGGGTAGACCTTGCCGAGATACGCATAACGCAGGGAAGCATACTTGAAAATCTCGCACTTACACAGCTTTCACGCAGGCTCAGACTCGATGTCCTCATCTGTGCCGTACAGCGCGGAGACAGCGTAATAATCCCTAACGGAAGCTTTGTGCTTCAGGCAGGCGATAAGATACACATGACCGCATCACACAGCAATATGGTCAAATTTTTCAAGAGTATAAGTGCGGCATACCGTGAAAAGCGTGTAAAATCGGCAGTACTCATAGGCGGCGGCAGAGTCGGATATCATCTTGCACAGCAGCTCAGAGAAATGGGAGTAAAGGTCAAGATAATCGAAGTTGACGAAAAGCGCTGTGTCGAGCTTAGTCAGCGGCTGAACAAGGTAAATGTCATCTGTGCCGACGGTACAGACCACGATATTCTCAAGGAGGAGCGTGTTTACGACGCGGACGCAGTAGTAACGCTTACCGGAATCGACGAGGAGAACATACTTCTCTCGCTCCTTGCGAAGAATAACGGTGTAGACAAGGTAGTTACGAAGGTAAACCGCATGACGCTCATGCAGCTTACTGATACACTCGACCTTGACAGTATTATCTCACCGAAGAGTATAACAGTCAATCAGATATTGCAGTATGTCCGCGCGAAGCAGAATTCGCAGGGCAACAATATAACAACGCTCTACCGGCTTGTAAACGACCAGCTCGAAGCGATAGAGTTTGTAGTGCGTGAACAGAAGGAGTACGTTAATGTACCGCTGAAGAAGCTGAAAATGCGTGATGGACTTCTTATCGCGAGCATAGTCAGGGGCAACGAGCTGATTATCCCGAAGGGCGACGACTGTCTTATGGTCAATGACAGCGTTGTTGTAGTAACGACGAACCGCGGATTCGGTGACCTGAAGGAAATTTTCTTAAAAGGGAGCCTGAACGGATAAAGACATGAACTACAGAATGATAACGTATATCATGGGACAGATACTGAAAGTAGTAGGGTTCTGTATGCTTCTGCCGGTAGTCGTAGCGGCTGTATACGGCGAAAAGCACGCGATATTTTCTTTCGGTATACCGTTTCTGATAACGATGGTGATATCACTCGCCTTTACAATAAAAAAACCAAAAAACAACGCTGTATTCTCGATGGAGGGATTTGTAAGCGTAGCATCAGCGTGGATAGCTATGTCAGCTATAGGAGCTATGCCGTTTGTGATTTCCGGCGAGATACCCAACTATTTCGATGCTCTTTTTGAGACTGTTTCCGGCTTTACCACTACAGGTGCGACAATTCTCGGGAACGTCGAAGCAATGTCGAAATCCTGCCTTTTCTGGAGAGCATTCACTCACTGGCTGGGCGGTATGGGAGTGCTGATGTTCGTACTTGCGATAATGTCGAGCAACGACGCCCGAACCATGCACATGATGCGAGCGGAGTGTGCCGGACCCAATGTCGGCAGACTTGTATCGAAGTCGAGCTTTTCGGCACGTATCCTCTACGGCATATACATCGCTCTCACCGTATCGGAAATTATAATGCTCATGCTGGGCGGAATGCCGCTGTATGACGCGATAACACACGCGTGCTCATCAGCGGGTACCGGCGGATTCTCGATATGGAACGACAGTATCGCGCACTATAACAGTGTATACATTGAAATGGTGATAGCGATATTCATAATCCTTTTCGGAGTGAACTTCAATCTTTACTATTATCTGCTGATAAAGAAATTTTCGCTTGCGTACAAGAATGAAGAAGTTCGCACGTATTTCGGCGTGATAATCCTTGCGACCGGAATAATCACACTGACCGTATTGAAGCAGTACGCAACAGTGGGTGAAGCACTGAGACGCTCTTTCTTCATGGTAGCTTCGACCATAACATCTGCGGGATTTTCTACCACAGATACCGGACAATGGCCGACATTCGCACAGGCACTCCTGCTTCTGCTGATGTTTGTAGGCTCATGCGCAGGCTCGACCGGAGGCGGTATGAAGGTTGCGCGAATCATGATAATCGTCAAGACTGGAATCCGCGAACTGAAATACATCGTAAGTCCGCGAGCTGTTGCAACTGTAAAAATGGACGGCAAGCCTGTCGAAAAGGACATAGTGCGCGGTGCAACGAACTATTTCATACTCTTTATGATACTCATGGCACTCTCGGTACTGCTGATAACGCATGACAAATTCTCGATAGAAGAGAGCCTTTCAGCGGTAATAACCTGCATGAACAATATCGGCTTCGGAGTAGGCAGATTCAGTCCGTCGGGCAATCTCGGAGGACTTGATTCCTTCTCGAAGGTAGTCCTCTGCTTCGATATGCTTCTCGGACGACTTGAGATATATCCGCTGATACTCCTCTTCGCGGCGAGAAAAGACCGCATATAATGCGAAAAATGCCCGATATATAATGGCTCAGACCTCGCAGGACTGTGCAAATAACCAAATAATAAGAAATGGCCGGCTTTTTTGAGGATAACCCTTGACAAGCCGGTCTTTTTCGGCTATAATAGTTTAGTGTGCTGTAATTGCACGCACAATAATCGAAAAAGGAGGAAAATCATGCCTACATTTAACCAGCTCGTTCGTAAGGGAAGAAAGGACCTCGAGACAAAGTCTACAGCTCCTGCTCTTCAGAAGGGTTACAATGCAAAGAAGAAGACTCAGATCGACCAGAGCTCACCTCAGAAGAGAGGCGTCTGCACAGCAGTAAGAACTGCTACACCTAAGAAGCCTAACTCAGCTATGAGAAAGATCGCAAGAGTTAAGCTCACAAACGGTTACGAGGTAACTTCTTACATCCCCGGT
>ONBA01000058.1 GCA_900315975.1 uncultured Ruminococcus sp.
GATCACACGGTTCAGCTTGTGTTCGATACGGTCACGCTTTGCGGTCAGGGTGTCGATCTTCTTCCAACCCTGATCTATCTTTTCCTGCCGCTTCGGGATTTTGACCTCACGGATTGCCTGAATACGCTTCTCGTTATTGGCAATGATCGTGCGGATACCTGGCAGATTGCCGATAGTCGCTTTCAGCATACGGTTCGTATCTTCGAGCTTGTCCGCTTTCGCACTCAGGGCTTCGATCTTCGCCTTGTTGCGGTCGATCCTGTCCGTCTGATTGGCGATTTTCTCGTCAATAGAATCGATACGACTCTGATGATGCTCCGACTTTGCGTTCAGAAAAGGAAGAAGCTTTCCCGACTTCTGAGTGCCGGACTCTTCCTGCTGCTGTTCCTGCGCCTGCGCCTGTTTTCTTCTAATTTCCTCCTCCGCATCGACCACAGGCTGGTCGGCGGTTCTCTTATCGTCATTATCCTGTACGGGCATAGGCTACCTCACTTTCTGCGCTTTACGATGACAACAACTGCGGTTGTGACTGCTGCGATAACCGCACTTCCGATGATGATAAACTTCTTCATGGTCTGTTCTTCCTTTCTCTTTCTTCTGTCTGAGCAATTCGCTCCTGTTCGTCACGCTGTCTGCGTCGGGCGATCTCAGCCAGATGTTTATGGGCTTCTCTTGTAAAGTGGTCATTGGCATGGCGGCGTTGGTATTCATCGTAAAGCTCCGTAAATGAGCGAACTTTATCTGCCGTATGCACAGGTTCGGCAGGAGTTTTCTCTTGTGCCTTCTTGCGTTCGTACTCAGAAATATCCGAGAGCGTTCTGCCGTTGACCGTGATGATACGGTCAAGCTCACGCTGAAGCGTAGCCCTGTCACAGAGCCAAAGGTCAACATAGAACTTGCAGAGCAATAGCTGAACTTCATCGGGACGGGACTGCAAAAAGCTCACGGTTGTATTCAAAAGCTCCGCAACCTCACCGAGCAGACGATAATAGCCGTCCGGTACTCCGTAAACTTGCAGCTCACGGAGCAATGCTTCATAGTCGCCGGACTGTGCCTTTGCGATGATCTCCTCGACCTGTTCCTTATAACTGCCGTCATAGGTCAGTACCATTTCGTTATCGCCAAATCGGGCAGAAAAAGGAATATTGCTCTTGTCGAGAGCCACCACGATAGCCTGCGCCTTGTCCGTTTCAATGCGGATAAACTCACGATTCTGGATAGCGGAGACTTCGATACCGCCGATATATGGGAAATCTGTCACGGAGCGATCATCTCCCTGATCGTGTCGATAAGGTCGGTATTGGTGCTGTCGGCATCGTACTCCATTGCATACGCACCGCATACATTTTCCTGAATACGGCGAGGGAGCGACCTCAGCTCACGAACGGGAGTGCCGATGAGCTTCGCCACATTCGGGAGGTCTGCGACCGCAAGAGCCTTGTTCACAAGGTCATAAAAACGGGCGGTCTGAGAGCTGTCCATCATGAACTCATAGACGATCGTCTGCTGAGTTTCATAGTCGAGGCTGCGGAGCGTTTCAATGGTGATGCCCGTGGAATTGGCGACCTCGCTCAGCTCAATGTAGATAGAGCCTTTCTGCCACAGATTGTCGAGGGCTTCAAAGACCGCCTTCTTGTCCTCATCGTTTTTCACGGCGACCTGCTCAAAGACTGCCGTCATACTGTTTTTGATCTCATCGTCCATAGCGGAAATGCTGTCCTCGGAGACACCGAGGATCTTTGCGACTTCCGCAAGCTGAACATCATTCATCATCTTCATCGTCCTCCTCATCATAGAAGTCATCGTCCTCATCTTCATACGCCATTCTGTTGTTTTCAACCAACAGCCAGAATAAACCCTGAAATTCTCTGGTAGAAAGCAAAACAAATCCGTCGCTGTCGGTGTTCCGTAGAATCCAGTTCTTTAGATACGCATTTCTCTCTAATAAATCCTCAAGATTTTTTCGTCTATCCTCGGAAATATCATCGAATGACAACTCCTGCTTTCTTTCATAGGTGTTTCTGCTGATCTGCCTTATAAGATCGTAGAAATACCCCTTTCCGACATCTAATTTGATGTAGTCTGTTTCGTCATTCATTTCTTGTCCCACACCGCTTTCCACTGGAAGTAAGTTCTGCCCTTGTATGTGGTTTCCTCAATTTCGGGATAGATCACGCTGCGACGTCCCTTGGTAAAAATAGAGGTGGACTTGCCGTTCAGGAGATACTTTACCTGAGCTGAGGACAGCTTCACGCCATAGACATTGCCGACACTCATGCCGCACTTTACCTTGCAGTAAAATCCGTATTTACCGCCGATAATATCACCTCCGCATTTCGGGCATTTGCCGATAGGTTCGTGATATTGGCTTGCAAGGGAAACAGACTCGTCCTTAACACCGTAGTTGCTGCACATCGCCTTCACAAAGCGCTCTATATCCTGCATAAAGCTGACCTCGGAATAATCACCGTGTTCGACCTGCTGTAATCTTGTTTCCCACTGAGCCGTGAGCTTCGGAGACTTCACCTCATCGGGGACAACGGTAATAAGTTCCTTGCCTTTATCCGTCGCCCTGAGCTGTTTGCCGACACGCTCCACATAGCCATTTTTCACAAGTGCTTCAATGGTCGCCGCCCTTGTAGCAGGAGTGCCGAGTCCCTTTTTCTCCGTGTCCTCGTCATAGTCCTCATTTCCGGCTCTCTCCATAGCGGAAAGAAGCGTGTCCTCAGTGTAAGGCTTCGGCGGAGAAGTGAAGTGTTCGCCCTTGCTTGCATCAACCGTGAAGGTCTGTCCCTCAGTTACCGCAGGGAGAGCCTTTTCCTCATTCTTTTTGTCGGACTGCTTGGCATAGGCTTTCCAACCCATTTCAAGCACCGTGCGGCCCGTTGCCATGAACTTCGTACCATTGCAGATACCTGTGAGCTTAACAGCTTCATACTTGTGAGCCGGAGCCGTTGCACAGATCAGCTTTGTGGCGATCAGCGTGAGGATATTTCTCTCACCGGACGGCAGAGAAGAAAGGTCAGCCGTTGCGATACCGCTTGTGGGGATAATCGCATGATGCCCCGATACCTTGCTGTTGTTGATGACCTTTGAAATATCGGGAGTATGCGAGATACCAAACCCGAAATAGGTATCACAGAGCTTTGCCACATCAAGTGCCGTCTGCGCCATATCATCGCTGAGATACTGGCTGTCAGTACGAGGATATGTAACGAGCTTGCCCTCATAGAGCGACTGCGTATAGTCGAGTGTCTGCTGCGCCGTATAGCCGAAAGCCTTGTTTGCTTCTCTTTGGAGCGTGGTCAGGTCATACAGCTTCGGAGCTTTATCGGTCTTGACCTCACGCTTGACCGATGAGATTGTGACCGACTTGCCGTCACAGGCAGAAACAAGCGTATCAGCAACATTTTCATCGTCAATTCTTGCAGAAGAAAGAATGAACCCACCGCAGTTGAGGTCTGCCGTGTAATACTTCTGCTTGATAAATCCATTGACCTCCGCATCACGCTGAACGATCATCGCAAGTGTCGGAGTCTGCACTCTGCCGATATTGAGCTTGCCTCCGTAACGAACGGAAAACAAACGAGAGCCGTTCATTCCCACAAGCCAGTCAGCCCTTGCACGGGCATAGCCTGCATTGAACAGATTATCGTATGCGGACATAGGCTTCATCGTTGTGAGTGCCTTGCGGATAGCCGACTCTTCAAGAGAAGAAACCCACAGTCGCTTGACGGGCTTTTTGCAGTTCGCCATGTTATAGACATAGCGGAAAATGCACTCGCCCTCACGGTCAGCGTCAGTTGCACAGACGATCTCCGACACATCAACTCTGTTCATAAGGTTTTTCAGCAGCTCATACTGAGCCTTTGTGCTGTCAGTCACACGGAACTGCCACTTTTCGGGTATCATTGGGAGCTGAGAAAAGCTCCACTTCTGGTCCCAACCGTTGCCGTAATCATTCGGATATTTCAGCCCGACTAAGTGACCGACACACCACGATACAATGTAGCCATTGCCCTCGGTGTAGCCTTTCTGCGTGTTGTTCGCCCCGATTACGGAGCTGATGGCTCTCCCGACATTCGGTTTTTCACCGATGATTAAAATTGACATTTTTTCATTCCTTTCTATTTCTATTTCCCAAAAATGAAAAATACTTGATTTTGGGAAATAGATGTGGTATAATAATGGTAAAGGAGCGTGATAGCTTATGAAACTGATAGACAGAAACGATTACCTGAACAAAGTTATCAATGTGATCGGTACACCCGATATTAAGGTAATAACAGGAGTCCGCCGAAGCGGTAAGTCCAAATTGCTCGAAGCGTTCAAGCGTTATATCACCGATCATGTCGAAAATGCTAATATAATCCACATCAACTTCAACCTTCCGGATTTCGATGAACTGACTGAATACCGTCCTCTATATGACTATATCAATGCCGCCTACAAAGAGGGCGTAGATAACTTTGTCCTGATAGACGAAATACAGATGTGTAATAACTTTGAGAAAGCCATAAACGGTTTACACGCTTCGGAAAAGTTCGATATATATATCACAGGCTCTAATGCGTTCCTGTTAAGCTCCGACCTCGCAACATTATTCACGGGCAGGACTTTTGAGATAAAAGTCTATCCTTTCTCTTTTGCCGAATATGTAAAATATTTCGGATATACCGACCTATACGCCGCCTTTGACAAATATGTCAGTGAAGGCGGTATGGCTGGTTCCTATGTATATAAAGACAGGGAGGCAAAGTATGATTATATCGCAGAGGTCTTTAATACACTGATTGTCAGGGATATTCGCAAGAAATACAAGATACGCAATACTGCACTTATGGACAGGATCTCGGATTTCCTTATGGATAATATCTCAAATCTCACATCTGCAAGAACTATCGCAGATACCTTTAACAGCCATAAGGATAAGATCAATCACAAGACCGTAGGCTCATATATGCAGTATCTCTGCAATGCTTTTGCATTTTATAAGGTGCGTAGATATGACATCAAAGGAAAGAAGTATCTCTCGACTACCGAAAAATACTACCTCAGCGACCATTCCTTCCGCTATGCCAAGCTCGGAACGAAGAACATGGACTACGGCAGGGTGCTTGAAAACATTGTAGCCATAGAGCTTCTGCGCCGTGGATACGAGGTGTATGTTGGAGTTCTCTACAAGAAAGAGGTTGACTTTGTAGCGATCAAGCGTGATGAAAAGCTGTATATCCAAGTATCCGATAACATCACCGATGATAAGACATTTCAGCGTGAGGTATCTCCGCTGCTGTCCATTCAGGACGCATACCCGAAAATGCTTATCGCAAGGACACGCCACGACGCTTATCAGTATGAGGGTATCCGGATAGTTGATTTTTCTGACTGGCTCACAAGCATATAACACAGTTCTGTTTCCCAAAAATGAAAACTATTCAATTTTGGGAAATAGAGAGCAATTGCTTTTCTCCTAATAAAGAGCTGTTTTTAGAGGAAAGATAATTTTTTAGGAGAATAATTAGGAGAAAAGCATTTGCTTATCAAAGCACATTCTCGTTATGAGGGTGTGCTTTTCTTGTATGCCATATCATCAGATCAGCTTTGTAAGCTCCACATTTTTGATGTACACCTTATGTCTGAACCTGTTGTTTTTCTCTGAGATATAGCCTGCATTCTCAAAAAGAATGAGGATACGCTCCGCAGTATCGTAGGAACAGCCTGTTGCAGCTCGTATAGCCTTATTGGTGATGTACGAAGAATGCTTCGTAGCTACAAGCGCTCGTAACGCTGTCTCCGTCGGAATATCGTCCAGATCAATAGCGTTCAGCCTGACATAGAAGCAATCACCGTTCTCACAGTTTTCATCGTAACCGACCGGAGAGTGTATGCCGTGATGATCGGTATACTGCTCCTCATGAGAAAAATTGCCGTTCATAGGTGCAAGGCACTCATCATCAGGCTCGTCCATGTTATCGTAGAACCTGTACTCGTACTCATCATCGTCAAGCTCGATGCCGTCCTCGTCGTCACCGTACTTCTCACGGAAACACTCGTTGACCTCACCGCTGCACTCACCGAGCTTGTAAACAGCGTAGGCGATACCTCCGATAGCGCCGAGTCCGATGACACCCTTGATGATCTTCTTTACGTTCATAATAGAAACCTCCATGATCTTAGTATTCTACGGGATCACCGTAGTTGATTTTCTTGATACTTGTGATATTAGAACTCAGGTCAAGCCCGTTCCAGTTATAGTAACCCCAACTGCCGCTGAAAGCTACGCAGGATGGAAGTGAATTATCATCATAAATGAACTCTATAATGCACTTGCCGTTGCCCTTACCGCCGAACCAATGATAGCGCCCCTCGCCGTCATCGGCATAACCTTTGCTGTCGCAAATCTTAACGGTAAACTGCTGTCCTGCCTCATTGGTCACGAGAAATCTGTCTCCGCAGTATCCGTACCATACGCCCATAGCACAGCAGTAGTCGCCGTACTCATCACGCATGATACCCGTGTTTGTAATGGTGTCCACGGTACAGCCTTGTATTGCACTCCATGACGGATTTCTGGTAAGCCCGTGGTAGGATTCTCCACAATAGCACGAATCCCAGCCTTCTTCATCGGGAAACTCATAGATTACTTCCACCGTTTCCGTCTTACCGTCAGCACTTGCAGCTTTTACAGCATATCCGTCCTGTTCTTCCTCAGAAAGAACAGGCTCGACCGTCACTGTGTATTCCGTACCCTCGCGCAGACCTGTTATGTAGCAGAGGTCATTTGACTTGAACTCGAAATACATATTATCCGCATAAGCATAATTATCATCATGAGCCGTGCAGCTCACATAATAATCACGGTCAGGCTCGGAGTCCCAAGTGACTTTCAGGCAGGAAACAGAAATAGTCGAAACATTCAGGTCATTGACCGAAAGCTCCTGCACTTCGGGTTCTGCCGGAGTATCTGAAAACTGCATGATAAAGCCCATTACAAGGCTCAGGGCTTTTCGCTGAAATTCAGGATCGAACATCGCTGTCACGCTCCTTCTGTGATCTCAGGAGCATTGTGGTCAGCAGATACGGCACTCCGATCAGCAGTGCAAGCACCGCTGTCACCACCAGTATCACGGGCAGATGTTCCATTAAGGCTAAGTAGTCGATCATATTTCTTCTCCTCTTTCTCTTTTGCTTTCATTTCCTTCACAAAAGCACGGTATTTTGCCGTATATTCGTATGACTTCCCGAAAATATGGACTGCCGCCTTATACAGATTCGGCTCATGTTCCTCGATGATCGCAAGCTCCTCGGTGATGTGCTTGCTGAAAGGACACCCGACACAGCCCCGTCCGTGTACCAAAATATCGGACGGAAGGTGTTGCACCCCTTAGACTTGCACTCGGAGAAACAGGTCTTGAAAGCCGCCGAACGGATACCGCCCTCAGACTGTCTGATACCTGTAATGTCAAGGTCAGCATCGTGTTCCTTAACGATACGCTTCGCAGGCTTCTTCTTGCTGTACTCACAGCACTTGTTGGATATGGGGAAATCCGGCGGATTCGCCATGATGAACTCTTTGAGGAAACGGTTGCGATAGATCGTAAAACGGCTTATCTTCTGGATACCGTCCTTGTCTGAATATCGCTCACCGCACCACCATTGCAGAGCCGTTTTGCACCGAGGATATTTCTGCAACAGCACTTCAAGCGGTTCATCTTCCCACTGAAAACCGTGAGCCTGCAAACGCATCATCTGTTCGGAAACATATTTCGACAGGAAAGGAACACCATACTCCTTAACGCAAGTCGGGATAGGCTTATCAGGCTTAACACGCTCAATGGTGATACCGTATTTCTGTTCAAGGAAGTCCAAATTCTCCTTTGTAGCGGAGTATTCAAGCCCCGTGTCGATCCAAAAATACTTGACCTTGCCGTCCTCATCGACCTTGTGGATCAGGTCAAGGACAATATCGCTGTCCGAACCTCCGCTGATACTGCACACGGCATCATAAGACCGCATCAGGATACGCTGTGCCTTGCACATACTGGTATAAATGGTGTAGTTGTTGTTATCGGCACACTTGTTCAGAGCTTCATCAATCATTGTGAAGCCCTCCCAAGATGTGAGCAATCACATCGACCGTCCAACCATTGCCGATACATTTATATCGCTGGGTATTGCTGATTCCTGCGGTATAATTATCGGGAAGTGTTTGCAATCGCTCTGCTTCAATAGGCGTGAGCTTGCGTATAATGTAGTCACCGTCAGGGAGATCGATCTTATACAGACCTGTTTTCGCACCCTGACCGCCGCCGTTTGCTGATAGCGTCACGGACTTCCCACGCACGGAATAAATACGCTGTCCCTGTCCGCCCTTGCCGTAATGCCCGACACGGACGGGAGTGCAGATGAGCGAATCTTTCTGCACCGTAGTCAGACAGTTGGATTTACCGTCCTCACGCACTTCAATATGCTGTTCGGTATGTCGTGCGGAGCTAAGACCGTCTCCGTCAACATATCTGCCACGTTGTGCAGCACCCATCGGCATTGCGACCGCAGTTGTACCGCCGTTGAAACCCGAATTTTTGATGATTGTTGCTTCACCGTACTTGTGATAGCCTGCCATGACAGTACGGGACTTGTCCGTACCCTGATATGTATTGATCGGGATAGGCTCTGCGACCATAGTCCGCTGCTTGCGTTCAAGGGTGTTATACAGCACCGCTCCGTCATAGGAAGCAGTCATACAGTAGGACTTGTCCTGCCAAGCAACACCGCTTTCAAGCACATCTTTCAGCAGGATACCCTTATCAGCAGGAAAAGAAGTAAACGGAATATTCGTCCAATAGCAGCGTTTACGGTTCTGAGCCGATACAAGTGCCGAGTTGATCATGATAGGCTCAACACCGAGTGTTTTGCTGATCTCGTCCTTGATGTTCTGGTGAACGGAGTAGTTATTCTCATATAAAAAGTATCTGCACCCACTTTCGTGAAGCGCTCTCACATACTCCTTAAAGAGCCTGAACCCTTCGCCGTTGCAGTCAACCTCTCTGTCCTTTTTGGCGATAGACCAGTAGGTACAGGGTGAACCGCCGAGCAGAAGGTCATACCCCTTGAATTGCGTGAAATCGCCGTCATATACATTCCCGTGATGAACGATTACGGGGAAATTGCGTTTTGAGACTGTGACGGCATACTTGTCGATCTCAAAGGCATCATAGCACTCCACGGGCAAGCCCGCACGTTCAAGTGCAAGCCGTCCGCAGGAAATGCCGTCAAATAGGCTTAAAACTTTCATTAGACAAATTCTCTCTCTTTTCTCATTGTCTCATGTTGTTTGTTCTGTTGTCGGTAACTTTGAATCCACTGGGTTCAAAGTTGGTCAGGCTTCGTAGTAGTCCTCACAAAGCTCGTTGTAGTTCTCCTGAAGCTCGTCAAACTCCTCGCAGAGCTTGTCATACTTCTGCTGGATCACAGTTTTTTCCTGAGCAAAATTCTCCGCTGCGGTCAGGTTGCCGATGAACTGTCCGGCTTCAAAGCCACGGAGAAACCACTTCTTTCTCACGCCCTCGACCGCCTTAGCGGAGAGTCCTGCAATTCCGGCGGTACCTGCCACCGCTGCCATACATACACCAATCTTCTTCATCTTGCTCATTCTTTTGTCCTCTCTTTCTTATTCTTCATCGTCCTGATCATCGTAGAACTTCATATCGTCCTCGTCCTCAGTGATCTCGTTATCATCGTCATACTCAGGCTCGACCTGCATAGCGGACTTGCTG
>ONBA01000060.1 GCA_900315975.1 uncultured Ruminococcus sp.
TCACATTGTTTCCATTGCTTCGAGCAAGGGGACGGAGGGTTCAGCACCCGGATCCTTTGGTGCTTCTCTGTTCCTTTGTTCTGATTATATTATAGCACTGCCAATTAGCACTGTCAAGGGGAGAGTGCTAATTTTCACACAGGTTTCATATTTTTGACAGAAATGTCACATTGATTTTAAGGGAGGTATGCTATGGAACAGCAGAAAATCATTGACGAAATCAATTATTTCAGAGCGCAGACAATTACAAGGCTCCTTTTTGAAAGCGGCATGATCACAACTGACGAATGCGACAAATTATCGGAATTAAACCGCCGATCTTTCTCACCGATGTTTGCGGACTTATTACCGAAAACACTTGAAAAATCGTCAAACCAGAGTTAATATAGTGTACTGACAAAAGGAGGTAATGCCATGATCATAAGAAAAATCGATGCGCAGGAACCTGTTGCCGCAAAGAAATTGCGCGTGGCCGCTTACTGCCGTGTCAGTACCGAGAACGCTGACCAGAAGGAGAGTCTTGAAGCCCAGAAAACTCATTATGAATCATGGATCAAACGGCATTCCGACTGGGAGTTTGCAGGCGTGTTCTATGATTTCGGTATCAGCGGAACAAAGGCAGATTCCCGTGACGGCCTTCAGGCACTTCTGTATGCCTGCCGTACAGGAAGCATCGACTATGTGCTGACTAAATCGATCAGCCGTTTTTCCCGTAATACTGCTGACTGCCTGTCGCTGGTGCGGGAACTGTTATCCTGCAATATCCCAATCTACTTTGAAAAGGAAAACATTGACACCGGCTCGATGGATAGTGAACTGATCCTGTCAATGCTCAGCAGCATGGCGCAGGATGAATCGGAGTCAATCTCCAAGAACGTGAAATGGTCGATACAGCAGAGAATCGAAGCGGGAACCTTCAAATTCGGTTATCCGCCGTATGGCTATACAAAAGATGCCAACGGCAATTATGTCATCGAACCAACTGAAGCTGAAGTGATCCGCCTGATCTTTTCATCGGCTCTGAACGGAATGGGAACATACAAGATCGCTCAGATGCTTGAAAGCAGGAGGATTCCCACCCGCAAGGGCGGAAAATGGTCGGGCTCAACGATCAAAGGAATACTTGTGAACGAAAAATACTACGGCGCTGCCGCGTTCATGAAAACCTATACGGACAGCAGCTTCCGACGGCACAACAATCACGGTGAAGTTGACAGCTACTATGCGGAGGAGCATCACGAGCCGATCATCAGCAGAGAGATGTTTGACAAGGTACAGCTTGTCCTGCAAAAGCATGCTGAAGAGCATAATATTGAAGCGGATGTCGGGAAGTATCAGAATAAGTATCCGTTTTCCGGCAAAATCATCTGCGGTGAATGCGGCGGTAAGTTCAAGCGGCAGACGCAGACCACCGGAATTGCGTGGGCTTGTACGACACACCTGTATAATAAGGCTTCCTGTTCTATGAAGTTCATAAAGGATGCGGCGGTCAAAGCGGCATTCGTGACCATGCTGAACAAGCTGATCTTCGGCTATCAGTTTATCCTGTCTCCGTATCTGGAATCATTGAAGCTTTCCGATGCAGACAATAATCTTCTGAGTATAATGGATATCAAGGCAGCACTGCAGAAGAATACGGACAGAAAGCAGGAGCTCAGAAAACTACGTGTCGGCGGATTCCTTGACAGCGTAATGTATACGCAGGAGCTGAGACGGATCGAACAACAGAACGAGGAATATCGCGCTGCTCTGAAAAATCAGGAAAAAACCGCTGTTAACGGAAGCATCAAGGAAACGGAAAAGCTGCTGCATTTCATAGAATCACTCGAAACACAGACAGAATTCAGCGATGAAGCTTTCACGGAATATGTGGACAGCATTATCGTATATTCCCGCACAAGCATCGGATTTCGTATGAAATGTGGACTGACACTGAAGGAGGAGTTATGCTCGGGTACAGAATAATTGACGGAAAAGCAATGATCGATGAAACCGAAGGCTGTGCGATTAGAGCAATCTTCAGCGGCTATATTTCGGGCATGAGTCTGCGTGAGGCCGCAGAAAAAGCCGGAAAGCCTATGGTTCACAGCATGGTGAAGCGCGTCATCCGGAATATCTGCTATATCGGAGACGAGTTTTATCCTGCGATCGTCAGCAGGCAAACATTCACAAAAGCGAATGCTGAACTGATCCGCAGAGCTGAAAAGCACGGCAGCGGGAAACGTCTGAAAGCACCGCCCGTCTATACAGAATTTACACTTGCTGAACCGGAAATGCAATATGACGATCCAATCGCGCAGGCAGAATATATGTACAGCTTGATAGGGGTGATAAAATGAACGTGATCAAAATTCCTGCAAAACCACAGAAGGGCAACAGCGCCGCAAAAACGGAGATAAAGAAGCTTCGTGTAGCGGCATACTGCCGTGTCAGCACGGACAATGAAGAACAGGCATCCAGCTATGAAAGCCAGATTCAGCACTATACAGAGTACATCAATTCAAAACCCGAATGGGAAATGGTCAGGGTATACGCAGATGAAGGTATCTCGGCGACCTCAACAAAGGGCAGAGAGGAATTCAATGCGATGATCGAGGACTGCAAAAAGGGTCTGATTGACCTGATTCTGACAAAATCCATCAGCCGATTCGCCCGAAATACTGTGGACTGCCTGAATTATATCCGCATGCTGAAGGGTATGAATATCCCTGTGTATTTTGAAAAAGAATCCATCAATACGATGGATACAAGGGGCGAAGTTCTCCTGACGATCATGGCGTCACTGGCGCAGCAGGAATCCGAATCCCTCAGTAAAAATACAAAAATGGGCATCCATTACCGCTTTCAGCAGGGGAAAGTAATGGTCAATGCCCGCAATTTCCTCGGCTACGATAAGGACGAGAACGGTCACCTGATCATCAACCCGGAACAGGCTGAGATCGTCAAACGCATTTTCAGAGAGTACCTTGAGGGAAAAAGCTGCAAGAAGATCGCACAGGGCTTAGAGCGTGACGGTATCCTGACCTCCCGCGGAAATGCAAAATGGCATGACACATCGATTCGTAAGATACTTGAAAACGAGAAGTATATGGGTGACGCGCTCCTGCAAAAGACCTGCACAGTGGACTTCCTGAATAAAAAGCGGGTAAAGAATACCGGAATGCAGCCGCAGTATTATGTCGAGGACGACCATGAAGCAATTATCCCGAAAGAGATATTTCTGATGGTGCAGGAGGAAATGGCACGGCGCAGTGAACAGAACGCCTGCTTTGGCAGACGGAAGAATTTCAGCGCAAACCACCCGTTTTCAAAAATCGTATTCTGCGCGGAATGCGGTGAGGAGTATCGCAGGATCCACTGGAACAACCGCGGCAAGAAGTCGGTCGTGTGGCGGTGCCTGACCAGACTGAAGCAGAAGGATCAGTGCCATGCAAGAACGGTCAATGAGGAGACGCTGATAGAAGCATTCCTTGACGCCCTCAACGAAATCGTGGGGAACAGTGACGATTACCTGACAAGGCTGAAAGAAAATCTTGAAACAGCGATCAACGAGGTACACCCGGAAAGCGCCGCAGCACTGGCGGCAAAAATGGCGAAGCTGCAGCAGGAGCTGATCGACAGAACAGAGCGCCGTGAAAACTATGATGACATCACCGAGGAAATCCTGCGTCTGCGTGAACTGCAAGCACAGACAGCAATGGACGACAACGCAAAATCGGAACACAAGAAGCGCATCCGGGAACTGCTGAAATTTATAGAACGGCAGAAGAGCAGGGTTTGCGTGTTTGACGGCAGTCTTGTAAAGAAACTGCTTGAAAAAGTAACTGTGTACGATGACTATCTGGAGTTCCGATTCAAGTCAGGTGTGACGGTCAGTGTGGAAAAGTGAATATGATAATAAGGGCTGCTGAAATCGCGTGATATTGTTCACACGTATCAGCAGCCCTTTTTCGTTTACCCCTTGCATTTCCCCGTATACCATGCTATAATGAAGATAAGCAGCAATATGCCGCTAATCTGGAGAATGGTAGGTGAATACTATGAAGCTCAAAAGACTGACTGCTGCTCTTATTGCAGCCATGACCGCTGTTACGCCGCTTTCGTTTCACAGTCCTGCAGCCACTGTGTTCGCAGAGGGTACTGGTGCTGTCTCCGCACTCCCGGATTGGATCCCGTCTGATTTTGAATCGGCAGTCGAATTCCGTAATACATATGGAGCGACACATATCGACAATGGCCTAATCTGTATTGTCTGCCCCGACCGAGCAAGAAAAGGTGCCAGTGAAGATACCTACGGTTTTGAACTGCGTGCAACAGAAGGCATGGGGCAGGAACTAAAGCACGAGATCTATACTTATGAATATACAGAAACCTGCTTTGATGTGTTTGTCTATCAGCCTTGGGCGCAGGGAGATGTTACATTGACGATCGCTGATCCCCATGTGCAGGTCAAGCCTTCGGAAAATGAAACAGACGATGATTGGGAGCCGCCGGCAATTGCTGAATACACTTTTACACTTGACATGAACCTCAATATCACCGAAACGGATATCTTCAGTTGGCTTCCGGATAGTACAAAAGAATTCGGCGAATATTTAAGAACGAACGGCGAAGTCTCCGCCAGGGATAACTATGTTGTATTCTGCACAGTTACGGTCGAACAGTTCGGTGATAGATGGGAGCCAAACAGCACGAACAAAAATGAGATCTTAAAGCCCATTCTGTCATCGGACTGCACAATGCAGGTACGTGATATGTATTGTGACGGTTCTATTGACAATATATATGTATATCAGGCTGTGAAGGACGGGAACGAAAAAATCTCATGGACACGCACATCAAGCGTCAGAGCGTATCCTGATGAACCGACAACCTATACTATGACTGCTGACTGTGCTGTTCTTGATAACGCACAAACAGTGCTGCTCGCGAATACTGCGCGTTTCAGTATCATTGACGGCGAAACTGGAAAGCTCGTTGATATCGACGAAAATGATAAGATATTCCTTAACCCGGATATACGTTATGCTTCCGGCGAGGAAGGTGTTTATGCAAGTGTTGATCTTGCAGCACCGCAAATGACGTCAAATCCGTACTACTGGGATATTTCGCAGTTTAAAGACGCCGATATCTTTGAAGTGGGCCTGCTTTATAACAATATTCCGGAAGGCTATTCCCGTGATACCGCTGGCACAGTTGTCAGGAAGTTCGATAACGGTGCGATCGACTATACTTTCAAGCTGAAATTCACTCCCACAGGTGACGTCAACGATGACGGCGAATTCAATGTTGCTGATGTGGTGCTGCTTCAGAAATGGTTGCTTGCCGTGCCGGACACGCATCTTATCAACTGGAAGGCAGTAGATTTCTGCAATGATAATGTCCTGAATGTGTTTGATTTGTGCTTGATGAAAAGAGAATTACTTGAAAAAGTACAAACTCCCATTTCTGTAACAATGACACAAACAGGCGGAGTCATGGCTGTACACTATGAATATAAAGCATATCAGGATGGAGAGAAATACTACATCTCATATCTTAATAAGCGCAGTGCATCTGATCCCGTTGTCACTGAGATCACGGAGGACAAATTCAAAAGCATCCTGTCGCTGGATTATGCCAAATACATCGGCACAGAAGATCCGAGAAATGGAAAATTTTCCGATGAATTCAACTATCATACTGTGATTACATATTCAGACGGTACAGAGAAAACTACAGATGTGTCTATTTCAGAGTTGATTGCTATGCTCAAGAATTGGTCAAAAACAAGTAATAATGAATGGTGAATAATAAAGGGCTGTGGCTGCCTGAGTGATACACTTCGGCAGTTGCAGCCCTTTCTTATTGTGTGAGTGAGGATGTTTGCATCCGAATGCAAGCGGCGCATCCGGGAACTGCTGAAATTTATAGAACGGCAGAAGAGCAAGGTTTTAGTGTTTGACGGCAGTCTTGTAAAGAAGCTGCTTGAAAAAGTGACTGTGTACGATGACTACTTGGAGTTCCGGTTCAAGTCCGGTGTGACGGTCAGCGTGGAAAAGTGAATATAATAATATGATCCCCCTCGTCAGGTAGGAAGTTGAGATGCTCCTTGCCTGGTGAGGGGGATTTTTTGTTAATCCGGTCGATTCACTGTTGTGCGAACAATGTTGTCCGGCCTTTCAATTTTTCTGAATGCCTTTATTCCCATCCCTT
>ONBA01000027.1 GCA_900315975.1 uncultured Ruminococcus sp.
TATCCATTCACTGCGACATCTCCATGCGAGCTTACTCATCTTTGAGGGAGTAGACGTAGTGGCGGTCTCGGCAGATATGGGTCACAGCGTCGTAGGAACTACCTTGAACCTGTATTCCCATATGTTTCAGGAAGCCAAAGCACGCAACTGCGATGCGATAAGCAACGCTCTGAGCTTCACAAACGATATAGGCACAGAAGCAAGCGCCGACGAGGAGGAAACCGAAGATGAGACAGAGCAGCAGACGCTGGCGTTATGAGCATAAAAAGTACCGCAGAGCGAAAGCTCTGCGGATACCCAAATTAATAGTTAAAAGATAATAAGTGCCAAACAAGTGCCAAAGCCTGATTTTTAGAAAAAAGTAAGCCATCTGTGGGATTGCGTAATGGTGACCCGTACGGGAATTGAACCCATGATTCCGCCGTGAAAGGGCGATGTCTTAACCTCTTGACCAACGGGCCTGGTAGCGGCAGTAGGATTCGAACCAACGACCAATCGGGTATGAACCGAGTACTCTAGCCAACTGAGCTATGCCGCCATGATTACGTCACTGGTTGAACCTGCGACTAATATATTATAATACGTAATGGGAAAAAAGTCAAGGGGAATTCAAAAAAAAGATGAAGATTGGGAGGTTGCACAAAATGCCGTTGTAAGAAATGAGCTACACAGTTAAAATAACCAATAAAATTAGCTTTACACTTTAACCGATACGCTGTTTGCTTCTTATGGTGAATCCGGTTTTAGAGTAAAGACCTAAGGCAGACGTGTTCCATTCAGCGACGTGGAGAGAGATAGGAGCAGACGAATACGCTCTGATATGGTTGACAGCCCAAATCAGCAAACGCTGTCCATAGCCGCGCCCCTGACAGAGCGAGTTCACGAAAAGGTCGTCTATTTCGGAGTCAAAGCAGCCGACACCGCCGATGATAAGGCCATTTTTCAGCAACAGGAAGAGATTATCTTTTTTGGAGCTGAGCTGCCTGATATCTGAGTAGAAGTTAAAAGGTGTGACGTTTAAAGCCTTTCGCATATTGTAGAAGCACTCATTATAAATGCGTTCATACTGAGGATACAGCCGGTCATTGAAAGGGACCATATTCAAATCAGGAGCGTCAATACTGCCGCCCTGATACACCATTTCGTACACATAGAACATATTGTCACCATTATCAGGATTCCGCATTTTTCATAGTGAGAGCGGGAGTTTTTTCTTTATCGGGCAAAATGGCATTTTTACCGCTTTTAGCGATTTTTTTCACAGCGTCCTTGAGGACATTTTGTTGTTCGGGTGACAGAGTACGCAGAGCCTTGAACATTGAAGAATAAGCCGACCACTTACCCTTGAGGATTTCTTTGAGGGTATCTTTTTCGGGTGCTTCAAGGACAGCGAACAGGGTATCGGTGAAGACTTTTCGTTCCTCGTCGCTGAAATTATCGAGCCAACCAGTAATAGTTTTATTGATAAGGTCGCCGGACTTAGATAGTTCATTAGTACAGACGAACCTGTTACGCAGGAGTTCCCAGTTATATGCGAGGTGCTGCATAATTCCGTTAACGGAGCTTTTGACGATTTTATGGGGCAGACTATTGTTCAGCAGCATACCCACAACGGAAGATTCCGGAACAAAGCTTCTGACCTTTTCCGATACATCAGCATATTCAGACGAGTCGGTAATTTCCTCGCGGAAACCGGGACCGTCAAAGGAGTAGACCTCCATAATGCGGCTGCGAACAGGAGTATCAGCGAAAGCGGACGCATAGATAGCGAGGTTGCCGCCTTTTGAGTGACCGCCTATACGTAGGGGCGGAGAGGACTGAGAGAAGTTCTCATTGATGTATCCGACGCTGTAAAGCTGACCGGTAGTCTGCTGAAGGTAAGCGATACTGAAATCTTCCTTCCAGCCGACTACAGAACCGTCGGTGCCGCGGAAGGAGATGAATCGTGTACCGTCTCCGATAGTGCAGGTGACGGCAGAAAACTGAACCTCTTCAGCGGTGTCTATCATGTTCACATAGCCGGTGAGGAGGATATTTTTAAAGCGTTCGGACTCAGCCATATACCTGAAAAGCAGATTATCCTGCTCGAAGCTGATAAATCTTACAGCTTCGGGGATTTTTTCGGGAGTGAAGTATTTATATGCATTTTCTACAGATATTGCGCGAGAGAAGTCAGCAGGGACTATTCCGTCGAGCGGAACATAGCCGAACTGAGAAAGAATAAGAGCGTCTATTTCGTTGAAAGGGTCGGCGTAGAAAGGGATATCGCCGCGCCATTGAAGGTAATCTAAGATATTTGCCATAAGCTTCTCCTGATGTCAGACTAATCTTGTAAGCGCTTTGAGCGCGTTTGGATTTTTTTTGTCAGCGGAACGTCTGTACCATTTTTTAGCTGCTGAGAAGTCCTTATCGACTCCGAACCCCATTTCGTAGCAGAAGCCGAGGTTATACTCAGCAGATGAGTCGCCGAGGTCGGAGGCTTTGCGATAGAACGAAGCAGCTTTAGCGAGGTCTTTTTTTGTACCGGTACCGAAGAAATAGCAGTTGCCCATTGCGTTAATGGCACTCCTGTGTCCCTGTGCAGCAGCAAGGCTGTAGTACCTGAAAGCAAGCTCAAAATCACGCTTGACCCCGACACCGTTTTCGTAGCAGTAGCCGGTATTATACTGAGCGGCAGCGATACCGGAATCAGCGGCATCTGCGAACAGATTGAAAGCCTTGTAATAGCTGCTTTTGGTACCCTTACCATAGTATATGCAAGTGCCGAGCAGATATTTCGCCTGTGCGTGACCCTGTTCAGCGGCAGCTTTGAGGTATTCGACAGCGAGCTCAGGATTTTTTTCGGTACCCTTTCCGTAAAGACAGCAGCAGGCGAGGTTGTATTGAGCCTTGACCCAGCCTTTTGCTGCTGACATACTGAAATATTCAAAGGCACGTTCGAGGTCGCGTTCAGTACCTTTACCGGAGTAAAGGCAGCTTCCGACCTCATTTTCAGCAGGGGGATATCCGGTAGAAGCCGAGTCGAGGAACAGTCCGAAAGCATCTTCCATGCGCCCCTCATTGAGGGCAGCAAGACCGTTTTTATAGTGGAGTTCAGCGAGAGCCTCTTCCGACATTCCAGCCGAATCCACACCGATACCGAAAGAGGGTATCCGTGCTTCACGTTTTGCATCGCATACCATGCAGCTGAGCAGCGAATCGTCGTTTGCAGTTGAGCACATAGGGCATATCCAGCTCATGTTATGGTATCAGACCTTTCTTGCGAGTTTTTGAATAATAGCCATTTCCTGACGAATAAACCGGCAAGTGCCGTCGGCAGTATAGAAGTTGTAGCCGTTAACACCGCCGAGAGACGCTCTTTCGGAGCGGACGAAACCTTTAGCTCTTATGCCTGCATCGTCGAATTCAATGGAGTGTTCGTCCCACGGAGCAGCGAAATCGCCTGCGGGAGCTTCGGGAGCAGCCGCCGGAGCAGTTTCAGCGACGGGAGCAGGAGTTTCGGCAGTCCTGAGCTCTTCCATAGCCGGAGCAGGTGCAGGAGCTGTGGGTTTATCAGCTTTTTCAGCGTATTTCATTGCGAGCAGCATTTCGAGCTTGAAGAACATTGAATTCGAGTCGCTGCGATAGAACTGATACCCCTTTATGCCTGACATTATTTTCTGTTCACTTGAAATGAAACCGCGGCTGCGAATCTTGTCGATATCGAAAGCGATAGCGTGTTCGTCCCACGGCTCGCAGAAGCCTGTAGGAGCGGTGATTTTGAGGAGACCCATAGAGCCGAGTTCATCTTTGCTGACGGTTTTTTTAGTGCCGTCGGAGTAGATGAGTTCATAGCATTTTTCGCCGTCAGCGCTGACCTTTTTCATGCCTGCGATGTTGGCAGTTTCGAGTTTATCCCTGTCGAGGACGATGCTGTGCTCGGGCCACGGCTCTTCTATAACGGGCTCAGCCTCGCGCAGACGTTTCAGCACGTCGGAAGCTGAAGGGCGCAGAGCGGGGTCTTTCTGAAGCATATCCCTGATAAGGGACGCATATTTCGGACTCTTTATAAGCGGACTGAGTTTCAGCTCGCAGCCGCTGTTAAGAGCTATCCAGCAGTAGATGACCTTACCCTTAGCCTGACGCTTTTTGAGTTTTTCGGTGAGGTTTACGGGTTCAGGCAGACCGCCTGTGAGGTAGAAATGGAATATGAGACCGAGAGAGAAAATGTCCGATTTTTCGGTGATTTTCTTACCTATCTCCTCGCGGTCGTCTTCACTGTCGGCATATTCGCCGAGCTCAGGGGAGTAGTAGTCGATAGTGCCGACGATTTCCTCCGGTTTTTCGTCAACGAAGTAGCTGCTGTCGAAGTCGATGAGTTTAGCGACGTAGTTGCCGGTCTTATTGCGGACGAGCAGGACGTTTTTGAGTTTGAGGTCGCTGTGGATTATTCCCTTGCTGTGAACACTGAAAAGTGCACCGGCAGCGGTCTGCATGAGGAGCTTTTTAACGTCAACGGAGAGGCTTGCGAGTACACCTTCAGTCTCGTCATCGTCGATAGCGCCGTCAACGAATTCGGCTGCCTCAACGTACTGATTACCCTCAATGAACTCATCGCAGGGGATAACGATATTGCCGCCCGAGCCTGCGATTGTGCGTATAGCGGCATTTACGCGCTTACGTGTGTCAACGAATTCATTGAAGAGCTTCTCGTTATGAGCGAATGTTTTCGCATCGAGAGTACCGTTGTTGATAGGTGCAACAGGGGTCTGATACTTTTTGAGGAAGTATTTTTTACCTGCTCTGACTGCGGACGCAGTCTGACCGCACTGACTGTTTTTCCAGTCGCTGACGAGTTCATATCCGTGAAATTTCATTGATCCTCACCTCCCATTAATGCAGAGTAGCCGGAGTAGTATTTATAGAAAAGAGACTGCTGTAATTCGGCATTTTTCCCGAGATTAGCAATATCTGAGCTGATAGCCTCAGCGGCAGACCTGACAGCGTTTACGATATCAGCAGGGTAAGAGCCGCTTCCGGACTTTACCTCGCTGATGATAGTGTCAGCATTAGCGGACCAGTATTTATCAGCCGCATTTTTGAGTGTCTCAGCGAAAATGCATTCTCGCAGTTCATCGTACTCTGAATCTGAGCTTCTCACACTGCCGAGAGCTGCTTCAAGCTTGTCGAGACAGCCGGAATTTATCTCCATATCCTTTGCACCGAGACCGGACGCAAGTTCAGTGAGGTCGGCTCTTGCACTTGTGCGCATTTCTTTAGCTTTGAGGATTCGCTCGTCTTCTGCGGCAGATTTTTCAGCGTCAGCTTTAACAGCGTCCTCGCAGAAAGCGCGTACTGTCGGGGAATTTTTCAGTTCATCGCGGAGCATAGCGTCCTCATCGGGAGCGTTGTTAAGTGAACGTTCAAAGTCACCGATGAAGTCCTTGTCGAGGAGTTCGGGCATTTGTGAGATGTAATCGGAGTTGATGACTTTTAACCTGCGTGAAGCCGAACGGCGGAATTCGTCGAAATTAGCGTATCCGCAGAGTTTCATTGCAATGGTACTGCTGTCATCGTGTCTGCCGTGTTCTAAGAAGAAATCGTGCAGAATAGCACTCATTTCCTCAGGAGAAGCGGACTTTTCAGCCGCATCGAGAATAGTCTTCTCGAAAGCGAGCGGGGAGAGGAAACTTCCCGAATCGAAGCAACCGTCACTTGCACAGAAAATGACGCAGGGGTTGCGGAATTTCATATACGAGCAGTTGATAGTGAACTCTTCCCCGTCGTTAGCCTTTATGTAGTTAGTCATACCGCCGTCTGCACGTTCTTCGTCGCGGACAAGCTGACGCAGACCGTCTTTTTCGTCCCATAGATACGGGCGGGAATCTCCGGCAGTAAGGAGCATAACCTCGGTCTCAGAGCCTTTTTCGCGGTAGAGAGCGGCAGTAAGAGTAGTACCGAGGAGAGAGAGCCCCGAATAAGACGACTCGTAGAAGATGTTGGCATTTTTAGCGCAGGCACGGAGTTTTTCCGCAATAGTGCGTGTGAAGAACTCGCCTGTTTCCGCGATAGTCTTTGACCTTTTTGCGGAATCGCGTTCTTTTTCGAGAGTACCGAAGAAAGCTTCGGCTGAGTAATTTTTATTATATGTGAACTCGTGAAGGACAATTGCCGCAACGATGCGTGACGCAAAATAGCCGCTTTTTTTGATATTGTTGACGTTATCGGTATAGCAGTCCTTGACAGCGTACAGCTCGAAAAACGACTTTTTCACGTAGCTGAGAAATCGTTCGTCGGAGTAGTCCTCAAATACGCCGGAAAACAGCGTATCCGGCAGAGTATCCTCGTTGAAAAGGTTCTTGTCTATTGAAACATGACGGATAGCCGCCGCACCACCGAGACCGTCAGCGACGATAAGAAGCTGACCATCGGCATAGGGGAGGGCGTCCTCGCCTTTGTATACTATTGTCCCGTCGGGACGTGTTTTTGATGATTGTCTGTAAACAGTCAATTCCATAGTTTTTCTCCTCATTGTATGGAATGATTAGAGGCATACCCGCAAAATATGCCTGAATGATTTTGCGGTGATGCCTTGAGTTGTAACTGATGCAGGGTAAGCGGCTGAATTTCTCAGCGCAGAGAGTATTTCAGCGCGAGCAGGCCGGCGCCTATCGCGCCGGCGATAAAAATGATACCGCCGTTTTTGACTTGTTTCAGTGCATCCGGATCGTCTTTTTTATCTTCTCGTGTGAGCGTTCTTGGTGAAAAATACATTATAAGACCAAGTATGCCGAGCAGTGCCATAGCACCGAATCCGATGATATCTGACATAATTCACATCCTTTCTGCTATGCAGAGACAGTCTGCTGTAAAATTGCGGGTCCAGTATTATTAAAACAGACCGGAGCAGAACGCTCTGCACCGGTCTTTCTGGATTTTTAGAATGAACCAACAACAAGGTCGATAGCCGACTGAATATCAACATCGGGGAGACCTGTTCCTGCGGGAGAGAAAGCAGGCCAGTATCTGTTCCAAGCCTGAAGCTCAGTCCACGGCTCAGCGTTAGGAACGAAAGCGACGAGACGGCCAGCCTTAGCCTGATAGTTGCTTCCGAGGGTCTGGTCAGTAGCTTCCCACCAAGCACCGAGCTGAGCGATATCAGCGGGCATACCCGAGGGATAGCCGGAAGAACCTGCTCTTGCACCGAGCGGAAGAGCGGGAGCGTCTGAGAAAACGAGGATAACGTGGCGGCGCTTAGAACCGTCAGTAGTCCAGTCAGACTTGAGAGCGAGAGCGATAGCTTCGAGGGCATTTTCGGGGATATCACCGCCGCCCTTAGCCTCGATATTGTCAACGAATCTGCGGAAATCGTCGTTCTGCTCAGGGAGCTTGAAGAATTCTGATTCTACCATAGGGTCCTGGTCACAGCCGTAGTCTCTGAAAGCGATGACCTTGATTCTGAGAGTTTCGACCTCTTTATCGTTTTCCTCCATAGATTCGATGAATTTTTCATAGAAAGAAATAGCGTTTTTCTTAACCTCGTCGATGATAGGAGCCATACTGCCAGTAGCGTCGATACACATAACGATGTCAACGCAGTATTCACCCATTCCCTGTCCGGCCATAATTTCATCCTCCTTAGATTCAGAGTATTCCTTATTAAATAGGAAAGGAACTCATAATTTGTTATTTTGATATATTTTCAAGAGCGTCTGCACTGGCGTTCAGTACCTTCCAGCCTTCGCCCTCAAATTTGACTGCTGAAACTTCGAGACCGCTTTTAAGCTCGTCTCCGTTTTTCTTGTGAGAAGTTATAATAAATGTATAGGAACAACCTTCTGTAGCCTTAGGCGACTTTGCACCGCCCGAGCTGATGAATTCAGCTTCGGCATTTTTCAAAGCCTTTTTTGAAAGCTCAGCATTCAGCGAGAAGTCGGCGGTTTCGACTTTTGAATAGTTACCGCCATCGAATTCCAGCTGACGCTGTTTTGCGAAAGAATCCGTTGTTTTCTTCCATTCTTCGCTGTCGGACTTCATTTCCTCGAGTTTATCGTCGGAAAGGGTCGTGCAGTAAAAGACCTCTCCGTTGGGGGTGTCATAATTGGAACGTGCGAAATTTTCGACCGCGTGCTGAGCGGAGTCATTCATGTTCCAGCCTTCGCCGAAATCCACATATGAAATTTCCGCGGAATCCTTTGCTGATTTGTTTCCGCATGAAGCGAGCGCACCGGCGGCAAGAAAGCCTGCAATGATGAGCGCTGCAACTTTTACGCTTCTCAAATATATTCACTCCTTAACCATGGACACAAAGAAGTCCGGTATGCTAATAATTATACAGCGTTTCGCACTGATTGTCAATAGTTTTTGTATAATGTCGAATTTGTTTATAAAGTCAGAGTTTTATTATCTTTAACAATTTGTACATTATATTAATGTATATTCTGTACATACGATGAACATATGTTATTTGTTTTTGTGCAAAAGCGAACAATAGGGTATTCATTTTTTCCACCAAATCTGCAAAATGTGGGTTGTGAACAGATAATGAACAGTGTATAATAGGGTAAAATGAATAAATATGGGGAAACCCAAATCTAAAGAAATGAGGAGATGATCTTTATGAACAGGAAAAAACTGTATGCAGCATTGACAGCGTCAGCTTGCCTGGCTACCACGTTTGCCTCAATGCCGCAGATCATGACATCGACACGCGCTGCCGAGGTCACCTACGACAGCTTTGATGTCAACTACGACGGCTGGCATGGAACACGCGAAGATAATGACATTGTCGCTGTTGAGAACGCAGGTCTCAACGGTTCAAGAGGTATGGCTGTAACAAACCGTACATCACCCTCTGACGGTGCTGCATCATCGAAGGGTCTTTACCTCTTCGGCGGAATCAAGTATAACTACAGCATGAACGTTTTCAGTGAGACTGATGAAACTTATCACCTCACACTCCGCTACATCAGCGAGATCACTGAAAAGGAGACTATTGTTGAACTCGCTTCCAAGAAGGTGAAGGCAGGCGAGTGGGCTGAAATTTCAGCTTCATACAAGGCTCCCAAGGACACATATGAGTATGAACTCACCCTCACAACAGAGTCGACAAACGATTTCATGTTCGACGATTTCAAGATCACAACAAAGAAGGCTAATATGGAAGCACTCGCTGCTCCGGCAGGCAAGGGTCTGAAGGACGAATTCGGCGCATACTTCCGTGTTGGTAATATCCTCAACGGATATACAGTAAAGAACAGCGGTATCACAGGTGTGATCCTCAAGGACCACAACGCTATCGAGTGTGAGAACGAGACAAAGCCTGATGCTACTCTCGTTAAGAACGGTTCTTCCGATACAAATATTCAGGTATCGCTCAACAGCTGTTCTGCTATAGCAGACTTCGCAGCAAAGAACGGTCTCGGATTCAGAGGTCATACATTCGTATGGCACAGCCAGACTCCTGAGTGGTTCTTCCAGAGCAACTTCAACGGCGGCAACTACGTTGATAAGAACACCATGAATAAGCGTATGGAGAGCTACATCAAGAATATGTTTGCAGCTTATAAGAGCAAGTATCCTACGCTTGATGTTTACGCATACGACGTATGTAACGAGTGCGTATCCGATGATGCAAACCGTACAGCGAATGCAGGCGGTGCAAGACAGCCCGGTTACGGTAACGGAGCTTCACCATGGGTAAAGGTTTACGGCGATAACAGCTTCGTTGAGCAGGCATTCACATACGCAAGAAAGTATGCTCCTGAGACTTGTAAGCTCTACTACAACGACTACAATGAGTATTGGGACCACAAGCGTAACTGCATCGCTAACATGACCAAAAACCTCAAGGCTAAGGGCATTCTCGACGGTGTAGGTATGCAGTCGCATATCAACGCTGACTGGAACGGCTTCTCCGGCATAAGCGCTTACGAGAACGCTATGAAGATGTACCTCAACAACGGCTGCGATGTTCAGATCACAGAGCTTGATATCTCCACAGAAGGCGGAAAGTATTCGCTTGATGATCAGGCTAAGAAGTACGCTGAGATCTTCAAGTTCTCTATGGATTGGAACAAGTCACATCCCAACGGACCGAGCGTAACACTCGTTCAGGTATGGGGTCCTAACGACGCAAATTCATGGGTAGGAACAGATAAGGCTACAGGCAGAAGCAACGCTCCTCTTCTCTATGATAAGAACAATCAGGCTAAGGCTGCATATTCAGCAATCACTTCACTCGTTCCCGACAGCCAGTGGACAACAGGTATTCCTTACACAGGTCCCGGCGCTGGAAAGTATATTCCCCCCAACTACGACCCCGATGAAAATGGATACTACTTCCACAGCACATTCGAGGGTTCAACAAACGAATGGGAAGGCAGAGGTGCTGCATCAGTAACTACAAGCGGCAGAACTGCTTACGAAGGCAAGGAAGCTCTTCTCGTTCAGGACAGAACAGCTTCATGGAACGGCGGTGCACTCCAGCTCAGCCCTGCATTCAAGGCTGGCGAGACATACAGCTTCTCCACAAATGCAATGACATTCGACGGCGGAGAAACAACAACATTCAAGTTCACACTCCAGTACACAGACGCTGCAGGTGAGACAAAATACAGCGAGATCGCAAGCGGCACAGCTCCTAAGGGCGAGTGGATCCAGCTTGCAAACACAGCTTACACAATTCCTTCAGGTGCTTCAAATCTCATGATCTACGTTGAGACAACAGATGAAGACAGCACTATGAATTTCTACATCGACGATGTTTACGGCGCAATCAAGGACAAGGAGATCAAGGGCGCAGGTCAGCCTAAGGTAAGAACCCTCGTTCGCGGCGACGTTGACTTCGACGGCGAGATCACAGCATTCGATATGGTTACAGAGCGTAAGGCAGTTCTCGGTGATGTTACAGATGCACTCACACTCAAGGCTGCTGACGTTGACGAGAGCACAAAGGTTGAAGTAAACGACCTCGTACTCCTCCAGGAGTTCCTCCTCGGCAAGATCAAGGAATTCCCCAGGAACCTTCCCCCGATCCCACAGGTTGAATCATCTACGATTGGCAAGTTCAACGGAATATCTATCGCTGACAGCTGGAAGATGGATGGCGAAAACAATCCTATGACAACTCAGCGTTTCGGTGCTGATCCCGGTTGGATGGTCTATAAGGACAGACTTTACATCTACACAACAAACGACGCATTTGAGTATCAGAACAATGGCAATATGCAGGAGAATACCTACAACTCAGGTACTATCAACTGCGTATCAACAGCAGATATGGTAAACTGGACAGACCACGGTGCAATCCCTGTAGCTGACAGAAATGGCAGAACTACAAACGGCGCTGCAAAGTGGGCAGGTGCTGCATGGGCTCCTGATGCTTGTTGGAAGACAATAAACGGTAAGGATAAGTTCTTCCTCTACTTCGCAAACAGCGCAGGCGGTATCGGCGTACTTACAGCTGACAGCCCGACAGGTCCCTGGAAAGATCCTCTCGGTCATGCACTCATTACAGGCGCAACTCCTAACTGCAACGACGTTGTATGGATGTTCGACCCCGGTGTTTACTATGACCCCGCAACAGATGAAGCATACATCGCATTCGGCGGCGGAAGAGCTAACGGCGTTCCTGCTGCAACTCCCGGCACAGGAAGAATCGCTAAGCTTGGCAAGGACATGATCTCTCTCGACGGCAACCCCGTTAAGATGCAGACTCCTTACCTCTTCGAGGATTCAAGCCTTATCAAGATCAATGATACATGGTATTATTCATACTGCTCTAACTGGAATGTTCCCAGCGGTAACAATATCAATGGCGTTTCATTCAACAGTGCAGATATCGTTTACATGACTTCCAAGAATCCTCTCGGACCTTGGGGTACAAGCAATGTTGCAGGTATGGTATTTGCTAATACTGGTGCACAGAGACTCGATAACAATGGTAACAACCACCACTCTATCGTTTACTTCAAGAATAAGTATTATGTAGTTTACCACACTCGTCAGCAGGCAATCCGTATGACAAAGGCAAACGGTTACAAGTTCTACAACACCAGAGGCGAGCTTACAAACAGTAGTGATGGTAACTACCGTTCAACCTGCATCAACGAAGCAACATTCAACAATGGCAAACTTTCATGCAAGGGCGATACAAAGGGCTGCTCACAGATCGAATACCTCAACGTATACGATAAGGTACAGGCTGAGACAATGTCTAACCAGTCCAAGGGTATCGAAGTAACAGGACTTTACGATACAAAGGTAAAGGTAAAGAAGGGTCAGTGGATCAAGGTCAGCGGAGCTGATCTCAGCAAGGGCGTAAACGCAATTACTGTTAAGGGCTCTTCAAGCAACGGAACAGCAGTTAAGTTCTGTGTAGGTTCACCTACAGGCACAGCGATCGGTTATGGTATACTCGACGGCAACGAGAACACTCTCGCAGCAACAGATACAAGCGTAACCGGCGTTAAGGATATCTACATGGTATTTAGTGGTGACGGTGAATTTGATTACTGGTCATTCTCATGATCATGATCTGACTACAAAACAATAAGGTTATAACCACTGCCGCTGTCTGCACTACGGCGGCAGTCGGTCATAATAATTCCGAACTTTATATGTAAGGGTAAGGACAAATCAGAGATCAGCCGCGTTTTTTGGGTGCGCGGCTGTTTTCTTTTTTCAAAGAATATGCGACTGATAGCCAAACTTTCGGCAGATTTGACAGTTTTACGCATTAATGCAGAAAATCCACCAAATCTGCAAAATATGAGTTGTAAATATCATGTACAAGTGATATTATATTAACATACCAAGGCGGAATAGCCGCATTTGGAACTTCCTATAATGATAGGAACTTAACTATGACATCTTCTTAATCATCCCTCATTATGCGGCTTCACAATGTGAGCCGCATTTTGTTTTTTGGGGATTTAGTTTAAACAAAAAAATAATGCAAAGTCATTGACAAAGAGGAAAAAAAGTGATATATTAATAAAGGACTTAAATTTGCTTTAAAGCGTAAAAGCTTAAAGCGTGAAAGGATATAGATAAAATGAAAGAAATATCGAAACTTATGGATTACAGACCTGACATCAAGGTCGTTGATGCTACACTCAGAGACGGTGGTCTCGTAAATGAATTCCGCTTTTCCGATGAATTTGTAAAGGCACTCTATAACGCAAACCTCAGAGCAGGTGTTGACTACATGGAGTTCGGCTACAAGGGCGATAAGGAAATGTTCGACGTTGAGAAGTTCGGACCGTGCAAGTTCTGCGATGACGATTACGTTCGTTCTATCGTGGGCGAGAACAATACCGACCTCAAGATCGCAGTAATGGCTGACGTAGGACGCTGCAACTACAAGAACGATATCCACGACCGCAGTGAGTCACCGATCGACCTCATTCGCATTGCGACATATCTCCACCAGATACCTACAGCTGTTGACATGATAGAAGATGCCAAGAGCAAGGGTTACGAGGTAAGCTGTAATATCATGGCTATCTCAAATGCACAGGAGAGCGACGTTAAGGTTGCGCTCGATATTCTTGGTAAGTCGCCTGTTGATGTTTTCTACATCGTAGACAGCTTCGGTTCACTCTACCCCGAGCAGATAGCACGTATTGCAAACCTTTACTGTGAAGCAGGCGAGAAGTACGGCAAGAAAATCGGTATCCACGCTCATAACAATCAGCAGCTTGCTTTTGCAAACACAATAGAAGCAGTCGGCGACGGTGTTGACTGGCTTGACGCAACATATGCAAGCATGGGAAGAGGTGCAGGAAACTGTGCAATGGAACTTCTTCTTGGCTTCCTGAAGAATCCCAAGTACAACGTATATCCGGTTATCCAGTTTATCGAGAAATATATGCCTTCAGTGCGCGAGGCAGGAGCAGTATGGGGATACGATTTCCAGTACCTCATGACAGGTCTTCTCAATCAGCACCCGAGAACAGCAATCGAGTTCACAAAGCAGGGCAGAAAAGACTACTCCGAGTTCTACAAAGAGATACTCGCACAGGAATAATAAAAAAGACGTCCAGATATTTAACTGGACGTCTTTTTTGTTATATGATTAGTTTTCTGAGCATTACCATGTCGTAAACATCAATTACATCGTCGTGCAGGAGGTCAGCGGAGGAGCATTCGTCTTCGGTGAGAGGAGTTTTGCCGAGCAGATGTGCACTGAGTTTAACGAGGTCTGCAACTCCGACCTCGCCGTCGTCATTGATATCGCCGACGATTTTTTCAGGCATAAGAGGTTCATTCAAAGTAGCGAGGGCGAAGAAGTTGACACACATATATGTCTGACCGTTGCTGCCGAGAGTTACCTTTTCCCCCTTCTTGACAGGTTTGTCATAAATAGCGAAGGTGACATCATTGGAGGAATTGAGAAGAGTCCTCATGTGAGTGAAGTCAGCGAGCCAAGCGGGAACGTTTTCGACTCTGCTGTCGAGAGCGACATGAAGCGTCATATCGGCACCTGCTGTGAAGGTTACAGTGTCTCCGGAAGACCCCTTAGCATCGCAGGCGGTCATGAGAATTTCCGAGCCGACGAGGTTAGACTGAATCTCATTGATAGTGAAATCGCGGTCTCCGAAAATCAGCGAGCCGGTGTCAGCATTATTGCCGATTTTCCACAGGTCAGGCTTAGCGCCGTCTGCGACCTCGACGTTGGTGAAAAGTTTGCCGCCGAGAGGCAGAGCCTTTTCGCCGAATACAAAGCTGCGCATATTGCAGAGGTAGCCGCTGTCGCCGGTAAATTTCACATATAGGTTGTGAGTACCCATGATAGTCGGGATATTGGACTCAAAGTCCTGATAATCGCTGAATCCGGTAGTACCGGTGTAATTGATTTTGGCGGCGGGTGAACCGCTGAGGCTGTCGACATACAGTTCAAGCGTGCAGGGGTTACCTGACATTTCGGCAGAGAACGACTTTGCACCGTTACCGAAGTCAACTTTGCGGTAGATAGCCCAGTCGCCGTTTTCTATGTAGCCAATATTAGTGGGAGCGCCGTCAGGTTCTTCAGTTTTTATACCTTCCTGGTCGGCGTAAGAATCAGCGTATATCTTTTCAAATGCCGAAACAGCCGGAGTTGGAGGAGGTGCAGGGATATCGCTTTCAGGCGAAATCTTTACAACGCCTGACGGGAAAGAATTGACCGTGAGGTCGTTGATGTAGTACTCAATGTTCATGTAACCCTGACCGCAGTAGTCGCCGTCATAGTCGGAAGCATCGTTGGGGTCGAGA
Organism: uncultured Ruminococcus sp.; assembly: GCA_900315975.1. The sequence goes on from ONBA01000027.1 coordinate 15,238, forward strand.
CCGCGTGCACGCTCCCAATCGTCGGGCATACCATCGTTATCGGAGTCGGTTATTTCTTTTTTGGTGATACCGGCGGGGTAGGAGTAAGTAACACCGCACTTGATGTTGTACTTGTTGAGGTCGGATACTGAACCGTTGTAAGCGGCTGTACCTGAACACTGACCGGTGCCGTTTTTAGTTTCAGCGGCACATTGTTGGTCGATAGCGGTTCGCTTGTTTGGAGCGATGCCATTTCCAGCAAAGCTGATAACGTGGTCGTAAGAAGCCGCGGCACTCTCGCAGGTAGTGGCAGTTGAGACATTTTCGCCGTTGTTGCTGATAGGGAAAGCCGACGCACTGTAGAGGTTATTTTTGGTGATACCAATACCGCTCTTGACGGTGATGCCGTCCCAGTTATTATAGGTGATACCGTGGAGCGAGCCGTCCTTGTTAATGAGTCGGTTTCCGGCGCAGTACACCTTGAAATTCTCAGGCTTAGTGGTACTGTCAACGTTTATCCAGTTGTAGCCGCCGGTAGTGGAATTTCCGGCTTTGAGGGTATTATTGACATAGTTTACGTGACCGATAGTACCGTAAGCGGTCTGATAGCCCCAGTCGTAGATGATATTATTGGTAAAATCGGCAACACCAGTGCCGGGGATTTTTCCGCGGAAGTTGCGGGATACGTTGTGTATAATGAGGTTGTGGTCGAAAGTGAGACCGCTGTTGCCCATCATGATAGCGAATCCGTGTATACCCTTGTCGTGACCGCCCCATGAGTTAGCGGGACCGATGACGGAATATTGCACAGTGTAGTTGGAATTATTGGAGTAAAGACCCCATTGTTCGTCGGAAGCCCAGCCGATAGAGCAGTGGTCGACGATAGAATTTGAACCCTTCGAGCCGCCCCATGCGTCGTTACCGGAGCTTGTAGCGTTGTATGGACCGGGACGTGAGCTAAGGTATCGGCAGATGATATTGTCGCCGCCGAAAGCCATTTTGTAGTTTTTGAGCGTGATACCGGCACCGCCGGGAGCAGTCTGACCGGCAATTGTGACGTTTCCGGCACTGGATACTGCACTTTTCAGCTCGATAGTACCGCCGACATCGAAAACGACTATTCGCCCGGACTTGCTGACAGCGTCGCGGAAAGAGCCTTCGCCGCTGTCGTTGAGATTGGTAACGTGGTAGACTACACCGCCGCGTCCGCCGGTAGCGTATTTACCGCCGCCGACAGCTCCGGGGAAGGCGGGAAGACGACCGGCGGCATCAGCGTTAGGAGCTGTAGCCGGGAACATTCCGGCACTTGAAAAAACGGTAATGATACCGGTAATGGCGGCAGTCAGCCGCCTCATAGTTTTGTTCATACGAAACCCTCCTGATTATAGATTGCCCTGATTGGTGCGAGAAAAAACATCGCACATTTCCCATTAAACACATTATACAATATTTAGCAGTAAAATGCAATGAATTATTGTATCTATTTTGTGATTTTTTGCATAAAACGCACACACGGTATATAGTAAAATGATGTATCGGTACCGGTCAGAACATTTTATTGCACATAGTAACTCTGTAAATCATGCAGTGGTTTGTCAGAAATATGTAATAAATTTTGCTGGTTTTTAACAAATTATCATTCTTTCGTTGCCGGACTGACTACAGCCTGTTATTGCAATCAGCGGCAGATTATGATATCATAATAGCATAGAAAAGGCTCATATATAGGGCTTGGGGTATTTCACTATAAAGGAGTGTAATTTATGAGAAAACTATCAACCAGAATGGCGGCATTAGCACTCACGCTTCCGCTTATTACAACAACATTTGCAAGCTGTGGAGAGCGCAGTGATATTTCCTATTCCAACTACAAAAATGACAGTGCCGTTTATGAAGGAATAGAGAGCGACGGCACATACCGTCCCGAGTACGGGAATAACAGCGAGGAATACCACGATTTCGGCGAAACAGGCTTCAAAGACCCGAAAACAGAGCCGCTTTCAACTTTTTCCGCCGACGTTGATACAGCTTCATATAGCAATGCACGCCGCCTTATAGAAGACTATCAGATAGTCCCCGAGGAGTCGGTGCGAGCGGAGGAATTCATCAATTTCTTTGATTATAAATATGCCGACCCCGAAGACGGCAAGACTTTTGGTGAATACATTGAAATAGCCGATTGTCCGTGGAATGCGGAGCATAAACTCATGATGATAGGTGTGCAGGGAAAACGCATGGAAGACGAGGAACTTCCGCCCTCAAACCTTGTATTCCTTATAGATTCGTCAGGTTCAATGGCTGACTATAATAAGCTTCCGCTTGTGCAGACTGCTTTCTCGATGCTTTCTGAGAATCTTACAGAAAAAGACCGTATCTCAATCGTTACATACGCAGGTTCGAGTGAGACCGTTATCGCGGGTGCACACGGCGACCGCAAGGACGATATCCTTGAGGCACTCTATTCAATAACTGCTTACGGCGGTACAAACGGCGAGGGCGGCATCGAGACCGCTTATAAACTCGCAGAACAGAACTTCATCGAAGGCGGAAATAACCGCATAATCCTTGCGACTGACGGTGACCTCAACATTGGTAAGTCGTCGGAATCCGAGCTTACGAAGCTTATTGAGAAAAAGCGCAAGAGCGGGGTATATCTTTCGGTTTTCGGTTTTGGAACAGGCAATTACAAAGATAACAGACTTGAGGCACTTGCTGACAACGGCAACGGAAACTACAGCTACATCGACTCTGTTGACGAGGCACGCCGTGTACTCGTAGAAGAGATGGGCGGTACACTTTACACTATCGCCAAAGACGTCAAGATACAGGTAGAATTCAATCCCGCGCAAGTCAAGAGTTACCGTCTTATAGGTTATGATAACAGACTTATGGAAGCGGAGGACTTCTACAACGACGAAAAGGACGCAGGCGAGGTCGGTGCAGGTCACAGTGTGACAGCGCTTTATGAGGTTGAACTTAACGGCAGTGACGGTACTTATCACGGTATCGACCTTGAATTTGCCGACGAGCATGAATCAGCAACAGCGCCTTCGGAAGAGGGAAGCAGACAGGAACTGATTAAATTCTCACTCGCGTACAAGGACATCGACACTGACGAGGAAGTATACTCTTCCAATCTCTACGGCATGGAGAAGTATAACAAAAAGCCAACACAGGGTATACTCCTTGCAGGGGCAGCAGCTGAATTTGCAATGCTGCTGAAAGATTCCGAGTTCAAGGGTACAGCTTCATATGATTACATTATTGAGACAGCCGAAAAAATCGGCGGCAAGAACGAGAAGATAAACGAACTTCGTGAACTTGCTGAAAAAGCGGCAGAAATACAGTAAAGACAGAAACGTCCAAGGGAAATCCCTTGGACGTTTGAGTTTGCTTCCGTGTGAAATTGGTTGAAAAATCAGTTTTCCTTAACGAGTTTGCGCATGAAAACGAGGTCATAGGTGGTAATAGCGCCGTCGTTGTCGAGGTCACCAGCCTGCCAGTTGTAGAGGTTGTCCCTTGCACCGAGGAGGTAGCGTTCAAGCATTACGAGGTCAGCAACACCGAAACCGCCGTCATTGTTGACGTCTCCCACTACTGCTTCAACATCATCGGGGTTAGCGGGTTCGAGTATGAATTTCTGCGTGATATCGCCGTTATACTCGTTCTGGGATACAGTGCCTGTTGATTCATTATATGTAAAGCAGAACTTGTAATCTGTAGCACCTGTGAGAATGGAATATGTGCCGTCTTTATTGCAGATAAATTTAATATCAGCTTCGGCAGTCTTGCTGACGCTTCTGAATAATAATTCTGAGTTGCCGGTTAAATTTGATTCATCAGGGGCAACAAGAAAAGGAATAAAAGGAATAGCGCCTTTATACATCGGCTGAGTTAAGTAGTATGAATCTTCGGGATAGCCCGCCGTATTAAGTGTCCATTTTTTTGGCTTTGAAGCTGTTGCAAGTTCATTTTTAGAGCCGAGACCGATGTAATTTCCGGTACCTGCTTCTCTTATCACGTAAGGAACACCGGCAGTTATTTTGGGGCAAACCGGAGTTATATTCCAAAGCTGACACTCATACTCGTGGTAAGCGTACTGGTTTACGTTTCCGCCGTTTTCCTTTGACCACTCAAATACGTCGAGAGCGCCCTTACCATTCGAGCATTTTGAAACGATTCCGTAGTTCATACCGCTCTTGACTATTTTGAAGAGCTGGTTGTCAGCACCGGTATATGTCTGTAATTCGACATTTGTAGCGTCTGCGTCAGTATCGGAAGCGACTGCGATGCACTTAGTCTCATTGCCGACCGAGACTATCCTGCACCACTCGTCATCGACTGCGGTGATTCTCCACTGCTGAGCCCATAACTTGTTGAAGTCCCACTGCTGTATATTGGTACCCTCATCGAGTTTGCCGTTGGGGAGGTCGATAGCGAGACCGCTGTTGACGTTGGTGATAAAGTAGGGGATACCGCTGATAAGCGATGTGCCGCTCAGTCTGTATGAAGCGCCGGCATCTCCGAGGGTATCTCCTGCAACGACCATATCCGCGCTTGTATTAGTATAATCAGCAATGCCGGACTTTCCGCTTCCGTTGTATTCGGTAGTTTTTGCGCCCCACACAGTGTGGTTATTGTTTCCGACGGCTGTAAACGACATTACCATTTTGCCGGTTTCGTCCTTAGCGGCGAGGAAGTAACCCTTATAAGCCGCACCGCCGATATTGAGGTCAACAGCTGAGGTTGCGGCATCCTGCTTCCATGTACCGCTGACAGCACCGGAGATAGTTCCGTTTTCGTTGAGAGAAATGTTCTTATATCCGATTATCTTGCCGTCTGTAGCAGTACCGTGGTCGATGAATTCGTAATCTCCGGCGATATCGGCAGTATTGTATCCGCTTGCGGAAATCTCGTCGCCGCTGTACTCAAAAGGAGCGACGACAGGCCAGCCGTCTTCGTTGAAATACATTGAATGAACGCGGACTTCGTGGTATTCGCTTCCGTCGTCGAAACGGGCGTGGTAGAAGAGGTACCATTTACCGTCGTCGTCGCGGAGGACGGAGTTGTGTCCGCAAGCCATATAAGCCTTGTTCAGCGAGCTGAATTTATAGTTGCCCATGACTTTTAAGCCTGTAGCGTCGAGGTTGGGATTTGTCGGAAGGACTGCTGTATTTCCGGCAGGGTCCTTGAATGGACCGAGTGGACTTGTCGAGCGGAAAACTCGCATATTGTAGCCGCCGTCGGAGAAGAGACCGCCGTAGGTGACCCACAGGTAGTAGTAGCCGGTATCGGCGTTGTATTCGATGAACGGACCTTCGCCGGATTTACCGTATCCGCCGGATATTTTCGTACCGAAGTAGCTGTCGACCATACGTCCGTCGGAGGTCTTTCCGCTCTTGGGGTGAATGAGGCAGCCGGTTTTGGGGTCAACTTCAAGTGTGAAGATACCGCCTGACCATGAGCCGTAGCACATATACATCCTGCCGTCAGTATCGTAGTAGATATTAGGGTCGATAGCGTTGGGGAAGAGCTGATTATTGTAGTTGTTATTGTTGAACCAGCTGTTGTTGAAAGTCACCTGACCAGCGGCGATAAGCTCATCTACGTTGGTGGAGGTGTATTTTCGGTTGACATTTTTAGTATCACTTGTCGCGTAGCTGTCGTTATTCGTGAAACCGGAGTATATCAGTGTATCGACGAAGGTATACGGACCCTCGATATTTTTCGATGCCGCAAAGCCGATTACCGAGCGCATATACGTTGAAGAGGTGCAGAAGTACATAAGGTATGCACCCTTTGAGCCGTCGGAGTTGATATATTCGGGATTCCACACAACATCGGGTGCCCATACTGCAAAGCCGCCCTTACAGTCTTCGAGGTCTTCGCCAGCCCATGCAAAGGCTTTTTTCAGATTCTGTGAGAGGTTGCCGAATTCGACGTTATTGGTCTTGGCATAGCCGTTTGTGAAGGTTTTCCAGTTTTGAAGGTCAGTAGTTTTAGCGGCATCGATGTGAGAGCCGAAAACGTAATAGGTCTGTCCGTCCTTGATGATAGAGGGGTCGTGGACGGAAACTCTTGTGCCTGCCGCGTCCGCAATATCAGAGGGGACACTGCTTACAGCGGCACTTCCGCAAACGAGACAGCCTGCAAGGACAAGTGAAAGTAGACGTTTGATTTTCATATAATACCTCCTGTGATTTTTCATAAATTATGTCATTTTACATTATATCAGATAAACCGTTTCAAAACAATGGCATATTGTACTCAAATCATTGCATTTTGAGCTATTTTTACACTACAGAAGAAAGAAGACAGTACGGAATGTGTAAAATAATGCTGAAAAATAAGAAATTATAATATGATACTTGATATTTATTTTTTAATATGATATAATGCTGTTATATAATATTTTGTATTATTATTGGGAGGTTTATATTATGGCAAATTGCTACAAATGCGGTACTGAGTATACCGGAAAATTCTGCCCTAACTGCGGTGCAAGCGCTGCTGCTCAGCAGATGGGACCCACAATGCCCGCCCCTCAGCCTCTTTACAACAACGTTTCTGTTGTTCAGCCTACAAACACAACAAGTGTACTTGGCTGGATAGGCTGGATGTTTCTTTGCGGATGTCTTCCTTTGCTTGGAGTTATAATCATGGCTCTCGCAGCTAATGACCCGTCTGCTAAGAACTTTGCGAAGGCTCAGCTCCTCATAATGGCTATATGTGCTATTATAGGTGTTGTTATAGTGCTTATTGCGATGCTCGTACCTGCACTTGCAGTCGGAATGAATCAGTAAAAATATAATACATATATGAAAGCGCACAAGCCTGAAACTTGTGCGCTTTTTAATATAATTTGCACGACGGATTATGCCGGACAGCTTGCGAGTTTACTGTCAATAATCGTCAAGAAAATGGTGACGGTCGTCACCGTTATGGTATGAGATGAGAGTACGCAGGTCTACGTTTTCGGGACTGCGGAAAATGTTCATCTCAACTGCCGGATTCGTTTTTTTCAGCTGTGCAATAAGAGCCTTTATTTCGGCACGTTTTGAGCTCCCTTCGCCCTTTTTCTCCGTAACTCTGCACGCACAGCGTATGAAGCTGAGCGAGTTGTATTCGCACCACTTTATAATATCTGCCTCGCGGACAAGGTACAGCGGACGTATCAGCTCGACTCCTTCGTAGTTTTCACTGCGACGTTTCGGCATCATAGTCTGCATCTGCGAGCCGTAAAGCATTCCCATGAGGATTGTTTCTATAACGTCGTCGAAGTGGTGACCGAGTGCGATTTTGTTGCATTTCAGCTCCTGCGCGGTCTTGTAAAGCCAGCCGCGGCGGAGTCTTGCGCAGAGGAAGCAGGGGTGCTTCTGTTCTTTTTCGGCGGATTCAAATATGCGGGTGTGGTATACTTTTGCCGGTATACCGAGCAATGCGGCATTGTCGAGTATCTTCTGCATATTTTCGGGAGAGTAGCCGGGGTCCATAATTACATACTCGACCTCGAACGGTATCTCCTGATTCCGGTGCAGACGCGCTATGCACTGTGCCATAAGCATTGAGTCCTTTCCGCCGGATATACAGACCGCTATGCGGTCGCCGGGGTTGATAAGCTCATAGTCACGCACTCCGCGGCGGAATTTGGTCCATATGCTCTTGCCAAACTGCGAGGATATGGAGTCGCTTATGATGTTGTTCATGAGAGCTCCTTTCGGGTTATTGGAGTATATCGAATACGTTATTGCCTTCAAAATCGCTGATTATCGCTTTCGGAAGCAACGCTCTGCACTGCTGTTCATCAGCCCATAAAAATGCCTGATGTTCAAAGCTGAGACTTACAGTGCTTTCAGATGTTTCACACAGGTATACTATCAGCAGATCGGGTATATCTCTGCTTCTGTATGATAATGATATGTAGGCTATTTTTTCTATCCTGATATCTGTAATGCCGGTTTCTTCTTTTATCTCCCTCTTTGCGGCAGTTTCAGGAGTTTCGCCGGATTCGATGTTTCCTCCTGCGTTTTCCCATGTGCCGGCACCAATGTCATCATTTTTGCATCGCTGTACCAAAAGAAGCCTGTTCAGCTCACTATTATGAATAATACATTTTACTATTACTTTTGCTGTCATTTTCAGCCCTCCCTTGTACTGCCCTAAGTTGTATTTCAGTAATATTATAAGTCAAAGCGGGAGAGATTGTCAATAGAGAGGTTCACTGCATGGCAATGCAGACAAAAGATTGTTAAAAAAACGTCATTTTTGTACGTTTTTACGATTTTATCCGCTTTTTTAGTGATATAGCTTGATATTTTCTTCCGGTATGCTATAATAATAACATGAGGTGCTGTATTTCACAGCCTATCCGTATTATTTGGAGGTTTTACTATGGCAGATAATAAAAGCGGAAAGAAGATAACTATTCTCGGTGCCGGAAATGTCGGCGCTACAGTTGCATATACCTTTGCCGTTGCAGGAACCTGTTCCGATATCGTGCTCATCGATATCAACAAGGAAAAGGCTAAGGGCGAAGCTATGGACATTCGTCAGGGTGTTTCGTTCAGCCACAATATCGAAGTCTTCGACGGTACTTACGACGATGCGGCAGGTTCTGATATCATCGTTGTTACTCTCGGTCTTGCTCGTAAGCCCGGTCAGACTCGTCTCGACCTCGCTCAGGCTAACGTTAACATTATCAAGGACGTTATGCCCCGTGTTGCTAAGGCTGCTCCTGACGCTATATATGTCGTTGTCAGCAACCCTGTTGACATCGTTACTTATACAATTTTACAGTGCACTGACCTCTCACCTCAGCAGGTAATTGGTTCGGGTACTGCTCTCGATACTTCACGTCTCCGCTCAAGTATCGCTGACCACGTTGGTCTCAGCCCGAACAGTATCCACGCTTACGTTTTCGGTGAGCACGGCGATACTTCCATGATTCCGTGGTCTATCACCAATATCGCCGGTATCAGCATGGAAGAGTACTGCGCTGCTCAGGAACACCACGATATCAACGAGGACGAGATAATTGATGAAGTCCGCAAGGCTGGCGGTGAGGTTATCAAGAGAAAGGGCGCTACTTTCTACGCTATCGCTCTCACTGTTAACAAAATCTGCGACAATATCCTCCGCGATTCAAACAATATCATGACCGTTTCTACTCTTATCAAGAACAGATACGGCATCGACGGTGTATGTCTCAGTCTTCCCGCTGTTATCGGTGCAAACGGCATCGAGCGCGAGGTTTCTCCTAACCTCACAGACGGCGAGATAGAGAAGCTTCAGGCAAGTGCAAAGGCTCTCAAAGACGTTATTGACCAGTTGGAATTCTAATGATTTGACATCGTGAAAAGCCGGTTTTGAAGCAAAAATATGCGGGCGCACATCAGAGTGCTTCCCTTAGCGGATTGTGGGCTACCGAGCCGTAAAGCTACGGCATTATATCTGGTATCATGCGAAACCGTCAAAGGGGACTCAACCTTGTGCGCCCATGCTTGCTATACGGTGCTTTTGACGGTTTATGTCCGCTTGTACAGTTTTTTTATTCGCATTCTCAATTTATAAGCTCCCTTTTGGGAGCTTTGCGTTTATTAGGAGGTATTTTATGAGCCTTAATGATACTCCGTCAGGAGAGAGAATACACATCGGCTTCTTCGGCAGAAGAAATGCCGGAAAATCAAGTCTCGTCAACGCTGTTACAAATCAGGAGCTTGCTGTTGTTTCAAGCGTGAAGGGTACCACTACCGACCCTGTTTACAAGGCTATGGAGCTTCTGCCGCTCGGCCCTGTCGAAATTATTGACACTCCCGGTTTCGACGATGTGGGTGAACTCGGTGAGCTGAGAGTCAAAAAAACCCGTCAGATACTCGCGAAAACTGATGTGGCTGTTCTTGTAGTTGACAGTAATGAGGGCATTTCTGCGTGCGATAATGAGCTTATTCAGCTCTTCAGCGAACGCAGTGTGCCGTATATTATTGCGTATAATAAGTCCGATATTTCCGGCAGTGAGGTCTGTCCGGAGAATGGGATATCGGTCAGCGCCGCCCGAAAAATCGGCATCGAACAGCTTAAAGATAAAATCGGCTCGCTTGCTGAAAATTCTGTCTGCGAACGACATATCATCGGCGATTTGCTGTCGGCAGGGGACATGGTTGTCCTCGTTACTCCGATAGATGCGTCCGCCCCTAAGGGTCGTATGATTCTCCCTCAGGTGCAGACTCTCCGCGATATCCTCGATGCCGATGCGGAGGCGGTTTTTACTAAGGAAACTCAGCTCGCAGATACTCTCGCGTCTCTCGCAAATCCGCCTGCTATGGTCGTTACGGATAGTCAGGCTTTCGCTATGGTCAGCAGGATTGTACCCGAAAATGTACCGCTTACGTCGTTTTCGATTCTTATGGCGAGATATAAGGGCTTCCTCGAAACTGCCGTAAAGGGTGCGGCGGCGATAAAAAGCCTTCGCGATGGCGACACCGTCCTCATATCCGAGGGCTGTACCCATCACCGTCAGTGCGGAGATATAGGCAGTGTAAAGCTTCCGGCTCTGCTGAAAAAGTATACCGGAAAATCCCTGAATATCGAGCTTTCAAGCGGAAGAGACTTCCCCGAAGACCTCTCGCGCTTCGCTCTCGTTATCCATTGCGGAGGCTGTATGCTCAACGAGAGAGAAATGCTCCACCGCAAAAATATCGCTGAAGTTGCAGGAGTGCCGTTTACGAATTACGGCACAGCTATCGCTTGCATGAACGGTATTCTGAAACGCAGTCTCGGAGTTTTCCCCGACCTTTCTAAGGAGCTTGACTGATGAAGCGGCGTATCATTTATGCGGCAATTTTTGTGGCTCTCGTTGCTGTTGAGGTCGTGATCGCTATCACTCAGCACGACAACTTCATTCGCTACTACGGCGGTGATGTCATCGTCATGTGGGCACTGTACTGCCTTGTGCAGGCGGTACTCGGCGGCGAAAATAACCACTATGCAGTCAATATCGGGTTGCTTGCCTTCGCTTTTGCCGTCGAGTTTATTCAGAAATGGGGATTCGTTGATAAGTTCGGTATCGAAAATCACTTTCTGCGCGTTCTTATCGGTACAAGCTTCGCAGTCGAAGACCTTCTCAGCTACCTCGCAGGTACTCTCATTGCCTGTGCGGGAGTATGGACGTATAACAGGCGGAGGAAGAATCAGAATGAATAAAACGAGCCGGACGCGAATGCGTTCGGCTTTCATTGGTACTGCTTGTTTCAATAATAGAGCTTAACAATAATAAAAAGAAATAACCGCCCTGACTCTCACATAAGGGCGGCTATTCTTATTAGCTTAACAATGTGAAGAGGGAGAACCGCTTATTGCAGTGCCCTCTTTATTTATTTTATATCATGGTTTCGTAAAAAGTCAGCAGGTTTTGCGTGCATAGATTTGAGTTTATATGCATCAGGCGATGGATATTGTGTATAGTTATTCATCTCGTGTAGAATAATTATGAGAAAAATGAATATTTATACGAAAACTATTGACATTGTTCTTCACAGGTGTATAATATTATTATCACGTATATTCACACCGGCTACGGTGTTTATAAAATCAGGAGGTATTTCATCATGGCTAAAAAAGAAGTTAAAAAGGTTGTTCTTGCTTATTCGGGCGGTCTTGATACATCTATTATCATTCCGTGGCTTAAGGAAAACTACAATAACCCCGAGATAATTGCTGTTTCCGGTGACGTTGGACAGGGTACAGAGCTCGACGGTCTTGAGGAGAAGGCTATTAAGACTGGCGCTTCAAAGCTTATCATTGCTGACCTCAAGGAAGAGTTCATTCAGGATTACGTTTATCCTACTGTTCAGGCAGGCGCTATCTATGAGAACAGATATATGCTCGGTACTTCTTTCGCTCGTCCGATCATCGCTAAGAGAATCGCTGAGATCGCTCTCGCTGAGGGCGCTGACGCTATCTGCCACGGCTGTACCGGTAAGGGTAACGATCAGGTTCGTTTCGAGCTCGCTATCAAGGCTTTCGCTCCTGATATGACTATCATCGCTCCCTGGAGAGAATGGGAACTCAAGTCCCGTGACCAGGAGATCGACTACGCAGAGGCTCACAATATCCCCCTCAAGATAAGCCGTGAGACTAACTACTCCAAGGATAAGAACATCTGGCACCTTTCTCATGAAGGTCTCGACCTTGAGGATCCCGCTAATGAGCCTCAGTACGAGAAGAAGGGCTTCCTCGAAATGGGCGTTTCTCCTATCGACGCTCCTGACAAGCCAACTTATATCACTATCCACTTCGAGAAGGGCATTCCTACTCAGCTCGACGGCAAGACCCTCAACGGCGTTGAGATGGTTTCTGCTCTTAACAAGCTCGGCGGTGAGAACGGTATCGGTCTCGCTGACCTCGTTGAGAACCGTCTCGTTGGTATGAAGTCAAGAGGCGTTTATGAGACTCCCGGCGGTGCTATCCTTTATCACGCTCACGAAGTTCTCGAAACTATCTGCCTCGATAAGGAAACTGCTCGTATCAAGCAGTACCTCGGAATAAAGTTCGCTGATATCGTTTACAACGGTCAGTGGTTTACTCCTCTCCGTGAGGCTATGAGCGCTTTCGTTACTGAAACTCAGAAGACTGTTACAGGTGACGTTAAGCTCAAGCTCTACAAGGGCAATATCATCAATGCAGGCGTTACTTCTCCTTATACTCTCTACGATGAGGAAGTTGCTACATTCGATGAGGACGATGTTTACGATCAGAAGGACAGCGCTGGCTTCATCAACCTCTTCGGTCTCCCGATAAAGGTTAAGGCTAAGCTCGATCAGAAGAGAAACAACAAGTAATAAGGCTGTTTTCTGACGATATTTAATATACAGGCAGGGGCATACCTCCTGCCTGTTATGATTTTCTTGATGTGAGGTGTTTGATATGGTGAATATAAGGATCATGACCCCGGATGATTTCGACGGTATCGCTAAGGTGTGGGAAAAACACGACGGCACAAACCCCGTTGACGACAGCAGAGAGGGACTGACCAGATACCTCAGACGTAACCCCGCTACCAGCTTTGTTGCTGAGGATAACGGTACTATTGTCGGTACTATTTTAGCAGGTCATGACGGCAGACGCGGTATTTTTCACCATGTTGTAGTCGCTTCACAATATCGTGGACAGGGTATCGGCAGAATGCTTGTCGAAAACGCTGTTGAAGCGCTCAGGAAAGAGAAAATTAACAAGGTTTTGCTTGTGGTGTTTACCCATAACGACAATGGCAACCAATTCTGGGAGCATATGGGTTTTACTGTTCGTGAGGACTTGTTTTACAGGAATAAATGCATCAATATATGATAATGGGCGCGGTTTAGCACCCTTACGATAAGGAGAATGAATATGGCTGATATGATGTGGGCAGGAAGATTTTCCAAGCAGGTCGACGCAGGTGTGAATGCGTTCAATTCTTCCATCGCCTTTGACGGTCGTATGTACCGCCACGATATACAGGGCAGTATCGCCCACGCTACCATGCTTGGAGACTGCGGTATCATTACCAAAGAGGACAGCCTCGAAATTATCGGCGGTCTCAAGGAGATCCTCGCTGATATAGACTCGGGTAAGCTTGAACTCGACCCCAATGCTGAGGATATCCATATGTTCATTGAGGCTGAACTTACCAAGCGCCTCGGCGATGTCGGAAAAAGACTCCATACCTCGCGTTCGAGAAATGACCAGGTAGCTGTTGACCTCCGTCTTTATCTCCGCGATGAACTTAAAGAGGTATCCGCTATGGTGGTCGACCTCATTAAAACTATTATCAGCATCGCGAAAGAACATACCGAGACTATCATGCCCGGCTATACCCACCTTCAGCGTGCTCAGCCTATTACTTTCGCTCATCACCTTATGGCTTATGTCTGGATGCTCCTCCGCGACCTCGAAAGACTCGGCGATGCCGCTGAACGTATGAACGAGTGCCCACTCGGAAGCGGCGCTCTCGCAGGTACTACCTACCATACAAACAGACAGCAGACTTCCGACCTCCTCGGCTTCCGCAACCCTATGCCGAACAGCCTTGACGGTGTCTCCGACCGCGATTACTGCGTCGAGATATGCTGTGCATTCTCACTCCTTATGACCCACCTTTCACGCTTCTCTGAGGAAATTATCCTCTGGTGCTCATGGGAGTTCAAGTTCATCGAACTCGATGACGCTTTTGCTACAGGTTCTTCTATCATGCCGCAGAAGAAAAATCCCGATGTTACGGAGCTTATCCGCGGTAAGACCGGCAGAGTCAACGGCGACCTCGTTACTCTGCTCACTATGATGAAGGGTCTGCCGCTCGCGTATAACAAGGATATGCAGGAGGACAAGGAGGCTATCTTCGATGCTCTCGACAATGTTAAGCTCTGCGTCAAGACCTTCACCCCCATGCTCGCTACTATGCGCGTTATCAAGGAAAATATGAGAAATGCCGCCGCCCGCGGTTTCATAAATGCTACTGACTGTGCCGATTACCTCGTTAAGAAGGGTATGCCCTTCCGCGACGCTTACAAGATAACAGGTACTCTCGTTGCTCAGTGCATCGAAAAGGGCGTTACTCTCAAAACTCTCCCCCTCGATGACTACAAGGCTATGACTGACCTCTTCGATGAGGACGTTTATGACGCTATAAGCCTTGAAACCTGCGTCCGTGAGAGAAAGTCAGAGGGCGGTCCCTCGCCCGATGAGGTAACTAAACAGATTGCTCTCGCTGAGAAAAAGCTCGGCTCTCTCTCATGAAGAAAAAAGACCTGTTTTTTACTTTCGGTCTCACTCTTTTTATGGGTATCCTTTGGATAGCCGGTGAGGTCGTTATGGGACTGTGGCTCGCTGTCCCTGCTTGGGGACATATTGCCTGGATGGCAGGTATCGTCGTTGTTACGCTTATTATAAGCGTGTGGCACTCGCTCATGGAGGACGAGTCCGGACGGCGTGACCCTAAAACTGAAAAATACGAGCGCAAGGTCAATAAGCGCCGCGGTATCGTCAATGATGACGAGGAATGACATTATCAGGAGGTTTTATTATGTCTGTAAAAGTTTATATAGACGGTCAGGAAGGTACTACCGGACTGAAAATACAGGAACGTTTCGAGGGTAGAAACGATATCGAAATTATCAAAATCAGCGAGGAACTCAGAAAAGACCCCGCGGAAAGAGCTCGTCTCATAAACAGTGCGGACTATGTTTTCCTCTGTCTGCCCGATGCGGCTTCGCGTGAGGCTGTCTCATTCATCGATAAGGATAACGACCATGTTCGTATCATCGACGCTTCTACCGCTCACAGAACTAATCCCGACTGGGCTTACGGCTTCCCTGAGCTTTCTCCCGCTCACCGTGAGAAGATTCAGTCTTCAAACAGAGTTGCTGTTCCCGGATGCTATGCAAGCGGCTTCAACTCGATAGTTTATCCCCTCGTCAGCAATGGTATCATTCCCGCTGATTACCCCGTTTTCGCTTACGCTACTTCCGGCTACAGCGGAGCAGGCAAAAAGGCTATCGCCGTTTATGAGGGCGAGGACAAGCCTTTCGAGTTCAACAGTCCCCGTCAGTACGCACTCTCACAGGCTCATAAGCACCTCCCCGAGATGCAGGCTGTATCGGGTCTTGCATACAAGCCTATGTTCAATCCTATGGTATGCGATTATTTCAGCGGAATGGTCGTAAGTGTTCCGATTCAGACAAGAACTCTTCCTAAGAAATACACCCCCGCAGAGGTGCATGATATGTTCGCTAAGCATTACGCTGACGCTAAAATGGTCGAGGTTATGCCGCTTATGTCTGAGGACGAGCAGAAAAGCTTCTTCCTCGCTTCAAATACTCTCAGCGGTCTGAATAAAATGCAGATATTCGTCTTCGGAAGCGATGAGCAGATACTCCTCTGCTCACGTCTCGATAATCTCGGAAAAGGTGCAAGCGGTGCGGCTGTTCAGTGCCTTAACATCATGATGGGCATTGACGAGACTACAGGTCTTGTCTGAAACTGATAAGAGGTGATAAAATGGCTGAAAACGGAAAAGCTAAGGGCGGTACTAAGCTCTCAACGGTGCTTTATTTTACCTGCCTTACCCTCGCAGTTATGGCGCTTGTGTTCTTTCTGTACCTTTTACTGGTAGACGGCGGACTTTTCCTCTTCGGATATGTTTTCAGCCCCTACACTCTCGCATTCGCGGTTATTGCTTTCGTATTCCTTCTCAGGACAGGCGACCTGCTTAAAAGAAACGGCGGAAAGGTGAGCTACCACGGTACTCTCGCCGCTGCTGCTGCGGTTATCGCTCTTGCTGCCGCTGTGTACGGCGGTGTCAGGGATATCAGACATACAAGAACTGCCGATATGCTCGTCATGAGCGGAAGAAATGCCCTGCTGACCGAGTATACCGAGAAAAACGGCACTACCGGTAAGGATAATACCTTCATCGACGCTCATATACTCTATGGACGTATTGCTATGAAGCTCGGTCGCATCGACGAAACATATTTCTCGAATAAATGCGTCGAAAAAGACCTTTACGCTTATTCTGTGAATGATACGGAAAATGTACTCACAATTGAATGCGAATACGGAGATTTCGGCGACGGTGTTGTCGCTGTTGACCCTTCACATGATAAATCTACTATCAAATATGATTTCAAGCTCAGATAAAGGAGTAATTGACATGGAACTCAAAAAAATCGGTAACGTTAAATTCGTCTACGGCGGTGTCTGCGCCGCAAGAGGCTTTAAGGCAAACGGTGTTCAGTGCGGTCTCGCTCATAAGCCCCTCGGTGATATGGCTGAGGCTAATGCGGCTGCTAATAATGCACTCCCTGCTGCTAAAAAGAAAAACGACCTCGCTATGATAGTTGCAGACAAGGACTGCACTGCTGCCGCTGTTTACACTACTAACAAGGTCAAGGGTGCTCCTATCCTTGTTACTAAGGAACACCTCGCTGACGGCAAGGCAAGAGCTGTTATCGTCAACTCCGTAAACGCTAATACCTGCAATCCCGATGGCTACGAAAAGGCTACTAAAATGGCTCAGCTCGCCGCTGACGCTCTCGGTATCAGTGAGAACGACGTTATTGTCGCTTCTACAGGTGTTATCGGTCAGGTGCTCCCTATCGAACCTATCGCAAACGGCATTAAGCCGCTCGTTGAGGGTTTAAGCTACGGCGGAAACAAGAGTGCCCTCGAAGCTATCATGACTACTGATACTCAGCCTAAAGAGGTCTCTGTTGAGTTTGAGCTCGGCGGCAAGACCTGCGTTATGGGCGGTATGCTCAAGGGAAGCGGCATGATTCACCCGAATATGGCTACTACCCTCACTTTTATTACTACTGATGCGGATATCTCCGCTGAAATGCTTCAGCGTGCACTCAGTGACAACGTTAAGGTCACTCTCAACCGTGCAAGCGTTGACGGCGATACTTCTACTAATGATATGGTATGCGTTATGGCTTCAGGTACTGCCGGAAATAAGACGGTAACTACCGAAGATGCCGATTTTGAGGCTTTCTCAAACGCTCTCTACAATATTATGCTCAACCTCGCCCGCATGATGGCTAAGGACGGCGAAGGTGCTACTAAACTTATTGAGTGCGCTGTTACAGGTGCGGCTGATGAGAAAACTGCCGAAACTGTTGCTAAGTCCGTTATATGTTCAAGTCTGCTCAAATCTATGATTTTCGGCGAGGACGCTAATGCAGGACGTATCTACTGCGCTGTGGGCTATTCCGATGCTGACTTCGATATCAGCAAGGTAGATGTCGATATGTCATCAAAGGGCGGAAGCATTGTCCTCGGCAGACAGGGCTGTGTTACGGAGTTCGATGAGGAACTCGCGAAAAAGGTTCTCGCTGAGGACGAGATACAGATAATCGTTTCTCTCGGCGAAGGTTCGGCTACCGCTGTTTGCTGGGGCTGTGACCTTACTTACGATTACGTTAAGATAAACGGCGATTACCGCAGTTAATGCAAAAAACTCTTTTGGGTGTTCTTCCTTACGGCGGCAGATAGCCGCCATAAGGCGGTTATTGAGGATTACATTATTTACAGGAGTGATTTTAAATGGAAAAAATCTCTAATCAGGATAAATCGCAGATACTCATTGACGCTCTGCCTTATATTCAGAAATACAGCAACAAGATAGTCGTTGTTAAATACGGCGGAAATGCTATGACTAACAAGGAGCTCAAGGACGCTGTTATGACTGATATCGTTCTACTTCACCTCGTTGGTATCAAGGTAGTTCTCGTTCACGGCGGCGGTCCTGAGATAAGCGATATGCTCAAAAAGCTCAATATAGAAAGCAAGTTCATAAACGGTCTGCGCTATACCGATGAGGCTACTGTTGATGTTGTTAAAATGGTGCTCTCGGGTAAGGTGAACAAGGAACTCGTTCAGCTCCTCGCTCAGCATAAGGGCAGTGCTGTGGGTCTTTGCGGTATCGACGGAGAAATGCTCATGGCTGAGAAAAAAACTACTGACGACGGTCAGGACCTCGGCTGGGTAGGCGAGATAACCAAGGTCAACACCAAGCCTATCCTCGATGCTCTCGATAACGGCAATATCCCCGTTATTGCTACCGTTGCAACAGACAAGGACGGTAATACATATAATATCAATGCCGATACTGCTGCGGCTCGTATCGCGGCTGAGCTCGGTGCTGAAAACCTCATTCTCATGACCGATATAGCGGGTCTTCTCCGCGATAAGGACGACCCGTCTACACTTATCCCTGCCGTAAATGTCAGCGAAGTTCCTTACCTCAAAATGCAGGGAATCATTTCAGGCGGCATGATACCGAAAATTGACTGCTGTGTTGAGGCTGTCAGACGCGGTGTAAACAAGACTGTTATCATCGACGGCAGAGTTCCGCACTCTATCCTTATTGAGATACTCTCAAATGAAGGAATCGGTACACAGTTCACTTAATTAACACTATTTACTTGTATACGAAAAATTTACGTAAAAAAACACGTATTCACATTGATTTTATATACATTTTGGCGGTATAATTATATCAGAGTAGGATAGCATGACTATCCCCTGATACTATGAGATTTTTTTAACGATCGCCGTGCGCATATATCATGTGAAGGAAGGAGACTGGCTATGAGCAGTGAAAAGACTATAGAAAAATTCAATAAACACGTTATGCAGTCGTACGGCAGATACCCACTCGTTATGGAACAGGGTGCGGGCAGACGCTGTAAAGATGAGGACGGTAAGGAATATATCGACTTCGGAAGCGGCATCGGTACTAACAGCCTCGGCTACTGCGACGAGAAATGGGCAGATGCAGTTTGCGCTCAGGTCAGAACTCTACAGCATAACTCCAATTACTACTACACCGCTGTTCAGGCTGAATTCGCTGAAAAGCTCTGCGAAACAGCCGGATACGACAGGGTCTTCTTCGGAAACAGCGGCGCGGAAGCTAACGAGTGTGCTATAAAAATAGCAAGAAAATACAGCTTCGATAAGTACGGCAAGGGCAGACATACTATTATCACCCTCGTCAATTCTTTCCATGGCAGAACTATGGCTACTCTCTCTGCTACGGGTCAGGACGTTTTCCATAACTACTTCTTCCCGTTCCTTGAGGGATTCGTGTACGTTAAGGCTAATGATATCGCTGACCTTAAGGATAAACTCGATGATACAGTCTGCGCGGTAATGCTTGAATACGTTCAGGGCGAGGGTGGTGTAAATGCTCTCGATAAGGATTTCGTGGACGCTGTTTTTGAGCTTTGTGCCGCTAAGGACGTTCTTGTTATCGCAGATGAGGTGCAGACCGGTGTCGGCAGAACAGGTAAGTTCCTCGCCGGCGACTGGTTCGGTAAAAAAGCCGATGTTACTACTCTTGCTAAAGGCATCGCGGGTGGTGTTCCTATGGGTGCTTGTCTCGTAGGAGAAAAGCTGAGAGATGTGTTCACTCCGGGTACTCACGGTTCAACATTCGGAGGAAATCCTATCGCTTGTGCTGGCGGTCTCGCAGTTCTCGACAGAATAAACAGCGATGGCTTCCTTAAAAGCGTTTGCGAAAAAGCTGAGTATTTTAAAAATAAACTTGAAAAATGCAGTGAGGTCGAGGGCGTAAGCGGTCTCGGACTCATGATAGGTATAAAACTAAAGACCAAGAAAGCGGCTGATGTCGCGAAGGCTTCTCTTGATAAAGGACTCCTCGTCCTTACGGCAAAAGATAAGGTCAGACTCTTGCCGCCGCTGACCATCGAATACGATGAGATCGATGCGGGCCTCGACAAGCTTTTGGAGATACTGGAGGAATGAGAATGGAGCTTATGGTCTCTGTAAAAGGGCATAATTACACTGTTGAAGATAAAAAACATTCAAGACTTCTCTATACTATCAAGAAAAAAGGAATAGGTATGAGTAAATTCCTCCTCCTTGATGCAAGTAAATATCAACTGTATACGTTCACTAAAATTGTTGAAGATAAGAAACCTACCTTTATCATAAGCAATAATGATATCCCGATCATACGTTTATCTGTCAAGTCGCTGTTTCTCGATCCGTCTATCCAAATCAGCGGAAAAGATACGGCGGGACAGCCTGTGGATTTTGTTCTTGCAAGTAAAGACCATAAGGAGTTCACTATTCTCAGAGGTGACAAAGATGTCGGCAATCTGAGCGTTCTTATTACCGTTTCAGGTGACTTACAGTACGAAATGAAAATAGAGGATAAGATCTTCGACGACTTTATACCGCTCTTCGCCGTAGCGGTAGATATTACATTCGGCGATATGAATAAGGGAAAATAATCGAAAGGACATAAATATGAAACACTTACTCAAAATGCTCGACCTGAGCACAGAAGAAATCACTGAAATACTCGACCTCGCTGATCAGCTTAAGTATGAGCTGAAACATAATATTCCGCATCCGCACCTCAAAGGTAAGACACTCGGTATGATATTCCAGAAGGCTTCGACACGTACAAGAGTTTCTTTTGAAACAGGTATGTATCAGCTCGGCGGCTATCCGCTCTTCCTCTCGTCTAACGACCTCCAGATAGGCCGCGGAGAGCCTGTTCAGGATACTGCAAGAGTTCTTTCACGCTACCTCAGCGGTATCATGATCCGTACTTTTGAACAGAAAGAGGTAGAGGACCTCGCTGAATACGGCAGTATCCCGATAATAAACGGTCTTACTGACTTCTGCCACCCCTGTCAGGTACTCGCTGACCTTATGACTATCCGTGAATTCAAGGGCAGTCTCGCCGGTCTTAAAATGTGCTTTATCGGCGATGGTAATAACATGGCTAACTCCCTCATTGTCGGCGGTCTCAAGGTTGGTATGAGCGTTTCTATCGCTTGCCCTGATGACTATCAGCCTCCGAAGGAGATTCTCGACTTTGCGGCTGGATACGGTGACAAGTTTGAAATGGTCAATGACCCCAAAACTGCCGCTAAGGACGCTGATGTACTTATCACTGACGTATGGGCTTCAATGGGTCAGGAGGGCGAAGCTGAAAAGCGTAAGAAGGCTTTCGCCGGCTATCAGATAAATGACGACCTTATGGCTGTTGCTAAGGACGATGCTATGGTGCTCCACTGCCTGCCCGCTCACCGCGAGGAGGAAATAACTGAGAAGGTATTCGAGGCTCACGCTAAGGAGATTTTCGAGGAAGCTGAAAACCGTCTCCACGCTCAGAAGGCTGTAATGGTAAAATTAATGGCATAATTTTTGTTGACATAATGTCGGAGAGATGCTAAAATAAAGCCGAGGTGATAAAATGGAAGAAATAATCATTGGTGTGATAGGTGTCGCTGTGGGACTTGTCGGACTGTTTGTGTTTATAAGCGGTCTAATTTTTATGCTCACAGGCTCAGAAACGCTCGGAGAAGTGGTCTCGTCGCGTCAGGACGATAAGAATAGGTACAGGCATACTGTGAGGTATAAGGCTGGCACAGACGAGCTTATACGCGAGGATAAGATGGGCTACAGCAGAGCATTGGAGAACGGCGAAAAGATTCTGCTGACTTATAAGAAGGGGAATCCTGAAGTTTTCAGAGCTGTTAAAGAACTTCGTACAAGGACTGTCGGAAGCGGTCTGCTTGCACTCATGGGAGTGGCTTTTGCAATAAGGTTTTTAATGCTGTAGCAAAATATACAAAAGAGCAAGCGGTTTGTTACTATTCTTTTGGTTGACAAAAGTGAAAATGGATGATATAATAATAAAGCTGTCGCACGAGAGACAAGAGCGAAGCGGAAGAGAACTTGGGAAAGAAAAAAATTCCGAAAAAGCACTTGACAAACGGAGCGATAAGTGATATAATATTAAAGCTGCTTAAGAGAGCGGCGCACATCGAAAAAAGTTTTTGAAAAAACTTGAAAAAAGTACTTGACAAAAACGAGAAGATGTGATATAATATTAAAGCTGTCCGACAAGGACAAGCGAAAACAGCATCTTGAAAATTGAACAATGCAAGAAAAAA
>ONBA01000063.1 GCA_900315975.1 uncultured Ruminococcus sp.
CCTCGGCTCGGTGACAACGTGGCTGCAATTCTGCTATGATTCCGACTATATCCGCTACTTCCTGCCCATGAGCGGTTCGTGCTGGTATTACGGCGGTTATGGAGATTTTCAGATCGAGAAAAACGTGGACTTCATTCAGCAGCTTGTGGAGGATAACGACCTTGACGAGCGTGGAAATTTCATCTATCACGGTGTCGGCACGAATGACACGGTGAAGTCACAGTCCATTGACATGGCAGAGGAAATGCTCTCCCGCAGCGATATTTTCACGCCCGACCACTACGTTTTCTATCAACGTGAGGGCGGTCAGCACGACCACATTTCCTGCCGTGAGTTCATGTACAACGCTCTGCCGCTGTTCTTCGGAGGTGATACCGTGCAGACAGATGATTTTACTGAAAATTCAACGGTTGCAGAGGTCAAAGCAAATGCAGTTTTCGGTGATTTCGGCAGACTTCTTTTTCCTGTGGACAGGACTGTTTCCGATGATATGACACTGAAAGACGTGAGTTCAAGCAGCACCTACACATGGTACAACTACATCAAGCCCGAAAAAACTGTGGAGATCGTCAATTACCTGAAAAACGCCGCAGAAAGTGGTCAGCAGGTATTTTATAACATCTACACCGAGGACGAAATGCAGGCGGATAGCAGTCTGCGTGACACGGGACTTTTCTTCTTCAAGGGTGAGAACAATGCGAAATTTGCTGTGTGCAATGCAGGCGGCGGATTTGCCTATGTGGGGGCGATGCACGACAGCTTTCCCCACGCTCTGGAATTGTCGAAAATGGGATATAACGCCTTTGCGCTGATCTACCGTCCCGATGCGCCCTATGATGACCTTGCGAGGGTGATTGAGTTTATCCATGATAATGCCGACACACTGAAAGTCAATCCAGATGATTATTCTTTATGGGGCGGCTCGGCAGGTGCAAGAATGGCGGCAACGCTCGGCAATGTGGACTATCTGAAACAGCTCACAGGTCGTACCGACATCGGACAGGCAGGTGCGGTCATCATGCAGTACACGGGCTATACCTACACTTCAAAGGCGGACGCTCCGACTTATGTATGTGTGGGACGAGTGACGGTATCGCAAATTGGAAAACGATGCAGAGCCGCCTGAAAACTCTTGAAAGCTACGGTATCCCCACGGAGTTCCATGCCTATGAGGGACTTCCGCACGGCTTCGGACTCGGCACGGGAACGGTGGCAGAGGGCTGTATATACGATGCTGTGAATTTCTGGTAGGAGCAGTTTTCGGGCGATATTCCTACCAAACGTGAGCCTGCCAATTTGCAGAACTGGCTGCTGACCAAGGCAAAAAACGCACACGGCAATGACTACGACCTGAACCATGATGAACGATGGGATGTGTTTGATCTCTGCCTGATGAAACGTGAACTTTTGAATGGAAGCATTGAATTCGGCACACAGGAAAAAGACGGCTTTATTGTGGATAATGTGCTGCATTCCGATACGCAGGGCGAGATCCATTTTTCAAGCTATATCCCCGAAAGCTATGACGGTTCTGAACCCTATGCACTGTTCGTGACGCTCCCCGGTTGGGAGGGGCTGTACTTTCAGGGCGTGGGTGCGAACCTCGGTGAAAGCTATCCCTTTGAAGCAAGGAATTACAATGACAAGATGATCATTCTCTCCACACAGCTTGACGATTGGGGCGAAACATCGGCAAATATGGCGATAGAGCTGACGGAGTATTTTCTGGAACATTACAACATCGACCGGAAGAAAGTGTATCTACACGGCTTTTCGGGCGGCGGTGAAACAGGCTCGATCGTCATGGGCAAATGCCCTGAGCTGTTCAGTGCCTATCTGATGACAAGCTCCAAATGGGACGGTGATCTGGAAGTCCTCGCAAATGCCCATACTCCCGTATATATGGTGATCGGTGAGGACGACAGTTATTACGGTTCAGGCTATCTGAAACAGGCGTACAGCGATCTGTATGCTCTGTATGAGGCGCAGGGGCTTTCTGCCGATGAGATCAAAAAACTGCTCGTCCTTGATGTGAAGGAACAGGACTATTTCACGGAACGAGGTTTCAGAGATCAGCACGGCGGAGGAATGGCTTTTGTGGAAGATGAAAGCATTATGGGCTGGCTGTTCTCACATTGAGTAATAACCCAAAGGTTTATAGGTGATAACGAATCGGAACTTCACAGGAGGTTCCGGTTTTGTTATAATGAATACAACAGATAAAAACAAGGAGGGTTTCCTATGAAACGTTTATTAACCACAGTTGCTCTGCTTGCTGCCGCCGCTGTATCAGGCGGAACAATGTCCCTTTATAGTTCGGCACAGGCAGATACGAGCGAGTATACTTACACCATTCAAGATGCCCGCAATTTGCAGGACTTCCTGCTTGCAAAACCGACAACTGAGAATCTGACAGGAAAGCCTTATGATATGAACAATGACGGTCGATGGGACGCTTTTGACCTCTGCCTTATGAGACAGGAAGTTGCTGAGAGTATGGATACAGCAGACTCAAATACGCTTGTGGTTTATTACTCTGCAAGCGGCACAACGGAAAAGATCGCAGACTATATCGTTGAAGCGATGAACGCTGACACGTTCGTGATCAAACCCGTCCAGCCCTATTCTGATGCCGACCTGGACTGGACAGATCTGACCAGCCGTGTGGTCATGGAGCATAATGACGAGAACCGCCACACGGAGCTTGTTTCCGTTGATGTCCCCGATTGGGAAAGCTATGACAATGTGTTCATCGGCTATCCGATCTGGTGGCGTGAAGCAGCGTGGGTTGTGGACGATTTCGTGAAGGAAAATGATTTCACAGGCAAGAACGTCATTCCGTTCTGCACTTCCATGTCCTCTCCGCTTGGTGACAGCGGAACGCTCCTTGCAGAAATGGCAGGCACAGGCAACTGGCTTGAAGGTATGCGGTTTACAAGCAGTTCCACAAAGGAATCAGTGCAGTCATGGGCGACAGGACTTGACCTTTCAAAACAGGAGCAGAAAAATGATATTCTCATTGCCTACTTCACCCCAGCGGAAAACAGCGGTGTTGATGCAATTTCCTCTGCGACTCTGACCACATTGAACGGTGAGAATATGGGCGCTGCGGAAGTACTTGCGAATATGATCCACAACCATACTCGCTCCGATATGTTTTCAATCCGCACGGAGGTCAATTATCCGCTGGAATATAACAATCTTGCGGATTATGCAAAGGACGAGCAGGACAACAATGTTCTGCCGGCACTTACCTCTCATATTGAGAACCTCGATCAGTACAGCACGATCATTGTGGTGTTTCCGGATTGGTGGTATACCATGCCGCAGGCAGTTTACAGCTTCTTTAACGAATACGATCTCGCAGGAAAGACGATCATTCCTTGCTCCACTCATGCAGGCAGCGGACTGACAGGTTCACCGAGAACTATTCGTGAGCTTGAACATGATGCGACGATCATTGATGACGGCTTCACGGTCGCTGCGAACAGAGTCACGACCGCTGAGGACGATGTGACCGCTTGGGCAGAAAAACACGAATTGACCTAAAATACAGGAAGAGAGGGAGCGTTATGCAAAAAAGAATCATCGGTAAAGATCTGGAAGTCAGCGCAGTTGGTCTTGGCTGTATGGGAATGAGCCACGCTTACGGCAACCAGTGTACGCCCGATGAAGCGAAAAAGCTCATCGAAACGGCTATTGCAAACGGCTGCACGTTCTTCGACACAGCGGAGGTCTACGGAGAACCCGAC
Organism: uncultured Ruminococcus sp.; assembly: GCA_900315975.1. The sequence goes on from ONBA01000063.1 coordinate 3,753, forward strand.
TGTCCGCACCACAATGAGGAAATGCTCGGTGAGATATTGAAGCCGTACCGCAGCAAGATAGTGCTTGCAACAAAATTCGGAGTGAAGTTCGATGTGTCTGCACCGACCGTCAACAAGCCTGTGATACCCGATTCCCGCCCCGAAAGTATCAGAAAATCCATTGAAGGAAGTCTGCGCCGTTTGCAGACCGATCATATCGACCTCTATTATCAGCACAGGCAAGATCCCGATGTGCCTGTGGAGGAGGTCGCAGGTGTCATGGCTGACCTGATCCGAGAGGGCAAGATCACCCATTGGGGACTGTCCGAGGTGAATGAGGGAATTATCCGCCGTGCCAATGCGGTCTGCCCCGTGACGGCAATTCAGAACCGCTATCATATGATGTACCGGGGTTATGAAGCACTTTTCCCCGTACTGGAGGAATTGCAGATCGGTTTTGTGGCATTTTCACCTCTTGCAAACGGTCTGCTGTCGGGTGCATATTCGCAGAACAGCACATTCAGCGAGCAGGGTGATTACCGCAAAGCGATGCCGCAGTTTCAGGCGGATTCTTATGAGAAAAACAGAGCTTTATTCTCACTGATACAGCGATATGCAGAAGATAAAAATGCTACTTCAGCACAAATATCCCTTGCGTGGCTGATTTGCAAAAAGCCCTATATCGTGCCGATCCCCGGAACAAGAAAGCTCGGTCGCCTGACAGAAAACCTCGGTGCTGCCGATGTGGTGCTGACCGCACAGGAGATCGCTGAGATTGACAAAGCACTGGATAAAATGGAAATGTCTGATGTGTTCGGCGGAGCGAAAATCGTGAAGAAGTAATAACCCAAAGGTTTACAGGTAATAACTGATCGGAACTTCACAAACGGTCCCGGTCATGTTATAATAGTGATACAGAAACACATAAGGAGGTATCCCACATGAGCAAGAAACTGGTACTTTACTTCTCGGTATACGGCACAGCAAAAAAAGTCGCTGAGGAGATCGCAAGGCAATCGGAGTTTCCAATTTCTATCCTGCAACCCTTGCAAATCTCTGCGAGAATGTGGAGATCATTCCTGCGGTCAATAAGGTAGAGTTGCACCCGTTCTTCCAGCAGGAAAACGCCCTTGCGACAATGAAGGAATACGGCGTTGCACCGCAGGCTTGGGGACCGCTTGCTGAGGGCAAACACGGCATCTTCTCTCACCCTGTTCTCTCCGAGATAGGGGCAAAATACGGCAAGACTGCGGCTCAGATCGCCCTGAAATGGAACACACAGCGTGGAGTTTCAATTCTGCCGAAGTCTGTTCATGTAGAGCGTATGGAGCAGAATATCGACATCTGGGACTTCACACTTTCCGATGAGGATATGCAGAAGATCACAGAGCTTGACCTCGGTCACAGCGAGATCGTTGACCATAATTCGCCTGAATTTGTTAAGGCTCTGAATGGTATGAAAGTTTGAGCTTTTTGCCGAAAAGTGCTGTATTACCGAGGAACGAGTTGTGGAGATACAGAGCGGTATTAAATTGTCAGATAACCGAAACGACGGCAGCTTATGAGGTTACATCAAATTTATATAGAACACTCGTACTAAGCCTACACTTATAATTTTGACGTCAATATCCTTTGGTAATATAGCAGGAATATTTTTAGCTTTGTTACTGCGGTGACAGATATAACATCGTGAAGAAGGCCGATAAGCACAAAAACTGCACTAAAGTGTAAAAACTCCCCGGAACTGCTCATATGAGCAGCTCCGGGGAGTATTATTTGGGGGTATGAACTTAGCGAGGTATTATCCCTCAATGGCAATATACTTGTGATTTTCCAGCTTCTTTGGCTCTGCCTTCGGAACGCAGATGTTAAGAACACCGTC
>ONBA01000066.1 GCA_900315975.1 uncultured Ruminococcus sp.
CGGAAAAAGGACTTGTCACAGCGACACTTACTCTGACCGTTGGATATGATATATCCTGTGTAAACAGCAGTTATAAAGGTGAGGTCACTAAAGATCATTACGGCAGGGCAGTGCCAAAGCACGCTCATGGTACAGTAAATCTGGCTAAGCATACTGCCTGTGCATCCACCATAACCCATGCTCTGTCGGAACTTTACGAGCGGATCGTGGATAAATCCTTGTATTCACGAAGACTGACGATAGCTGCCTGTAATGTTATCCGAGAAGAGGATATCCCTGACTGCGAACGCTTTGAACAGCTGAGCTTGTTTTCGGATAACACAGAGAGCAGACTTGCGGAACGTGACGAGAGGGAGCAGCGTGAGATGGAGCTTCAGCGTGCCATGATAAAGCTGCGTCAAAGATATGGCAAAAATGCGGTGCTGAAAGGTGTAAACTTCCTTGAAGGCGGCACAGCCCGTGAACGCAACAGCACTATCGGCGGACACAGGGCATGATAGGAGGAAAGTGCAATGGTATTCGGATATTGTGATATGATAAACGCCTCACGACCTGTTTATGATGAGTATCCTGCTATGTCGATACATGACAGGGCAGCGCAATTCTCACCGTTTGCAGCACTTACAGGTTTTGAGGATGCTGTCGCCGAAAGTGCACGATTTACGGAAAGCAGGCGGGAACTTACCGAGGATGAACAGACGCAGCTGAACATAAAGCTCGTTAAACTCGAAGAAAGCCTGCCTTACAGCGATGAACTGAACATCACATATTTTCTGCCGGATAAAAGAAAAAAAGGCGGCAGCTATGAGCATGCAGCAGGTTCGGTCAGGATAATAGATCATTACTGCCGTGAACTTGTGATGACAGACGGGCTGCGCATACCCATTGATGATCTGGTGGATATTACTATAGAAGATCAAAAAAATCGGAACGACCTTTGAAGATCGTTCCGATTTGATTTATTTAAGGATTCTATCAGTAATTTCTTGCGGCAAGTCTTTGACTGAATTCATCGGCACTCAAAGGCTTGTCATAAATATATCCCTGAATCCTGTGACAGTTCATATCAGTCAGATTTTGCCGCTGATCACCTGTTTCAACGCCCTCGGCAACTATCTCTACACCCAGTTCATCTGCCATGTTTATGATGTGTTTTAGGATTATATTCTCACGCTTGTTGCGGTCATCTGTGCCCTCATCTACAAAAGCCTTGTCTATCTTCAATACATCGACCGAGATAGAATGCAGCATGAGCAGCGAAGAATAACCAATGCCAAAATCGTCTATAGCCACCGTAAATCCACGGGAATGGAGACCTTCAACATAGCCGAGCAACTGATTTATCTCGTTCACATCAACAGTTTCCGTCATTTCTATTTCGATCAGACTGTGGTCGATACCGTAGTGATCGACTATTTCCGATATCTTATCTAACAGCATCTCGTCACCAAGATGGTCATTCGAGAAATTGACCGACAGCTTTACAGGCTCCAGCCCTGCGTCGATCCATTTGCGTATATCACGACAGGTGTGTTCCAGCACGTAGAAATCAAGCTCGGAGATAAGATGCTCTTTCTCAAAGATCTCGACGAATTCACCGGGGTAGATGATCTTTCCGTCACAGTTCCACCTGACAAGAGCCTCGCCGCCGTAAATGGTATCATCCTTGGTATAGACCTTTGGCTGATATACCACAAAGAACTCCTCACGGTCGATGGCAGCTCGGAATTTCTGGCAGAACTCCTTATGCTCGATGACCTTGTGCTCTATCTCGTTGGTAAAATGTACCACATGAGTCTTGGAATAATTTTTAGCATAGTTTATGCAGTTTGAAAGGGAACTCAAGACCTTATCGAAAGTCTTATCATTATCAGTAACATGATACAAGCCTACTCTAGCCGAAAGATCAAAACGTATCGTGGCAGAATTGACTCTCGACCTTACCACTATGCTTTCAGAAGCTTTGAGTACACGGGACAGGTTCTCCTTCTTGAAGACCAGCATGAAATTATCACCGCCGGGTCTTGCGACAAATTCATCCTTATCAAGTATATCTCTTAGCTTTAAAGCATACTGCTTCATTACCTTTGTGCCTGCTTTGAAACCGACCTTCTTGTTAACGTAATTGAAGCCGATTATATTGAAAAATGCACAGTCATATCTTGAAAAGGTATCACGTTTTATAAGGTTATTAACGAACCTTGCCAGACCGTTTATGTTGCTTACAGTCGTGGTAGTGTCCATATAATAGTAATTGTTGGCAATAGATTCAAGACGCAGCTTTTCGGATACTACGCAGATGAGTTTGCAAAGAAAACCGATATCGTCCTTTTCTTTATCACCCAAAGTCCTGGCGCTTGCCCAAGTAACAGTAAGTCTGCCGCCCGCACTGTGCCTGCCTTCATAGGTTATCAGCTGTGCACCGCTTATATCGTCTGTGTTATTTCCATAGATATAATAGATCTGCCTGTTGTTTGTTTTTAGATTTATATCGAGAGAAATATAAAGTGCCCCATAAAATTCTGCAAGCGGTCTTACCGTGCGTTTTAACTGTTCAGGCTCAAATCTTGGCGCACCGAGCATTTTCTCGAATGAATTTTTTATAAGTCCGAAACTATCGTCGGCTACACTCTTGAGTCACGGACCGATGAGCGCATTCGTAAGCTACGAAATAACCGATGATGGTGGCGAGCCGATGACCGAAACCGGATGCTACGTTTATCTGACCGGCGATCCGGAGAACAAGCAGAAATGCATCGTAGAAAACTTTGACGGAAAGAAGGGAAAAATCAAGTTGCGCATCGGAAATCTGGAGCGGAATGCCCACTACGAATTCCAGCCTTTCGCCCGGAATAGGGTAGGAGAAACCATAGGAACCGCCATCAAATATGATACGAGCGACGCCATTACGTTAAACGAAACAGGTGAACTGACCCAGCTGATGGGCAATCATCTTTACGAATACACCCAGCTGACCATAGCCGGAACCCTGAACGGCGAAGACCTCAGCTGCATGAGATTGATGATGGGGCGCGACAACGATAACGCAGTTACCCCCGGCAAGCTATCGGATATAGACCTTACCGATGTTCACCTCGCAGCAGGCGGAATGGTAGGTCCTTATCATCACGAAGCTGCAGAAAACCAGATTGTGCAAGGCACATTTGCCGGTTGCGAAAAACTCACCCACGTAGTTCTTCCTGCCGATGCAACCACCATAGAGAAAGATGCATTTGCCGATTGCACTTCGCTCCGCGAGATAGAGATTCCAGCCTCAGCAGGCAGCATTCTCCCTTCCAGCGGATGCACGGCGCTCGAAGCCCTTATGGTTTCGCCTGCCAACGCTTACTACAAGAGTCAGGACGGCGTGCTGCTGAATGCAGAGGGCAACAGAATCGTCTGGTTTCCGATGGGCAAGAAGGGCAAATACACCCTTCCTTCCGCCTTTACCTCCATTGGCGCCTACGCCTTCAAGGAATGCAGCATCGAGGCGTTTTATCTGTCAGACAACGTCAAAACATTAGGACAAGGCGCCTTCATGGACAGTCAGATAAAGGAAATACATCTTGGGGCAGGCATCAAGCTGATTCCTACAGGCGTTTTCCAAGGCTGCCGGAAACTCACGAAAGTGTATCTGGGAGCCAACACAGAACAAATCAGCAACTACGCCTTCGACGAAAGTCCGCTTACCGACCTTTATGTTTCAGCTTCCATGATTCCTTACTGCGAAGAAAACGCCTTCGCCAACAAGGTAGAAGGCTTCTTCGCCACCTGCGTGCTCCACGTGCCTGCAGGCATGAAAAAGAAATATCAGAACCATAAAATATGGGGTAAATTCACCCATATAGTAGAAGAATAAAAATGTTGAATAATCATATAATTAAAAGATAAATTATGACAACACCCGAAATAGAAGAGCTCAAATCACTCGTAGAACAGAAATACGGCAAGATTCTTGCCACGACAACCGACTTCGAAGAGTTTTCACTCTATCTGGAGAAGGAAACAAGGGGAACTATTTCGCCATCCACCCTCAAACGACTCTATGGTTATGTGAGCGACAATCACAAGCCACGCATGGTAACCCTCGATATACTTTCCCAATATATCGGTCATCGGAACTACATGGAATTTACCCATTGGCTCAAGACAAGCACCAAGTACAACAGTTCCTTCTTCAAGGCAAACCAGCTGGTAAGTAGCGATTTACAAGAAGGTACTCTTGTTTCTATCGGTTGGAGTCCCAACCGTCTGCTGCAGCTCCGCTATCTGGGCGACAGCACCTA
>ONBA01000071.1 GCA_900315975.1 uncultured Ruminococcus sp.
AGAAATAACATTACAGTTTCTAGAAATAGCGAACTGGTAGCTGCTTAAGTCAGCTTCTGTCCACCGAGAGAGTACCGCGGCTCTCGCTTGGGCATCGATCAGCGGTGAACGACTGACGGAAGTGTCCGTGTCCGTCGGTTGTATACGGACTACCTGCACCTGCAGCCCGTTTATCGGCGGCTCGTACAGGGAATCATAATAGGTAAAATACGCTCGTAGAAAGTTGCATGAACGGACTTTCGGACAGGGGTTCAATTCCCCTCGCCTCCACCAGAAGCAAGGCTCGCAAACGGCTTAGAATAGCCATTTTGCGAGCTCGTTCTTTTTAAAAAGTGCTCTCAACCACTTATTGACCACTTATTGTTTTATTTAACAATAACAGACGCTCCGCAGAGTTTTGTCTCTGCGGAGTATTTTTATGCCATAGTCTGCCCCATATTTTCTTCTTCAAGCTCGTCCTCATCTTCGTCAATGTCGGGTTCAGCTTCTTTTGCGGACTTAGATTTAGTGCTATTCCCCTCTCGGGTAAATCTCAGTGCATTGGTTATGGCATCGCAGTTTCGTGCTCTTGCCTCCTGGAACATATGGGAGTACAGGTTCAGGGTAGTCCTCTTGCCAAATGGTAACACACTTTTGTATGGTGGGTAAATAACGTAAAATCGCCTTAAAACAGGCTTCTCTTGTCTTTCAGAGGTTCATCGAGCAGTTTGTAGTAGATGTAGATCTCACGAGGCTGCCCCTCGACATAGGCATCAAGCGTGATGTACTCAATCAGCTCCAAACACATCTCACGGGTAAGCTCCTGTACATCGGTGTATTTTCTCAGGCGCTCCATGAACAGTGCAACATCTTCTTCGTCCTGCCTGATCGTAGCAAACTTTGCTTCAAGCTCCTCAACTTCCTCAGACAGCTTCTTCTGCTCGGCTTCATATTTCGCTATGAGCTTCATCGCTACGACCTCAGAAACCTTGCCGAGGACTTTGTCTTCATAGATGCTTGGGATAAGCGTATCAAGCTCCTGCAAGCGGTATTTGCCCTCGGTGAGCTTCTTGGTGTCAACGGAATACTGCTCCTCGTGGTGCTTCGCCTTGCGTGCAAGGAATTCTGCCTTTGCCTTTTCCTCGTCCTCTACAACGAGCTGAGCGAGACTGCAAATATCTTCAAGCACGATACGTTCCATGTCTTTCATCTTGATGTAGTGGCTCGGACAATAGCGTTTTCCGTATTTCAGATATGATGTGCAGTTGAAGTTGTGACGATAGAATTCACGAGGACCGCCACGCTGATGACGGGTGTTGTTCCAACACAGCCGAACCTTATTACCGCAATCCTGACAATAAATAAGTCCGCTGAGGTTAGCAACATAGCCGTCCGAGTTTCTCTTGCCCTGCGACACCGACTGCTCCATCTCGCGCACTCTGTCCCAAAGTTCCTGAGAAACAATAGGCTCGTGTGTATTCTTCACTACGATCATGTCTTCCTCGTCATTTTTGATGACCTTGTGATTTTTGTAGGATACAGTTCTTGTGCGGAGCTGAACAAGGTGTCCGAGGTAGGTGTAATTGTGAAGTATTTGCCTTACCGTTTCGGGACTCCACATATGCCTTGTACGGCGAGGATTGGGCTTGCCGAGTTTTGCATAGTAGTAGTCAGAGGGTATCGGCACACCGTTCTCATTGAGCTTATCAGCAATGTGGTGCGGACTGATGCCGCTTGCCCGCATTTCAAAGATATTGCGGACGATAGGTGCGGCATCGGGATCGATCACAGGCAGATGATTCGGATCATCGCCTTTTGTGTACCCGAACGGAGCGCAGGTCGTGCGATACTTGCCAGCCTTTGCATTGGCTTCAATGACAGCCTTGATTTTCTTGGAAGTAGAAGCGGCGTGCCACTCGTTGAACAAGTTGACGATCGGCATCATATCAAGCGCTGAGGTATCCTTGCTTGCGGTATCCACATTATCGTTGAGAGCGATGAAGCGGATATTATAACTCGGAAAAATGTAGTCAACATATCTGCCGACTTCGATATAGTTTCTTCCGAAACGGCTGAGGTCTTTGCAGATGATAAGATTGATCTTCCCCGACTGAGCATCGGACAGCAATCTCTGCACCGCAGGTCTGTCGAAGTCCGTACCGCTCCAACCATCATCGACGTAGGTATCGACGAGATTCCAACCTTGTTCCTTGACATACTTGGTGAGGATAAGTTTCTGGTTTTCTATTGACAGGGATTCGCCGGCTCTCATATCCTCCTGCGAGAGGCGGACGTAAATCCCTGCATTGTAGGACGAATTTCGTCCCATGGTCTGCTTTGCCATAGTAACTCCTTTCAAATCAAAGCAGTACCATACCGACATTCTATTCAAACGCCTGTTTTTCCGGGCGTTTGCTTTATTATAGCGCAAAATGTCGGTATAGTCAATGCTTTGCCGACAAAATTACGCCAGTGTTTCTTTTATGGCTCTTTCAAAGGCGAGCCTGCCGATCACTTCGTCGATATTTTTCTCTCCGACGAAACGACTGTGAACGATGTACTTCTTCCCGTCGATCTCATATTCCGAAACACGCTCAGGGAAGTCCTTGTACTTCTCGTTCAGCTCAAACATCTTTCCTGCCTTTTCTCTATCTACGGCAGATGTTGTTGTCTCTTTCAATTGTCTCCTTTCCGCCTGCGATTATCTATCTCTACACGCAATGGCTAAATGTTACAGGTTCGTTACGCCTGCACAGAATGTTTTGTTGTCGGTTTTATATCTTAAACCGCATAGGGATTTTTCTTCTCAAAGAAAGAAGTCTGACCGAGCATTTCTTCCTCGTCAGCGTCATTAGCATAGCTGTTATCCGACACAGGTTCATCATCAGCACCGGACATAGCCGCCTGCTCGTGTTCTCTTGCGATCATGTCAGCGAGAGCCTGCCCCTCACAGCTATACTGTCTGCACAGCGACTGATAGATCAGCAGAGCCTTCTGCTCACTCAGCTTTTCACACTCAGCCGTATCGGACTTGATACGCTCTCTCAGCTTGCCGATCTTCTCATCGAGCTTTGTGAGCTTCTTTGCGATGTCAGCCATATCATCACCACCGTTCGTTTCGATTTCGGGAAGATACCCGATGATAATATTATAGCGCGCAACGCCTTACTTTGTCTATTGGCAGTGCGCATGAACTTTGGTGTGTCAGATGAGTTTTGCGTTCGACAGATTGTTATGGGGAATTTATTTTGACAGCAAAATAACACCGCAGAGATACTGCTTTCAAGCATAGGAAACGAGATTATTAAATACAAGTCGCATAGCTCCAAACGCTCTGATGAGCGCCTGAGCAACTATAAGAGATCGCTCAGAAATATTTTCACGGAAACGATGAAAATAAAACAATCCGCCCTGAACGGTCGGAAGAATATCAAAATCAAACCCAGCAAGCTCTGCATATTGTGTACACAAGTTCACAATATGCGCTGGCTTTCAAACCCAGCAAGCAC
>ONBA01000073.1:0-1272 GCA_900315975.1 uncultured Ruminococcus sp.
TTTCGGAGTGATTTGTCTGACTTTGATTCTCGGAACATATATCATACCGCCCATATACTGTGCGATACGCCCTTTGATCTGCTCGGTTTCATAATACCAGCCCAGCGTCCGGCTACGGGTGAACTTCGCTCTCGGATTGCGTTCTTTCTGCTCGGCAAGCATTAATTTCAGGTCGATCTTATGGTCGGGATCATACTCAACAAGCACTCCGAAATCTTTGCACTTGGCAAGGAAGTCCTCAAAGTTTTCGCTTACCTTGATAACCTGATCTATCGTGAATTTCAGCTTTGCCTTCCACGATAATCCCTGACGGCTCATATCCCATTCCCAATGGTTCTTGCCCTTGCCCATTTCGGGGTGTTCGATAACGGATAAATGATGCTGACGGCATACCTCGTCTGTGATATTCATGAGCTTCTGAAACGACCTGTCCTGCTTAGTAGTCCTGCGGTTTTCGTGTGTTTCAAAAGTCCTGCCGTCTATGCAGTTGGTGTTATTGAAAACGCAGTGAAGGTGGGTATGCTCCTTGTCGATGTGACAAGTCATGAAATACTGGTATTCGCCTTTGAGGAACTGCTCGCATATCTCCTGACCGAACTGCAATGCTCGCTCCGGTGTGATCTCCCCAGGCTTGAAACTGACGATAAAGTGCTGGGCGAGGACAGAGCTTCTGCCTGTTCCGTTCGCCCGTATTTCTTCAAAGTCACGGTGAGCCTGTTCGGGATCGGCACTGCAACCTTGCGTGAAGATCAGTCTGCCGTTGTCCGTCTTTTCGGGGTTGGCGATATATTTCAGTGATGCAAGCTCATCAACTGAGACTGAAAAAATCTTAGTGGTTGCCAGAGCTTATCCACCTCCTCCCTCAAAGCGGAAATATCTTCGGGGTAGACTTTTCCGCCGCTGTTGGCTCTGACTGCCACCTGATTGAAGTTGTTGGAGATGCTTCTCGCAAGTTTCAGCAGTTCGTTCATCTTGTCATCGTTAAAAATCACGATGTAGCCTGTGAAGATCATGTGCCGGAAGAAATCGCTCCGAGACTTCATACCGCTTGCCGTGAATTTGCGGTTGAACGCTTCGTATTCCTCGTCACTTAACCTAACCTGAATACTGTGTGTTCGCTTAGTTTTGTTGCTCATTATTTCTGTTTTCCTTTCTATTTCTAATTGCGGGGTCGTAGGGGCGGCAGCCCTCTGCCAAGCGGTGCATTGGTGTACTCAAATCTGTGATTTGTAGTGCAGCTATGCCGAGCTTGCGATTTGTGTTAGCCCCTGC
>ONBA01000073.1:1292-7579 GCA_900315975.1 uncultured Ruminococcus sp.
CTCTGCCAAGCGGTGCATTGGTGTACTCAAATCTGTGATTTGTAGTGCAGCTATGCCGAGCTTGCGATTTGTGTTAGCCCCTGCGGGGCTATTTTGCATATGAGCCTGTCGGCTCTGCTGTTTTCCTCACTTCCGTGTGAGGAATTGGAGCATCAGCGACTATATTTCTCTGTATCACTTTTGCTCAATAGCCTCTCCGCCGATCCCTGAAAACATCATACTGGAAAAATCCAAAATAGTCAAGACAGCAATTTTTCAGCGTCCGTCAAAATGACTACATTCACTTTTCTGCGAAATAGCGTAATTTCGATTTTTGAAAATTGAAAATTCCCCGGTCTTTTATGAACAAACTATGAACAAAAGATTGTGCGCAATGCGGATTGTTTTTTCATAGAAGTGCGCGCTATAATGAGATCATAGCAGTAAGAATTTCAAAAACTGCTTAGAACAAAAATAGAAAGGTTGTGATTTTTGAATGGGCTTTTATACAGAAAAGAGAGATCAGCTCACCCAGAAGATCAAGGTTTTGGAAAAGCGTATCGCCAGTGATACTGCAAAGAAGAAATCGCTGGAGGAGAAGCTGAAAGAAGCTACCCGTCTTGCGATGGCGGAGGAATACAACTGCAAGCCCCGTGAACTTGATGAGATCATCAGCTCGGAGCATCTGCTTTTGCAGAAGCTGAGGGCAAGCGGTATGTCCGATGCGGAACTGCTTGAACTCTGCGGAGTGAAAACTTCCGACAGTACGGACAGCAATACTGTTTCCCAAAAACACGGAAACGATCACCGTAATCCTTACGCTGAAAGTGAGGAGCTTGATGGACAGATGTCGTTCTACGGCAACAGCGAGAAGGATTAAAAATGCTCTTATGGTCAAAGGGTATTTCCCCGTAAGCATACGGGAAGATTTTTCAGGATACAGACAGCAGGAAGTTTGAAAATGGAACGAGCTGTCGGAAAGGATAGTGTAGAACGAATACTAACACAACTGCCGTAGAAAGAGAGAAGGCAGATACAGCGATCTCCGAAAACAGAACTGGTGTTAAGGTGTCTGTCACCTACCCTGAGAATGTCCCTGACACGATCCGTCAGGAGAAGATCAACCGTATCTATGATATTCTCGCAAAGCACACATCTGAATAATACTTTTTTCAGAAAACCACTTGCAATAACAGCCGATATGCGCTATACTAAAAGTACCGCATATCGACTGTACGATTGCAAAGTATATCGGAGGTCGATAATAATGAAAAAAACAACAACGAACAATAATGGTATCACGGCGATCTATGTTCGCCGTTCCGTAAGCGACAAGGATAAGGGTAATAACTCATTGTCCATTTCCGCCCAAAGAGAGGAGTGCATAAGGTTCGTAGGCAACTGCGAATATCAGGTATATTGTGACGATGGCAAATCGGGCAAAGATGTTCAGCACAGACCAGCATTTATGCAGATGATGCAGGATGCCCGTGACGGTCTTATCAGCCGTATCGTCGTGAAGAAGTATGACCGTTTCAGCAGAAACATGAGAGAGTATCTTAACATTACCGATGAGCTTGATCGCTATGGTGTGACCGTCTATTCTCTTTCAGAACCGTTTAATACGGAAACGAAGGAAGGGCGTATGATGCGAAACAATCTTCTCAATTTCGCTGAGTTTGAGAGAGAGACAATCGCTGCGCGTGTAGCTGACGCATACAGCACAAGAGCGAGAGAGACTGGCTTCTATCAGGGCGGTAAGGTTTATTACGGTTTCACATCTGAGCGAAGAACAATCAATGGAAAAACAGGTTCGGTTCTCGTTCCGACTGAACAGGCTGAATCAATCAGGATTGCTTATGAACTGTATAAAGAACCGTCCACATCCCTGCGTGATGTAATTGAGTATTATAAGGAACATGACATCTACACACTCTCAACTACGCGAGTCAACGGTGAGCCGAAAGAGAATATGGATCGCAGCCATGTCAGCCGTATTCTTGAAAGCCCGCTTTATGTAAGAGCTGATAAAGAAGTGTATGCTTTCTTCGTTTCCAAAGGATATGAAATTCTCGATGATATTGAAGCCTATGACGGTATTCACGGCGTTTTTATTCACCGCACATCAGAAGTTACCTTTGTGAAGATCGGCTATCATGAAGGGATTGTAGATGCTCAGACTTGGCTTGCGGTTCAGGATAAGAAATCGCATAACAAGCGTATCCCGAACAACGGCTCGTCTAATGTTTCTTGGCTCGTAGGCTTGCTGAAATGCCGTCACTGCGGTTATCATATTCAAATCGCTTATACTGACAACAAGGCGAGAACAAAGCGTTGGAAGTATCTTATGGATTATGGTGCATACCGCAAGGCAGGCTGTGTAAAGAAATTCCTTACTACCCGTCCCGAAGAAGTTGAAGAAGCTGTTTTGCAGGCTATGCGTGATCGTATCGAACAGCTTACTATTGCAAAGCATAATGCAGAAGTGCCTGATGCCGATCATGAATCGCTGAGGACAGAGATCATCAAGATAGATGAAGAAATCCGCAAGCTCATGGAAAAACTTGCGGACGCTGATACGGTTCTCTTTGATTATATTCAGAACAGGATCAATGAGCTGCACGAACAGAAGTCAGCTCTTGAAAGGAAACTCCAGACAAAAGCCCGTAAGCGGAAAGCGATTGATACCAAACCTTTGGAGAAGCCGATGAGTGTATGGGACAAGCTGTCTATTGAAGAAAAGCACGATTTGGCTATGGCTATGATTGATGCCGTTTATGTTAGTGACGATAATGGCATTGAAGTGAAATTTAGCATTTAAGGAAATGGCGTATTTACGCCGTTTCTTTGAATTGATGGAGTGTTGCAACGGGCGTGCCAGTTGCAAAGATAACGCCCTTGCCGCCTGTCTTTTCATCGAGGTATCTGCATTTGAGGAAAAGATCGAGTGCTTTCTGTGAAGCCGAGTTGGAATGGCGACGAATAGGTTTTTGAACTCGTGGGCTTCATCGACGAACAGACGGTCGATTCCGAGCTGTTCAAAGGTCAGCGTATCGTCCTGATTCGCCTTTTCGAGCTTATCAAGCTGTTTCTGCAAACTCTTACGGGTACGCTCCATAGCCTTGATCTGGAACTTAGAGCCTTCGCTCTTTTTCAGTTCCTCGATACCACGCAGAATATCGTCAATCTGCGACTGAATGGTCATGACCTGTCTCTCTTTTGACACAGGAATTTTGCCAAGCTGAGAGTGACCGATGATAATTGCATCGTAGTTGCCAGTAGCGATTTTTGCAAAGAGCTGCTGGCGATTTTCTTTCTTGAAGTCCTTTTTGGTCGCAACAAGAATGTTAGCACCTGGATAGAGCTTCTGAAAATCGTCACCGATCTGCTCCGTCAAATGATTCGGAACGGCAAACAGTGATTTTGTGCATAAGCCAAGCCTTTTTGATTCCATAGCAGTAGCGATCATTTCAAAGGTCTTGCCTGCACCAACACAGTGAGCAAACAGCGTATTACCGCCAAACATAGCATGAGCGATCGCATTTTTCTGATGATCGTGCAAGTGAATATCGCTGTTCATCATCGGGAAAGAAAGAGCGCTGCCGTCATACTCACGGGGACGGATACTGTTGAACAGCTCATTGTATCTCTGCACGATAGCTTCACGGCGCTGCGGATCTTTGAAGATCCACGCCTTGAAAGCCTTGCGAATATCATCAGCTTTACGCTGGACTACACGGGTAGCATCAATATCCACCACACGCTTTTCCTTTGTATCGCCCAAGCCTTCCGGCACCTCGATAGTCTTATAGACCTTCGGCTCTTGCAGATTCAGCAAATGCTCAAAGATGTCATAAGCGTTCATCTTGTGAGAGCCGTATTTTTGTGTCGCAAGCACCGACCTGTCAGCACCCTTGTTGCTCACATGATAGGAGTTAGCGACCTCGGAGTATTCCACCCCGACAATAGCCGACTTGTTCCATCGTGCGGACGGGCTTGTGCTGCGCTGATACTCAGGTGTCTGTAACAGCTCATACATGAACTGTTCGTAATACTTCGGATCAAGCCAAGTAGCACCGAGCTTGACCTCAATATCGCCTGCTTTCAGCGGTTCGGGCATAGCTTGTCTCAATGCGGTTACGTTGACGTTGAAATCAGGATCATACTCAGCGATTTCCTCCGCTTCACGGAGCTTTGCACGAATATCGCCGGACAGATACTCACTCGCTGTCTGATAACTGTTCTCCGTATGGGGAACTTTGAAAATCTCACCCACAAGGTCATGCTTCAGCTCGTCCTCCGTCATACCTGTCAGACCACTCATGTACTCAAAGTCTACCCTTGCTTTCTCCGCAATGGAGAGCGTGAGTGCTTCAAGAGCCGTGTCAACGTGTTCCACAGCCTTCGGCGGCATGATAGTACGCTTTGTGAAAATATCGGACTTCGCTTTCAGCTTAGTTTTATCATAATCCTTTTCAAGTCCTGCCACAAGGTTATATGACACATCTTCGCTGAAATACCGCTTATTCGTCTGAGAATGGATAAGGCCGTACTTCCTGTAAAAATCGTCATACACTACATTCAGCTTTGCCTGCAAGTCCTTAATAACGCTGTCAGGCTTATCAAGCTCCATTGCTTCGATCAGCTCACGGGTGAGGTCACGAAGCTCAATAAAAGCCTTGAAACGCTTGTGCTGTGCTGTTCCCTTATCGAAACGGAACTCACAGGCAGCGTTATTTTTCTTGAAGAATACCTGATCGTCAGACATGAAAAAGCTGTAATTACGCAGATTTGACGGAATCTGCACCTGAACGCCGTCGGCGGTCTTAGCGTACACATCTCTGCCACGCTCATGACTGATCTCCGCAGACAGCTTTCCGACCGCTTCATGGAGTGCCGATCTCAGGTCAAAACCGTCCTCAGCGACAACCATAGTACCGCTGCCGTAGAGCTTGTTGCCCTCGACCACCGTACCAAGCACCATATCGGGGTGCTGTTCAAAATACTTGTTTATCGGCAGACCGTCAGCCGTTTCTCCGATATGAACCCAATCGGGAATATCGGACATTTCGGCAAGCGACTTGCCGTCATGTTTTTTCAGGAAGATAATATCAGTGGTAACATCTGTTCCTGCATTATCGTGAAATGCACCATTCTTACCGCCCGGAAGTCTGATTGCACCGATGAAATCAGCCTTGTCAGCCAACATTTGGCGAGTGCTTTCATCACGCTTGTCAAGTGTGCCTGCCGAAGTCACGAAAGCCATAATGCCGCCGTTCTTTATTTTATCAAGGCTCTCGGCAAAGAAAAAGTCATGAAGTTTGGTGGTTTCGTGCTTTTCGTCCTTGAATCCCAGCTCACCGAACGGGACATTTCCCACGGCTACATCAAAACAGCCGTTCTGAAAACGGTTCTTCTCAAAGCCCTGAATTGAAATATCAGCATTGGGATAGAGTGTCTGAGCGATACGCCCCGAAATGCTGTCTATCTCCACACCGTAAAGGTGAGAGCCGTCCTGCATTTCTTTTGGCATACAGCCAAAGAAATTACCGACACCCATAGCCGGCTCCAGTACGTTGCCGCCGTCAAAGCCGAAATTTGCAAGTGCTTCATAAATGCTGTCAATAACTGTCGGGCTGGTATAAAAAGCATCACCGACCGTCGAACGAGCCTGCCTGTATTCTTCGGGAGTAAGAAGCTCCGAAAGCTCTTTGTATTCAGCAGACCACTTGTCGGCACTCTTGTCAAAAGCCTGCGAAATCGCACCCCAGCCGACATAGCGTGAAAGCGTTTCCTTTTCCTCTGCTGTTGCAGAACGCTTTTCAGCTTCAAGCGTTTTCAGCGTTCTGATCGCATCGACATTCGCCCTGAACTTGGTTTTTGCACCACCGTCACCGAGGTTATCATCGGTAATGGTAAAGTTTTCGCCCTTATCGGTCGCAGTTACTTCGGGTGCAGGAGCATCGATCTCATCAACAACAGGTGCGACCTCCGGCTCTTTCTCAGTCAGAACTGTCTGCTCACGCTCCAAGCTGTCAATGAAATGAAAGCTCATGAGCATATCGCCGTTATCGAGCCGAGAAGTCAACTCACCGCCGTCAAAAGTCCAGTTCTTCGCACGGTCAAACTCCATGTGGAGGTCTTTGCCCGTAGGCTCTCCGTTTTCATCGAGCTTTCGGGAAGTAAAATCGACAGTAGTGACACCTGTAACCACTCTGCGCTCCCCGATACACTCAGGACGGAGGTGGTCAGTGATCTCAAACATCATTCCCGGCTTGATCGCCTTTTTGAGCTGAGACAGGTTCTTG
>ONBA01000068.1 GCA_900315975.1 uncultured Ruminococcus sp.
CTTTGCAAGCTGCAAAAATGAAAGCGTTTCCGTTGAAATTTCCTCACGGAGAACTATGCCGTTGTCATATGCTCTTTCAAGACTGTATGCGACGGAGTTGGGATTTGTACTGTCGTAAAGAAAGCTGCGGAAGAAATCCCTGTTGCTGCCGTAGCTGTCGGAAAGCCCGAAATATCCCAGATATTCAGCATATCCGGACCTATTGTCTATGGTTCTGTCATAGAGCTTCTGCAATGTTTTCAGAGTTGTGAAAACCCTTTCGGTATAGCGTCCCAGCCAGTAAAGGCGGTCGCTGTGTTCTAACGAGATAGTACCCATGTATCCTTAAAGCCTCCTCCTTGCGATGAGTTTACTACGAATGAATCGGGATTTCGCGAGAACCGTGTAAGTCCCGACGCCCACACCTTTGTTGTTTCACCTGTCAGCACAAATGCTCTCAGGTCGGCTTTACGCATCACCGTTTCGCCGTTGTCGAGAATCGGCAAATCGAGGAAATCGATGACCTCCTGTGCGATAAATCTTCTTGGCTCGGCGATTATAGTTCTGCGGAATTCCTCTAATTTTTCTTTTGTAAGATCGTTGCCGAAGACTACTCCGTATCCGCCGGCCTCCGCAACGTCCTTGATGACCAGCTTTTCGAGATTGTCCAGAACGTACTTCATGTCGTCCTCATAGAACGGCAGATACGTCGGAGCATTGTGAAGTATCGGCTCCTCGTCAAGATAGTATTTTATCATCTTAGGCACAAAATAATAGATTCCCTTGTCGTCAGCCACGCCGTTTCCCGGAGCGTTTATAATTCCCACATTTCCGCTGCGGTAGACCTCCATGAGATTGGGTATTCCGATAAGCGATTCAGGCAGGAAGTTCAGCGGGTCAAGATATTCATCGGCAATTCTGCGGTAAAGAACGCCTATCCTTGTCTTGCCGCCCGAATAAGTTCGGTGATAAAGGATGTTGTCCTCGACTCAAAGTATGCCGCATTATACCGCCCGGGAGTTAGTATCGCCCTAATGCCGCCGCAGTTTGCATTCTCCATGGTCTCTTTCAGCAGCTTTGCATAGTTGCGGTTATCGACTATATCGTTTTCCTGAAACGCCTGCGGTGCGGCGATACGGGTAAGCTCCCTTGCGATGAGCGGATAGGACGCGCCCGACGGTATCCGCAGATTATCCTCCAATATGTACCACTCGCCGTCCTTTGCCTGTACAAGGTCGATACCCGAAATATGGCTGTAAACCTTGTTTTTCGGAGTTATCCCCTCGCACTGAGCAAGGTACCCCTTTGAGATGTAGATGAAGTCCTCGGGAATGATTCCGTCTCTGACTATCTTTTTTTCGTGGTAAATATCAAAAAGGAACTCATTCAGGGCGTTAACACGCTGAACAAGTCCCTTTTCAATGCTCTTGAAATCCTCCGCAGGAATCACCCTCGGTATCGGATCGAACGGGAAAAACTGTTCATTGAAAACACCGTTTTTATATATGCCGAACTTAACGCCGTAACGTACTGTTCATTATTCTGCTGTGTCATTGTTATCACTCCATTCTTCTGCAAACAATAAAGGCACCTATCCATGCGGATAAGCGCCTTTGCTTTTTGCTTTATTACACTTTTATGATATCACAACTGAAACGAATTGTCAATAGAATGACAATAATTTTTTATGTTACTCATACATCATCCACAGCCGTTTTCCTGTTTCGGTCAGAAACGTTTCTGTATCTACAGTCTGCTTGTTTTTCAAGCTTGATATTGCTGCAAGATCACCCGTCATTATACCATCACTTATCGTCTGAAGTATTGCTTTTTCGAGCCTGTCAGCATAGTCACAAAGCGCAGGGATTACATCAAGCTCGCCTCGTTTTCTCAGCGCACCGCTCCATGCGAAAACAGTTGCTACAGGGTTGGTCGATGTTTTCTCACCCTTGAGATACCTGTAATAGTGCCTCTGCACAGTTCCATGAGCAGCTTCGTATTCGTATTTGCCGTCAGGGGATACAAGTACAGATGTCATCATTGCAAGACTGCCATAAGCAGTAGCGACCATATCCGACATTACATCTCCGTCGTAGTTTTTGCACGCCCATATGAAGCCGCCATCAGAGCGGATAACCCTTGCGACTGCATCATCTATAAGTGTATAGAAATATGCTATACCAATGGCTTCAAACCGTACTTTATATTCTTTTTCGTATATGTCGGCAAAAATATCCTTGAAACGATGATCGTATTTCTTGGAAATAGTGTCTTTAGTTGCAAACCATAAGTCCTGCTTTGTATCAAGAGCATAATTGAAGCAAGAACGCGCAAATCCTTCTATGGATTTGTCCTTATTATGAAGTCCCTGAATGATTCCGTCACTGTCAGAAAAATCATATATCAGCTCAAATGATCCGTTGCCGTTCTTATCAGTGACTTTTAACTCAGCCTTGCTGCCCTTTTCGACCCGCATTTCGGTATTTTTATATACATCCCCGTAAGCATGACGGGCAATAGTGATAGGCTTTGTCCATGTCGGGATATATGGCGTGATACCATCAACAAGTATGGGAGCACGAAACACTGTTCCGTCAAGGATCGCTCTTATTGTGCCGTTTGGAGACTTCCACATCTCTTTCAGCTCATATTCGTCCATTCTGGCAGCATTCGGCGTGATAGTTGCGCATTTTACCGCCACTCCGTATTTCTTGGTTGCTTCTGCTGATTCAACAGTGACTTTATCATCAGTTTTATTTCTGTATTCAAGTCCGAGGTCATAATATTCCGTCTTCAAGTCAATATACGGAATAATAAGTATATCCTTTATCATCTTCCATATCACACGTGTCATTTCATCGCCGTCCATTTCGACAAGCGGTGTTTTCATTTTGATCTTTTCCATATTTATCAGCCTTTCTATCTTTTTTCCATATCAATGTATGGCTTTTCCTTATTGATCGATTTGTATGCGGGACGCATGATACGCCTGCCGCTGTTTATCTCCTCGAATCTGTGAGCGCACCAGCCTGCCATTCTTGAAACAGCAAACAGAGGAGTAAACAGGTCGGGTGGTATTCTCAGCATCTTATAGACGAATCCGCTGTACATATCAATATTTGCACACATTGCTTTTCCCGACCTTTTTACATCTTCAAAAACTTTGGGCGTAAGACGCTCTATCGATTCAATAAGGCGGAATTCCTTTTCAAACTCTGTACCCTCAGCCATCATTCCTGCATACTTTTTCAGTATTACAGCTCTCGGATCAGACAGCGTATACACAGCGTGTCCCATACCATATATCAGACCGCTGCCGTCACCTATTTCCTTGCACAGCAGTTTTCTCAGCACATCAGCTACTTCGTCATCATTCTCCCAGTTTTTAACATTTGCCTTTATTATCTCCTGCATTTCAAGTGCTTTATGGTTCGCACCGCCGTGGCGTGGACCTTTCAGTGAACCTATCGCTGCTGAATATGCAGAATACGGGTCTGTTCCGGATGAAGTAAGTACACGGCAGGTAAATGTTGAGTTGTTGCCTCCGCCGTGTTCAGCATGGAGCATAAGCATTAGGTCAAGCAGTTTTGCTTCATCGTGTGTGAACTTTCTGTCAGTGCGGAGAGTTGAAAGAATGTTTTCCGCTGTGGATTGTCCCTTTATCAGAGGGTGCATTATCATTGATTTATCATCATAGCATCTTCTTTTTGTCTCATAGGCACAGACCATTATAACAGGCATCTTTGCAATGAGTGATACGGCTGTATCAACCTCATGCTCGGAAGTTTTTGATTCCGGAGCGTCGTCATAAGAATACAGCGAGAGAACAGCTCTTGCCATTTTATTCATGATATTGGGCGATGGCGCTTTTAATATCATATCTTCAAAGAAGTCCTGAGGGAGCGCACGTTCATCAGATAATGTCATTATGAATTCATCAAGCTCGTTCCTGTTCGGAAGTCTGCCTGTAAGCAGAAGAAAAACTATCTCCTCATAACCAAATCTGTCCTCAGCTTCAGCTTTTTCGATAAGGTCATTGATACTGTAGCCTCTGAAGATCAGCTTTCCCTCTGTGGGCTTTTTCTCACCGTCATCTACAACATAGCCATGAACATTACAGATATTGGTGACTCCTGCCATAACGCCTGTTCCGTCAGGATTCCTCAGTCCTCGCTTTACGCTGTACTTATCAAAATATTCAGCAGGAATGTTGTTTCCCTCCGAGAAAGCTGAATACATTACTTCTTTTGTAGTCATCAACGGTATCACCTCAAATAAGAAAGGCGCCTATCCATACGGATAAGCGCCTTTGCTTGCTTTATTACACCTTTATGATATCACAACTTTTGCGAATTGTCAATAGTCTGACAAAGCCATGTGTGTCAAAAATTCCCATGGAATCTGCAAACTTTTTTGAGCTTTTTCACAGTTGCATTTCCGCCGCCGTCGTCTATATAAATGTCGTATTTGCCGCGTATACTGCCGAATGTCACCACTCTTTCCGCACCTGCATATTCTTTTAGCTTCAACAGCATATTCTCTTTTGAAGCACAAGGGGAGAAGATTTTAAGGTACATGAATCCTTCATATTCAGAGTCGGAAATACTTATCCTTGCACTTACTCCAAGCTGCTGACGCAGCTTTCTTTCAAGAAGAAATATATCTATCTTTTCGGCAATGACAGTAATATACAGAACACGCTCGTTAATATCCTTCCTTCGGTATTCAGAGCTGATATAGTTTCTGTAAGGAGAGTGTTTATGTGACTCAAACAGTTCTTTTTCTGCGGGATTATTCAGCTTTCCATAATATATCAGCAGAGTGGTATCGAGCATAGTATTAATAAAACAGTTCAGTCCGCACTCTGAAATTATCCTTTCGGCTTCTGCCGAAGCATTTGGCGAAAGATATGTCATTTCAAGATACTGCTTTTCCTTAATGTCATACATCGCTGCTCCGTCCATAACTATAGCCGGAAGCTGCAATTCTGTACCCTTCATAATGGACATAAGCTCCGCAGGGGTACGGGTAGTGGAGATAGTGAACTTCACTCCGCTGCGGATGAGCCTGTTCAGTTCCACCTTGCTGTAATTAGAGGTCGGCGATATAAGTACATCATCAATTCCGCTTACATACAGCGTATTATCATTACGTTTTACAGGCAGACGGAAATCGTTCACTGCAACTCCTATTATTATTCCTATAAACGTATCAATAACTCTGTTCAGCACGAATATATAAGGGTTCTCGTCAAATGAATGTGTCAGCGCAATGCTCAGGAACACAACGCATGAGAAAAAAGAAGCGGTTCGCTTGTTCATAACAACAGTTGTGTATATCACAGGGATTATGAAAATACTTGCCGAGATATAGACAAGCTCAGGTATCCTATAAGTGTACCTGCTGACCGCTGCACGGCATTGTTCTTCGTAATGTCTGAATACGGTTGCATACACCATAATGCTGCCAGCGCTCCGTAAAAGGGTATGCCGTTGCCTATCGGCAGAATTGTTCTTACGAAATATACAAGCATACATAAGGCAACTGCTATTGCAGATTTTATAATTCTTGCCCCAATGGGCGGAAATATAAGTTTCATTATATTCACTCCATTAAAAAGCGCCTATCCAATGCGGATAAGCGCCTTTGCTCAGATCGTTATGATAAGGTGTTCATTTTTTATGTCATTGTAAAGCTCACACATGCAGCGGCTAACGTCGTAAATTTGTATAACATCGTCAAGGCCGCTGTTTTCGGCGATGTCATCAAGCTTATTCCGCAGTTCTTTCAGCTTTTCGGGAGCGAAGTGCAGCGTTTTGCTGTTGTTGAATACAGCGGTATAAAGTATCTCTGCCTCCACTAAATCCTGAAAGATATGGCTTCCG
>ONBA01000083.1 GCA_900315975.1 uncultured Ruminococcus sp.
CCGAACGCTTTTTACCACGCCCCGGATTGGAAGATATCGTGATATGCAAGTGGTAGCAAGAGGTGAAATTTGCGAGTAGGCCATTGTTGTCTTTTATATGAGGCTTCCTACCCACACATGTGCACGAAGCCTCACTAAATGACATTGATTTCATGATAGAGTATATAAATGTTAACTTCCAATAAGATGTGCAACTAGAGAAAAATTGCGCGTAATTCAACGACTGCAAATAGCGGCGGCCAACGGCCGCCTTTGCGGAGCTAAACAGCCATGATGCACAGTGAGCGCGCTCCCTTTTTAACAACTGTAAGCAATAGCTCTTCATAATAATGACATACCGATTCTTTCGATAAATACTTTATTGGGAAGGGCAAAAATGCTCGACTACGAAACCATCATCAAATACTACGCTCTCACATGTCTGGCCGTCAGATTGCTGACGACATGGGCGTGAGCAAGAGGACTTCCTTCGTGTTTTCGAGGCCTGTGAGAAACTCAGTTATCCGCTTCCCAAAGGGATAACGAACTACGGGATACCGAACAGGACTACGAACTGGCGAATGAGGGTGCCCCGTTCAGCGACTTTGCGCAACCGAATTATGAAGAGGTCAATAAAGCATGATCTCACGGAAGAAAATGATGCTCATCTTCCTCAGGGACCGTTAGAAGGACCGGTGCGTCGCCGATGGCGTGAGATTTTATTCATACAACCAGTTCTGCGTGAGATACGCGGCATGGATGGAAGAAAACAGCGAGACAACGCATTTCGATACCGTCATCGGGCAGACCATCGAGGTTGGCTTTGCAGGCAAGACGTTCGAGCAGGTCGACCGGCTGACCGGCGTTGTGGCCACGATCGTCGTGTTCGTCGTAGTATTCCCGTATTCACAGTACATCTATGCGGAAGAGACACTCTCCACCGACGAGCCGCACTGGATTGAACTGCGGTGAAGAACTGCATGTTGCAGTTCTTGGCGGCATAACGCCTTTGGTCGTCTGTGATAACCTGTAATGTTAAGCTTAATATTAGCAGATATCACAAACGACAACGGCTGGGACATCACCAAACGATTTGATTGGATTGTTATTGACTTCGCCGCCAGCTGATGGATTATGGCGTGAAGTGTGTTATTCTTCCCCGACTACGATGCTGCAGCAGAAAGGCAGAAAAAAGGTTAAGACAGATAAACGTGACGCTGTGCTTATTGTCAGATGCCTTGCACACCATGATTATTCACCGGTTCACATCCCGACAGAACAGGACGAACAGACCAAGGAATACATCCGTATGAGAGATGATCATAAGCTCGCCCTCAAGAAAGCGAAGCAGCGGATCCTTTCCTTCTGTCTGCGACACAACTACAGATTTGACGGCACGGCCAACCACTGGACGCAGGCGCACCTGTAATGATTACGTTCGCTGAAACCGGAAGGCTTGTATGCTGAGATCCTCAAGGAATACCTTCTGACCTATGATAATCGACCTATGATAATCTCACCGACAAGCTGGAACGATTTGACAAGCGTATCGAAGAACTTGCAGCGGAAGATAATTATCAGGAAAATGTCAGGAAGCTGTCCTGCTTCATCGGCGTTAAGACAGTGACCGCACTGGCAGTCCTCACGGAAGTGGGTGACTTCAAGCGCTTCGCGTCTGCACAGCACTTTGCTTCCTATATCGGACTAACGCCTGGAGAAGATTCCAGTGGTGACGACCAGCATCGCCTTGGAATCACCAAAGCTGGAAACCGCCATGTTCGTTCTTTGCTGGTTGAAGCTGCACCAAGCTATAGTCGTGGACAGATAGGATTCAAATCCAAAGTGCTCAAAGCAAGGCAGGACGGAAATCTATCGGAGGTTATCGCCTATGCAGATAAAGCCAACGAACGCTTACGGAGGAAGTACTATCGCATGGTTCTTAAAAATAACAAGAAAACCAATGTCGCCAAAACTGCAGTTGCCAGGGAACTTGCCTGTTTCATGTGGGGTATGATGACCGGTAATGCAGCATAAGATATCACATCGTTCTGTCAGCATCAAGGCCAAGCCGTCTACGGCGCTGCTTCGGCAGCCTTGACGCTGCATACCGCATCCCGCTGTGATAGCGGACATTTAAGCCGTTTTAAGCCGGCTTACGCCGTCATAAACGGCAATATGAAACTATTAACTCTGGAGGCATCTTGAAAGAGCTTTAGACTCTTCAAGGTTTGAGCCATCTACGATGCAACTATGTTGGCACAGGAAACTGCGATCCACGCTTTTCAGACGGTAGGGCTCACGGCGGACCATTGACCTGTCGGTAAAGAGAGCGATCTCCGAATCCACGTATATCAGGGTGGCCAATGCCGAGAACTGATACCCTAAAACTCTTTCAAGATGCTTTCAGAAAAAGCTTGACTGTTTCTCAATTTAGGTATTGACAACGGTCATTACATATCAGCTGCAGTGAATCGGTCAGATATGTCACAGATGCTTATATCATGTTCCGTTTTTATGAGATCAGTGATCCGGAGCAGGCCGATGAGATAAGACCTGACCAATCTATGACCCAAAGAGTTTCAGAAAAAGAAAATAATGCTGATAATATGTATAAATCTTGTGGACAGATTATAATAAAAACCACTATATATTGTATGAACTTAAGTGGGAGTATCGAGTTCGAATGATAAAAAAACGCTTGAAACCCGCCTGCCAGGCGGGTTTCTTGTTTTCGTGGTCGCAGATTGGTCGCAAAAAATTAGAAAAAAGCCGCAGACCTT
>ONBA01000075.1 GCA_900315975.1 uncultured Ruminococcus sp.
AGCTGTGAGAGCATATCTGTGACCTTGCATTTGCCGAGAATACAGCGGACATATCCGCAGTAGTTTGAATTTTCACGATAATCTGTGATGCTGAGTTCTGATGTGCCTGCATCAAGTCTGATAATGCAAAGGGTGAGATATTTCTTGTAATCTGTATTCTGAAATTTTGGTATTGCAGGATTTGTGGCGGGTGTTCCTGCGAGGATTTCAAAACTGACATTACGGACGTTTTCAGAAGTGTTGCAGCAAACTCCAACCGCCATATATCTCGGCAGGGATTCGTCTACATAGCGTGACAAATCATAAGTATATGCCGTATCAGAAATGAAATAATGCCCCTGAATCCAAGCCTTTCCGCTGCCGATTGTCAGCTTTAACTTGTTTACAGACAGTTTGAAACACTGCCCGAAATTGTCCTGAATCCCGTCACAGATGATACTGCCGAGATAGTCATTGAAATTCTCAGCAGTATATGTTCTGTCAAGATTTTTAGAATTGAAAAATCCGAATGAAAATGCCATAAATCATTCCTCCTTAAATGTCGGTGTTAAATTTCTGCCGTTGCGGTCAAAACTCTCAATCATTCCAATAAGCTGTATTTTATTCTGTCTGATTCCAAACCTGTGATGTTCTACGGTAACAAAATCGCCAACAAAATAGTCCACACCGTATTGAAACTGTGTGGACTGCACTGCAATCTGTGATTCTGATTTTGTCTTTGTGGGAACAAGATTCTGTTTTCCTTTCTCTTTCAGAAGTTCCTCATATTCGATTTCAGAAATTGGTTTTGTTTCGTTGGCAATCTGTTCTTCATCTGAAATGTCCTTTGCATCAACATAAAGCTCGTACCTGTCAAGATAGGTCGGCTCAGTATCCACACAATATGTGGTATTCTTGCGCTCTGCGCCCTCACCGTGACCATAGATGTAGGCGAAGTTGCGAGTAACAGCAGAATCTGAAGCATATGAGAATGACAACAGATTGCTGTAGGCATCGGAGAATATAATGTGCGGATTCTCTTCCTGCAATAGACTGCGGTCTGTGCCTTCTGCGAGATCAAGCACCATTTTATAGGTTTCGCCAACATCCTTCACAAGTCGGATATTTGCAGAGCCGCCGATCTTCTCACAGATCGTGTATACCCATTCCATGAGATTTTCATAGGATACCTGCAGCGTTGCGGTTTGTTCCCAGCAAGCCCCCGATACTGAGCCGAGTGATAAGCCGGGAATGCGACGGTTATCATTGAGAAGTGTATTCTGCCTGACAATATCATGCACAATTTCGCTGTATGCCTTCTGCGCCGTGACATTATATGTCGGGTGAATGATGCGGCGCTCCAGCAGGCACATGAGAAATCTGCCTTTTACGGTCAGATAGTCGCCGTTCTCAGCATCTGTATCAATTTGAACGGAATCAATAATGCCGAAATGCTGACTGTCATCATCCCTGCCGACAATTCTGCCTGTCTGGAAGATTGATAGATTCTCCGGATTGGCGGCGATATACACTTCAAAGCAGCCGCACTGATAATACTCAATATCCCACAGTAGCGAGGAAAAACTGTCACACACTGCTTCGAGTGTGATCGTTAGGCTGTCTGCCTCAGCGTCCATTCTGTATACTTCAATCTGCATATATCACACTCCAAGATAAGCATTTGTGTGTACGATCGTCACTTTCAGATTTTGCAGTCCGGTACCGCGCAGATAAAAGCGGTTTTTGCCTTCACGCAGCGTCAGCCATGTTGAACCGGAAACAAGACGGTTGATGATATTCGTCTTAACGCCGCCTCTGTGATCTGCAAATATTCATCGGTATCCGCATTGTACAGCGTGGGTGATCTTGCATCTTCGAGGGCTTCAATCTGCAAAGTAAAGCCTATCTCGTCACCATCGTTGATGATCTCCATGATGTTTTGTGTATTGTATTTGCCCAGTACAAATGGCTCCGGGTTGCTCTCGGTCGGAAACGGGAATGTGAAAGCGCCAGTGATCTGGCTGTAATATGCCATGACGGATTCCGTGGAGTACCAGTAGATGTCCGGGCAGAGTATGGATATCTGTCCAGTGACAAGCTGCTCAAAGTTGCTGACCTCGCAAGTTTCCACATAGCCCTCGGTGAAAACATCTATGCCTGCCGTCTTGTAGTAGACCTTGACATATCGGCTCGGTTTCACCACCTTGTATAGCTGATGTCGGCGGCCTTCTACGCCCACACCTCGCATCTCAAAGTGAATGACCACATTACGCTTCTCGATGAAGGCGTTGTTCAGATAACTGCCGTCCATACCTGCGTAGGAGGAGGTGCTGATCGTGCCGGGCGGCGGAGAAAGCCCCTCGATCTTTGAGGTCATATATTGGTTTGCGGTCGCCGTCATGTTGATCTGGACTCCGGCTGCATTTTCTAATATAAGGCTGAAAAACATGATAAGCACCCCCCTTGTTTTTTCTATGGGATTGATGTATAATACTTATATAAAAGTCTGAGAGGAGTTAAGTATGAAACAGATTCAGATTGGCGATTACTTATTTATGTCTTGTGATGAAAAAGATAAAAAGAACATTGTAAATGATTTCATAAAGAATGAAAGTGTGATTTTCCTCGAATACTATCAGTTTTTGCTAAATGGAGGATTTGATGAACTTGAAAAGCAACTGTTTGAACACTTTAAAATCAAAAAGTGGCCTTCAATAACGAATGACGATATTATTTGTAGCATTCTCCCTAAATCAGAACCTGATCGAATTAATAAAAGAAAAAAGAAAGACTATTATATAGCAAATGCATACTGTGCATTTGATGTGTTAAAACAGATATACAGTTTGGAATTATATAACCAATTGAAAAATATATCATCAACATACTATTTTACATACTATCTTATTCTAAAAAACATCATGATGGATATAGATCAGCTTAAAAATTTATATAGTAATTTAATTGAAAACGACTTCAGATATCCAGCTTCTGTAAATAGACCCATACATACAATGGAACTACACAATGTTCTACGCCAAGCTGTATACGGAAACATCTCTTTTCATTCATTTGCTGATTATGAAACCGCTGCACCTATTGCTGTAATTAGACAAATTATTGAATTGCGTATTCGGAGAGCAATCGGTGTTCTGGGCTATATTGATGAATCGAGTATTAACATCTATCCTTTGAAAATGACAAAGGTATTTGAAATAATTAAACAGTATCCAGATATTATATTTCCAAATCACTTGACTTATCTTGAGCGAATATATCAATGGAGTAATTTGTACATCCATTCTGGCAAAGGAGATTTTGCTTGGATTACGTTTTTCCTTGAGAAATATTTGCGCCCATTAAGTTTTGGAGACAGAAAAAAAGATGGGAACTGGAGCTTTAAAAATGCTATTACCGTAACCAAAGAAACATTAGATAATATTAAACAAGATATACAGAATCTGAATCCAAACCTTCAGCTATTAACGTGTGATCCTGAATGTGAACTTACTGAAAGACAGGATTAAAAAAACATCTCCTCAAGAGCAACGCTCAATTATTAAAGTGTTGAGCGTTGCTTGTGAAGAAGATATTTTTATATATTAAGTGCATTCCGCGTCTGACGATAGATTTCCAGCCGTGACAGCGATTTCGGACTATTATTGGTCTGATTCACTGTGCGGCTGTTGTCGTTATTGTAGTTGTTCACCACAGTTGTGCCGCCCGCGCCTACCATTGCGCCGGTCACACCGGACATATCCACATTGAAGTCAGAATTCATCGCAATGGCCATAGCGTCCGCCACACCGGAGATTGCCTTCTCGACATATTTCTTGCTCTTGTTGATACCCTGTGCAAGCCCCTTCATGAAGTCCGGCATCCAGCTTTCAAACTCCGTCAGAGGTCCCTTATCAGGAACGGAGAAATGCAGATAATCGCTGATCGCTCGTGCCACATCCGCAACAGTGTTGATGAGATTGCCGAGCATATAGTTCAGACCGTTGATAAGGTTCTGCATGAGGTCGCGTCCCCACGACCATGAACTGTTGACCTTGTCCATGACCGCATCATATACAGCCCTCATTGCATTTGTGACTGCATCACGCACGCCGCCAAGCCGATCACCGATACCGTTCCGGATATTATCCCAGATAGACAGCACAGCGTCCTTTACCTGATTCATTGGATTTCTCACGATATCCGGCATCGCGTTCCATACAGACTGCACCACGGTTCTGATCGCATTCAGCGCAGTATTCACTACATCCTTCGCAGCATTCCATGTTGTAGAGATCATATTTTTGATGTCAAGCTGTCCGGTATTGATGAGCGTTTTCATTGCTGTCCAGACCGCAGTCACGATCTTTTTGATCCCATCCAGTGCTGCCTCAATAACAGATACAGCCGCTTTCCATGTTGTGGTGATGACCTTTTTGATGCTGTCGAGCGCATTTTCAACCACGGAAACAATGGCCTTCCATCCGCCTGTGATACCGATTTTGATCTGCGACATGGTCGCATCAATTGCTGTATTCGCATTTGCCCAGACGTTTTTTACAGTATCAAAGACCTGTTCCATGAACCCCTGCACTGCAGTGACAACATTGGACAGAGCATTTCTGATAACAGTGCTGATCGTTTCTGCAAGATTGCCTGCAAAGCCATTGATTGCATCGCCAACAACACCAGCGTTCTGGTTGATACCGTCTGCAAGTCCCTGCATGAAGTCAGGCATCCAGCTCTCGAAATCAGCCAGAGGTCCTTCATCCGGTACCGAGAAGTGCAGGAAAGACTTGATCTTATCTGCAACGCCCTTTACAGCGTCTGCAACCTTGCCTATACAGTTTTTAATACCGCTGACAATGTTGTTGATGATATCCGCGCCCCACTGAAATGCCTGAGAGCCGAGATTTTTAATGAAGTTTACTGCCGCATTGAAGCCGTTGACAATCGTATCCTTGATGGCTGTGATCTTTTCGGTGACCGCTGATTTCACACTGTTCCAGATATTGGAGACAGTGTTTTTTATTGCGTTCATGACTGTGCTGACTGTATTTTTGATGCCGTTCCAGATGTTGGATACCGTAGAGGAAATAGCGTTCAGGACGCTGCC
>ONBA01000054.1 GCA_900315975.1 uncultured Ruminococcus sp.
CAAAGGAAGGACTGCATATTATGAAATTCAAACCGCTTCTGCTCAGTGGAGTTTTGTTGTTATCACTCAGTGCGTGCAGCGAAAAAAACGCAAGTGAAGCTCCGCCGGAAATTGAAGCCTCCACAAATACCGTGTCTGCAAATCAGCCGGCAGTCAGTGGAACTGCCCTTGCCAACTCCATGACCGCTAAAGAGAAAAGCAATACCGCTTTCCGCGACCTCACTCTCCTTGATTCCGATGCCGCTTCAAAAATCGGTACAAACCTTGATAAATGGACATTTGTGCAGTACGACACAGAAAGTATAAAGGACAGCATAAATGAGCTGAAAATCTATGATGAGGAACTTGACACCAATTTCCTCGCGCATATTATCCTGCCGCCCGATTACGACTCTGCACAGACATATCCGGTATTTTTCATTTCTGACGGTGTATGGTGGCTTGGCGAAGTACCCGCAATGTGGAACACTATCAAAAACGGCGAAGCTGAACCCGTCATATTCGTTACACTCAGCTATGATTACGATACCGACCCTACTACCGATGAGACCCGAGTTGACAAATTCATCTTAAATCAGGACAAGACCCTCGATTTTATCACAAATAATCTCATGCCTTATGTCTCCGAGCAGTACAGCATAAACTGCAAGGATTCGACCTTTTTCGGTCATTCTTGCGGCGGACTTTTCTCCCACTATGCACTCTGTATGTCCGACCAGTATGAGAATCAGCCGTTCGGGAAATATATAATCGGAAGTCCTGTATTCTGGGCGTACTACATGGTTACCGATTCAGACGACGTTACCGACAAATATCCCTATCTCAGCGATTTTGGATACTGGGAACGAAATACCGCGATGAATAAGAAGGTTTTCCTCTGCGCCGGAGAATTTGAAGACTCTGACTACAGAGAAATGTTCAATGGGCATGAAAGTACCACAGAAGGGGTTCAGGCACTCTATGACAGGTTCGTATCACACGGTGTAATGGTCACGAAAAAGCTGTATCCTGCCAATCATATACAGTTCATGCCTGATATGTTCAAGGACTATATCAGAATGGAATATCCGGTAAATGCACTAAGATAATCAACAAAATGCGTTCTTTTTTTTAGAACGCATTTATTATTGTATCGTGTTATCTTCTTATAAAAAATTAATATATTGAGATTCTGAGTCTCAAATGATAGTAAAAATATCATTAAAAAACTATAAATGTCATTATATTACCATGAATTAAGTACTAATTTTATATTTTTGCGATATATGCGAATAATTTTTTATGCTAAATTTCACCTATTCAAAAAATATTCATATATTATCTCTTGACTTTGTCTTGCATCAGTAGTATTATAATGTAAAGCAAGTCAGTAAATATATATTATATTTTTATACCTGACATTCAAAGGGAAAAAGAAAAAGAAAAAATCTACAGGAGGATAATCACATGAAAAAATTATTTGCAGCAGCAGTATCTCTCGCAATGCTCGGCTCGATGACAGCTTGCGGAGCACCGGAAAGTTCATCAGAAAGCAGTTCTGAAAAATCATCTGAAAGCAGCTCAGTTTATATCGGTGACAAGACTATCGGTATCGCTATGCCGGCTTCTGAACTCGAAAGATGGAACCGCGACGGCGAGTTCCTTAAAAATCAGTTTGAAAGTGCAGGATATAAAGTTGAGCTTACCTATTCAAATAATGACGCTGCTCAGCAGAATCTCGACGTCAGCGGCATGATCAAAAAGGACGTTGATCTCCTTCTCATTGCTGCCGTAGACGCTAACTCACTCTCAAGCACACTTGAAGATGCAAAAACAGCTAATATCCCTGTTGTCGCTTATGACCGTCTTATCATGGGTACAGACGCTGTAACATATTACATTTCATTCGATAACTACGCTGTCGGCAAGCTTCAGGCTGACTTCGTAAAGAGTATGCTCAGCCTTGAAACTACTCCGAATACATATAATATCGAGTTCGTTGCAGGAGACTCAGGCGATAACAATGCAAAGTATTTCTTCGATGGTGCTTATGACACTCTCAAACCCCTTATTGATTCAGGTACTCTTAAGGTTCAGTCGGGCAAAACAGAGTTTGAGCAGGTAGCTACTAAGGGTTGGACTACCGACAACGCTGAAAAGAATATGATTGATACCCTCAACACATTCTATACTGAAGAAGAACTCAATATCGCACTTTGTGCAAACGATTCAACTGCTCTCGGAGTTTCAAAGGCTTTCGAGGCAACTAAACCCGATGCGAAGTTCCCTGTTATCACAGGTCAGGACGGCGATATCGAAAACATTAAGAATCTTGTTGACGGTAAGCAGTCAATGACAGTTTATAAGAATGTAAGCGATGAATCAAGCGTTGCAGTAGATGTCTGTAAGGCGATCCTTTCCGGAAGCACTCCTGCGGCAAGTCTTGTTGATTCATTCTCGGCAGAGGTAAACTACGATACCTCTTCTTACAATAATGGCAAGAAGTATGTTCAGTCTTATCTGCTTATTCCTACTGTTATCACAAAGTCTGACCTTCAGTCTCTCGTTGATACAGGCAACTACAGATGGGACGCTGATAACAAGTATCTCGAACTCTCTGAATAAGTTATTCCATAACGACGAAAAAACAGCTCTGCTTTCCTGTATAGGAAAAGCGGAGCTGTTTTGATTTTATGTGAGAGTATTATGTATGCGCGATGAGTGCTTCCACCATATCGCGTTTTTCAAACAGTACACAACCGCCTGTATGGTCGTCCATGAGGATACTGCCGTCCCTGAGAGCAGTAAACAGAGGTGAATGCATAGCTTCGCGGAGAGAAGTATTCTTCACGTTGATATCGGAGTAAGGCGAAAACGGACAGGGTTCTGCACCGCCGTGGGAATTTATGTGGAAAAATCCGCGTCCCGCCGCTACACAGCCGCCCGAGCTTTTTTCGTCTCCCGGGAAGGCGATTAGAACCATATCAGAATTTTTCTCACGAATATGCTGTATTGTGTTCATGAGGTCATCGCGGTCGCTGTCGGAGAGTGCGAGACTTCGGCTGTCATCGGTCATGGGGACGTATTCCACGAAGATTACCGCCTTACAGCCTTTTTCAGCGAGACTTTCGAGAAATGTCTGCGATGTTACTTCTTCGATGTTTTGAGAAGTTACCGTTACAGATGCACCGAAAATGAGTCCGCGCTTTTTGAATTCGTCCATATTGGCTGTAAGCTTGTCGTATATCCCCTCGCCGCGGCGTTCATCAGTTACCTGTCTGCTGCCCTCGATACTCATAACAGGTACGAGATTGCGGCAGCGGTCAAACAGCGTAAAATAGCGTTCATCGATGAAAGTGCCGTTGGTAAATACCGGAAAGAGAATATTCTGC
This sequence comes from uncultured Ruminococcus sp., assembly GCA_900315975.1. The sequence goes on from ONBA01000054.1 coordinate 3,372, forward strand.
TTCTGCCCTGCCGCTTCTATGACGTCGCGGCGAAGCATAGGCTCGCCGCCTGCAAGGATAATGAAGCTGATACCGAGTTCGTCGGCTTCGTCGAATATACTCAGCCATTCGTCGCCTGTGAGCTGTTTTACCGGCTCAGAATCGACCGTAGCGTGGTTACAGCGCGAATAGCACCCCGCGCAGTGCAGATTGCATTGGCTTGTAATGCTTGCGATGAGAAATGGCGGGATATGCTCGCCGCCGTCCTCAGCTATCCGGCGCTTTTTTGAAGCGGAACGGCTTGCGGCGGCAAATCTGAGCATAAAAGCACTTTCTTTGGGATTTTTCAGAGTTGCCTTCAAAGCGTCAGCAACGACACCCTCAACGCCTTTGATAAGGTAATTTTGCAGGTCAAAATCTGCACTCATCTGCGTTCTCATGACTTATCCTAAAAGAGCTTCAACAGCTTTTCTTACGTCGGCAACGTCAACAGTAGGCTCAAATCTTGCGATAACTTTGCCATTCTGGTCAACGAGGAACTTTGTGAAATTCCACTTGATGTAAGCCTTGTCGCCGAACTTTTTATTATTCATGTCAGCGAACTTATTTAGTGCGGCATTTTTGATACCCTTGCCGAAGCCTTCAAACGGCTTTTCAGTTGCGAGATATGCGAAGAGTGGGTCAGCGTTTTCGCCGTTTACGTCTATTTTAGCGAACTGCGGGAAGTCTGTACCGAATTTAAGGGTGCAGAACTCGTGGATCTCGTCCTCACTTCCGGGAGCCTGATTTGCGAACTGATTGCAGGGGAAATCGAGAATCTCGAAGCCTTTATCGCGCAGGTCTTTGTACATAGCCTCAAGAGGTTCATAGTGCGGAGTGAATCCGCAGCCTGTAGCAGTATTTACGATGAGCAGGACTTTTCCCGCGTAATCGCTGAGATTTACGTCGTTGCCTTTTCTGTCCTTGACTTTGAGATCATAAATTGAAGCCATAATAATACCTCCTGTTATTTTTGGGATTCCATATGTTTGAGTGCTTTATATGTCAGGACGTACAGCGTCTGAAATTCTTCAGCTGACAGTCCCATACATTTTGCTATAGCCGGCGGGATATCGAGTGCTTGTTTTTTTAATTCCCTGCCGTTTTCGGTGAGCGAGATCGAGAGCAGACGTTCGTCATCGGCGGAGCGCTCTCTCGTCAGATAGCCTGTATTTTCGAGCTTTTTCAGTACCGGAGTAAGTGTGCCGTAATCGAGGTGCACACATTCTGAAAGCTGTTTTGAGGATACATTTTCATTTTCCCACAGCACCATCATTACGATGTACTGTGTATAGGTGAGACCGAGCTTTTTCAGATACGGGCCATACTGCCGCACAAGTTCTTTAGAGCAGGCATACAGCGGAAAACACACCTGATTCTGCAATTTTAAAGCGTCGAAATTCTCATTCATGACATTCACCTCATTTACTTTTGTACTATTTACTTGTATACAAGTATTATAACACCGTATTTCCGGTTTGTCAAGGGGAAAATTGTAAACAATATTTGAACACGCCGAAATGGCAATGCAAAATCTTTTGTGAACGATGTGTAAAACTTTTGTAGTTGGTTGACATCTGTTTGTGGGTATGGTACAATTATCGTAGAATAATATTGAAAGGCAGGCACGGAAATGGATAATACTATTATTTTAAAGGAACTTAAACGCATAAATGAGATCCTGCCTAACGAATTTGACGGAACATATCGTTCGGTTCGCAAAGCGATAGAGTACTACACAAAGCTCAAAAGGACTTCTCTCATCGACTATAGTGACCTCGACCTGTTGTATTACCTCTCGCTCGGAATATGGAAAAACGACAAAAATGAGCGTAAACTCCACATTCAGAAAAGTCACTTGCTCCATAATGACAAGCTTTTGCTTGATACTCACCTTGCTAAGATATGGAGTGCGGAGTCAAGAACGACATACAGTCATGTTGCAAAAGAGCAGGAAAAGGAATTTCTTACGTCGCCGTTTTCGTTCAGGGATTCGCCCATAGCGAAAAATGCAGAAGCGATACAGTCGTTTTTCAAGATGTGCATAAACATTTCGGGAATTGAAAATGACGCAGTGCTGTTTGATACAGTGCAGAAGATGCTCGATTCGCAGATGAGAGGGGCAGGAATGCCTGTATTCGCATTTTCGAGGATACTCCACAGCCTAAAACCATTTACATTCCCTATCCTCGGCGAAGTTATCACAGGCTCATTTATTTACAAGTCGCTCGGTATCGAGCTTGAGCCTATAGACGATATAAATAAGTATATAGCCAACTGCCATAGAATATACGACTTCCGCAGTCAGAATTTCAAATTTAAGAATATGCGAGCTTTTGACATTGTGGCATGGAAGTTTATAAGTATTCAGAACGACCCTGCTTCGTCAGTCGATGAAGATTCGGAAAATCAGATGAAAGCATTCAGTGCTCCTCTCAATCAGATACTCTACGGACCTCCCGGAACCGGAAAAACCTACAATGTCGTGAAGTATGCAGTCGAGCTTATCGAGGGCAGGAAAATTTCTCCGAATGAGCCGTATAAGGCGATAAGGGCGAAGTATGACGAATATGCAAATTCGGGACAGATAAAGTTTACCACCTTTCATCAGTCGCTGAGTTATGAGGAATTTGTCGAGGGCATACGTCCGGTAGTAGTTGACAAAAACGGCAAGGACACAACAGTTGCACATTCAGATACAACTGTAGTCTATCGACCGTATAACGGTGTTTTCAAGTCACTGTGCGAGAAGGCATCGAAGAGTCCTAACATGAACTTTGTAGCCATTATAGACGAGATAAACCGCGGAAATATTTCGCGTATATTCGGTGAACTCATTACCCTGATAGAGGAGTCGAAGCGCGGTACTTCGGTAATTCTGCCGTATTCGCAGACTGAATTTAAGGTTCCGGCGAATCTGTATATCCTCGGAACCATGAATACTGCCGACCGCTCTATAGCAATGCTTGACACGGCTTTGAGAAGAAGATTCGATTTTACCGAAATGATGCCGAAACCGTCACTTCTCGGCAACTGCGAAGGAGTTGACCTCTGCGAACTTCTCACGGCGCTTAATGAGCGGATAGAGTATTACTACGACCGCGAACACGCTATAGGACACGCTTATTTCATGAATAATAACGGCTGTATCAAGAGGCTTTCAGAGCTGAGAGCGGTTTTTTCGACAAAGATAATACCGCTTTTGCAGGAGTACTTCTTCGACGACTACGAAAGAATAAGGCTCATACTGAATGACGAAAATACCTTCATAGAGTGCATAACTCCGAAGTATATAAAGCATTTCGATTCGGGACAGAAGCTATATCGTCTCGGAAACCCGATGAAATGGCAAAAGGAGCACTTTATCAATATATACAGCGATATTTCCTGATGAACGGAGAATAAAATGTACAGCAGACATATTTGCGTATCAGCAAATGAAATGATAACAGAGTTATCACACGATAATGGCGGACTTTCACAGATGCTTGGTGAATTTGCAGAAGAGTGTGCCGCTGACGGCAGAGAAGCAGTCGTCATGCGTCAGAAGGGCGGAAAAATTTACCTCATGGCAGGCTCTTACTGTGGATTTGCCTGTCTTGCTGACGGTACACTGATAGAGGTGCTTCCGCGTACAGACGGCGATGCATCAAGTGCGAGAAAGGCGCTGTGCAGAGAGTTTTGCAGCCGATGCGGATACACGTTCAGTCCGTCGGGATTCGACCCTGATATGAACTTTCTTGAATACTTCATATCAGTTTTTGCAGGCGAGACTGTAAAAATCATCAAAAGCGGCGTATTATCGGCATATGCGAGCCGTGAGGAGAATATGACAGCGGTGCAGGGAACTATAATGTTTGCGGAGAATATCCGCCGCAATCTTGTACACCGTGAGCGCGTATACGTGCGTCACGACGTTTTTACCCCCGACCGTGCGGAAAACCGTATAATAAAAGCCGCCGCGGCAAAGCTGAATAAAGTAACTGCAAATTCTCATAGTTCGCATCTGCTTAAAGAAGCGTTGTCGTATCTTGATGAAGTGCGCACTCCTTACGATATTACTGCGGAATTCGGAAAGTGCATAAATACGCGCAATACAAAAAAATACAGCACCATTCTCAGTATCTGCCGTATGCTTTTTGACAGAAACGAGGGTACTGCTTTTTCGGGAAAATACATTTTATGTGCACAGTTTTACAAAATATAATCAGACATGAAATCTTTATCTGAAGCAAAAAATTGCGGGCGAACAAGGGGAGCCCCCTTTGGCGGTTTCGCAGGATACCGAATATGTACCGTAAATTTACGGCTCGGTAGCCCACAAATTCCGCTAAGGGAAGCACTCTAAAATAAACCGGAAAATGTGGTAGAATTAGAGACAGCTTATCTTGGGGGTGCTTAAATGGCAGAAAAGAATAAAAAAGCCGCGGCTGTTGAGGAATTACCGCGTTATCGGGTAGTATTCACCGGAATAGTGGTATGCGCGGTGCTTTTCTCTGTATTTGCGGTAAGACTGCACATCGAAAAGCTGACAGGAAGTTCGCTCAGTGTTTTTTCAAATACGAATGGTCTGTACGCTGACTGGTTTCTGTACTGCAAGGAGATACTGTATTTCTTTATCGCCTGCACTGTTTGCCTGTATGCAGTCGGAGCGCGGATATTCCCTGATAAACCATACCGGAGTAATCGCCTTTTCAATAAAAAAGCGATATTGCCTGCCGCGTGTGTGGGAGTTTACCTGCTGTTTGCGTGTATATCGGCGATATTTTCGCGTCACAGGGAGGTAGTGCTGTTTGGTGTGTGCACCGAATTTGAGGGACTCCTTGCAATTTTCGCTTACTGTATAATATTCCTTTTCGGATTCAACTACATAAACGGAAGCAGTGTTATGAAATTTTTCCGCAGAGCGGTTATCGCTCTCACGTCAGCCGCCGCGATACTTGTGGTATTTGAGTACACGGTATCGCCGCTTTTAGAGCTTCCTTTCATGAAATACCTGATAGCACCGGCGGAATACCGGTCAATTGCGGAGTCACTCAATATAAGAAATGATTTCCGCGAATCTGTGCTGACATTCTACAACTCTAACTATACAGGCGAATTTCTCGTCCTTGTATTTCCTGTTTCTGTATACACGGTATTTGCGGCAAAAAAAGTGATACCGCGCATAGCGGCAGGTATACTTGCCGCCGGTGTATTTGCGGCAGGTATAATGACGAATGCAACTGCGGCATTTTATGTTATTGCCGCGGAGTGTGCGTTACTTCTCGCATACTTTATCATCAAGCGCATACTGCCGGTTAAAGGTTTACTCATTGCAATGGGAGCATTTGCTGTTTTGGCAGTTTGTCTGAACTTTGCAACCGGACAGGAGTTTACAAACAATATCCTCAAAAGCGTTACAAACTCAGGAACATATACTTCCGGACAGTCTGTATACACGCTGAAAAATGTTGTATTAGACGGCAGAAAGCTCAGTATATCAGCAGAAGGCTCGGGGTATACTATAACTCCGCCGTATGAGAGCGGAGAGACTTTAACAGCAGTTTCCGATTCGGGAAAGGAGTACACAGCAGACAGTTCAAACCGTACAAAACTCACAATTCATGACGAAGTGCAGGACGCTGATATCAGTATTGAACTCACTGACGGAATAATGAACGTAAACCTCGGCTACGATAGTACACTCGATTTTGCAGTTACTACCGACGGCTTGAAACTCATAACGCAGAACCGTGCACTGCTTGAAAAAATCCCTTCCGCTCCGATGGCGGACAGTGCACTTACACGATTCTATGGCTTTGCTACAGGACGAGGCTATATATGGGTAAACTCCATACCGATACTGAAAAAGTGTTTGTTTGCAGGAAAAGGCATGGGAAGTTTTCCTTTTGAATTCACGCAGAATGATGTTGTCGGACTTAGTAATACAAACGGAACATATCACCTCGTTATCGACAAACCTCACTGCCGCTATATTCAGATAGCGCTTACCTGCGGTGTACCTGCACTCATTGCACTTCTTCTGTTGTTCGGAACGTTTTTATTCAATGGTGCAGGAACAATTCTGAAATGGGACCAAAAAACTCTGTCAGGTGACTGCAACAAGTTATTCTTTATTTGTCTGTTTGTTGGTATATCCGGCTTTCTCATTGAGGGAACCGTCAACGACGGAAATATAACAGTTGAGCCGTTATTCTGGTTGTTCCTCGGAACTGCTTACGGTATGCTTCACGACTTCAAATACAGCAGATAAAGTCAGGTTATTTCTTTATACGAACGTAGTATTTGGAATCGTCTTCGTGGTGGATATATCCGCCGTTATTCAGCATTACTCTCAGTGAGGCTGTATTTTCCCTGTTTACACGGAGGTATATCTCGTTCTCGGAGATGTGGTCTTTTACCTCGTTTATAAGCAGTTTCAGTCCCTGCGACGCATAGCCTTTACCCCGATATTCGGGTGAAATGTAGTAGCCTATGTGTCCTGCACCCTCAATGAGTGACTCGCATAGATAGTGACGGAAATGGAAAGTTCCGACTATAGTATCGTTGTCCCACAAATAATAGACCGTCTGCGGAACGTAGCCGTCAGGCAGTTTTTCACCTCTTGACTGTGCTATTATCGTTTCAAGGGCAGTATCGAAGTCTTTACGGCTTATGTCAGGATAATCGTTCAGAAAGCCGTTTTCGTCCGCAGGGATACTGCGCTGAAACAGCCACTCTTTTTCGATATCTTCATAGTTTGCAGATTTTATGTACAGCATATTTACCTCATTTCGTTTAAAAATCTTGTCCTTATATAAAAAAATGGGCGTTCACCAAATGGTGCTTAACGCCCATAATAATCTATTTGCTTCCACGAGATTCCTTGTTTTTGTATTTGCCCATTACTGCAAGACCTATCGTTCCGTCTGCTATAAGTCCGGTGACGTAACCTGTGAAGCTGAAATCAAATCCGACATTTATCATGTTTATCACTGCAAGTATCAGAGCGATAATATCTATCGACAGGATAACATAGAACAGTGTCCACGTTTTCTGTTTTCCAAGGTCTTTGCCGAAAGTAAGTATCAGAAGGTCTATTCCCTTGAAGGCTGTCAGTACACATATACATATCAGCAGTGGCGTGACCTTATAAAAACATAGGTCAACGATTATCGTCAACGCACAAACACCGACGTGAAGCAGCAAAAACGCTTTATAGTACGGTGCTGCCTGTTTGTTGTAGCCTTTGAGCAGATATACTACACCACACGCGAGCATTGACAGTATAAATGCCATAAGCACGGTATTCGTTATGTTTGAGAGCTTTTCTTTGGTCGCTGCGGAGTTGGTGAAGCTGACAATAAAATTGATCGCGCCGCCGATCGTACCGCACATCATAGCGATCATCAGTGCAAGATGGACTTTCATAACAGAACTATAATTTTTCATATACATACCCCCTTGAATTATTTGTTCTGTGGGTGATAGCCAGTCGGGTGTTCTGAGAATAATATTATGTCTTGTATTATTGTATCATAATTTTGTGAAAAAGTCCATTGATTATGAGTGAAATTTACAAATATTTAATATCTGTGTTTATATTTTTAACCTCTATAACCAAAGACATATTTATGAGTGGGGTGACTGCGCTAATAATGTATCTCAGGATTGCAATTGAATACTCAGATAAAGATTCAGGTTACTATTTAGATTAGTTCATTATGCAAAGAACCGCTTAGGATTATTCCTAAGCGGTTTGTCATTGGAGCTTGTGACGGGACTCGAACCTGCGACTACGTGTTTGGACATAGAGGGAACAGACGTTCCCTCTATTGCCTTTATGCCGCATTTTTCGCGGTTCTGTTCAGGTTGCCTACAAACTTATAGTATATTTCGACCTGCTGATAAGTATCGCCGTCGATTTCTTCCTTATGATGAACTAAGACCTTGTCGATAAGCTCATTGATAATTTCAGAGTCCAGTTCTTTAATGTCAGTGTACTGATCTATGATCTTTGTGAACTTCTCTGTTTCGTCGTTCTGGAATGAATACTTATTGAGCTCCTCGTTTATCCTTGACACCGACTCCATTAATTCATGCAGCTCTTTTTCAAACCTGTTTGACATCTGAACATAACGGTCATCGGGCAGCTTTCCGAGCGCATTGTCCTCATACAGCTTGTTCAGCAGATGATTGAGTTCTTCTATTCTGCTTTGGGACTTTTTAAGTTCGTTTTTAAGCTGCGCTATCCTTTGACTGCTGATGCCGCTGCATTTGTTGTTAAGAAAGGCTCTGAACTCATCTTTGTTTTTACGATATGACTTCAGCACTCGCCTGATGTCTTTAAGGACAATGTCGTAAATTACATCGTAGTTGATGTAATGTGATGCACAGTATTCCTTGCCGTGAGTCTTGTACAACCAGCACGAGTATGCTCCGTGGTATGTACCGTCTTTGCGTTTCTTCTGCGAGTAGGTTAGTGCATGACCGCAGTCCGCACAGTACAGGTGTCCCGCGAATATCTGGAACTCTCCTGTCTTTGTCGCACGGCGTTTTACGCTCATCATTCTGTGCGCATCGTCCCACAGCTCCTGTGATATTATCGGCTCATGACAGTTCTCAACTATTATCCATTCCTCGCGCGGAACTTTGATTTTCTCCTTGCTTTTCATCGATTTGCACCGCTGCTTTCCATATATGAGCTTGCCGAGGTAGACCTCGTTTTCAAGTATCACTCGTATGGAAGTAACGTGCCAGTCGAATTCCTTCCGCCAGTAATCCGATTTGAAGTAGTCTGGATTATGGAGATTGAAGTAGGCGATAGGAGTGAGCACTCTTTCCTCGCGGAAGATTTTTGTAGTCTTATTGTAGCCTATCCCCTGCGCTGCCATCGTGAATATTCTTCTTACGATTTCAGCGGCTGGCTCGTCGATCACAAGGTGATGTCTGTCGTTGGGATCGAGCTTGTAACCGAACGGCGGCTTTGAACCGATGTACTGTCCTGCCTTCGCTTTTGCTTTCTTAGCTGTTTTGGTTTTGATAGAAGCCTCCCTTGCGAAGTAATCGTTCAGCACGTTTCGCATGGGGAACATCATATCATTATCGTTTTTCATGGAGTCGTAATTGTCGCTTATAGCTATGAAGCGAACTCCGAGCTCCTTGAAATTTTCGACGTACATTCCAACTTCAATGTATGATCTTCCAAAGCGCGACTGGTCCTTCACTATAACAGTGTCTATCAGTCCGCACTTGATATCTTCATACATTCTCTGGAACGCTGGGCGGTCGAAGTTAGTGCCGCTGTATCCATCGTCATCGTAAACTTCGTAGTTATTTATTGCATGATCCTTGCAGTACTGCTCAAGTAATATTTTCTGCGAACCAATGCTTACGCTTTCGCCCATTCGTCCGTCGTCGACCGAGAGTCTGCAATACAGAGCTGCTTTTTTAGGCTGTGTATTATTCATTTGAACTCCTTCCTCAGCCGTGCAGCAGATCCTTACACGGACAGTATACCACATATCCGCTTCGGATTCCAGTGCATTCGGCTGATTTCGTAGGACTGCACAAATTGTGCTGTTCAGTTTTTATGCGGACTAATTCTCGATCTGCTTTGCATCAACGGCAGGAGTTTCATACCCCCTCTCGAGCTGTCGGAGCATGAGAGCTCCGAGTGAATCTTCAGCTTTTTTCCTGCCGAGGAAAGCAGACCAAACACGATAGGTGACACCGTCAACAGTGCAGTCGTGATGCGTTACGGACTGCACCTCGGGATCTTCACTGCAATGAGTTCTTTCAAGGTTTACACTCATAACATCTGCCTCCCTCCAAATTATTCAATTTAAATCGACAAGTACAAAATCATATCGTACTGCGTTTGCTGGGCTGCGTGTTTCAAACCCAGACTTTTTTGAGCTCCCTTTCGGGTTGGCTCAGTGTATCTATATCACTCCTCTCATAGCGGCATTTTTGCTGCTCAGACGCCTCCCATATTCCCCTAATCATAGCCATTATCGGGGATTTTTCTCGAAAAAGACACCTGATTTTTTGGAGAACTCAAGGAAAGACACCTATGTGTTCATCGCAACAAATGCCGAAGAATCGGCGGGCACTGCCCGTCCGATGTGGAATGGCGGGCGCAAATGACGCCAGCCTTTATCCTGCTATACTATTCTCAGGGGCAAAAAATCACCTCTTTTCTCTGAATTGGTATATCAGGAAATCTGATATAAAAGCATATTAGGATTCTCTTCTTTTA
>ONBA01000079.1 GCA_900315975.1 uncultured Ruminococcus sp.
AAAAGGCGAGTACACATAAAGAACTATCTCAGTTTTTAATTGAAAGGTTGTGTATAAAATACTCTACACAGCCTTTCTTCTTACATAATACTGCTTGAAATCAGCCGTTGCGGTTGCTGTCACGACGTTGAAGCGGAAGTGAATATCCACCTGCTGGGTGCGATTTGCCCTGCCGCCTTCGGGAGCGTGAACAACGATCCTGTCGATCAGTTCGTGCATGATCTCAGGGGTAAGCTCAGTGAACTCCTCATACTTCTTGACGATACCCACAAAGTTCATCACATCGTTTTTCTTCTGCTCCTTGCGGCTGATCGTTTCGGAGAGCTTTGCAGCATCGGCTTTCAGCTTGCTCTGCTCCGCTTCATATCTTGCCGACATCGTAGCGAAACGCTCATCGGAGATCTTACCCGATACATTATCCTCATACAAACGCTCAAACAGGTCATCAAGCTCATTGATACGCTTTTCAGCGATCCTCAGTGCTTTTCTGGCGGTCTGCATCTCACTGTCCTGTGTCGCTGCGGAGTTTTCCATTGCCCTGCGGACAAATTCGTCCTCATTGTCCCTTACAAACTGTGAGAGCTTGTTCAGCTCACCGAGGATAATTTCGGTCAGTACGCAAGTTCTGATGTAATGGGCGGTGCATTCGTCCGAATCGTGTGCGTAGGTGGAACACATCATATGTTCCTGATTAGGCGATAAGGTCTGCGCCCTGCCGACATAAAGCGTGTTACCGCAGTCCGCACAGTAGACCATTCCTGCAAACGGACTTACCGTACCGCTTTTCTGCCTTCTTTTCTTGTGGCTGCGTATCTCCTGCACAAGGTCAAAATCGTGCTGAGAAATGATAGGCTCATGGGTGTTTTCGATGATAAGCCAGTTCTCTTTCGGATTTTCATACAGCTTCTTGTTTTTGTAGGACTTGCGGTAGGTCTTGAAGTTGACCGTGTGACCGAGGTAATCCATACGCTCAAGAATATGAATGACCGTTGCCATACCCCAGCGTTTTGTTTTTACATTCTGCTTGCATACACTCATACCTTTAGAACGGTAATATGCTGTCGGGGTAGGCACACCGTCCGCTGTCAGAATATTTGCAATCACTGTCGGACCGTTCCCCTCAATACAGAGCTGAAATATTCTCCTTACCACAGCGGCAGCTTCTTCGTCAATGACCCATTGATTTTTATCGGTGTCGGACTTCTTGTAGCCGTAGGGCGGGTGCGTTGCAAGCGGCTTGCCTGCCTGAGCCTTTGCCTTCTGGACGGCACGAATTTTCTTACTTGTATCACGAGCGTACCAGTCGTTAAAAATATTTTTGAAAGCCATCAGCTCATTTTCGGATTTTAAGGTATCCACACCGTCATTGATCGCAATGTAGCGGACATCATAATCGGGGAATACCATTTCGATCAGCTCGCCTGTTTTCAGGTAGTCACGACCGAGTCTTGAAAGGTCTTTCGTTATCACGATACCGACCTTGCCGTCCTCAATGTCAGCCATCATTGCTTTGAAGCCATCACGCTCAAATGTAGTTCCCGAAATGCCGTCATCCACATAGAACTTGGTGTTGCGGAAACCGTTGTCAGCGGCGAACTTTGAAAGGATCGCCTTCTGGTTTGTAATACTATTGCTCTCCCCGTGAAGCATATCTTCCTGCGAGAGACGGCAATAGAGTGCTGTAATTTTGTCTGTCATTATTTCCTCACTTTCCGACAAAAAACAGCAGGCTATGATATACTCAGAAAGTCGGGAATATCAAGCCTGCCGTTATCTGTTCACGCAGACTTTTCTATCTCACGGGCAATAAGCCGATTGATAATATCTTCCAGACTTTCATCTGTATCTGAATTGAAACTGATCCTGACACGGTAAGTTGTCAGACCGATACGATACTCCGAGTAGGAGCAGTCTACCTTCTCTTTCTCTGCGGTAGTAGTTGTCTCTTTCAATTGTCTCCTTTCCGCCTGCGATTATCTATCTCTACACGCATAGGCTTTTTGTTGCAGGGCGTTACTCCTGCACAGTAATATTATAGCGCGAACCGCCGAGGCTTGTCCATAGGTATTGCGCCCAAAGTTTCTGTATCTGATTTGTGCGCACCGGACAGCACTCAGCGGCATCGCTATAATCGTTTTGTTGTCGGATATATTTTTAATCCGAGTAAGGATTTTTCTTCTCAAAGAAAGAAGTCTGACCGAGCATTTCTTCCTCGTCAGCAACATCATCATAGCTGTTATCCGAAACAGTTTTTTCATCAGCACCGGATGTAGTCGCTTGCTCGTGTTCTCTTGCGATCATATCCGCAAGAGCCTGTCCCTCACAGCTATACTGTTTGCACAAAGACTGATAGATCAGCAGAGCTTTCTGCTCACTCAGTTTTTCACATTCAGCCGTATCGGACTCGATACGCTCTTTCAGCTTGCCGATCTTCTCATCGAGCTTAGAGATCTTCTTTGCGATGTCAGCCATATCATCACCACCGTTCGTTTCAGATTTCGGGATCATACCCGATGATAATATTATAGCGCGCAACGCTTCACTTTGTCTACTGGCAGTGCGCATGAACTTTGATGTGTCAGATGAGTTTTGCGTTCGACAAATTGTTATGGGGATTTTATTTTGACATCAAAATCACACAGTAGAGATACAGCTTTCAAGCATCGGAAACAGGATTATTCAATACAAGTCGCATAGCTCCAAACGCTCTGATGAGCGCATAAGCGACTATGAGAGTTCGCTCAGAAATATTTTCACGAAAGTGATGAAAATAAACCAATCCGACCTGAACGGTCGGAAGAATATCAAAATCAAACCCAGCAAGCTCTGCATATTGTGTACACAAGTTCACAATATGCGCTGGCT
>ONBA01000012.1 GCA_900315975.1 uncultured Ruminococcus sp.
ACCAAGAGCCTGTATAGCAATCTCCAGTCCGCAAGTTGTAGCCATTATGATTATTTCGCATAGTTTGCTGATGCCTCCGCGTCGCATTTTGCTGCTGCTTACGGATTTAGTCACACAAGCTTTAAAGAATCCGAACAGGAAATCGACTATTGCCAGTCCGAGGACTATCGTGAGCATTATTATGTACTGCATTATGTTTCCTCCGTTTCTGTGGAAGGCAAGCGTGCTTCGATCGCCGCAAGCCGTTCTGCGAGCGAATCATACGTTCCGCGAGCTATTCGTACTTCATTGATGTTGTCGACTATATCCTGTGCCGTAAAATCTGTCATACGGTTAAGTTCATCAGCCATTGCTTAATTTCTCCTTTAATACGTAAATTCGCGCTGCATTGCAGTCGAGAACTGCCTTTCCGTCGCAATCATAGAGCTGTGCATAGCGGTCATCGTCGTAATGTGAAACAATACAACCTTCTGGAAAACTCGTTCCCTCTGTGTATGTACAGTCAGCAGCTATTTTAACGTGCGTCAGAGCTGTTCCGGAAAATGCATCAGTGCCTATCCTTTTAACGCTTTTTGGAATACGCACTCTTGAAAGCAGTTGTGCCTGCTGAAAAGCTCCGGCTGAGCGCGGTATATGCGGTATCAGCCTACTGAACGGGAAGCCTCCGTTGTACCCCTGCTCTATTCGCCATGCAGCAAGTGGCGGAGGCGATTGATACTCCGGTATCTCGATATCAGCCGCATCTCTTGCACGACCGCCATCGGCAGTCATCACCCAGTCGGTGTATGTGTAACTCATATTTATCGAGCATTCCGTGCGGTCAGTACGTGTTGTACAATCTTCCGGATTGACATAATATCTGTACCCACTACCGCCCATAATTTGAATTATACACTTTGTAGCATTTGGATAATTAGTCAAGTCTCTGGTAACGGTTGTACCTGACGTTGAACCTATGCTAATGTGCAGTATACAATTATCTTCTGCATCGAAAAAATATACGTCTACTGACCTGTGAAGTTCTACATCTTCAAAGCTTCCGGCTTGACCTTCTTCGACAGGTGGAACGTATTTTTTTGCAGGAACGATACTTGAAAAAGTAAGTATCTGCATAGCATTTGTTATAGGCAATTTATCGGAATATACAGCTATTGCAGATACTACATATTCTCCTGTATTGATATCATAGTACCCCTGATTCCAAGAGGTACAGGATATATATCCTGTAAGCATATGTTCTCACCTCCTACCAAATCGGAAACGACTTCGCACGCAATGCGCTGTCAGACATTAACTCCGCAGTTGTGCAGGGTGTTAAGAACGTAGATATGGTTTTGTCGGAAGGTACTGTTATAGTATCAGAGTTATACAATATAAGCCTTGTGGTGCCATAAGAACCGACATCGCCAGTAAAGCTAATGGTAGCATTTATTATTACTAAACGTCCATATATTGCGCTTCGTCCCGCCGTACAATCACCTTTTATATATGTGTCGTTGTATGTACCCGAAATATTTGCAAATTCTCCGTTCACTTCTATATTACAAAAATAAAATTTTGCATTCCCACTATACCCTAAATACGACTTACCAAATCCGTTTACAGCAAGACCGCAGTAATAAAAGGTGCCTTGTGCAATTTCCGAATTTTCAAGTCTGGCTGAGAACGAACAATTACGCCATTCAACAGAATAGCCCAATTTTGTGGAGTTTGTTAAATAGGCATTTTCAAAATCAAGATTATTTATTTCCATAATATAGCCAGTTCTACCATGTAAAACGCCATTAATGGAATTAGCATAAAGATTTTTAATTTTGTGACCGTTTCCATTGATAATAAACTTATATGATGAACCTCCGACCCCAGTTGTCACTCCTGTCGGCAACTCATCGTTCATATTTATGTCGCTCGTCAGCTCGACTGTTGTATCTTCTGTTGCACCATTAATAGCATTTGTTAATTCTGCCCATGTAGCTACGCTTACAGTTGCCATTTTATCGCCTCCTACTCAATTGTTTCTGCACCGTCCGGGACGTATGCATACGTAATTTCAGATTCTTCAAACGAGCCTCCTCCAATGACCTTTACATCATTTTCACCAAGCTTTTCCGGTATTGCAGGAACAATCGAACTTCCGATATACTTGTCAACAGTATCATCGTGATACAAGTAGTCACTATCAAATGTAGGCTCTCCGCAATACTCATCAATTGCGCCGTATACCGAGGCGACTATGCGTTCAATGAGCGCTCCGCCGCGAGCTTCCACAGATACCGTATGACTTCCGCCTTCAATCGTCACAGCTGCCGAAAGGCAGACAGTGCGTTTTTCACCATAAGAAATAGTTTCCTCCGCATAAGCTGTCTGCATAACATCATCGACAAGCAGATGCACAGCAAGCTCTGAATCCGTTGTTCCGACCGCATTTACCATTGCAGAAAAGGCTGCTACAGTTTTTTTACGGCAGGCAAAAACTCCGTCCGCTATCACTGCAAGCTTAGTACTCAGCTCCTGAGGAAAGCTATCAAGCTCTATTAGCTTTGTCTGGGACTGAATAACTGTTGTCGAGCTTCCGCCGCCTCCGGCACTTCCGCCTCCGCTGTTGTAACTTCCTGCGGATTCGCCTGCTCCGGCTGATATGAGGGTTTGCGGTCCGCGAAACTGCCATGTCTGCGCTGTGACGAGGAATGCTGACTGCGCGGCACCGGTCACTCCTCCGGTCAGATACAGACGGTCTCCGAGGTCGATAGTGGGGTCTCCGGCATAATCAAAGCTTCCCGGTACCCATACTCCGGCACTCGCAAGATTATCGCGTACCCTCATGAGAGTATCTGCTATATCGGATTCGTTTATATATTGTGCATATGGATGGCCATTCAGCGGCAGGCAGGCTCGCGTATTCGCATCTTCTCCCGGTGCTTCCGGAGTTGTGGCTGTTTTGCCGTCCTCACTGTAGCTTACAGCCGTAACCTTGAAGCTGTACTCACTCAGGTCGGCGCGAAATCGCCTTGACGCAGGTACCACATACTCGCCTGCATTGTCACCAAATCGCCGGAATGCTATCCTGCCTTCGCGGTCGATGAAGGCAATACCGCCTATAAACTCAGCTATAGCGCAAACCTCAGCCCTGCACGTCGGACAATAACTCGTTCCAAATACGTCATTGGACGTTATATCTGCCCCTGCGAGTGCCGATAGTTCCTCTGCTGTCTGTGCAAATTCCAGTCCTGTGAGTTTCTTTATCATGCGTATACGGTCGGTCATTTTGACGTGTCCGACAAATACAGGTATTTCCACGTCAAGCTTGGACGTGTTATCCACTCCCTTGATCATTATGCTGTTCTCGGAACCTCGCTGCGGGTCGGTGATGTTCCAGATACCAAGCGGTACCCATTCATCATGTCCTTCAAGTCCGAATTCAAGAGTTACCGTTCCGCCGCGAAGTGTCTCACGCTGTAGCTCGTCTGCTCCGAGCAGCGTCAGCTCGACCGTGCCGGTATAAAGCTGCCCCACTGCAAACACGTCTGTATCTGTGGTGCATTGCTGCTCTATCCTGACATTCTCGCCGATCTCTTCACAAATGGAGATATCAGAGCCGGTCACGTCAGTGATAACACCTCTTATTCTGTGGCGGACATCTCCGGACAGCATCGCCGTCCTGAATTCGCTTCTTACTTCATACACCCTATCACCTCATATCTCGATCAGATTAACAGACAGCTCAGCAGTATACTGGTCAGGAACAAATGTCGGGTCACCTGAATAGAAGTCTGCCGTTACATATCCGCCCTCACTCGGGTCATAGAATCTGACTGTCAGAGTGAAAGCCTTTATCTGTGCATATACACTTGCTACTTCCTCTTTCAGTCCTTTGAATTTGAGGGAGAGCTTGTATGTATTCGCTCTTACTTTGTAACGAATAGTTCTTCCTGTTTCAGCAGACCGCCCTGAACCCGAAGAAAGCAAGTCAGACGTAACAACGCTGTATCCGCCGTCGCTCAGCGGCTGAACTGCCGGAGCTTTTCCATTTATCGACAGTATTACGTTCATTCTATCCTCTCCTTGTATTATCCTCGGCAACTATCCGGAGCACTGTACGTTTGAAGTCGCTGCCGAACATCGAACCTATAAGCTCCGCAGATATGCCGTTTCTGAGCAGTTCGACTATCAGTCTTAGCAGTTCTACGATTTCTGCATTGCTGCCGGAATCGATCATTCCCTGCAATTTTGAAAGCGGAGAAATGACCTCGGGGTCGCTGCGTGCATTCCTGTTATCGCCTACCATTGCCAGTGTCGGAGCTTTGGCAAGTCCACCGGTCGCAAGGTGCGGTATCTTCGATATCTTAGGCAGAAGGATGTTTCCACCAATGCCTGCGACTGACATTGAACTCAGAACATCAGCTAATTTCCCACAGAACTCATCAAGTCCGCCGAGAATGTCGTTAAGGCTGTCGAGAGCCGAATCCTTGATATCACTCCATATCTGGTCGAATACGTCAGGAAGATAACTCCACACGTTGCAGATATTGTCATATGCAGCCTCGAAGCGGTCTCTGAACCATGAACCCACCGCGCTGTAATGCTCTTTGATATCGTCCCAGCGCTTGCCAAAATACGCTCCTACGTCCTTGAATATACGCTCGATATTATCACGTGCAGCCTGAAACCGCTCTCCGAACCACGAACCAACATTCAGAAATGGTGCTCTTATCTCACTGCATTTTTCAGCAAACCATAACCCGATAGAGCTGAACGGTTTTTTTACATTGTCTCGTGCTGATTCAAATTTCACCTTGAACCAGTCGCCGATATCCGTGAATATTGCCTCTATACTCTCGCGAAGTCCGGTAAATACCTTTTTCGCGGATTCAAGCTTTTCGGAAGCACCGTTCTTGATACCGGTCATCAGACTGCTGCCTATGTTCTTGGTCTTGGACGAGCTGCCGTTCTTTATACCGAATTTATCCCTGATACCGTCAATAAACGGCGTTACGATATTGTCGCCGAGCCATTTCCCGATACTTTTGAGTTCGCCGGTAATACCGTCGAGTATGCCCCATACTATGCCTGCACCGATAGTGACTGCGAGGTCAGACATTGCCGCTGACCATTTGAGCATTACTCGCACGAGCTTTACCCAGAAGCCGTCAAAGATGCCGTTTTCGCCCGAGAGACCTTCCTGCACGCCTTCCTTCTCAGCTCCGCCGAGTCCTCTGCCTATGGATAATCCGATACTCGCCCAGTCTGTATTATCAAGCAGTCCGTCTGCTATATCGAGCATGGACGAGAATATCTTCCTGATAAGTGCTGCTCCACCTCTGAGAATATTCTCGAAGTCGAGGTTTTCAAGGAAATCTCCTATCTTCTCGCCTATCCTGTTGAAGTCGGTCCCCTTTAGAAACTCCGTTGCAGCAGATATCGAGCCTTTGATTATATTTGAAAGGGTCCTGCCTATCTTTGCAGTGTCAACATTGGCAACTGCTCCGTTCATGGCTCTGCTCAGACCGCTGCCTAACTGTTTGAAGTCGAACTCCTCAGAGAAATTGTAAAGAACGTCAGTGAGTATCTTTATACCCGATGTAAGAGCCTTACCAAGCTGACGCCACTTTATCTTACGGACAGCAGTATTGAGCCCTGATGCGAGCTTACGACCTATCCTGCCCCAGTTGACCGTGTCGGCAAAAGTTGTTACTGCTCCGGTTATCGTGTTGAGAGTTCCGGCGATAGCATTACCTATCCCGCGTGGGTCAAGCTCGTCCGTGAAGCCGTTTATCAGGTCTGCAAGGTTCCTGACCTTTTCTTTGACTTTCTGCTCAGCCTTTTCCCAGTTCACAGAGCCGAGAACATCGTTGACTTTCGCCGCGAGTGCTCTTCCTGCACCGTTCCAGTCTCCGTTTTTTATTGAGGTTTTGAGCCGTTCCGCCCAGTCAGGGAGCTCAGGCTCAGACATATCAAGCTTGCTGTAGTCGATGCCTTGTTTATCATCGTCACTGCCGTCAGAGAGGATGTTCAGCTCGTCTATCCCTGCGACTGTCAGTTTTGCCTTCTTCGCCGCAGCGGTGATGTCCTTTATCTTCTTAGTCGCGTCTGCCGCCTGCTTGTAGGTCATGCCAAACAGGTTTGCTGTGAATGCTGCTATCTGCTTGGTAGTCACTGCAAGCTTTTCCATCAGACTGTCAAGCATAGGCATTACTTGCTGAATTATCGGTGTAAACGCTATTGCGAGATTTGCTTTGACCTCATTCAGAGACTTCACAAAGCGCTCATCAGCATTTGCCGCTTCGAGCAGTCCGTCCTTCAGTGCGCGGAATACTGCGTAAGCACCGGCAGCAAGAAATACGCTCTTGAATGCTCGTTTCAGAGTGTCGCCGAGCTTTCTCAGCGGCTTGGTGATGTCTATGATATTGCCAATGAGCTTCTTCAGCTTCACCGAGGCGTTGCCAGTGACCTTGTCTATCAGCCCTTTCAGTTTTTTGAAAGCTCCTGAGAGAGTACCTGTTATTGTGCTCGCGACAGAGCTGACAGCCGAACCGATAGCGGGATTTCCACTAACAGCGGTACCTATCATACCGGCTATACCGCTTATTCCTCCGCCAATAGCAGGACCAACGTCTACAGCAGGCACGCTGCTTTTGCCTGTATCAGTTTTCGGGACCGTAGCTGTTGGAGTTTTGACCTTACGCGGCTCCGGTAATGCGGTCTTGCCGCCC
This sequence comes from uncultured Ruminococcus sp., assembly GCA_900315975.1. The sequence goes on from ONBA01000012.1 coordinate 6,711, forward strand.
TTCGAGAGCTTTGCAAGCCGGTTCTCAAGGTCGGCTATCTTCTTTTCGAGTTTACCTGCACGGTCTGCTGCCGTACTGAAAGGGTCCGCTGCTGAGAGTTCCTGCCACGTTTTCTGCATCAGAGCCAGCTTCTCAGTCATAACTTCAAGCTGACCTGTGAATCTCTCAGCACTTGCAGTCGAGAAGTCGACAGCTCCGAGCTTCTCCCGGATACTCTCAGCAATGCTGCTCATCTTCTCCTCAACTGCGCGGAAAGCGCTTTCCGGCTCGATATCAACCGGAATAGTTATAGCCGTCTGCGCCTGCTCTGCGATATCATGGACTTTCTGAGCGACATTCTCAGCCTTTACATCGACTGGGATATTCAGCGCCTCTTTAGCGTTCTCCATTTTCTCATGGAGCTTCCCAGCGATATCCTCAGTTCTGACGCTGACAGGCACGTCAATAGTCTTTACCTTTTCAGCTGCACGCTTTATCGGCGCAGTTATTGAATTTTCAAGCTCTCTGCCGAGTGATTCTGCATACCTTCTCGCAGACGATATCGACCGCTCTATCTGCTCGTTAAGCTTGTCTTGTATAGTCAGGTCAAGTGATATCGCACCTGCACTTGTTTCCGGCATACTCTCACCTCCTCCTTGTTTAGAGCATTTTTTGTTAATCAGCCAAACATAGCCGAAAACATCTTCTCAAACTGCTTCGAGAAGTCCTCCGGCTTGGCATTTGAAAGCATTTTCTTTGTCCGGAAACTCCGCCACTCGTTGTGTATCCTCATCTCATAAGGCGTGAACAGTTTTATACGGTCGCGGTCTTTTTCCTTACGTATGAGCACTATCTGACCGAGCGGAGTATCCTCCATGAGACCTCCAACAAGCAGCAGCCACTCGGAGTAGTGTATCTTCTCCTGCTCCGAGGGAAGAAGCTTATACTGCTTTGCTACTGACTGCGTGATGAGCTCTGCGTCATGCTCAAGGTCGTACCATACCTCACTGTTCGAGCTCGGGAAAGGAGTCCTTTTTCTCCTTCGGCTCTTCACCGGTCATGGCAGCGATAACGAGGTTAACGAGCTCCTGATAAGCTGCAAACGGCAGGTCAAGAGCTTCTATCTCCCTGTACTTCTCGCCGAATGCAAGTTTAAGTGCTTCCTCCGTATTCTCAGTGTCATCAGCTTTACTGCTCTTATCACTAAAAAGCTTCAGTATCTTTTTTACGGTTTTTGTTCGGTCATCGACCGGATAGACCTTTTCACCTATTCTTATCTCAGGACTGCCGCAAAGCAGCTTTTTGTCCAGTGTGTACATTCTTGCCATATCGCATTACCTCCATTTATCACGCAGCGCCCGGTCATTCAGGATCGGACGCTGTTTCTGTTATTTCATTACTGCTTGGTTCATTCTGCGGCTCTGACGTTGCAGCAGTCGTCAGGCCGCCGGTGTGAAAGTCGGCTTACCGTCACTCATTACATCGAACGCAAGAGGTGCAACGTTGCGCGAGTCACCTGCTCCCCACTCCGTTACATTTATTACGCAGGGCATTACGAGTTTAGCGCCGCTCGGGAAGTTCCATGTGAGGGTCGTTGAGCACTCGCTGCCTGTCTTGGTCGCAATGCTTTCGATGTAGTCGTTACCGGCATCACCGACATTTCGCTTGCCGCTGACCGAGATAGTGATAGCCTTACCGGTTACGAGACGGCGTGTCCAGCCCTCGGTGTCGAAGGGATTCCACTCCTCAACGTTGCCATCAATAGCTACGGAGAAAGTCTCCATATCTGCAATGGTCTTGAGGTTTGCCTCTGTAGTGCCGTCACCGCCGGTAATGTCGATACTGAACTGATTCTCATAGCAGGGATAAACTCCGCTGATAGGTGTATCTGGCATATTATTCATTCCTTTCTGTGTATATGATATCGGTGTCCACGACATACTCGCAGACGCCTTTCTCGTCTTTTCCTATGGAGCGGACCGCTTTAACGTCCGCGAATTTAATGATGTGTGAAGCCGTCGGCATATCACGCAGAGCCTGCACAAGTTCCGCAAGCTCGGCAGCTTTTGCTTCTGCTGTTGTGGGATTCTTCCCCCACCGTACAAGCAGTCTGAGCTTTGATGTTTCGTAGCTGCTGTCAGTACCTATGCACTCACGCGGAACGAATTCTCCGCGCTGATATACGCCTATGGTCTCGCTGAGGGAGCCGTCTATAGTACCGGCAGTAATGTCCTCGAAGCTGAGGAGAGACGCGAGCATATCAGCGACTTCAAGCAATGTAAGATAGTTCACAAACCTGCCCTCTTTCTGAACAGCTCAGTGTATTTGTCGCGTATGAAGTTCTTTTTGTCGCCGCTGATGTACGGTTCGAGCCAGTATGCACCGCGCGAACCGTTAGCGCCTTCCTTCTGCTGAAAGTTGTACTCAGGGTGGTAGTATAGACGACGTGCCTGCGGAGAGCCCGTTATCAACGATACTGAATATATATCTTCACCATTGATAGTATCTTCTCCTTCGACAGCTACAAAAGTCTGGTTATTCTGCATATCTCCGGTGTCGAATGGCATTGTTTTAGATTCCACAAGGTCAGTATATAACTGCTCCATTGTATCGACAGCCGCTGCTTTGGCGGCATCGGATATGCGCTGTATCACATCTTTGTTAAGCTTGACTGTGACTTTCATTATATCAGCTCCAATCGCGTGTAGTTGACTGTACCGTCCGGGTTGCGGTTCTTCTGACTTGCATATATATGGCGGTGTATGCCGCTGAGAACTTCAACGTCGCCCTCGATATTATCAACATCGGTGGCAATGTCACCGTTGAAAAGTGCCGTCGCATTGAGCGTTATAAGCTGCTTGTCAGCGGTCATGCGCTGGTAGGTCTTTTCGGAGTAGTTGCACTTTCCCTCGAATATGACAGTGCGTTTGGGAGAGCCGTCCCTATTGAGACCGCCCTCCCTGTACACTGTTATCGGTGTAGTGCATACCTTATCCGGTACGAGCTGAGGATACTTCATTCACATCAGCCCCCTATAGCATAGTCCCGTCTGCATAAGCAGTCCGTAGACCTCGCTTGAAGTCGTAACACCGCCTACTGTGACTATCTTTGACTTGTCAAAGCTCATACTCACTCCGTTGATAGCATACGCGGCAAGCGGACTGTCAAGCAAGTCGGCATTTTCAAAGCAAAAATCAGCGTGGAGCTGAACTGCTTCCTTGATAAGCTCCTGCTGAAACTCTGTCAGGTTCTCGAAGCCAGTCTTGACTATCCTGTTGAATGTCAGGCTGTCAATGTCACGGCAGGCTCTTTTAAGCCTTACTTCAAGCTCTTCAGCCGGTATTTTTCCGGTATACTCGTCAGGATTCAGATACATCAGGCTCACCGTCTGACTTTCCCTTCTTCTTAGACTGCTCTGACTTCAAAGCCTCGTATTTAGCAAGCAGCTCATCATACTCCTTGCGGCTGACTGTACTTGAAGGTGAACGCTCTATAACGTTGCCCTCATCGTCAGTGATGTCGAAGCCTCTTGCAAGATATGGACCCTTTGTAGTCTCGTCCACTGTATAAACCTTATTGTCTTTTATAGCTTTCATGTTATCCCTCCTCAGGCATCAGTGTGAATGATACAGCCCTGTGTCATGAGATGATCGATAGCGAATGTGCCGTTGTATCTGCGGTTCTGATAGAGATATTTGTCCGCTGTACGGCTGTCAGTTCCGGGAGCGAAGAAGTGGATGTAGCTGTACTTCACTCTTGATACCTGACACTCTGGGTCAATAAGAATATACTGGATATTCTTACAGCCTGTAGCTGCCGGAACGCATCCGTCTGTGAAGTCGAACTTAGTCTTGAAACGTGCAGAAGGAACGGTCACGATATGGGTGATGTCGTCAAGAGTATGCACGGTTCTGTTGACTGCACCGCCGCTGCTGTTGACGTTGAATGTTCTCTGAATGTCTGTAGCCTCTTTGAGGAGCTTCTTGTATGCAGCTGTACAGAACAGGATCACTCTGTCGAGCGGTACACCTGCGTCCTCGAGAGCTACAAGGTTATCGTCGAAGTCGCTGAGAACGTTGGCAGTGGTCAGAGTTGTGGTCTTAGCTGTACCGCCTATTCTTGCAAACTCGGAAGCAATCTTGCTGTAGGTGTAGCAGTCAAGCTCAGGGATAGCCTGAGTCTTCTCGAATCGGCTGTGGATGTTGGCAACTGAGAGAATAGTGTTTGTCTCGTCAACGTCCATTGGGTCGACACCGAACTCAATGTCACGGTCGTGGTCGAGAGTCTTTGTCTCGAAGTCGTTAGAATAAGAACCGGTGTTGAAGCTGAGAGAGCTTCTGCTGTGATCCTTATAGCCGGACACTGAAAGAGTTGGTATCTTGATGTTCTTTGCACCGGTCACCTTGATGTCGGTATTGGAGTGATAAAGAGCGTCCGATGTGAGCTCCTGACCGTAGAGGTCCCTCAGCTTAGTCTCGAACTTGTCAACGTAGTTAATAGTGTTAGGCATTATTTCTCATCCTTTCATTTCTTTTTGCGGATGCCAAAAGCTTCATCGAGCTTATCGCTGTCCGCTGTATTATCTTCTTTCGGAGTTTCAGCTCCAACCTTGAAACCGCTGCTGTTCTTGTCTCCGGCGGTATGCTTCCACTCTGGATACTTCTTTGCAACTGCCTGCAAAGCCTCGGTGATAGTGATACCGTCACGGTTAGCGGCATTCTCGGCGATGAGCACAGCGTCCTCGATGTACTCAGGCTTGAAGCCTGCATTGTGAGCTTCCAGCTGAGCTTTCAGCCTTGTGTTCTCAGCTTTGAGCTGTTCATTCTCGGCTTTATAGTTCACATCAGGAGCAGTCTCAGGCTGCTCAGATTCAGCTGTAACAGCTTCCTCAGTACTCTCCGGCGCAGTTTCCTCTGTCTGTTCTGCCGTGGCTTCTGAGGGCGTTTCTGCGGCTGTTTCAGCCTTGGGCTCTTCTGCCTTTTCAGCAGGCTTCTCAGCTTCGGGCTTCTTGTCCTTCTCCTCTGTTGGAGTGGTGTTCTCGTTGTCCATAGTTTACCTCACTTTCATTTGGATATAAAAATAGCACTTGCGAGGGACATTTATGTCCTTGGCAAATGCTTGTAAGCGTTATTCAATTACGATATGCTCCATAGCAGCTCGTGCTATCAGAACGGAGCAGTAGTCTGACATAGCCTGTACTTGCCCGTCATAGATCATTCTCGGACAAGTCGGCGTGAAGCCCAGCTCTCCCTTATCCCATTTGTCGAGCATGGCTTCAAGCTTCTCCAGTCTAATCTTCACCTGATAATACTCAGCCTTGAACCGTTCCTTGTAGTCCTCGGACTGCATCAGCTCTATCGTGTCTTTGAGTTCCATATTACTCCTCCGTGATACCTGTTTCAGTTATTGCAAGGTTGCTGTGCAGCATAGCGTCCTCGATGTGAGTTAAAGCAATGCTCTTTTCACGGCAGTTCGGCAGCTTATCGAGCAGTCCTTCAACTTCAATGAGCTTTGACTTGATTTCGTTGCTCAATGCTACCTCACTTTTATTGAACTCTCTTCTTGTATACATTTTACTCACCTTCCTTTATCACAACGTTCTCGAACTTCTTGTAAGCGTCGAGATACCATTCCTTCTTGTCGCCGTTGTATGTCAGCTCATAGTACATACCGTCGCACAGTGTACTGGAGATAAGATACTTCCAGTTCTGCAAGGCTTTGCACTTCCAGACCATATAGACATCAAAAGGTGGAACAGTATCCGTCTTGTCGAGATGTGAAAATATATAATCTCTGACTATTTTCAGTGCTTTCTCGTCCATTCTCCTCACCTCCTTCAAATGGGTATAAGAAAACCGCTCTCACATGAAAGCGGCTCTTATGAATTCATTTTTTCGTTCCAGTTTTCTCTGGTTTCCTTGTCCCAAGGGTCTTTTTTATTATTTTCCTTATACTTGATTATTTCTTCATTTGTTTTTTCAATCAAATCATTGGGAATAACTACTTTAGTTTTCATACAATCGCCTCCAATGTTATGATATTGCCGTTGATAGCCAAAATATTATAAACCAAATCTTTATCAAACAAGAACTCACGTTGTTTTGAATATTTACTTAACAACTCAATATAGGCTCCTTTACTGCCTTTAGGAGTCAAGATTTCCAAAATGTATTTGCCATTTAATGTGCCTGATTTTGAAACAGATGAACTCAAAAACTGCTTTGGTTTATATATATCTCCGACCTTTAACCCTTCGACAGGATTAAACCCAACAGCTCTATAACAAATAATATCATGTTTTAATTCAAACTTTGATATTGCTCCAGATATTACACCAGAATAATAATTCAGAGTATCATCTTCGGGTGCCTCACCTCGAAGCATAGCATTCAGCCTTGCAAAGAATCTATTGTCCTTCGTGTCGCCGCTATTTTTAGTATATTTCTTTACTGATCTTGTTTCCTCGGACGATAAGTTATCAACCCAAACCCGCGAATCCTCACGGAGAACAGGTACAACCTTTTCAGGCGGCAGAGGATTAAACTCTCTTGTTTCCTCTGTTTCTTCTATTATACCACTTCCCTCAGAATTGTCAATAGACGAATTATTAACATCTTCAACAGGTGGCTTTTGAGCTTCTACAACCGGCTTCTCCGTCTCGGCTTCCTTAATTCTCTCCGGTATCTTCTCGTCGGTATACTGAGCGGGAGTTGACTGCTTCGGAGCCGCGACGTCCACATCAACTGCATATCCATCCGGAACTGATTCCGGCGGAGACTTCGGACCGTAAACAGGATCCGCATCTGAGCCGATACGCACATCACCGCCGTATATCTTCTCCTGCAATGGCTTGCGTACAAGGACTCTTGTTCCTTCATCGGCATTTGTCTTGTTGATATGGTCGCGGACGTTCTTCTGCGCTTCTCTCAGCTCGTCTTTAGCCTTTTTGACGTCCTCAGGGGCGAGACTGCCCTCGACTTTGCGCTTTGCTTTCCTGACTTCGCGTTCAAGGGCTCGCTGATGCTGCTCTTCCTTGTACCGGCGCTCAATGTCTGTATTATCCATCGGCTCGGGGAGCTCAGTCACGCCGTCGATGAAGAGATTGATGCTGTGCCGACAGTTCGGGTGAAAAAGTCCATGCTCGATGGCACTGCTCAGGAGTGGGAACCACTTGCCGCAGTAGAGCGATTTGCCGAACTTCACGCCGTTTTCAAGTTTAGTCTCGCCCTGCCAGTCAGTGAAAGCGTCATTGATATAAGCACGTCCCTGCCACGGTAAACAGGTCTTCGAGCACATACCGTAGGAGCTGACCTGCACGGTATCATATCCGCGTAATTTCCAGCTCTCGGACTTGCCTTGCAGCGCTGCTCTGGTCGAGGTCGTTCTCAGCACCATGCGAACGTAGTCTGCAATGTTGACGCGCCTGCCGTTACTGTACTCGATGCAGTTGATGCCCTGGTTGAGGAAGTCAGCCACAGCCATGTCCACGGCTTTCTCATAGGTGATAGCGCCTGTAGCCATTGCCAGCTGCACTCTGTTCACCGTCTGACGGTAAACGTCGTCAGTCAGACGCAGAGCGGCTGTCTCGGCTTGCTTCTCGATATTGGTAACGTCCTCGATGAGCTTCTCGGTCTTTGCCTTATCCACTCCAAAGAACTGCGGCTCGGGAGTGACCTCAGCCACAACGGCAGGTTCGGCGGTTGCTTTCTCTACGGAAGATTTTTTCGACGTTTCCGAGTGGCCCTGCTCCGGATTCTCTGCCGGTGTCTGCTGCTCTTCGGCAGCGGGCAAAGCCGCCGGCGCTGCCTTTTCCGCGCGAGCTTCTTCAAGTTCCTTAGCAGCTCCGTTCACGCCCTCCTCAAACTGCTCTTCAAGTAGCTGACGTGTCTCGCTGTCGATAACGTCTGTATATCCGTCCATTATCGACTTGCACTGCCTGCGGAAGACGTTGACGCTGCGGAGCTTCTCCGCCTGCCATGCAGACCAGGTAAATCCCTCCTGCTCCTCCTCGTCCTTATGTCGGGCAAGGTTGCGCTTGAGGTTCGCTATCAGGAGCAGCTCTATCCACTCAAAGATAGCAGCGATATCCTCGGGCTTGAGCATTACGGCTCACCGCCTACGCTGGGTTCACTTGCCGGCATAATGCCTTTCTCCGTCTTGATACGCTGTACCTCAGCAGCCTTGAACTCGTCGTCCTTGCTGCTTCCCCAGAGCTCGTCGACTTGCGTCTCTGTTGACATGATACCGTAGGTCGCCGCCTTGCCGACTGTCTCGACGCGGCTGTCGAAGTCGGGAGCTCCGTACTCGCCGAAGCTGACGGTCACTTCGCGCTCTATCGGAGCATTGCCGCAGATATTGTCGTAGGTCATAAGAACGGCATTTATCAGCTTTGGAAGTGTCTTTTCAAGTGCGGACGTGATAGTATTCCGCGTATTGCCGGTGACGTCCTTCTTCTCTCGCTGAGCTTCGGCGCTGGACATCTTGCCGACGTCAATTCCGAGTGTCGCAGGTGATACAAGCCCCTGCAAGCACATCAGAAGCGCGTTAGTATAAGCGCTTACGAACGCTTCATACTTGATGTCAGGCTGGCATACATCTACCTTGTCGGCTACCTCATTAGCTCCAAGTCCGCCTCTTATCTTTATCACCTCAGCGCCGAAGCTGCTTACATCGAGCATAGAACCGTCCTTAGGGTCACGAGGTATCAGCGTCTCAGGAATGTACTTCACAACTCGTCCGGCTCTGACAGCATCTAACCACTGTGATATTACCTCATCGAGCGCATCAAAGCACTGTGATTTGCCTCCGCTGAATATGCTCTTGCCGCGTCCCCTGTACTTCTTGTCAGCGTAGAATCTCAGTGGCACTGCCATAATATAATCACCGCTGAACTCCGTTACAGGCTTTATGCCTTCAAGCTCCGGAACAGTTGATAAAGTCACTGAACTTCCGCTGCTGTCGAGCAGTACCGTGTCGATGCGCCCACATGAATAGCGCTCGTGCAGCTCATAGCGCACTGAATTCACAACATACGGCGTGCGGAATGTCACTGCTTCAAGTATGCCTCGCTTCTGCTCTATGTCAACTCTGTCGCCGCTGATGAACTCAACTATCGGATACTCCGACAGTGAACTGTCAACGGATATTTTGAATGCACCGTCACCGCTGACGAGAGTGTCACAAACTGACTGCCCTACAAGGTCGCAGAAATTTATCTGTTCAGATATATCTTCCCACTCAGAAGAAGCCTCGATATCGTCCATATCCGAGCTGACTATGTATGCAAGAGTGTCAACGATAACAGCAGGAAGTCCGCTGTGTATCTTCCGTATCTTGGACGATGCAGGAGATACCGCCCAAAACAGTCCCGTGCTCGTCTCAGTCTGATGAAAGAACTGGAACAGCTCATTGGCATCGCCCTGATACCAGAGCTGTGACCGCAGCACTTCAAGCTCTCTTGTGTGCTCACGCTGTATGACTATCGCCTGTTCTATAGGCGGAGGAATTATCTCAAGCCATGTCTGCATTTTCTTTTTCACCCACTTTCCAAGTCCCATATATATCAACCTCCGGTTATCATCATCATAGTTTCTGCAACACCTGTTGTAGCATCGGGAGCATCATCGTGAGCATTCTTGCCCTCGCGCTGATATGTGTTCATCGCATCAAAGTATTCAGGGAAGCGGTCACGCCAGTTGACCGGGAAATATACGTGCTGCATTATCCATGTCGAGTACGTGATTATTCTTGCTTTCTTGTTGTCTGACTGGTGAAACCACGTAAATATAGTCAGCCAGTTGTGAAGCTCCTCCTCGGATATGCGTCTGACGTTCCGTGCAAACCCTTTGCCGCCGTTGTTGGATTCGATACGTGCATTGTTGACGGAATGTTCCTTGTGCCGTCTTGCAGTTTCAAGCTCGGTGACCTCCATAGGCTCTTTAGTGAAGTACACATCGAGGACGTAAGCCTCACGCATATACACGCCCCAGATGATAGAGCAAAGCCTGTCGCTGCCGTCGTCTGCGGTATCCGTGTAACTATAAATGCCCTCAAAATGCGGCGGCAGCTCCGTGTAAGTCTTAAAGCCTGTATATAGTCTACCTTTTATGTCGATAGGCTCCTGCTGATAATTGGCTGATGCAATATCTGCACCCATAGCCTTGACCGTTGCCTGATAGCTGTCATAGCTGAGTATATCAGGACATAGCATCTCGCCGGTGTCCTTGTCATAAGCTCTCATGCAGATATGCCTGTAAGGTATGTGCTCAGTCTCGCAGAAATCCAGATAGCGTCCGGCAAGGTCGTCCGTCGCCCAGCGTGTCATGATGATAATGACCTTTGCGCCCTCTTCACGGCGGCTGAGCATTGTATTTGTGAACCACTCCCAGTGCTTTTGCTTGACAGCTTCGTTATTCGCTTCCTCTGCATTCTTGATAAGATCGTCTATTATCATCAGCGTACAGCCGAATCCTGTTGCCGTACCTGTCGGTGACGTCGCAAGGTAGTTATTGTAGCCGCCTTCCAGAGACCACAGATTCATAGCTCCGTCACCGCGCTTGATGCGTGCATCAGGGAACACGTCCGAATACACCGCCTTGTATCTGTCTGCTTTGGCCTCAGAAATAGTGTTCCTGACATTCTTCGAGAACATTGTTGACAATGTCTCGTTGTAAGAGCCTATCATGATTTTTCGGCTCACGTCCTGTCCGAGATACCACTCTGCGAAACAGCAGGCAGTTCTTGACTTTCCGTGCCGGGGCGGCAGGTTCACTATCAACGCTTTATCATCGGAATCAAGAAAGCTCTGGAACTCATTGCAAAGCTCCACAAGAAAGCAGCGCTCAGGCTTATAGAAGTCAGGCGCTTTCAGCCGGCAGTAGTCAAAGAAGCTGCGCCGCGCAAGCTCGATACGTGCACCGAGCTGAATCATTTTCTTATCCGTCGTCAGCAAGTTTCCTCAGCTCCTCAGTGGTCAGTCCCTTGAACGGGTCGTTGACATCGGCAGAGATACTACCCTCGATCTTCGTGACATACTCGCCTGTCATTTTATTGAGCGTGTCGATAGCTCTTATGCGGTCAGCGTCGAAAGTTCCGCCGCGTGCAATATCTGAAAGCATTGCCTGACGCTCCTTTGCGGTCATTATCCGCTCGTCCTGAGCCTTTTCATTAAGCTCGCGGATATACTCCGCAATGCCACTAATTGCCACTAATTTGTAAGCATTGCCTCTCGCATATTTTTCAGAATACCCTGCTGCGATAGCTGCCTGTTCGGCATTACCGCTCTGAGCATATAACTCGGCAAACTTCTTCTGTCTCGCATTCACGGTAACACCGTCCTTTCGCATATAACAGAAATACCCCGACTATTGCCGAGGTACTTCCGTCTGAAAAATTTATAGGAGAGTTCACAATGTCGTCTGTGGTTGCAGCTGCTGGACTCGAACCAGCGACCTCAAGGTTATGAGCCTTGCGAGCTTCCAACTGCTCTAAGCTGCCAGAGAGGATTGCCGGAGCTGCGGACTCCGGCAGGGGAAATCAAAAATGAGTGTGTAGAACAAAAGAAAGGAGACAACAAATGGAAAGCAGTAGGCGGAGGCAAGGGAGCCGCTCAGCTCCCGAAAGTCGCCGTCTTGTTTTCCGCCTGCTTTCATGCTCTTATCATATCACAAATATTTCTGTATTTCACTGTATTTTACTGTAATTTTTTCAGGAACTGAAATTTTTTTCAATCCGGCTGAATGAAATTTAAACACTGATTCCGAAGAATATCCTGTTTTTTCCTTTATTCCCCTCTCAAGTATTTCGCCGGTATCTTTGTCGCATTTGTTCTTCCACGGCATATAGAGTAAATAACGATACGTCAGAATATCCCTTTGTTTTTTATTCGGCACAGCATTAATGGACTTCTCAATCTCAAACCTGATATCTACAAGAGCCGCAATAATCATATCAGTTTCTTTCTCATAGCTGCAAATACTGGCTATTGCCTCACCTAAAGTATCGCCGCTGTTATGATTTCCGCCACTTTCAGAATAGTCTATACTTCGTCCGTAAAGGCTGTCCCTATGCTTATTTGCGACCTCTCGCCTGCGCTGTACAGCATTATCGACCTTGTAAGCGAGTTCAAGGTATTCTTTCGCAGTCATCGTTCGACCTCCACGAAATAGATCTCTGGGTTAAGACCGTGCTGCTTTATGTATCGCCACGCATCAGCGCGGTCGAGGAAGGTCATCGGCTGTGTGGGAGTGTCGTGTATGTACGCGCCGGTGAGGTTATTCCTTATCCGGTAGCGAGGGACAAGCCACTTGCGGGATCTTACTTTCAGCATCAGTACCCCTCCATTCTCTCTCCACCATTGTACCAGGTAAGCTCAAAGTCGTCTGGCACGTCTATTTCAAGGACTGTTGTATAGCCTTCAAAGCTGATATGCATATCCCAGTCAGGATAAGAGAGGTCTTCGTCCTGTAAGCTTATACCAATGTCCCAGGTGCCGGTGCTGTTTCTATCGTACTGTCCGGTCACTATCAGAGCAGTTCCGTCCGCTTCGACAACACACTGGATAGGTGTGCCGCTGCCGGCATTGTCAACGTCGTCCATTGTTGTGCCGTACTCTCCGAAAGTATCGTCTGAGTGTCCCATAAATTTAAGTGTTTTCATTAGTATTCTCCTTTCAAAATCATGTCCTCGGCAATTTCGCACATATAGCACAGTGTCAAATCAATACAATCGGTGCACAGTGGAGTAAATGCGTGTTTGCAGTAATAACAAGGAATTCCAACATCTTCATAAAAATCAACAGCTGTTTTCATCTTCATCCTCCTGTTCGTCGTCGAGATCCTGACAGTGACCACCACAAATCTCTATGGCATCTAATCCACATCTGCCGTCTTCATAATGCTTACAAAAATCATAATCACATATTACATCAGTCATTTTCAGCCCTCCTGTTCCATCACTTTATAAAACTCTGACCCCTTGATTGGTATAAAGCCTTTAGGTGTATCTTCAACTTCATACTCTGTCGAATACTGGACGTACAATTTACCGTCTTGGTCAAACAACCTTGTCTGCGATCTGCCTACTGGATTTTTAAAATAAAACGGCACGAAGGGTTTTCTCACTTCCTTGATATTGGCTTTTGTAAAAGCTTTGCCGATAGAGCTTGTTTTCTTAAATGGCGAGTGCCCCTGACACTCTACCTTGCCAAACTGGTCTGAAAACTGCCTGTTTAGCGAAACATCTACCCACAACTTACCCTCATCAATCATAAATGTATCGCCAGCGATGCCGTATTCTTTCTTAAAGGCAACAACGCCGTTACGCATGTTCTCATAATCCGTAAGCCATTTGAAATAATCGCAGAATAATGTGCTGTCCGAGTTTACTTCATAAAAATGGTCAATCATTTTCAGTCCTCCTGTTCTGCTTCTTCATAACTCGCACACTCGGCAGCTCCGTCGATGTCAATACTCTCTAAACCGCATATGCCGTTAGGTAGTATATGTGCACAGTAATCACAACTGCATATTACATCAGTCATTTTTCAGTCCTCCTTATCTCATTCTCAGCTCAAATGCGTTATCTCCACAATTAGGGCATATGCAATAATACTCTGTTTCGTTATAATCGCATTGTCTGATACTGTATTCATCTTTGTCAGCTTCAAATATGCACTCGCACGTTCGACATTTAAATCTCTTGACAATATTCTTAATCTTTTCAATTTCGGCTTTACTCATGCCTTGTTTAATTATTTTCATTCTGCACTACCTCCCACAAACTTCTTTATTCTGTCATACAGCTCATTAGCAGCGTTCGTGTCTTTGTAGTTTGCGAAGAAAGCTCTGTGCAGTACAGGAAGGCTCTCACGCAGGAACTTCTTAGCTTCATAGTTTTCAGCAATAAGCTGACCTTTTTCCTTGATAAGCCTGTCAGTCTCACGAAGAACGACCGTGTTCTCCTGTTTCAGTTCCTCGTTCTCTGCTTCGAGCTTAGTCAGCAGAGCCTTTATTTCCGGCTCTATCAGCCAACGTCCCTTGTGGTAAATCATTAAGTCTTGACCTCCTCATTATTTCGTTCAGCTGTTCCTGCGAGAGCTCCTCGCAGAATTTACCGGTCCTGAACTTAGCGAGCGGACAGCTCAGGCAGTGGACCTGCTGACTGCATACCTGCTCACGTTTCACTTTCTATCCTCCTAAGCTGTCTGTTGAGCTTCTTGTCGATGAAGCTGTCTATCAGGCTCGTTGACATCAATATTCGCATTTGCTGTGCCATAATCAGCACGTCAGCGACTTCTTCGCATAGATTTACAAAATTACCGTGTGAGCCGTGCCGCTTGCACTTCTGAGCCGCGAGTATAGCTTCTGCACACTCTTCCTCGAACTGCTCACGCTGAGCTTCATAACCGTAATGCTCTGCTATCCTGATTATGCGAGGGTCACACTCCTTACGTCCCTGCATATATCCCTGTCTGTATGCCTGCTCCAGTTCGTCAGCAGGCTTCTCCCTGCGGAGTGCCTTTTCAAATGCTGATGCTTCATTGTTCATTTGCTTTCACTGCCTTTCTGACACCTGTCAAATAATGTTTTTCACTCTCGATGTGCACCTCAAGCTTTTTCCAGTCTATGCCGTATTCGCTTTCCAGTGTGTGCATAATGTCCGTCATGCTTATTTGTTTGCCGAACATCTCAGGTGTGCTGAATAATAAACACATATCCTTGTAGAGGTTCTGAATATACTGCTTCGTGCGTCCACGGCGCACCATAGCCGTGAGTACTCCGCACACTGCAAAAACCGCCATTGAATATGCAGAGTCTCTGAAAAAACGGTACTGTTCCTTTATGTATGCCGTTTCAGCTTCCTTGTAAACCTGTTTCCTGCACTCTATGCAGTCTGTTGTCCTGGACTTCATGCAATTTTCTCCTTTCACTTAGTCGATAAGGTCTTTGACATCGAGCTTCCGGTCACGTTCGGGGTCGTGTTCCGGACGCTTACCGCCGCATATGGGACACTTCTGAGGAATGTACCGCTCGTTGTATCCGCATATATTACAGCGGTACCAGTTGCCGACCTTGTCGCAGCTGAATAGATAGAATCCTGATTTATCGTTCATTTGTAGCCTTCTCAAAAGTTTCGATATCAGATATAGGAACCAGTCTTTTCTTATTATTGGCATAATAAACGACCGCGAATTTTTCAGGCTTTTCTTTTTGAAATCTTACAAATTCTCCACTAAAGCAATCATATTCCGAATAGGCAACTATATTGGTGCAAAGGGTAGTTGTGCCAACATAGATTCCTGCAAACCAAGTTTCGACTTTTTCAAAACGGTCAACAACAAGAAAGTCATCCAGTTCTTCTGAATATTCTCTTGTACGAGAATTCCATGCTCGGCAGCTCGGTTTTCCGTCATCGGTTTCGGATTCTTTCAGATAGTCAAAACTGTTTCCCGACTTACGTACATACCCTTTACATAAGACGTGAGTTCCTATTTTTAGCTTTTCTTCCATATTGCCTCCTCAGAAATTATTGATAACGAATGCGTACTTGTCAGCGTCGAAGTCGTCTTTTTTGACACCGTCCTGAGTCAGCCACTTGCGGATAGTGGCATCGTAATCGGCATACGCTTTACCGGTAGACTGAACATGGCTGTCAACTCGCTGAATGTAGTCGCGGACGTTGTTTTCTCCATACTCTTTTGTTAAATCACTGTACTGATTATCGGTGAGAAGAACATTTCCGTATCGTCCGTGTGGCTTTTCTTTAACCCTTTCTTTAATATTTTCTTTCTTTTCTTTATATGTAGGGTTACCATTTTCGGTAATGCTAGGGTTACCATTTTCGGTAATGCTAGGGTTACCGTTTTTGGTAATGCTAGGGTTACCGTTTTTGGTAACTGTTACCATTTTTGGTAACGGTAATTCTGTACAACTTTCAACAGACCATTTTTCATAGTTTTTCACAATAGAAATAGTTTGAGGCTTAACCCCTTTACTCGAATGGAGCTCTATCAGATTCAATGCAGCAAGTCTCTTTAATGCTCTTGAAATATGCACTGTTCTTACTCCTACAGCCCCCGAAATTTCCGAAAGCGGTATCTCAGCATAAGTTCTGTTGAATCCGTAAGTCCTGCGGATGATGTAGAGCAGTATCCGCATTTCATTTCCCGAGACATTCAGTCTGCATATCGCTTCGAGAAGTTCATTCGCTATTTTTGTGTATCCGTTACTCAGCTGCGGATTTGCCACAGTATCACCAACCTTTCTGCAATGGGTCAGGAATCCGCCGCTTATAAACGTTTACCCATTGATTATTGAAAAAAGTTTACAAAAAATTCAGAAAGGCAAGTCACCGTCGCTCAGTATTTCCTCAAAATCAGAGGGAATGCCTGCTTCCTGAGCCTGATTAACGACCGCCTGTGCAGGGATCTGATTCTGCGGAGTGCCGGCAGTATTACCCACGGACTGACTGTCGTTCTTGCCGCCGACGAACTCTACATTATCAACATAAACATCTGTTGTATAATGGGTTACATCCGGGTGATTTTTATCCTGATACTTGCCAGTTCTGAGACTACCCTCAACGGCAATCATCTTGCCCTTGTTAAAGTATCTCGAAACGAACTCGGCAGTCTGTCTCCATGCCTGACAAGTGATGAAATCAGCGTCATACTCGCCGGTATGCTCGTTCTTGAACTTCCTGTTCACGGCGACCGTAAAGCGGCACGCAGATATACCGCTCTGGGTCTGCCTGAGCTCAGGGTCGGCAGTGAGCCTGCCTATTAATACGACCTTGTTCATGTGTTTTCCTCCTTGTGCTTCTGAATAGCCGACATAATATGTGCTTCAAACTCAAAACGCTCCTTTGGTGACGGTATCAGAATACCGTTCCTGCGTTTGTATCGCTCATACAGCGGCTTTATTTTCGGGTGGTTTATCGCTATTTTGTAGCCGTATTTATTCGGCTTCGCGTAGATGCTGTTGTGCTTCTCACTCGCGCCGAGCTTTTCAGCGTCCTCCCATGATATCTTTTTACCCATGACTACTTACGCGGTGCCGTCTGTTTTTTGAAGTTGTGCCAGAACCAAAAAAACGAGTTGAGCATCAGAAGAGCAGAATGATTCTTGTCAGGTGAGAATTCGATATCAAATGCGTACCGGTTGCCACAGCGCCAAGACTGCAAAGTATTGTGAACGGTCTCTCCGATATTCTTGACCTTGCGTCCTTGCTTCTCTGCTGACATTCCGGGCAAAGTATATCCTTTAAGTTCCGTCCATCCGGAACAGTTTTCAAGCAGCACCCTACACTGTACAGCATTCCGGCTGATGGTGTCGAACTCTTTTTCGATGCGCTCGCGGTCGGCAGTAAAATTCCCATAGAGCTCATCAATATTTGCTTTTCGCTCAATGACACAAGTATGAGAGAAGTCCTTCCCTTCGAGCATAAAACTGTAATCGCCATAGTCGAGTTTGCGGTTCTCATGCATAATTCCGAGGTTATCAAGAACGGCGGTTATATGGTCGTTCTTCTGCTCCCTTGTGTCAATGAGTACCGTCACTTTCTTGATGAAGTCTTTTTTCTCCGCAGCACTATTCAACTTCATACACCTCGATTTCCTCACGATAATTTACCGGCGCTTCTATCACTTCCGTGAACCGGCAGTAATTGCAGTCACCACACCTCTGAGGTACAAGCTCACCGGTCTTTATCTTCTGAAAACGCGGTGCAAGAGACCTGACATCATTCAGAGCATTTTCAAGGTCTTCCGGCGGTACCCAGTACAGCCGCAGACGAGGTTCGGGCTTTTCCTTGGTGATAGCAGCGATATAAAACGGCAGTGTCTTGCCGGTATTCTGTCTGACTATTTCACGATATATCGCACCTTGCAAGTCGTAACCCCAGTAGTTGATGAAATGGTCCTTCTGACGCTTTTCGTCGTTCCATATCGGCTTCAGGTCTCTGACACATTTAAGGTCCGTAATGCAGATACCGTCGAGGTAACTGTCTATTTTTATCTTGAAGGGTACTCCGGCAATCTCTCCGACCATGATTACCTGCTTATCTCCGGACATGAACTCCATAAACTTCTCAGACCGTTCCGCACGCTGAATCATGTACTCAGCGTGCTTATACTGTGCTTTCAGCTCCCCCGACTTTGTGAATATCTCAGGGTGCTTAGCCTTGAAAATATCAAGTGTACCCTCGAAGTGTGCGTCAACGTAGGAGCCGATGAGCAGTGCGTCCGTGACCTCTCGCTCATACTCGCCGCGAAGCTCCGCAAGCGCGGAAGCCTCGCAGGTGAGGAAGCTCTTGAACTGCGAACAGCTCATATACTGCATATTCGCCTCGGGACTGAAATAGTTCTCAGCGGTCAGATTATGCGGTATCATATGTAGTGTACCTCCATTTCAGCTGAGTCAGTTGTGCGCGTCGCTATGAACTGTATGCCTTTTTCGTGACACTTGCTATAAAGCTTCTCGCGGTTCTCAGAGGAGAGTTTCTCTGTACCGTCAATGAGAATTATCTGTAAGCCGTTCGGCTTCGATATCGCGACATCTACGCACAGGCTGAGCTGTTCACCCTCGGAAAGATTCGCAACAGGCAGACCATGTATGAGCGGTATTCCGTCCTCGACTGTAAGTCCTTCTATCGGGAGCTTTGCGGTTTCAAGAATCGTGCCGGGAAGTGTGCGTGCAAGCTCTATCTTTCGTGTATACTCGTCAGACTTCGCTTTGAGCTGTTCAAGCTCGGTCTGCATCGCTTTCATACGCTGATACTCGTTGAGGTGCCGCTTCATATCCTCAGCAATGCTGACTTCCTGTTGAAGCTCTGTGCAGTCAACAGGCTGTCTGTCCATATAATCATCTGCAACGCTCATATCAGCATCAAGTTTTGTCTTGGCTTCTGCAAAATGACTTTCAGCGAGAGCTTTTTTGTCATCGAGAGTTCCAGAAAGTCCTGCGAGCTTATCCTCACTCGCTTTTATCTGAGCTTTCATTCGCTCAATATCCGAGAGCAGTGTTTCACGTTCGGCAGCGATAGCCTTTTCGGCAGATGTTACCTCTATCATCTTGTCAGCTTCAAGCTTTCTGAGCTTGCTGTCATAGCTGCTGCGGAAGAGCTTTGCACGCTCAATGCGGCTGTTGGCTTCCTTCATCTGTTCAAGTTTCTTATATGCCGCACCGAGGTCATAGCTCTCCCACTTATCAGCCTGATAGTTCACAGGGATATCCTTCGCGATGTCCTCGATAAATGCCTGTTTATTGCGTATATCGCGGTTCACGTTCTGACGCTCCTTGAACCACTCGCCGTTCTCAGACTGCATATCACTCAGAACTTCGAGTATATTCTGCTCATAGTTGACCCACGAAGGGACCTCTCCGAATTTCTCGTTGATAAAACTCAAATCCCAGTCGAACTCGATAAGGTCGAGGATAGCGCGATTCTTGGACTTCTCGTCCATTAGCGTGAACGCAACCGGGTCAAGCTGCAAAGGCGTGAAGAGTTGTTTCAGGAAGTTTTCGGGAGCCATTATCTCTCTGCCGTTTTCTTTCACGGACTTGTAGTCCGACTGCTCTGTACGCTTCTTACGGTCGATACTGAGTCCGGTGTCAGTTTCTATGAGTATTTCGCCCTCTTTTTCTCCCTGACGGACAATGATGTTGCGGTCAGACTTGTTCGTGAGTGCATAGCGGAGCGCGTCAATGACTGAGGTCTTGCCGACTCCGTTTCCGCCTGTGAGCTCAACTGAACGTCCGTCAAGCTCCGTCTCTGTGATTCCGAAAAGGTTGCGAATCTTGATTCTTGTAGTCTTCATTAGATGTTTTCCTCCTGATTTTTATTAAATGGGTCCGGTGCTTTCTGTGCGTCGAGCTTAGCCTTTTCTTTCTTAGCACACTCCGCGCAAAGTTCCTTTCCGTAGGTCTTATGTGTATACATTGAAAGGTATTCGGCAGTTTTTCCAAGTGCCGGAGCTATAATTCCGCCGCAGTCAGCACATACAAGCGAGACTTTCTGCTGTGCCGGTACAAAAGAACGTATCCTCAGTCCACCGACAGTCTCACGTCCGAACTTGACTGTAGGGTCATAGTATATCTGAATCTTACGTCCTTTCCAATCCTCGATATAAGGGGTCTTGTATATCTTCTGGATTGTCTTCATATTGGTTTTATTGAGAATGAGCGGTTTATTTCCGTCTGAGAAGTGAGCTACTACCTCCATTTCAGACTTACCGCCGACTCCGACGACCTTCTCCTGCGCAACATAGTCTATAGTCGCTACAAGGTCACAGCCTTCCGGTATCGAGTAGTCACCCATGTAGTTAGGGTTTGTCATTTTCTTCCAGTGCGTTTTCTCGGGCATTTTTAGTTTACCTCCTTATCACGACAGCCTTCCGCAGCCTTTTTTAGCATTGTAAAGCTGTCGTCTATGCTATATACTGCCTGACGCGCATATTGCGTATCATCAAGCACAATGACGAGCTTTGCAAGCTTATTCATAGAGTCTTTTACAAATCTTATCATACAGTCGAGCTTCGCTGCATCGGCAGCCTCTTTTTCGCATTCAGCGACGGCATTTTCGGACTCTTTTGCAAGATTATCAGACAGCGCTTTGATCTGACCGCGGTAAAATTCTTTCTGCTCTTCAAGCCTGCGCTCAGCGTCCTTTTCGTGCTTTGCAAGCTCTTCCTTAAACTGAGCTGTAAGCTTGTCTATCTCTTCATCATTTGTCTGTACTGCGACCTCGACGGGACGGTCCTCAAGCTCTTCTATCTGATATTCGAGCTCTGCTTTTTTTGCTTCAAGCTGCTTGATCTTCTGATCCTTCATTTCCGAATCGGTACGAAGTATGCTGAGCTTTCCACAGGCGGCTTCCTCACTTTTCCGTGAAGCTGCGGCTTTCTGCTCTGATTCCTCGACCTTTCCCATAAGACGATCGTTAGCTTTTTTCAGCTCGCTGATTTTTTCTTTCAACTCACGGACGGAGGTGTTTTCGAGGTCGGTCTTGTTCATTATTTCAATGCGAGCGTCTTCCTCGATTCTCGATAAAAGGTAGAGCTTTTCAGTGCCGATTTTTTCAAAATGGGAAGTCGACTTCCCATTTTCGATAGTTAAAAGTGAGGCTATTGCTGCATATTTCTGTCCCTGTCTTCTTGTGATTTTCAGTTCTGTTGTGCAGTATTCCTCAAAGTTCTGATAGCCAAATTCTCTGTATAGCTTACTGTCGCGCATTTCACAAAGTCCCTTGCACATCTCAAAGAGATTCTGCTCTGCAAGCTCCGCACTAACGCATATCTTGCGGTGCAGTGATATCGCTCTTGTGTATTCAGTGGACTCGACGATAACATGAGACTGCTGAACTTGTGCGAGCTCGGACTCTTTCAGCGCGAAGAACCGTCCCGAATATTTCAGGCAAGGACTAAAATCCCTTGCAAAATCGCCGTTAACTCTTGAACGTCTGGCATAGCCGTAACTGCTGCTGCCGTCAATATAGATCAGGTTGCCCTCGCCGTCGTCCTGGATATCGTATATCCAGCAGACTTTCAGCCACCTGTGTGACTCGGTACTGACATCGTGTGCTACAAGTTTACCGATATAGTTGTGAAGCTCGTCCCATGTAAGTGGCTCAGGCTCAACATCGTCCTCTGTGACGGTATCACCGCGCATATATCTGATGATGCCGGCTTCCTTCAGTAACGTCTCGCAGCGCTTAGCGTCCGGCTGTGAGACCTTGCTTTCAGTGCTGTACATTGCCGCAAGCAGCTCGTCCACCGTGTTGATACCTGCTTTTTTCAGGCGGTTGTAGGTTTTGACTTCGAGGTCGAGTTCTTCAATGTTCTTAGCCATTGTTCTTCTTCATTACCTCCAAAGCTTCTGATGCCTTTGTCATTATAAGACCGAGCATAGCGTCCTCAGGAATGTCGGAAAATTTAGCAATACGGCTGACAAGAGCAGCGGCTGCAAATGCGGCTTCTGTTGCTGCATCTGATACATGCCCCTCTATATGCAGATTGATCTCATTCTTGTTTACTTCTATTTTTATCATTGACAAATCTCCTTTTCTATGATATTATTTTGGTGGATATATTTGTTTTTGCTCCCTTCGGGGAGCTTTTTTCTTTATATGCAGCGTATAACATCGAGCGCAAGCGCTTTCAGGCTGTCGGCGCTCACACATATTTTTTTGTGGTATCTCTGACCTGACCCACTGAAAAGCCAGTCTACCTGCACATACTCCTCGCAGCCTATGACCTGATACTCAGCGCTCAGAATGTCGCGGTCTATCGCTTGGAGCAAATGAAGCAGGTCATTTCGTACAAACCAGTACTTTTTCTCTTGTACTTCATTCATTTTCATCACCTCGCTTGTCTGTGAATGATTCATTGCTTTTTCGCCTCTTTCAGCCAAGCAGTCAAGGTATCGATACGTGAGTTAAACTTCTCGTTATGCTGTAAAAGGCTCTTGATTTGTTCTTTGTTCTGATTAATCATATACTGAAGTTCTGTGACCTTATCTTCTACAGCAGCAATTACTGCATCAGGAACTGTATGTTCTTTCAATGGCTCAACAGTCTCAGACTGTTTCTCGGACACTTCTGCCTGCTCGTTCTGAGGATCCTGCTTTTTCAGCTTTGCACGAAGGCAATTGAAGTTCCTATTATCAATGCCTGCGGAAGTCAGTATGCCGATTATCCGTTCCACAGGGCAGCCGTTCAGCTCTGCAAGTATCTGAACCTGATCTCCCTTGACCTTAGCCTGCTTGTACCGCATAACGATCTCGTCGTTTGTCATCTGCATTATTTACACAACCTTTCATAGTAAAAATCAATCTCTTCCGGTGATGCTTTCCGGAGAATCTGCTCCGGTCTCAAATCGAGCCACCAAGCGAGTGATTCAAGCTTTGCCGCGATTTTTGTGGCTTTCTCATATAAGGTCAGTATCATTTTCCAAGCTCCTTCACGCGCTCGATATAGTATTCCTCGCCGGTGTTCTTGTACAGTCTGAGGTTCGTCCTCAGAGCGTCCCGGCGGTACTGGCAGCGCTTCATGATAGCGTACCGGTGCCGGAACCATTCGACAAACCGCTTCACGTACGGATACGCAAGGCAGACCGCGAGTATAAATAGCAGCAATCCGACGTTGCTTTGCAGTCCGTTCATACTGTCACCCCCAATACCGAGTAGCTCCCGAATATCCAGCCGGGGTCAAGTGTGACCTGTTTCATTGCCTCGTAGATACTGCTCCCTGCGACTGTCACGATGAACGGCTCGCCCCACCTGGAACGAAGTGTTATCTTGTAGATTTTCATGTGATGCTCCTTTCTGAGCTTGTCCACATAGCCCCTGTCGGGACTATATCTGCTTGTTCATAAGAGGACGTGCCTCTTCCGGATGTTCTGAGCAGTAAGTGCTGAGCGTCTTGCCGATGTTATCAGTCATTTTCGCAACACACTCTGCCCTCTTCTCAGGTGTAAGGCTGTCGAACCTCACAGGCGGAGCTCCGCCGATAGATATGTAGCTTACGCATTTGAGTTCTGTACGTTTAGCCATAATAACAACTCCTTTCGGTCTATTCTATGCGGTATGGGTTGTACGGGTTGCTTATGCTCCTAAAAGCAAAAGCCTGAACGTTTCCTTACCCTTGGGAGTGATAAGTGTCTGAGTACTGCTGAAGCCTGTTTTCTCGTTCACGAACTCCTTCAGCTCAAACAGGCCTGCTTCAACGTGCTTTGCATAAGGGAGAAGCTTGCCCTTCTTATCGCGATAGAGATACTTCTTTTCAAGCAGGAAATTAACAAATACATTCTGCTTTACTTTCAGTTCCTTAGCGGTTTCACGGATACCAGAAAGCAGATTCCGGTCAACAAGCTCATCGAAATACTCTGCTTTTGGTCGCATGATCTCGTTGTCAACTGTAAGACTTGCAACGCTTATTTGCAGCTCCTTAACTCTGCTATTTGCTATTTCCAGAGCACGCTTCATTATCATCTCAGGGCTGTTCCATGCCTCTTCTACTTTGATAAAGTATTTGCGGAAGAAACTTCCCTTTTCCGAGCGCTGTATCATGCAAATTTCCTTTGCCATGTCAAGTGTGAGCTGGTGGTCAGTTGCAGGACGCCCTCCTGTACTTTCGCTCAAAAATGAGCAGAAGTCCTCACCTTCGGTAAATCCGTATTCGCACATTCTCGGGAACCAGTCCTTGTAGGCTGTCTTGACTTCCAGAGCTGCGTGTAATTCTCTGCCCATTACTGTCGGGCGGTCGCTGCCGTCGTAGTTGATGTTGATTAAATCGTTCATTTTTAGTTACACTCCTTTCCAGTTCAATTGTTTTGAACCTTTAAATTAAAAAAATAAGCCGATATTTCGTCAGGCTTAATCCCCAGAACTTCACATGCTCTTGTAATCTCATTCTGGCTCCACTCTACCTTGCCGTTCATTTTTAAAGAAACACTGCGCTCAGAACGACCTATCTGCTCAGCAAAAGCCGCTCTTGTCTTGCATTTCTCCGTTATAAGCCCGTCAAGTTTTGAGTAATCATATGCCACTTCCCAGCACCTCCTTAGATTTGATTTTTAGTTCAATCATTTTGAACTAGCTATAGTATAACATACCTCTTCCCAGTTGTCAATAGAAAAATTCAATTTTTTTGAACTTTTTTTCATTGTCCTCTTGAATTTTTCTTCAAAATATGTTATAATGCGTTCAAAGGGAGGTGGAGTGCGTGAAAAAATTTACTACATCACAACGTCTTAAACAATTAATGAATGAAAGAAATATCAAACAAGTTGATATACTAATTAAAGCTGAACCATTCTGTAAAAAATACAATGTCAAGTTGAATAAGAACGACCTTAGCCAATATGTCAACGGCAAAGTTGAACCCGGTCAACAAAAGCTCTCTATCCTTGGAATGGCGTTAAATGTTAATGAAGCATGGCTTATGGGTTACGATGATGTATCAATGGATAGAAATTCTGACGGTTATGAACATAACAATTCTTCAGCAGATCCTGATATACGTCGCATTGAAAGAGCAAGAAAACTCATGCCCCCCGAAAAATGGAACAGCATGATGAAAACGGTCGAAGCTGCTTTCAGTGAATACTTTGACGATAATTATGTTGATGATGATTTAGATGAATAAAAAACAGGTAAAAAGAGTAGCTTTAGAAGCTTTAAAAAGGTATCATGAAACTGGTAACGAATTATTTCTTCCTGTTCCAATCAAAAAAATCTGCAAATCATACAAAAACGTAAGACTGATACCTTACAGTAAGTACATGGCAGAGCATGGAATAACATTAAATGAGATGTATGATTTTACTGGGAGTAACGATGCTGCAACTTATTATCTTGTTGGTTTAAACAGATACCTTATTTATTACAATGATATTGATAAAAGTATTGTTAAATCATACAGATACCGTTGGAATATAGCTCATGAACTTGGACACATTCTTCTGAAACATCACAGTAATAAAAAAACAAGATTATTCAGAAATCAGCTTAATAATAGCGAATACAAGCAATTTGAAAGAGAAGCAGACTGGTTTGCATCATACATTTTAGTTCCCCATTCAGTAATATCTGAGATATTGTATGATAATGACGAACCCAACTTCAAGGAAATATGTCAAGTATCGTCAGAAGCAACAAAGTATAGGCAAGAAGATTTTTCATCGTGGCGTAGGAATAATTGGTTATATAATGATTACGACAGAACTATTTTAAGTCTCTTTGAATACCAATATCTTTGCAAGGTTTGCCATAACCTATTGCCAAAATCTTTTGTATCATGCCCAATATGTGGAAACTCTGAGGAATTGATAAGGTATTATAAAAATTCATATAGGATTATTGAAAACGTTATGAAGTACGAAGAATTGGATAATATAAATGGGCGTTTATTAATTTGCCCAATTTGCAAAAACGAAGAAATTGTAAACAATGCAGAATATTGTCATATATGTGGAACTCGTTTAATAAATCTGTGCTACCACGATTCCGACAGATTTAATAGTATTATACAATGCGGTGCGGCTCAGTCAAATCCAATACCAGTTAACGCACGATATTGTCCTTATTGTGGAAGTCCCTCCACTTTTTATAATGAAAGAATATTAAAAGAATGGAATTCGCAAGATGAAGAAATAATATACAGTAGTGAATTCCCTTTCTAAATGCTTAGAAGGATATAATATGTATAATGATCTTGATACAAATAACAGAGTATACCTGATATTTTGTGATATAAGCAACTATCGCCATTGGGTAAACGAAAGCATAAATGCAGAAAAGTTTTTTAATAATCTTGATAAGCTTAAATCCGCTCTTGCTGAATTATGTGAAATTGAGTACCCTTATGACACTCCTCCTTCAGAACAGTTGGAAGAAATTATCCAAAATGAACAGAAAATAATACAGGATTTTTTGTCACGATCATGGATATCTGTTATATCAGAATCCAAAAAACTGAAAACTAATAAAGGCAGATATAATAGGATTTCAAGTTTTTTCAATGATATTTCACCTTATGGAGAAAGGTTTTCAGAAGAAACCTTAAAAATGATAGAAAAAGCTAAATCATCTGAACCTGATCTTAATTTGTCAAAAGTCACCAAACAAGAGAAAGACATTCTCTTTCTCAATTCTACTGAAAAAGCTCTCTCTATTCATGATGAAATAATTGATAATCTTCCAACTTCTAATGGAAATTATGCTTGGCTGTACAATAACAAAATAATTTTTTATAAAATAATAGGCAACAACATTCCTGATTATATCTTAATTGACATCATAAAACTAATGCTATCAAATTATAACTACAACAAAGCAGCTCGCTTCATAAAACTAAAATATGGATTAAACAGGAACTATGCTATTGAGGTTTATGTGACTGCCGAAACAATTAAGCATAATAGCGTTGAAATCAAAAGCTTAAAACGAAAGTATGATTACTATAAAATTGATACTCACGCTTCTCCATGTCCAATATGTAAAAAGAAAGTAGGAGAAATACATAGATTTTCCGAAGCAATAATTGGAGAAACCTATCCCCCATTTTGTAGGCATAATTGCTCGAATGCATTGCCATTAATCAAATAACCCCTGTCCCTCGCAGGGAATAACCATAAAGGAGCTGATAACATGAAGACCGCCGCCGCATACATAAGAGTCTCGACCGACGACCAGATCGAGTACAGCCCTGACTCACAGCTCAAAGCTATACGCAAATACGCAAAGGAGCACGGCATGATACTGCCGGAGGAGTTCATTTTCGTGGACGAAGGTATCTCGGGCCGCAAAGCAGACAAGCGACCGTCATTCCAGCGCATGATAGGCACGGCAAAGCTCAAGCCTAAGCCGTTCGATGTGATACTGCTGTGGAAGTTCAGCCGATTTGCCCGCAACCGTCAGGACAGTATCGTCTACAAGTCCATGCTGAGAAAGCAATGTGGGATAGATGTTATCTCAATATCAGAGCAGCTCGGTGAGGACAACACTTCTATATTAATAGAGGCGCTCATTGAGGCTATGGACGAATACTACAGTCTCAACCTCGCGGAAGAGGTCAAGCGCGGTATGAACGAGAAGTTCTCCCGCGGAGGAGTGGTCTCGCAGCCGCCGTTCGGCTACAAGATGAAGGACGGCATTTTTGCTCCTGATGAGGTCAATGCTCCGATAGTAAAGATGATATACAGCGACTACCTCACAGGCATGGGAGCCCGTGAAATAGCGATGAAGCTGAACGATATGGGTATACGCTCCACAAAGGGCAACCTCTTTGAAAACAGGACAGTTGAATACATTCTCACGAACGTGACCTACACCGGCAAGCTCCGCCGAAGCAAGAACGGCAGGAACGCTCTCGACCGCTTCCACGAGTCAGAGGATACGCTTATAGTCGACGGAAAGCACGAAGCTATAATAACACCTGAGACCTTCGAGGCAGTCCAGAACAAGCGCTCAGAAGCTAAGAGGACGTACACTCGGTATTCTCGTCAGGCTCCGGTTGAATTCATGCTCAAGGGCATCGTCCGCTGCGACACCTGCGGAGCCACACTGACGATGTCGGCAGGGAAAACATCACTGCAATGCCATAACTACGCCCGAGGAGTCTGCAAGGTCTCTCATTCCGTCACGCTCAAGAAGCTGAACGCTGCCGTTATCGAACACCTCAAATCAGATTTCGAGCAGCAGAGCTTTACTATAGATGTAGCAGAACAGAAAAGAGCCTCCACATCACCTGACCTCTCAGCTCTTATCGAGCGCGAAAAGAAAAAGCTCTCACGTATCCGTGAGGCGTATATGTCAGGCATAGATACTCTTGAGGAGTACAAAGAAAACAAGCGAGCTATACAGGAACGAATAGACGAACTTACATCAGCCGCTCCACCTGCTCCTATGGAAGAAGCTCAGATAAAAGAGGTAATATCCGGAAGGATAATTGCCGGACTCGAAACACTTGAAAGTGATGAAACAAGTGAGACCCTGAAGAACATCACTCTTCGCAGCATAGTTGACAGAATCATCTATATCAAGCCAAAAGGCATTGTCGAGATTTTTTATAAATTGTAAATCATATCTTTAAGGTGTCCGGTGGACCAGACGGTGAACTTGCGGCATCGCTGAGGTATCTCAACCAGAGGTTTGCAATGCCTTACGCGAAAGTAAAAGGACTCCTCACCGACATAGGTACATTGTTTACAGAACTGCTCAAAATCGTTATACTGGTAGGATAATACCAGCTAAATAATACGTTTACAAACCGTTGTTTTTCTATATCCAATTACTCTCCGTAAAAAAATTATTGAAATTGACTATAATAAAAAAAAATTATTGGCAAAAATGTAAATGAATATTTCTCAATTATTTATTGTATTTTTCTTTTAGTTGTGATAAAATATAAATATGTAAAAAGCACACTCCGGATGTATCATTTCAGATTTGTAGAAATTGCTGTGGGGATAATCCGGAATACTGTACGTATTTCTCTGTTTTAAATGAGAGAAAAAATAATTATAAGGAGGTTCATTTTCATGAACAAAATGAAAAGAAAAAGCATTTTCAGTAAAATCGCTGTATGTGCAGTTTCAATGACTATGCTTGCTTCTGCCACTGCCTGTGGAAAACCGGATAATGTCGGCGGAAATATTGCTGTCATCTGTAAGAACGAAAAAGTTTCGTTCTGGGACGAAGTTAAGATCGGTGCTCAGGATTGCTGTGACGAAATGGGTTACGATATGCTCTACTACTGTGCTTCAGGCGATAACGACTACGCAAGCCAGATCGAGTACGTAAACGATGCCATCGACAAGGGTGTTAAGGCAATTGTTATTGCGCCTAACGATCCTTCTGAGCTTAACGGTGCTTTCGCAAAGGCTACAGAAAAGGGCATCAAGATAGTTAATATCAACTCACGTTCTGAATACGGCAACATCGAATCATGTGTAAGTTCAAGCGACTTCGACGGCGGCGCTGTTGCTGCAAGAAATGCTATGCAGCTTCTCTTCGCTTCAATAGCTGAAAGCAACACTCCTATAGGAAAGATCGCTATGATCGGTCATACCGCTTCCACAGCTGATCTTCGTCTTACAGGTTTCAAAGCTACAGTTTCACCGCTTCTCGGACAGTACATGGCTAAGCAGGCTGCTGCTCAGGCTGCCGCACAGGGTGCTGCCGAAAGCGCAGGCGGTCCACCTGCTGGTGCAGATACTTCCGCAGGCGGTCCTCCCGCTGGTGTTGAAGGTGCAGGCGGTCCTCCCGCCGGTGTAGATACTTCCGCAGGCGGTCCTCCCGCTGGTGTAGATACTTCCGCAGGCGGTCCTCCCGCTGGTGCAGATACTTCCGCAGAAGGCGGCAGCAAGTCTATGTCTGACGATGAAAAGCAGTCCATGTTAGCTAACTACTTCATCGACGGTCAGCGCTGCGGCACTCAGGAAGCTGCTTACGAAGAGGCTAAGAAGCTTCTCCAGGAGAACAGCGATATCAGCATTATGTACGCAACAAATACAAATACAACACTCGGTGTATGTCAGGCTATCGAGGAACTCGACAAGGCTAACGATGTTATCGTTGTAGGCTTCAACTCGGACGAGCAGGAGCTCAAGTATGTCAGAACAGGCGTGCTCGACGGTACTATCATTCAGAACCCTTACAGCATGGGTTACATCGGAACAAGATATGCTATCCTCGCATCTCAGGGTGACGGCGTTGCCGGCTCAGTTGATACAGGTGTTACATGGATATCTGCAAAGAACATCAACGACGATGATATTCAGCTTCTGCTGTATCCTGAAAGAACTTAATGGAGGTTGAAAATTATGGCAAAAGCTAAAAAAACAAATCAATCCACTGCATATAGATTCGCAGCTATACTGCTTGCAATAATAGGAATTATCAACATTATACTTGTTTACTACCTTTACAACGATATCACAAAGACAGGCGACAGTACAAAGGTAACAATGAATACCATCAACTCTACAAACGGTGAATTGCAGTCCATTAACCAGCGAGTTCTCACTATCATCGCAGGTATCGGTACCGAAAAGAGCCAGGCTGCTACCGCTGACAGTATCGAAGCTTCATTCGATTCTATCGAAGCGAAGTTTGACCGTTTCGAGAAATACGAGGGCATCAGCGACAAAACCATGAAGCGATTCAAGCACGCACGAGTATTCATCGAAGCTTACCGCAAGCGTCTTTCCGTTCTCCGTGACCAGTTCAACAGTCAGGAGGGCATGGGAGATGTTTCAATGGCTGACTACTACACCCAGGACATCGCCCCCTTTAAAACTACCGCTTCAGAAATGCTTATTTCAGCTATCAGTATCAATGCAGCTGATGCAGCACGTCAGTCTGCTCAGGCAGCAAAGGTTTACTATGTAACCCTCGGACTTGTTGTTATCATCTACATCCTCGGTGAGCTCGCTATCTTCATCATCGGCAAGAGATCTGCAAAGGCTCGTCTCGAACTTGAAGAGCGTGAAAGAAACCTCCAGGAAGTTGGTGCAAAGCTCAAGTCTACAAGACAGAAGGCATCCGACCTTGCTGTTACAAACCTCCTTACCGGTATGAAGAACCGTTATGCTCTTGATAACGATATCAGTGAGCGTCTTGAGTCTGACAGATTCAACATTGCTGTATTCGATATGGATAACTTCCGTATCATCAACGATACATACGGCTATGAATTCGGCGATGAGTACCTCGCAACAGTTGCTGAAAAGCTCAAGTCTGAATTCGGCGACATCGCTGAGATCTACAACATCACAGGTAATGAGTTCTGCTTCCTCTTCAACAGAGATATCACAGAGAGCCAGGCTATGACTCTTGTTCAGAACATTCAGGCTGTAATGAGTGCTCCTTACACAGTTCTCAACCTCAGCGTTCAGCTCACAGTTTCCGGTGCGATGTACCACTACCTCCCCGGCGATTGCCTCAACGTAAACTCGCTTCTTGTTAAGCTTGATACTACAATGAGAAACGCTAAGATGAACGGCGGTAACATGATAAACACAGTCGTTAACATCTAAGAAAAAAAACACAAGCCGCTCTGCTAAATGCAGAGCGGTTTTTTGTTGGTGTGCAATATATGCGCCTGTTCCACTTAAATTAAGCGATTATTTTCGTTAGCTGACGACTGAAATTATCAGGCACGTCAGCATATTGCCGCATTTTTTGAAGTCAATTTAGTCAACCCACCAAAAATTGTCAAAAAAACGTTGATTAACCAAAAATTGCGGAGTTTTCTCTTGACAAAGCCGACTATAAGTTGTAAAATATAATTAGAGTAGTAGACGATATATCAAGAAAACATGAAAGAAAAATGAAGGAGGTTTGTAAATGCAGAAATACGCCGTATATAAAACAGAGACCGGTCAGTATTGCTACCGCTATGTCGATAACCTGCAGGGACTCGTCGGCACAGGGTTTGAAAACCTCATCAGAGAGGAACAGCTCCCGGTAGTTTTAGATGACAGGGGCGGTTATTTCCAGTTTAATGCGAACGATCACCATTTTGTCGAGATTATTGAGTCAGATAAAAAATTTCCTCTTCCGCTCGACAGAATGTTCAAACATAACGACCCTGCATTCCAGCTTGGCTGGATCTCTCCGGATGGTGAAACCTATTCCTGCGGTTACACCAACCATAACAAGTGCGCTGAAACTATTGTCCGCACTTTCTACCCCGCCGCAAGATTCCCTGAGCTTACGCTCCATAACAAGGGATGGATCGAGGTAATCGATTCGTGGGACGGCAGAGAACGCCGCCACGGTCAGTATGTCCATTCGGAACTTGGCAAGATCACCCGCAAACAGGCTGATAAGCTTTTTGACCTTGGTCTTTACGAGAAGCCTGAGGTTCAGGCTCTCATCAACTCCTGCGAATCAGAATGGTGATAACGTCATTTTATACAGTTAGAGGGTACTGTTTCTAAGCAAAGTGCCGATTTGTGTGAATTGTATAAAACCTGCCGCATTTTTCCTTCATATTATATTGACTTTATTTTCGTTATGTTGTATAATAAAGTATATATATAGTATGATAATAATGCGGCGGGTTTTTCTGTCGCTATAACAGCAATACCCTGTCACCGCGTTGTTTAAGGAGGAAATTAGAAAATGGCTGAAATTCGATTCATTAAAACAGTCACGTACGGCGGTTATGACAAAGCCGAAGTCATTCACCGACTCGAATACCTGAATAAACAGCTGTTCGACCTCAAAAATGAGCTGAGAGAAACAAAGCTCCTGCTTGAGGACAGTAAAAACGGCAAGGAAATAGAAAAGGGAATCGACGGTGTTCTCGCCGGCGAAAGAGCAAAGCTTACGGAAACTCAGGTTCAGAATGAGACTCTCACTACCAAGCTCAAAGCCGCTGAAGAAGATAACAGAAAATATGAGAGTGAAATCAAAAAGCTGAAAAAAACTGTCGATGAACTCAATTCAAAGCTCACAGACGCTAACAGTCAGCTCGCTGCCGCTAAGGCTGCTGACGAGGCACTCGCACTCAGCGCCGTATTCATAGAGGCTAAAAAAACCGCCGATATGCTCGAAAGCACCGCTAAGGAAAAGGCTGACGACCTCGAAAAGACTGCCGCTGAAGCAGCTGAAAAGTCTATCGCATATGCAAACGACGAAGGCGCTATAATAATCAACGAGGCTCAGCGCCAAGCTGCTGAGATAATCGCCGAGGCAAAGAATAAAGCTTACGATATGGAACACGCTTCCGAAAATATGAGCGCTGTAGTGCTCGATAAAATGCTCGTTCTCGGCAAACAGCTCAACGATTTCAAGGAAGCTATCATAAAGTTCGAGGAAATGGGAGTAGGCAATCTCTACGACTGCGAAGAGATACTCATAAAGACCGAAGCTACCCTAAAGGAAGGCGGCGTACCGGTATTCTCCGAGCCGGCTAATTTCTCGCCTGAATACCCCGACCCGCCCAAGAGAACCGCTGACCTCGAAAGTGAGGACATGAAAAAGCGTAAGAACGAGCTCAATAAACTCAGACAAATGGCTGAATCTATCAGCAGCAGTAAGGATAAAAAGGACGAAGCTCCCGCTGATGAAAAGGCTGAGCAGAAGCCTGAAACAAAGGACGAAAAGTCAGACAACAACAAGAAAAACGAAGACGCTAAGAACGATACCGCTGAAAAGAAAAACGGCGGAAAAATCGACCTCGCAGCTCTCGCAGCTCAGGCTCAGGCACTTAATAAAAAGTAACATTATACATAGCAAACAACGATATTTCTGATGTTTGCTGAACATATACTTAATTTTACAAGGAGTATCGCACCATGAATGAAATAATAATCGTTAAACCGGAAAAGTGCGTGGGCTGTAACTCATGCGTAAGAAACTGTCCGGCTCCGGAAGCAAATACTGTTAAACAGCTTGACGACGGCAGATTCATCACATCTGTAAACAACGACAAATGTATCGCCTGCGGCGAATGTGTCCGCACCTGCAACCACGGTGCAAGAGACTATATCGACGACACAGATGAATGTATGTCCCACATCATCAAGGAAAAGCTCATCATCATCGTATCCCCTGCTATCAAAGCTGCTCTGCCTACAAAGTGGAAGGGTGTTCTTGACTGGTTCAAGGGTCAGGGATGTACCATATACGACGGCTCACTCGGTGCCGATATCTGCACATGGGCTCACGTAAGAGCTATCGACCAGGAAACCGTCGGAAACATCGTTACTCAGCCATGTGCCGCAATCGTAAAGTATATCGAGACATATCAGCCTAAGATGCTTCAGAACCTCTCGCCTATACATAGCCCTATCGCCTGCGGAGCTATCTTCATAAAGAAGTACCTGCGCCGCAACAATCCTATCGCTTACTTGTCGCCATGTATAGCGAAAAAGTTAGAGTTCAGCGATACAGGTCTCGTTGACTACAACGTTACTATCGACAAGCTCATGGAGTATTTCGAGCGCAACGGAATCAGTATCCCCGTTGACACAAGCGACAACTTTGAATATAAATTCGACGAACAGCAGGGTCAGCTCGGAAGTATCTATTCTCGTCCGGGCGGACTCAGAGACAACCTCTGGCTCCACCTCCCTGACCTCAACATCACCAATTCCGAAGGTGTTCACAAGGTTTTCGGCGAGCTTGATATGTACGCAAGAATGCCTGAGTCAAAGCACCCGCAGGTGTTTGACGTTCTCTCATGTGAGTTCGGATGCAACGTTGGTCCCGCAGCAAAGACAAATCAGACAGTTTTCGACGTTATGTCAGTTATGCGCAAGGTTGAGAATGAGGCTAAAAACCGCCGCAAGTCCGGTTTTATGGGCAGAGGCGACGACAAGCTCTTCAAGCGTTTCGACGACGAGCTCCGCCTTTCCGACTTCCTCCGCAACTACAAGCCTTCCGTTCCTACACCGGTACCGTCTGAGCAGCAGCTTCAGCCGATATACGAGAAAATGGGCAAGCATACCAAGGAGGATAAGGAGTACGATTGCCACGCTTGCGGATTCGACACCTGCCGTGACATGGCTATCGCTATATCACGCGGTCTCAACACTCCCGAAAACTGCGTTATCTACGCTAAGTCTGTTCTTCTCGCAAGGCACTCTGCCCTCACCCTCCAGCATGAGAAACTCGCTGAGATAACTTCAGAATGTCTCGAGCTCTCAGGAAAGCTGAATGAGGACGTTGTAAATATCACCAGCAGCATGAACTCCATCGACGAGTCAACATCTGCTACAAAGGAGCGTGCAAACGTTGTTAAGGACCTTCTCCAGAACATCGTTACATTCTGCTCCGATAACCCGACTATGGACTCGGAAAGCGTCAACCAGCTCATCGGCATACTCAATATGACTATCGACGCTTTCAGTGCACTCGACGATAACGTAACCACCACAACCGAGAGCTCTGAGGCTATCAGCAAGTCTATCTCAGAGATAACTTCACTCGTCGGAGACCTCAATAAGGTACTCGTAAAGACTACCGAGTAAAAGATTTTAATTAACTCTCTGTATATTTCAGCCTAAAATTTATAAAATCGAATCATTCTGCTATAGAATGAACTGCGCCGAACATCGGTTTTTGTGCAATGTGTTCAAAAACTGACTATATGTTCGGCGTTTTTTTCCTTGACATTAGTTCAATTAAGTGCTATAATTAAGCTATAAATAATGCGTGTATCTGTAATATTTGATACAAATTCGCTCGGCTCCGCAGCAGCTCTTCTGCTGCCCCTCTTCGCTGAGCGCTAAATGTCAGGAGGGAAATTATGCAGTGCGAAAAATGCGGTACTGAACTTAAACCTAAGTACGTTGCCTGCCCGAACTGTGGCGCGCCCGTCCCGCAGACTATAGACGGCTTTGAAAATACTATCGACTTTCAGCATGAGCTCAGAGCGATAGTCGTAGACAACGGCCCGAGAGCAGTAATGGATAAAACACGATTCATCGGTCTGCTTTACGACCACGTCCCCGACCACAACAAAGAGCGCAGGCTTCTTCAAAATATGTACAATCAGGGCGTTTTTAAAATGCTCCTTGAGGACGAAAACAGAGAAATCGCTATCATGAAGGCGAAGAGCTTCATGCTGAGCGACGTTTTCCTCGCTGAAAATGCTGCCGAATTCGTTCTCGCTTGCTTTACTTACCTTCTCGGCTGGCCTTACGAATCATCAATGAGGATCCTCCCCGATGACCTCGAACCTGAGCCTGAGCCTGAAAAGAAACCTGCACACGTAAGTATAGATACAAAGATATTCCGCCCGATAGATGCCGTAAGGTACCGCCTCAGAAGCAATATCGAAATAGCGGAAGGCTACACCAAGATAGAAAGCTTCTGCTTCGACGGTTTCGGTTCACTAAGAACGGTCAAGCTCCCCTCTTCGCTCCTCGCGATAGGCGATTATGCCTTTTCTTCATGCAAGCGCCTGAGAGGTCTTGAACTTCCGGATACGCTCAGAGTTATAAAACAGGGCGCATTCTGCCAGTGTGCAAAGCTCGCAATGGTAAAGATACCAAGCGGTATCCTTGAGATAGAAGACAGTACATTCTCGTTCTGTACAAGCCTCGAAACGATAGATATCCCCGATACCGTAAGCAGTATCGGTGCAGAAGCATTCTCAGGATGTGAGAAGCTCAGAAAACTCTATCTCCCCGACAGCGTAAAGTTCATAGATGCTAACGCTTTCTCCTATTGCCCCAATCTCACTATCCATTGCTTTGAAAATTCTTATGTTCATAAATTCTGCCTGTCAAACCGTATCAATTTCAGACTTGTTACTACAGCAGGCATTGAAGAGGATTAATACAATGACAGCAAATACCACATACGGAAAGGATGAAATGATATGACAGAACTTGAAATTGGTCAGGAAGTCGAACTCGAATTCGGCGGAAAAGCCAAGGTTTTAAGTGTTATAGGCAGCGGTGGTCAAGGTACCGTTTACCTCGTACGTTTCAACGGTCAGAAATGGGCGCTCAAATGGTACGACATTGACAAAATGAAAAAGCCTAAGGAGTTCCTCAAAAACCTCCGCAGCAATATTGCCGACGGCCCGCCGGATAATAAGTTCCTCTGGCCAAAATACCTCACCAAGGAAGCTGAGGACGGCACTTTCGGATACATCATGGACCTCAAGCCAGAAGGCTTCGATTCCTTCGTTGATATCCTCAATACCTACAAACTCGAAATTGACCCCCTCACAGGTCACGCAGTAAAGAAAAATGTAAAGTTCAGCAGTCTCAATGCTATGATAACTGCTGTAATCAATATCGTAAACTCATTCCGCCTCCTCCACAGAGCCGGAAAGAGCTATCAGGACCTTAACGACGGAGGTTTCTTCATCAACGTCAATACCGGTGCAGTCCTCGTCTGTGACTGTGATAACATCGCTCCTGACGGAAGCAACTTCGGTATCGGCGGTAAACCCGGATACATGGCTCCTGAAGTCGTAAGAGGTATCGCTCAGCCAAACGTTCAGACCGATAAGTACTCACTTGCAGTCGTTCTGTTCAAGCTCCTCTTCCGCGGTGACCCAATGGAAGGCGAAAAGGTCGTAAGAGATGTATGTCTTACAGAGTCCTCTGAGCTAAAGCACTACGGTCAGAACGCAGTATTCGTATACGACCCCAACGACGCTTCAAACCGCCCGGTAAGAGGTATCCACGATAACGTTATCAAGTTCTGGAGAATCTACCCGGATTACATTAAAGACGCTTTCATCCGCTCGTTTACTACCGGTATCAGCGACCCGACAAAGCGTATAATCGAGAACGAATGGCAGAAACTCTTCATCAGACTCCGCTCTGAGATCATTATGTGCGGCTGCGGAAGAACAAACTTCGCTTCAATGTTCGTTCAGCCGAATGAAAAAACATTCAAGTGCCCGAAATGCGGCATGGAATTCGCAACCCTCGGATTCAGCGACAGAAAGAATCGTATGCCGCTGTACCTCGGATGCAAGTTCTACGAATGCGAGATTATCCCTGAATCTGAAGAATTCATGAAGGTCGCAGGAGAGCTTGTTGAGAATAAGCTCAAACCCGGCGTTCTCGGTATCAAGAATTGCTCAGACAGAAAATGGCGTGCAAAAATGCCGGACGGCGTTTTTTACGATATAGCTCCGGGAAAGGGTTTCCCGGTATGGCAGGGTCTGGAAATCGACTTCGGCGAGATAAAAGCCCAAATCTAATTTCAGCTTACTGAAAGGATGTATCTTATGATTAATGAAAATATGACAGAGCAGGATGTTAATGAAGTAATGGATTCAGCAGCTGCACCTGCCGATACAGCAGAAACAGCTTTACCTGATAACAACACAGCAGACGATCTGCTCGATTTCGACGACGATCCCCTCAGCGCAACAGGCGTTTCAAGAAAAAGTCTCGTTATCTTCTTCCTTATCGATACTTCAGGAAGTATGAAAGGTAAGAAAATGGGCGAGCTCAATACCGTTATGGAAGAGCTTATCCCCGAGATCCGTAAGGTCGGCGAAGCTGATACCGAGGTTAAGGTAGCAGTTCTCACCTTCTCTACAGACGTAAGATGGATGTACTCAGCTCCTATCCCGATAGAGGAATTCGAGTGGGCACGTCTCCGTGCAAGCGGTGTTACAAGCCTCGGTGCAGCATTCAAGGAGCTCAATGCAAGAATGTCGCGTAACGGCTTCCTCAACTCCCCTTCACTCTCATTCGCTCCCGTTATCTTCCTCATGACCGATGGTTATCCCTCCGATGACTATAAGGCTGGTCTCAACGAACTCAGAAACAACAGCTGGTATAAGTTCGGACTCAAAGCCGCTCTCGGTATCGGAAGCGAGGCAAATGATAACGTTCTTGCTGAATTCACAGGCTCAGCTGATACTGTTGTTCACGCTTACTCAGGCGGTCAGCTCGCTCAGATGATCAAGATCATCGCTGTAACTTCATCACAGATCGGCAGCAAGAGTATGACTCTCTCCGACGATACAAGCCATGAGCTCGGTGAAGAGGACGTTTTCGCAGCTAAGCAGAAACTCCTCGGTCAGCAGATACAGGAACTCGTTAACAAAGCGGATACAGACGATGTTCCCTTCGATACAGGTTGGTAAACAGACCTTATTCCCGCTAAAATCTAAAGGAAGGAGTCCTGAGTTAAAATGTTCAATGGTTTCAGTCACTCGGTCAAGGGTGCCAGTCATGAAAAAACAGGTCTGGTTTGTCAGGACAGTTCTGCCTATAAGGTCTGCGATGATTACGCTGTCTGCGTCGTAGCAGACGGTCACGGCAGTAAAAAACACTTCCGCAGCAATTTAGGTTCTAAATTCGCTGTTGAAGCTACTATATCCACTATTGACAGATTCTACGCCGAGAAAGAGGATTTTGAGGAAAGTCTGCCAAAGAATTACAAGAGGATCATTAAGAATATCCAGAAACAGATCATAACTGACTGGAACGATCTTGTCAGAGACCACCTTGCGGCAAATCCCGTTACAGATGAGGAAAAAAGCAAGTTCACAGATGAAGAATTTGAAGCGATCCCACCTGAATCATACTACGGAACCACCCTGATCGTTGGTGTAGCAGGAAAGAATTTCACTTTCGGCGTTCAGATCGGTGACGGTACTCTCGTTGCTATCTTTGATGACGGCAAGGCTGTAATGCCTATGGAGTATAACGAAGCAGCTCCTGCTAACGTTACAGCTTCTATGTGCAACTCAAATGCAGCAAGTATGTTCAGTGGATTCTACCGCGATAAACAAAAGCTCATAGCTATGTTTACATCTACTGACGGACTCTATACCTCTTTCGGAAGCGAGTTTGACTTCCTCGATTACCATACGATAATCACAAGTCAGCTCTTTGATCTCGAAAACTTCAAAAAGATCATTGTAAATAACCTTACAAAACGTGCGCATTTCGGTACAGAAGATGATATCTCACTCTCATGTATTTTCAATAATGAACTTCTCGTAGAGAAACGAGCTCTTATTGAAGGCGAAGTTCAAG
This sequence comes from uncultured Ruminococcus sp., assembly GCA_900315975.1. Next base: position 46,662 of record ONBA01000012.1, read on the forward strand.
CAAACAAAAAACGTGCGGCTGACAGAAAAGCTGAAAGGCTTAAAAAGCACGTTGAAACTGAATAAAATCTAAAGAAAGGAATTTGGTGTTTGATATGGAAATCAACGCACTCTATGATACCGCCAAAAATTTTGCCGGCATCTTAAAGGAGAAGTATCCCAGTCTTGAATCTGATCCTGATGCCTGTCTCGCGATCATCGTTGCAGATACCGGCGATTTCTTCTCCGGTGTATCGAGCGTTACTATCAACGAAGGAACTCCGGAAGTTCTTCCCGCTGAGAAGATCGCAGCAATGTCCCTCGTTACATCAGGCGCAAAGGCAAGCCAGATGATTATTATTACGCTCGAGGATTACGGATTCTCTGACCCGAGCGAAGATGCTCTCCGCATCCTCATAAACGCTTCTCCTGAGAACGGCAGCTGTCAGGTTGCCCTCTCCCCTGATGAAGCTTCTCCGGCAGCAGGACTCCTCCCAAATGCCGCAGCTGACTTCCTCAGCGGTTATGACGATGCAGATGTTCCCGAAACAGCAGCTGCTCCCGCAGCTGACACAAATGTCGCTTCTACAGCATCACTCGGTGCTCCCGCTGAATTTGCAAACGGATTCGATGTTGACGAAACAAATGAATTCGCAGCAGCAGGCGGTGCTTCATCAGACGTTAAGTCATTCTTCGACCAGCCCGCAGATGCTCAGCAGCAGGGCGCAAGCGGATTCAATAATCCTTATGCAGCTCCTCAGCAGGGTGTAAACCCGCAGCAGGGCGGTTTCCCGCAGCAGGGCGGCTATCCCCAGCAGGGCGGTTTCCCGCAGCAGGGTTATCCTCAGCAGGGTTATCCCCAGCAGGGCTATCCTCAGCAGGGCTATCCTCAGGGTTACCCGCAGCAGGGCTATCCTCAGCAGGGCTATCCTCAGGGTTACCCGCAGCAGGGCTATCCTCAGCAGGGCTACCCTCAGCAGGGTTATCCTCAGCAGGGCGGTTTCCCGCAGGCTAACCCATACAATGGCGGAAATCCCGGCTCAGTTTACCAGCAGGGCGGTTTCCCGCAGCAGCAGGGCGGTTTCCCACAGGCTACCCCCTACGGCGCAGGCGGTCACGGTTCCGTATATCAGCGTAACTCTGTTATGCTCGGCGGAAATGCAGGTCAGACAAGCAGCGTAATGCTCTCAAATGAGGGCGGCGGCGCTTTCAAGAAACGCCTCTCTAACTTCCTCGAAGACGATGATGGTCCTATTCCGGGCGTAGACGACGCTGGCGAGAGTATGTCAAAGGCAGATATGCTCAAACAGGCTAAGGAAAGAAAAAAAGTCGCTAAAGCCAACGTAGGATTCAAGAAAAAGTTATAATTTCATGACCTCCGCCATCAAGGCGGCGGAGGTCAATACTCATCTTTTGCAATGTTACAAAGCCTTGCCGCTTTAACGCGAAAAATTTGTCAGAAATGTACTTTTTGTTCATATTTGCGTTTTTCGCTTGCAAAGTATGTGGTCTTATGATATAATAAAAGTGTGAGATATAGCTATTTTTAGCTATATCTGTTAACTTGATTCATAACGACAGTTCAGTATTATATTTTTAATGTCAAGGAAGGTATATTTATGACTCATTTGCTAAATATAGATGAAGCTGTTGACCGAAAATTTCTTGTCACCAAAAACATGAAGGGTCAGGCTGAAACCGGTACTATTATTCATGTTATGGACGCTGAGAATAATTCCGGCGGAAGTGTCAATGTAACTTATCGTGTCGCTCGCTTCAACGAAAAATTCCACGATTATCAGGATTATACCGCCAAGTTTGATAGTCTCGCTGCATTCTGCAAATGGGCTCAGCCGGACAATTTCATTGCGCGTAATTACGAAATGCTCTCTATAAGAGATATCCAGCACTATATCAAGGTCAAGAACAGAACTTTCGCTTCTTTCTGCCTTCCTATCATTCTCATAGCTGCTGTTATCATCTGGGCACTTCTCTTCATCGTTCTTGGTGCTGGAATCCCTATGATAATTATTGGAGTAGTTCTTACTTGTGCTGCTGCTCTCGGAATCCTTGTTGTTTTCAAGAAGCAAAAGAAAAAGGAAAGAGTCCGCTTGTATCAGAAGATTAGTTCAAACTGGGGCGTTGTTATCAAGTAACGTTTCAGCTCATATGCATTCAAAGGCTTTCGGAGTTTTCTCCGGAAGCTTTTTTTGTTGCATTATCCCTTAAAAAATGGCATAAGATTTTCACGGAGGCGATAATATGAATGATAATATTAACTACCGTGAACTCACTATTGCTCTGAAAATCGGGGTATACAAGTCGATGCGGCAAGCCGGACTTATCTCCGCTGAACAACTCGGCAAACTGCTTGAGGAGGTCGTCTGCAATGTCGGAAATAATTAAACGCCGTGTTGCCGCCTACTGCCGCGTTAGTACTTCAAAAGACGAGCAGCTCGGCTCTATGGACAGTCAGCGCCAGTTTTTCATCGAGTTCATCTCATCTCACCCCGACTGGATATTCGCCGGAATCTACTGCGACGAAGGCAAGAGCGGTACTACTACCCGAAAACGTGAGGGCTTCAACACTATGCTCCGCGATTGCAAAATCGGTCTCATCGACACGATAATCACAAAAGAAGTATCACGTTTTGCCCGAAATACCGTTGATGTGCTCGAATATACCCGATTGCTGAGACGTTCAGGTGTGAACGTTGTTTTTCTGAATGACCGAATCGATACTGCCGAATCAGACGGCGAACTCCGCCTTTCTATCATGGCTTGCATCGCTCAGGAAGAAAGCCGCAAAACCTCAGACCGCGTTAAATGGGGACAGAAACGTCAGATGGAAAAAGGAGTCGTCTTCGGACGAGACCTCCTCGGCTACGATGTAAGCGGCGGCAGACTATATGTTAATGAGTCCGGCGCGGAAACTGTAAGGCTCATTTTCCGAAAATTTGCACTTGAAGGAAGGAGTGCGTCTGCTATCGCCCGCGAACTTAACTCGCTCGGACTTCCGGCTATGAGACAGGAAAAATGGAGCAGTACGGCTATACTCCGTACTCTGCGTAACGAAAAATACGTCGGCGACCTCTTTCAGGGAAAGTCCTTCACCCCTGACCCGCTCGACCACCTGAAAAAACGTCAGACCGACCCATCTCAGCTTGTTTGTATCAGTTCGCATCATGAGCCAATTATTTCCCGCGAATTATGGGAACTAACGCAGTCACGGCTAAAAACAAATCCGCCTGCACGTAACTCTTCCGGCAAAAACTGGTGCAGCGGTAAAATATTCTGCGGAAAATGCGGAAATCCTTTCATCAGCAGACGGAAGTCTCTAAAATATGGTACTTACCTCGCGTGGCGGTGCAGCAGTTCACAGAAAGCCGACGGATGCGGTTGTAACTCGGTCAATGACAAGGTTTTGCTTGCAGCGGTCAATTATATTCTCAGCAGTCTGCGGTTTTGTACGAACGAACTGGTCTGCGAGATAATGCGTGAGGTCAGTTTCGTCAACAACACTTCCGCCCGACAGCTTGACACTCTCATTTCCGGAATAAACCAAAAAAAAATAACGCTCGGAAAAAAACTCGCAAGCGCTACAATTACTGATAGTGACTATTCTGCACTTATTGCTTCACTTAACTCCGAACTTCAAGCTTGTCTGTATAAGAAACAACACCTGATAAAAGCGGACATGAATAGTGAAACAGAGCATTTTCTCCAGCAAAAGCTCTCTTTCTGTGTACCGGATAAATGTCTCTGCGAAGAAATAGTACAGACAATTACTGTCTGCCCTGCAAAAGAGCTTGAAATAGCTATAAACGGACTCCCCTGCCCTATACGGCTGAAATATTCAACGAAAGGAAAAGGCAGCAGCTTTTCTGCCGATTTTGAGCAGTTGTGAAAACAATGTAGGTACAGAAGAACTCGCGCACGTTGAGATGATTTCCGCTATACTCTACCAACTTACCAAAGGACTCTCTGTCGACGAGATAAAAGCAAGTGGATTCAGCGACTACTTCGTTGACCATACTACCGGTATCTACCCGATCGCAGCTTCCGGTACTCCGTTCACTGCAACCTATTTTCAGTCAAAAGGCGATATAATCACCGACCTCCATGAGAATCTGGCGGCAGAACAAAAAGCCCGCACAACCTATGACAATATCCTCCGCCTTGCAGATGACCCCGATGTCCGTGACCCTATCCGCTTCCTCAGACAGCGTGAGATAGTTCATTACCAGCGATTCGGCGAAGCGCTTCGTCTTACGCAGGAAAAGCTCAACGAAAAGAACTTCTATGCCTGCAACCCTTCATACGACAAAAATTGCGGAAGCAAGTAAGCCTACCTGCCCTGTCGGAAATATCCGGCAGGGCAAAAATTATTTGTGTCAATATATTGACATTATTTACAATGTGAGATATAATAAATGTATATAGATAAATCCAGACAAAGGATGGAATAGGAATGGACAACACAAAAGCTAAAATCGCGGCTTTAGTTGCCGCTGTATTCTCAATGGTTTCGATGCAGTCATGCGGAAACACCGTACAGAAGGTCAACTCCGACAGCGCTGTGAGCGCATTCGCACCCGAAAGCTCTTCTGAATCAGCAGCCACAACTGAATCTGCCGTCACAACAACTGCAACAGAGACTGAAACTACTACCACAACAACAACTGTTCCGGCGGTCATGAGAGGTAAGCTTTATGACGCAAACGGCGAAATCCTCATGTACAGTCAGCGCGACTCCAACGGCAAGGAACAGCGTATGACCAACGACAGCAACAAGGTTGCATTTGCGAATGTACTGAATGAGATGTCGGAAGGTCTCGACCTGAAATATAACGACGAACTCCGTAAGCCAAACCCTTCACCCGTTGACGGTCAGGACGATATAGGACAATCTATACAGCTAACATTCGATGCCGCAAAGCAGAATGCCGTATACGACTACATGGCATCGACAAATATAATCGGCTCAGCAGTAGTAATGCGAACCGACGGCTCACTTATGGCACAGGTGTCCTACCCTTCCTACGACCCCGATATTTACTACGGTCAGAAGACTGATGAAGACCTCGCATGGGGCGGCTACGGAAACAAGGCATTCCAGAATGCTGAACCCGGTTCATGCTTCAAGATAATGTCCGAGGTACTCTCGGATAAGCACGGTATCACTTCTCTCACCGATGAGGGAACATGGTATTACGACGGAACTTCTATCGTAAACTGGGACCACGAGAATACATGGGCATATCCGGTTGAAAGAAGTCTCAGTTCAGCATTCGTTAATTCAAGTAATATATACTTCGCCAAAGCATTCGACCAGATAGGCAAGGACGATGTTCTCGCTGACCTCGACAGCATATTCCACTTTGTAAGCGATATCAAGTGCGATTTCGGCACTATCCACAACAATATCGAGATATACTGCAACGACGACCTGAGAAGAAGTGCATTTGGTCAGTCCTATGTACTCACCTGCCCGATATACCTCGCTGCACTCGGACGTGAAGCCGCTTTCGGCGACATGGTAACACCGTTCACAATAAAGAACATAGTCGATACCAACGACTGTGCAAGCGTAATAAAGTCCGGCTCAGCCGCAAACGACGTTATCGCAAGTATTCCTGCGGAATACAGACAGAATCTGCTCAACGGAATGACAGGAGTAGGAAGCAACATCGGTGTCAGTGTACCTGCCGGATACAGCTTTTACGCAAAAACCGGTACCGCTGAAACATGGGAAGGTGATTTCCTCTACATAACAGGTATCGTCAAAAACGACGCTGATGACGGTACTGCAACATATGCGGACTACAGTTCATACAACGGCTCGTACATCATAATAATGCAGATACGCAACCCCAAATACTTCAATTTTGACTTTGCAAGCCAGTCCGCTTCACTTTATCAGGGACTTATAAACACTGTTTTAAGTTAAAATTCATTTTTTAATCTGTTAATGCAAAATAAAAGACGACTGTATGTGTGTTTCCTTACGGTCGTCTTTTTTATGCAATACCGCACAAAGACATAAGGCGGCAGTGCATTATGAATAAAACGCTCATATCCGCAGATACTACCTCAAAAGGAGGTGCTGAAATGAGCAGACGAAAAAAATCAATACCTGTTCCGGACCCCGATAAACAGGGGCTTGAATACGTATGTCCATCGGCTTCATGGGGCGATATGACCGGTCTTATCCCTGCAAATACCGGTGATGACCCTGCTGACGAATCCTACGGTGACCTTTACCAATATCTTCCCGAATACGAGGGAAAAGGTAAAAAATCTTAATGCAATACCGCACAAAGCTTGTAATGAAAATGCTCCGGCGGACATTTAGCAGTCTGCCGGAGTTTTCTGCGTTTATCTGTACAATATGCACATCTGAGAACATATAAATATGAGATTTCCTACAAAATCACATCAGGGTACTTTATTTTTTACTTAAAGAATGATATAATTAAAAGCGGTTTAATTAAAGTAACACCGCAAGGTATGTTTGTGCGGTGATATCTTAACTTTTGAGGGATGTGTTAAAATGAAAAATGGCGTTAAAATGCTCGACATCGCAACAAAACTTGGTGTAAGCGTTGTTACAGTCTCAAACGCACTCGCCGGAAGAGACGGTGTAAGCGAACAAATGCGCAAACGCATCTGCGAAGTAGCAGATGAAATGGGCTATAAGCCGTCAAATACGAGGTCAGGACGAAAAAAAGCCTCTGTGCAGAAACTGGGAAAAAGTGTCGGTATCCTTACTTCTGAACGCTTTGTCGGTGCAAGGGGAACTTTCTACTGGGAACTTACCGCAAACATTTCAAACAAGCTTTCAGCTATGAACGTGCTGACTGTGTATGAATGTATCACAAGCGAAAACGAGAAGAATGCAAATCTTCCCAATATGATTACCGACAAAAAGGTTGACGGCATCATCGTTATCGGACAGATTCACCGCGAATATATCGCCGCACTCAGCAAAATTGATATGCCGCTTATGTTCGTCGACTTCTATGACAACAGATACGATATCGACTCTGTCAACTCCGACAGCTACCACGGCGGTTATATCCTCACCGACTATCTTGTTGAACTCGGACACAAACAGATAGGCTTCTTCGGAACCGTCAACGCAACAAGCAGCATCAACGACCGCTTCCTCGGCTACATAAAGTGCCTTATCGAAAACGGACTCGAATACCGCCCCGAGTGGACTATCGGCGACAGAAACGAACGCGGTATCCTCAATGACAAAATAGACTTTCCCGAAGAAATGCCTACAGCATTCGTCTGTAACAGTGACGAGACCGCATTCCGCGTAATATCGGCGCTTAAATCAAAAGGAGTGCGTGTCCCGGAAGATATTTCTGTAGTCGGCTACGATAACTATACGGTTTCAAGTATCTGTATCCCTACGATAACTACCGTAGAGGTAGACCTCGACAGAATGGCGACCGAATCAGTCGATATCATGCTTAAAAAGCTCAGCGACACTAAATACCGCGAGGGCAGAAAAATAATCAGCGGAAAACTTATTATCAAGAACAGCGCACTCGATATAAGCGGAATGCACGCCGAATGAGGTGAAATAATGCTTATCCATAACTTCTACGGACATCTTACTACTGTAATCAAACATCGCCATATGGTCATGCGCCACTGTTTCAAGGCAGGCATAATCAAGCGCGGACTCCTCCACGACCTTTCTAAATTTTCGCCAACTGAGTTTATCCCCGGAGTAATTTACTTTCAGGGAAACCGCAGTCCAAATGAACAGGAGCGCGAGTCGATAGGCTATTCACGTGCATGGATGCACCACAAGGGCAGAAACCGTCACCACTACGAATACTGGACAGATTACAGTCCGCAGACCGGTACTCTCGACCCGGTGAAAATGCCTGATATATTCATATTTGAGATGTTCTGCGACCGTGTTGCCGCATCGAAAATATACAATAAGGAAAAGTATAACAACAGCTGTCCGCTCCAATATTTCCTGAAAGCAAAGCCGAAGCGCAATATTGAACCGCAAACTGCGGCAAAGCTTGAATTTCTGCTGAGAATGCTCGAAGATAAAGGTGAGGACGCGACTTTCCGGTATATCCGCCGACGTGTAAAACAGCTCAGATGCAGGAGCTGACACAATGAAAAGGTTAATTTATCCAATACTCGCATTTTCACTTTTGCTAACAGGCTGTGGGGGAAATGTTTCCACCGCCGAAACTGTAAAAGCATTCCAAACAGAACCTCCCGAAACTACTGCCACAACTGAACCGACCACAGAACCTCCGCTCTCCCCTGCTGAGCTGAGACTGAGTGAAATGTCATTGCACGAAAAGGTGTGTCAGCTGTTCATAACAGCTCCGTCGATGTTTTCCGACTCCGGAGCTTTCACCACGCCCGACGAGGCTTTTTTAGCCAAAACAGCGGAATACCCGCTCGGCGGCTTCATAATGTTTGAGGAAAACATCGCCGACTCCGAACAGACAAAAACTATGATATCAGCTCTGCAAAACGACGCTATGTCGCGCGGAACAGGTATTTTCACTGCCGTTGACGAAGAGGGCGGCACAGTTGCAAGAGTACAGAATCAGCTCGGCACCGAGGCTGTAAATGATATGTCATACTACGGCAGTCTCGACGATACAGAAACAGTAAGCGCAGCTGCCGCCACAATAGGAACTTACCTCAATGACTACGGCTTCAACCTCGACTTTGCACCTGTTGCAGATGTAAATATCAGTCCATACAACGAACTCGGCTCACGCATTTTCAGTACCGACCCTGCCGTAGTTGCAGAAATGTCAGGAGCGTTTGTTGCCGGACTCAAAGATAAAGGTGTATGCCCTACCCTCAAGCACTTTCCGGGACTCGGTGCCGCCGGTGGAAATACCCACTACGGAAGCGTTACGCTTGACCGCACGCACGAAGAGCTGACTGAAACCGAATTCACGGCATTTGCCGGTGGTATCAGTGCCGGAGCCGACTTTGTAATGGTGGGTCATCAGATAGTCCCATGCACCGGTGACGAACTGCCGGCAGACCTGTCACCGGTAGTAGTGAACGACTGGCTTCGCGGCGAACTCGGATTCGACGGACTTGCTATAACCGACTCCCATTCAATGGGTGCTATTACAAACGTATACAGCAGTTCGGAAGCCGCAATACTCGCCATAGAAGCAGGAATTGACATAATTCTCATGCCTGATGACATTACAGAAGCCGTAGACGGACTCGAACAAGCGGTGACAAACGGTCGTATTTCCGAAAAACGAATCAACCAAAGCGTATCGCGTATTCTGACTAAAAAAGCCGAACTCGGACTTATATAATAATAAACTACCGCATATTAAGGCATCATTGTTTCCTTAATATGCGGTAGTTTTTTATTCGTAATAATTCGGGTCGATTGCAATTGAAATATCAAACGATAAAAGTGACTCAGCCATTGTTTCGGGGTAGCCGAGGCCTTCAAACGTATGAACCTTGCCCTCGTCGTCGTTATATTCAACAGTACCGTCCTCGTACACGCGGATTGTCAGTACTCTGTCATTTACATTTGTCTCAACTGTGTAAACCGGTGTTTCGTCGCGGAAGCTGTCGCTGATAACGTCATTGCTGTAGTCGTAGCCGAAGAAAGCGTTCGACAGATTCTTCTTCATATAATCTTCAACAGCTTTTCCGTTAACTTTTACTTCACCCATTTTGTAGAGCGAGCCAAACGGAGGATAACTTGACGAAATCTCAGGGAATGCTTTGCTGATACTTGTATCGAGACCTACAGTATCGTAGATGAGATAATAGCTTACATTCTGTTCACCATTTACGTAATCAATAACTTCAAGCTTACCGACGTCGTAGAATAACATTGACCACATTGATTCTTCACAGAAGAAGTCATAACTGCTAAATCCAAGCTGTTTGTTGTAGAAATCACATCCGGGTTTGCAGAAATATGCCTGAATATCGTCAAAGTCGCTGATTTTTCTGAACTTTGTTTCACAGAAGAAATCATATATCACCTGCTTGCCTTCATCAGAAAGCGGTTCATTCTCGAAATGCTTCTGCGAGTGGATAGATACATTTTCGCTGAGCATATTCGCGCAGACGAGTTGATCGCCTGTGACGATACTGTCGGAGAAGAGAATCTCGTCAACAGCATTGCTGAAAGTATCGAAATCGTATGAATAGAACCACTTCTGACCGTACTCACGAACCTCTGCGATACCATTGCTGTAGAAGTAAGTGAGATTACTCTTAACGCCAAGACTCTCAACATCATCATCTGTGAAGAAGTAAGCGGGAACTCCGTATACAACGCTCTCAGAATCAATAAGGCTGAAATCAGTCTCGGAGATAAGCTTGTCAAGCTCCATACGCTTCTCCTCGGAGATAGGTTCTTTAGATGAGAGACTTATTTCCTTGTATTCACGCTCTGCGATTCCTGCAAGCGGCGGAACTGCTGTTCCCACATCAGGGAATACCGCGTCGCGGTCGGGATAGATGCAATTCTCGATGCGTTCAATCATTTCCTCACACTTGACACTGTAATAAATATCATTTTCAAGCTTTGAACCTCTCAGAACAGCGCGGTCATCGTTGAATAATACAAGTTCGAGCGAATCATCGCCGTATTTGGCTTCAAAGTAAAATAAATCCTTAGCTTCACTGATATTTCCGAACTGTGATTCTTCAATTTCAGTCCACTCATATTCAGATACTATATTTTTTATATCATTTCTTTGTTCTGCTGTAAGTTTTATTGAAGACTGACAAACGAACTCCATATCAAGTAATTCGTTTATCTCTGCGGGGAGACTGCTTATCCCTGTCTCTGACATTTCAGATGCATCGGAAGCGGACTCTCCGCCGCCGTTCTTAGGCATAAAGTGTATACCTGTACCTACTCCCGCTGCAAGAACTGCACACGCCGCAACTGCGGTAATAGTACGTCTTATAGGGTGGGACTCAACCCTCTCAACACCGGAAACGTGGTCGTTATGACCGATATCGTTACGCTTTTCAGCGGCATAAATGTCATCACACCGGTCAATTATACGGTTTTTGAGTTCATCGGGCATTGTGATATGCTCCGCTGACTTTCTGAGCTTGTCATCATTCATAATACTGACTCCTTTCTGTATGCTTCTTCGAGCAGTTTTCTGCCTTTTTGCAGACGCATTTTTACTGCTGAAGCCGACTTGTCTATCATCTTGGCGATTTCTTCAACTTTATATCCGTCGATGTAATACAGGGTAAGGACTATTCTGAACTTATCCGGCAGAGACATGAGTGCTTCGAGGATATGACTGCTTTCTGTATTCTGTACAAGAGTATCAAGTGCGGACTCCGGCTCAGTAATGTGACGTTTGCGGTATCTTAGCATATCGCGGCATTTATTCGCCGCAACGGTTATAAGCCATGCTTTTTCGTGCTCACTGTCGGAGAATGCCGGTTCTTTTTTCATGTATGTTATATACGTTTCCTGAACCGCATCTTCCGCATCAGCATTATGTTTTAGTATGAGGAAGCAAGTCCTGTAGAGGATATCGCCGTATTCTTCTACAGCTTCACGTATAGCGTCGCTTGAAAGCAAATCTCTGCACCTCCTGTTTATATTGTTATACACGTGTATTTTACAGCACCTTTTCAGGTGCTTTCACTATATACACGTCTGAAAGACAGAAAAGGTCAATTTTTTTTGAAAAAATTTTTTCAGAACAAAAAACCGGCTACTTTACAGTAACCGGCTCAGAGTGTCAAAAACCTGATTGTTGTTACAAGTTTATCGGACGACCAACGGTCGTCCCTACATAATTAAGCTAAAAAACAATGTCTTATATTTCATCGCTTGATATTCCACTTAGGCTCTCCACCTGTTGAAAGAGCTGAATAATACGAAAGAATGTCAGAAGCGTCCTTGGAGTCAACTTTTTCATCGCCGTTGACATCAGCGGCTGCACGCTGTTTTTCAGTCATGACAGACTCTCCGGAAGTTGCCCTTGAGGAATATTCAGCAAGCACGTCGGAAGCATCGGAGGAATTAATGGTCTTGCTGTCATTAACATCACCGTACATGAAGAAATTATTATGCACAGCCACTATTTTAGCGCCGGTCGAATCAATAGTAACGTCGCAGTCATTACCGGACGCTGCATCATCAACCTTGAAAATATACTTCATTTCCTTAAAGCTTTCGGGGTTATCGTGCTTATCAGGTACAGTAAAAGTATCCGTATAAACGGCAGACTGGTCACTGAAATCACCGCCTATTGCGGTAATTACAAGGTTATACTTGCGGAAATCGTCATTGGTAGTATCTCTTCCTTCAATATCGAATGAATAGGTACCTGCCGCCGGAAGTTCACTATTATAATAAGGCAGAGCATCACCCTCGGGCGAATCGAAAGATATCTCGGCAACTGCGGATAATCCTTCCGGCAATTCCACAACAACTGTACCATTCACATCAGAGGGATTGAAATGCTGAAAAACCGGCTTCTGCTTGACGATATCACTGGCGGAGACTGTGAAATCAGTTGCTGAAACAGCTGCTGTAAGCATAAAAGCAGCTGTCATCAAACAAAGAGTTTTCTTCATAATTCCGTCCTTTCTTACTGAACTTCGGCATAGAATTCTATCTCTGAAACTGTATCGCCGCTGTAAGTTATATTTAGTTTCTTTTCACCTGAAATGTAGCTTATCTTATCGCCTAAACCTTCACCGGTACCATACGCAGCTTCAACTTCATCGCGTGAACTTCCTATTCTGATACCCTTATCAGTAGCGTGTTCTCCGCCGGTTATCTTTATACTGTAGACAGTATAAACGTCGTCCTTTGAGGTGTAGCTTACCTCGATACCCTCATACTCGTTTTTACAATTCAGTACCTCTGTTCCGTCAGGGAAAATTTCAGAGTCAATAGTCCTGCTGTTCTGAATATTCAGGTATTCATTAAATCTGCTAATATCGGTAAGCAGGTCTTCAAAGCCTACAGTTACAGACTTCTTTTCCGGTTCGGTCGGTGCCTGAGTAGTAACAGGCGGCGGAGAAGCCGGATTCAGCGGGGCATTTCCACGCGGCTTCGCAGTTTCGGTCGGAACAGCCGTAGTTTCTGATTTAGTGGGAGTTGCTTTCTCGCCGTTTGCGGTGAGTACAACCCCCTTCTGCTTCGATGAAACAGCTGTAGTTTTTGTAGATTTTTCTTTCGTAGATTTAGTTGACTTTGTTTTCTTGGTAGTCTTAGTAACTTCTGATGATGTCTCTGAACTTGAGACTGCCTCGCCCGATGCAACTGTCATTTCAGTAGCTTCTGTAGGAGAAATGTCCTCAACAGTAGCGTCGTTTCCGCATGATACAGCCGAAACTGCACATATTGCCATAATTGCAGCGATTATTGCGAGATGTTTTTTCATTTTAAGTTTTCCTCCGTATCAGTAATACTTAGGTGTCAGATATTCCTTGAATTTGTATCCGACGCCGGTTTGTTTGGATGGGGTCTTAAGGTAATCATCGGTAACACCGGCCAATCCGTTGCAGGTATCGTAATTAAGCCACTGCCCCTTCACATAGACCTGATTCCAGTAATGTTCACTTGTACCTCTGCCGGTACCGTAAACTATTCTTGTCTGATAACCAGCCTGCTTGAAAAGAAGGTCGGTAACTGCGGCGAAGTAGTAGCCGACTACATATTTGTTATCCATAGCATAATCTGCAAACTTCGCCCAATCGTCACTCTTTATCTCTGAGTATTTTTTCACATTGCTCATACTCTTGTACTCATTGTGAGCACACACATAATCGTAAACAGAATCGGGAGTCTTCTCTATAGACAACAGAATTTTTACCGCTCTGTTCTGAACTGACGAGAAAGGATAAGCCTTACCGTCACTTTCGATGTTATATCCAGCCAGTGTGGTATTTGTCAGCATCTGACCATTATTGACATCGAAGTAATATCTTGCACCGTCAATGGTATTCCAGCCGGTTTTCATAACACCGCTGTTATCGAAGTAATACCATGCATTATCAAGGTACTGCCAGCCTGTCATCATTTTACCATTCGGGTCGAGGAAGTATTTTTTCCCGTCAATAACTATCCTGCCCGTCATCATCTTTCCGTTTGAAGGGTCAAAATAGTACCATGAACCATCTATCCCCTGCCAGCCGGTAAGCATTTTTCCGGTACTTTCAAAGTAGTATTTAGAGCCGTCAATAATCTGTCTGCCGGTCTGCATGATACCGCTTTCGGGGTCGAAGTAATAGCTTTCATTTCCGAGTTTCAGCCAGCCAGTCCGCATAGCGCCGGTGCTGTCAAAATAATATCTTGCATCACCTATATCGAGCCAGCCGACAGCTACTGTACCGTCGTCACTTATGTAGTACTTTTTACCATTTATGATACGTCTGCCTGTGAGCATCTCGCCGGTAGAGTCATCAAAATAGTAAAGCTTACCCTGATAATTCACAGGTCCTTTTTTCTGTTTTCCGTCGTAGTTATAGAAATACTTTTTGCCGTCGATAGTAACGATACCGGTACACATTTTATAGTCGCTGCCGAAATAATACTTTTCACCGTCGTACGAAACGTGCCCCCTTATCCTGCCCTTACCCGGGTCGATGAAATAGTAATCGCTTCCTACTTTAGCAACGTACTTTGCAGCTTCACCGGTTTCGGGATAGTAATAGTAGTACTTGCCGCTGAGATTTTTCCAGCCGGCAGGAGCCTCGCCCTCATCACCGAATACATACGGAAAGCCGTCGATAGTGATGTTTCCGACAGCAAGGGTCATGTCCTTGCGGACGTAATATGAACTGCCGCCGTAATTGACAAAGCCATTTTTCTCCTGCATGATACCATTATCGTCGTAAAGGTAGTAAGTACCGTCGGAATTCTTTATTTTTCCGGTAGTTTTGCCCTCTTCTCTGTCGATGAGATAGGTATTTCCGCAGTATTCGATTTTGCCGTAAACAGGCTTACCGCTTTCGGGGTCGTAATATTTTCTCACACCGTCAACAGTTCTCCAACCGGTTTTAAGGGTACCGTCCTTAGAGAAGAGATACTTTTCGCCGTCAATAGTCTGAACACCAGTGAGAGGAACTCCATTCTCGTCGTAATAGAATATCTCGCCCTCAGAAACTCTTACCCACTCAGAAGTATGAGTTTCCGGCGAATCGGCAGAAGTTTCAGATATTTCAGCCTCTGCGTCCATAACTTCCGCAGTTTCCTCGCCGCATAAAGTCGTTATCTCATCATATTCATCTGCCGCAGCAAAAACTGTTTCCTCATCAGCATACGCAGCGAAAGGAGCGGCTGCAAGTATCGCAAGAGCCGCTGAAAATGCGCAGACAAGCGCTTTTTTATGTTTTTTCATGATACTGCTCCTGTGACTTCACATTATCTTCCAAAGCAGCTTCAAAAAGAAACTGCCGGAAAGCAATAACTTGAAGCTGCCGCTTTATCGGCAGCGGCTGCCGTAATATATACTATATTCACTCGCAGACCAAAAAAGTCCGCGGACATAGTCATGAAGAAATCCACTGACTATACAAAATAATCAATGTCTGCTTGTTTTGCCCTTTAGGGCAAAAATGAGCTTGACATCAAGAAACGTGATGTGCAAATTCCCCATATTATAAAGAATTTGCGCTCACCGAACAAAGTTCGGGGCAATAACCGCCATTAGGCGGTTATTGCGTACACATTAATTATACTATACAGCACAAAAATTGTCAACGGTAAACATTGCATGAAAAAAGCTCTGCTATCGCATATACTGCAATAACAGAGCAGAATGTGTCAGTTTTCCTCCTCAGAAAGAGCCATGAAATCCGGCAGGCGGTAACGTTTTTTGTATTCGCGCGGAGTCATTTCCATATAGCGCTTGAAAATCTTGATAAAGTAACTCTGTGAACTAAAGCAAAGCAGTGTACTTATTTCGAGGTCGGTATACTCAGAAAAGCGCAGAAGACTTGCCGCCTCTTCAATTTTTTTACGGTTTACATAGTCGCTGAATGCCATACCGGTCTCAGACTTGAAAAGCCGCGATAGATAAGCGGAACTGATATGAAGATGTTCAGCGGCATCATTTATCATGATACGGCTGTGAAGATGTTCACTGATAAAGTCGAGAACACGAACTATCTGCTTTGAATAGACACTGCTGTTGCGTACCTTTCGCATACGTCGGGTATACTCCTCTATCATTTCCATATGAGCCGAGTGCACCTGTTCAGCAGCGGTAGACTCGTCTGCCTTCATGATATAGTAGTCGCTCATGCTGTAAGCTTCTTCCGGAGTCATTCCGCTGTTTATGCAAAAACGTGCTATCAAAGCGGCAGAAATGGTGAAATGGTACTTGAGATTTCTGAGCGGGTCTTTGCTGAGTATACCATAGCCCTTGCTGCAAAGCGGAGTAGCGTAAACACGAACGAGTTCAATATTTCCTGCGCAAATGCTCTGATAGCACGCTATTTCGCGATCGAAAGAAGCATATTCAAAGTCCTCCTCCCTGTTAGAGAAGAGGTGTGAAGCGATATATTGCTGCGAATAGCTGTTCATAAACTGACCTCCCACGATTTTTTTGTTATTATAGCACAAAATCGGGGCAATGTCCAGCACATTATTAGAACTTTTTCATTTTATATGCATTTTCTATCGGTATTACGGCTTTTCTGAAACTTCCGTGAAATCATATAATTGACTTCTACCAAAAATTTCTACCGGATTTTCTACCAAAATCACTCGATTTTGAATTTCCTATTTCGTCCTCAGTTTTGTCAC
>ONBA01000095.1 GCA_900315975.1 uncultured Ruminococcus sp.
CACGCTCCAGCGTGATGCTCTCAATCATCATCGGTGTCAATATTCTAAACTGGTACGGCGCAGTTATTGCGCAGTCTGGGCGGCAGTTTGATGAAAGTGATACTTGACTTATTTCTGGCTACGAAGTATAATGATAATAAAATAAGATTTAGAATTTCCGTGTGGAGGGGGATATAATTTGCGTCATAAACGTAATCGTCCATCAAAGGGTATTCATTTCAACGGAATTGTTAAACATCCAGCTTCAGCTAAGGTATTAGGTTTAATTTTACTGACTTTCTTTTCAGCTATGCTCATAGGTGCAGTGCTAAGCAATGAAACTGGTTTAATGATATTAGCAGCCGTTTTTGTTTTAGTCTCAATTATGATAAACTTGTTTTATAATATTGAACAGTTGATGTTCGATGATAATGGGATTACATACAGAAATTTCCTTGGCTTTTCTCAAAAATATGATTACTCACAAATCATCAAGGTACAAGAGAAAAAAACATATAATCGTTTTGGAGAGCGCACGCTGAGGGACATCATCATAACAACAAATAAAAGCAAGATAAGGATTCAGGGAAATATGGATCACATTGAAGACTTTAAGAATTGTCTATCGTTCAAATGCCAGAGTGTGATTGATAAAACAATACTACCTTGATAAAATCTTGGTGCGGAGCGTGAAAGCGTTCCGCTTTTTTGTTTTCCCCATAACAACTTGACGAACTCGAAAACTCTAATGGCGCACAAAGTTCATGCGCCCTGCGAATAGACAGATAGCTCCGAAATTTGCTATAATATTATCGTGGGGTTAAATCAAATCCTGCGATACTCCAAACCGAAAAGAGGTGATGCGAATGAGCAAGAAAGCTAAGAGTGAGGTCGCTGACGAGTCCGCCGTTATCATTACGGATGCCGTGCTTGCCGAGAATCAGGCGAAGCTCGATAGCTACGAAAAGTCTATCAAGGCAGCGCAGGAGCGCAGGCGCAAGGTCATCATCGAAAGCAAGCTCTACACCTACGATAAGCTCTCGGAGCTTTACGGTGGTGCTGAGGGGCAGGCGCTTCTCGATGCTGTGACTGCTGAGCATACGCTCATCGGCAAGCTGACCGACAGCGGAATGTCTTATGCTGACATTGAGGGGCTTGTCGATAGCTCTGACGGTGCAGACAGCAAGTCGGGCGATGATGCCAACAGTGACTCTGCCGATGATGAATTTGTCGGGCAAACTTCTTTCTTCGGAGATAATTCCTACAAGGATTAACATATTTCCGACAACAAAACGATAGCTGTGAATGGGGCGGCAGCAATGCCGTTCCTCACGGCTATGAATATGAGGGCAGAGAGATAAAGCGAAACCCTCAAATCCAAATGCGTAGATAAAGACAAGCTAAGGAGAAAAATTCGCTATGAACGAAACAAAAGCAACCGTGTCCGAGTATCATATCGGACATACGATTTACAGAGTGAAAACCGTCTTTAACCCAGCTTTTCGGCAAAGCCTGAGCGACATACTTGCAAGGCTCATTACGGCTGACTGTGAAAAAATGATGAACAGGAACAGGACAAGCAGGCTGTGTAAAATTTTAGCTTGGTGCGTATTGACTTTTTCGGCAATGCGCGCTAAACTATTATTATAGCTTGCTGTATCCTGTCGGAAAGTGAGGTTAATTTGACAGACAAGATAACAGCTTTATACTGCCGTCTTTCGCAGGACGATATGTTGGACGGCGAGAGCAACAGTATTACCAACCAGAAAGCAATTTTACAGAAATTCGCTGAGGACAACGGCTTTCCCAATCCGACTTTCTACGTCGATGACGGAGTGAGTGGCACGACTTGGGAGCGTGACGGCTTCAAAGCGATGATGGCTGACATTGAGGACGGCAAGGTCGCTACGGTTATCACCAAAGACCTTTCAAGGCTCGGTCGTGATTACCTGAAAACAGGTGAGCTGATCGAAATGGTGTTCCCTGACTATGATGTGCGTTACATAGCCGTCAACGATAATGTCGATACGGCAAAGTCCGAGAATGAACTGCTTGCGTTCAAAAATATTTTCAATGACTGGTATGCCCGTGATTGCAGTAAGAAGATTCGTGCGGTGTTCAGGGCGAAAGGTCAATCGGGCAAGCATCTGTGTCCGCCTGTTTACGGCTACAAGAAGTCGGATACCGACAAGAATTTGTGGGTAATTGACGAGCCTGCCGCTGAGGTGGTACGCAAAATATTCAAGCTCTGCATTGACGGTTACGGTCCGGTGCAGATTGCCCGTATCTTGACCGAACAGGGTATCCCTACGCCTACCGCCTACGCTCTCTCGCAAGGCAGGGACAATGGGAGACACAATGCTAAAACATACCGTTGGGGAGCGCAGACAATTGCCCATATCCTTGAACGCTATGAATACTGCGGTCACACGGTCAATTTCAGAACGAAAATGAAGTCCTACAAGGTTCACAAGATCGTCTACAATCCGGAGGACGAGTGGCAGATCTTCGAGAATACGCAAGAGCCTATCATCACACAGCAAACCTTTGACTTGGTGCAGGAACTTCGCAAGCACAAGCGCAGACCGCAGAAAATGCAGACGGTCAACCCGTTCGCAGGAATGGTGTACTGTGCCGATTGTGGTGAGAAGATGTACCTGAGCCGCCGCAAGAATGAGCGTCCTGAACAGGAACACATGAGATGCTCCACCTACGCAAAGGAACAGGATAAATGCACCGTCCACTATATTCGCACCTGCGTACTTAACGAAATTGTCCTCGGTGAGCTGAACAAGCTCCTGACGATGGTGCGTGAGAACGAGGATGAGTTCATTCAGACGGCTATGAGCAATTCCGTTCAGCGTAAATCCTCGGAGCTTACAAAAGCAAAGAAAACGCTGAAACAGGCTGAAAAGCGTATCGCTGAACTGGACAAGCTTTTTACAAGGCTCTATGAAGATAATGTTCTCGGCAGGCTGTCCGATGAGCGTTTCACGATGATGTCCGCAGGATATGAGGAAGAACAGGCAAAGCTGAAAGCTACCGTTGCGGAGCTTACAACCCTGATTGACGGTGCGGAGCAGAAGTCCTCCGATGTTACCGCTTTTCTGAAAGTCGTACACAAGTATGAGCATATCGAAAAGCTGACACCTGAAATTATGCACGAACTGGTCGATAAGATCATCGTCCACGAACCCGACAAGTCCAGCGGTAAGCGTGTGCAGGATATTGAGATACACTTCCGCTTTGATGTGGCGGTTTCCACGATCTCCGTGGAAACAGGTAAATATGGGAAAAAAGTCGCATAACCGACGGTGCTATGCGACTACATTAAGGGAGAAAAAACTTCTATATCACTACTGTGCTTTCGCACCGGGGTTATCGTTGCCGTAGCCCTCAAGCAGATTGACAACGCCCCACAGCGAAACACCGCCGCCGATCAGGCAGATAACGGACTTGAGTACGGTGCAGGCAGTAGTGATGAAGGACGAGGTATCGACCTCGCCGGTGCCTGCTGCGAATGCCTGAGTAGTGCAGGTCATAGCCATGACGCCTGCAACGGTTGCAAACATGGTTGCCTTCTTTGCACCACGGGTGAGCTTAGAGAGCCACTTGTGCTTAGGTGCAGAGGTAGTGGTTGCTGTCTCC
>ONBA01000077.1 GCA_900315975.1 uncultured Ruminococcus sp.
ATCATCGAATATGGTTTGCTTTGATTGGAAAGGAGTTATTATGGCAAAGCAAACTACTTACAATGTCGGGATCTATGTGCGTTTGTCGCAGGAGGACGAGCGTGCAGGCGAATCCCTTTCGATTGAAAATCAGAAGAAAATGCTGACGGAATATGTCAGCAGACAGGAAGGCTGGAATCTCATCGAGATATGCGAGGACGATGGCTATTCGGGAACAAGTTTCGACAGACCGGGTGTCAGACAACTTCTTGAAGATGCAAAGTCTGGAAAGATAAATTTGATCCTCTGTAAAGACCTTTCTCGTTTTGGTCGTAATTACATCGAAGTGGGTCAGTATATCGACTATATTTTCCCTTCGTTCAATATCCGCTTCATCGCCCTGAGCGACAATGTGGATACGCTCGACAGAAACAGTTCTGCAATGGACCTTATGCCTGTGATGAATTTGTTCAACGAATGGCACGCCGCAAACACTTCCAAAAAAGTACGCAGTGTCATGGTAGCAAATTCAAGGCAGGGCAAGTATTTGGCGGCTTCCGCTGCTTACGGTTACATCAAGGCTGATGATGAAAAGCATACGCCTATCATTGATGAAGAAGCCGCTGTTATCGTAAGACGGATATTCGAGCAGAGGGCAAGCGGAGCAAGTCCGAAACAGATCGCAAAACAGCTCAACAAGGACGGTGTTCCTATCCCCTCAGATCATCGCTATCATCTCAAAGGCAAAGAAAATCCCCTTGTGACTTCACATCTGTGGAATGACTGTATGGTGCGTGGCATTCTTAACAATGAGATTTATATCGGAAATCTCGCACAGCAGAGAGTAACAACAGTATCCTACAAAAACCACAAGCAGATACGCAAGGACAGGTCGGAGTGGATCATCGTAGAAAATACCCATGAGCCGATCATTTCAAGAGAGCTGTGGGATAAGGTTAGAGAGGTCGAAGCATCAGTGAGTATCGGTAAAATGACAAAGGAAGGTGTGATCCGCCCTTTATCGGGCTTCATGTACTGCCCTGACTGCGGTTACAAAATGAAAAGCACTAAAACGAAACACACTACCAAGAAACGTGGCACTTATGAGACCGTCAGCTATCGCTGTGGGACGTATCTCCGTAGCGGAATGGACGGCTGCACTCCTCATTCTATTTTGGAAAGAGTTATTTCACAGGTCGTTGTTGACGATATTAGAGCAAAGGCAAGGCTTGCCGTTGAGGACGAGGACGCACTCCGTGAAGCCGTCCGCAAGCGCAGACAGGCTACTGCCGATGCGGAGAGCCAGCGTAACGTGAAAGAACTTCGTGAGGGTGAGAAACGGCTTGCACAGCTTGAAACGCTTATCAGCAAGACCTATGAAGAAAAGCTCCTCGGTACTGTCCCCGAAGAACTCTGCGTGAAAATGCTGAATCAGTATCTTGATGAACAGAAGCTGTTGCGAGAGAAAGTCGCTATGCTGAAAGAAAAGTGTGAAAGTGCGGAACAGGCTGAAAAAGATGTTGACAGGTTCGTTGAAAACATCAAGAAGTATGTCGATATTCAGGAGCTTACCCGTGAGACCTGTCTGGAACTTATTGAGTACATCGTGGTCGGAGACCGTCCCGAAAGAAAGGGCGAGGACAGGCAGATACACATATTCTACAAGTTCCTTGATAAGGGGCTTACGGAAAAAAGAAACATTCTGCTGCCGCAGAATGTGGAGTAAAATATTTTTGGGTGTGCTTTTGTGGGGTTCTCCTCCTTAAAGCCCAATTCACCGAACGGAACATTTCCCACGGCAACATCAAAACAGCCGTTCTGAAAACGGTTCTTCTCAAAGCCCTGAATTGAAATATCAGCATTGGGATAGAGTGCCTGAGCGATACGCCCCGAAATGCTGTCTATCTCCACACCGTAAAGGTGAGAGCCGTCCTGCATTTCTTTTGGCATACAGCCAAAGAAATTGCCGACTCCCATAGCAGGCTCAAGGACATTACCGCCATCAAAGCCGAAGTTCCCGAGTGCTTCATAAATGCCCTCAATAATTGTCGGGCTGGTATAGAAAGCATCACCAACGGTAGAACGTGCCTGTCTGTATTCTTCGGGAGTGAGCAGTTCCGAAAGTTCCTTGTATTCAGCCGACCACTTATCCGCCGACTTGTCAAAAGCCTGCGGAATCGCACCCCAGCCCACATAGCGTGAAAGCGTTTCCTTTTCCTCTGCTGTTGCAGAACGCTTTTCAGCTTCAAGCGTTTTCAGCGTTCTGATCGCATCGACATTGGCGCAGAATTTCGCCTTAGCACCGCCCTCGCCAAGCGAATCATCTGTAATGGTGAAGTTATCGCTCTTATCGGAAGTTTCCGCAGTAGGCTCTGTTTTTTCAAGAGTGGGGGATGTCTTTTCGGCAGAGCGTGACCTTTCCAGATACTTCTCATATTCAGGTATAAGTGCTTCTGCAAACTGAGCGAGATGTGTATTGTGGATAGAATACAGCGTACCACCGTCGATCATATGCTCAAAAAGCTGCTCTTTTTCAGGAGTTTGATGAATTACTTCATCGGGCGAAACTTCTAAATACGGAGAAAGAACTTTACAAGCCCACTCCTTATCCACAGGATAAAACCTGCCGTCACCTGGGTGAGCGACAATATTCAAAGCTGTAAGAAACGCAGTACGCTCCATACCAAATTCACCAACAAGAGCCTTCACACTGTCAATTGGATTTTTGCCGTTTCCAATAACCTCACTTGCCATTTTTGCAAATCGCTCGTTTTCAGAAACGATCTCTCTGTAAAGCTCACGGTTATCCGCAACAGCCCATTCTCCTGTATATAAAGGTATAGGCTCTTTCTCAGCATGAATTGTCTGCTCACGCTCCAAGCTGTCAATGAAATGAAAGCTCATGAGCATATCGCCGTTGTCAAGCCGAGAAGTCAGCTCACCGCCGTCAAACGTCCAGTTTTTAGCTCTGTCGAACTCCATGTGAATATCCTTGCCTGTCGGCTCTCCGTTTTCATCGAGCTTTCGGGAAGTAAAATCGACCGTAGTGACACCTGTGACCACTCTGCGCTCCCCGACACATTCAGGACGGAGGTGGTCAGTGATC
>ONBA01000094.1 GCA_900315975.1 uncultured Ruminococcus sp.
AAAGGAGATTCGGAGAAATGGAGTACGGAACAAGGTTAAGAGAGATACGCAAGGCAAAGGGATTTAGTATGTATAAACTTCACAAGGAGTCCGGCTTGTCTCAGGGGCATATCAGCGACTTGGAAAAGTGCATCAATCAGCCCACGATCGAGACACTTCAAAAGCTGCTTACGCCTATGGGCGTTACCCTTGCCGAGTTTTTCAACGAGGAAGGAGAGGTTTCTATCCTTACTGATACAGAGAAAGAGCTTGTGGCAGGATTCAGAACACTTCCCGAAGATAAAGCAGACCTTGCCTTACAGATGATAAAGGCTTTGAACAGATAATGACGGAAAACGCTGGCGGTGCGCCAGCGTTTTTGTTTTAGGGGAACTTTGAATCCAGTGGGTTCAAAGTTGGTATGATTTATATATCACAGGTTGGTCTGAACGGTTAACTGCTGATTGATGAAAATTTCAAAATTTCGTCTAATTCCACTTGTATTTTTGACGGAATTATGGTATAATTATCTATGTATATCACTCACGCTGTACCTGAGCATGAGTGAACTGAAAATAGGAGGAAACCATAATGCCTGCAAACGAAAACAGTAAAGACCTTTTGAGCGTTCTTTGGGCTGGTGCAGATATTCTGCGCGGTAAAATGGACGCTAATGAATATAAGAACTATCTTCTCGGAATCGTATTCTATAAGTATCTGTCCGATACATTCCTGACACACGTTTATGACCTTCTCAATAACGAAAAGCCCGAATCTATGGCAGAAGCACAGGCAGCATACGAAGAAGTTTACAGCACCGAAGATGCCGAGGAACTTCTGGAGGACATCAAGGAGAGCTACCACTATACTATCGAGCCTGAGCTTACATATACTAAACTTGCAGAAGCGGCAAGCAAGAACGCTTTTCAGCGTGAAATGCTCAAAAAGGCATTCAATCATGTGGAGCAGTCCGATCCTATCTTTGCAAATCTGTTCGCTGATGTTGACCTCTATTCCACAAGACTTGGCTCCGGTGAGCAGAAGCAGTCTGCTACCGTTGCAGAGGTAGTCAAGAAGATCAATGAAGCCGACCTGCTGAACCATGAGGGCGATGTTCTCGGTGATGCTTACGAATACCTTATCGGTCAGTTTGCAAGTGAAACAGGAAAGAAAGCCGGAGAATTCTATACACCGCAGGCAGTTTCACAGATCCTTACCCGTGTTGCGATTCAGGGACAGGAGGACAAGCAGGGACTTCTGGTGTATGATGCTGCTATGGGATCGGGTTCTCTGCTTCTGAACGCAAGAAAGTTCTCACACAAGCCCGACTATATCCGCTATTTCGGTCAGGAACTCAGCACGACCACATACAACCTCGCCCGAATGAATATGTTCCTGCACGGAGTTGATCCCGAAAATCAGACGCTCCGTAATGCTGATACGCTTGATGCGGACTGGCCCACGGACGAAGAAACGGATTTCGATATGGTGCTGATGAATCCTCCGTACTCCGCAAAGTGGTCTGCGGCACCGGGATTTTTGAATGACAGCCGTTTCTCCGACTATGGTGTGCTTGCGCCGAAGTCCAAAGCAGACTACGCATTTCTGCTTCACGGCTTCTATCATCTGAAAAATACAGGTACTATGGCTATCATTCTGCCCCACGGCGTTCTGTTCCGTGGTGCTGCCGAGGGCAAGATCAGACAGAAGCTCATTGACAGCGGTGCTATTTATGCCGTTATCGGTCTGCCTGCAAACCTGTTCTATAACACTTCTATCCCGACAACGATCATTGCTCTGAAAAAGAACCGTGACGGACGTGATATTCTCTTTATTGATGCTTCACAGCAGTTTGTCAAGGGCAAGAAGCAGAACTCCATGAGTCCTGAGAACATCGACCATATCATCGAGCTTTACACAGCCCGTCAGGACGTGGAGAAAGAAGCGCACCTTGCGACTTATGAGGAGATCAAGGCGAACGACTACAACCTCAATATCCCTCGTTACGTCGATACTTTTGAACAAGAAGAACAGATCAGCCTGAGCGACCTGGCAAGCGAGTTTTCCGACATTTCCGCAGAAATGGACACAGCAGCCACCGACCTTATCACACAGATGGGCGAGCTGACCGCTGCCGATGCTGATACGAAGAACGAGCTTGCCGATCTGATGAAGGTATTGGAGGGCATATTATGAGCAATACACCACAGATCAGATTCGCCGGATTTACCGATGCTTGGGAACAGCGTAAGGATGCTTGGGAACAGCGTAAGCTGTCTGATATGGTCGAGAGAGTGACGAGAAAGAACGAAAACCTTGAATCAGAACTACCACTTACTATATCAGCACAGTACGGCTTGATAGATCAAAACGAGTTCTTTGATAAGCGTATTGCAAGCCGAGATGTAAGCGGTTACTACCTGTTGAAGAAAGGTGAATTTGCTTACAATAAGAGTACATCATCTGATGCTCCGTGGGGTGCAGTAAAGAGACTTGATAGGTACGAAATGGGCGTATTATCGACACTTTACATTGTTTTCGCTTTGAAAGAGGACGGTAATATTGACTCTGATTTTCTTGTTTCGTATTATGATACCGACTGTTGGCATAAGGGAGTTCAAGCCATTGCTGCAGAGGGTGCAAGAAATCACGGACTGCTCAATATCACTCCTGCCGATTACTTTGAAACAGTCCTTACAGTACCGTCCGATGTAAAGGAACAACACCAAATCGGCACTTTCTTTGCAAAGCTCGACACCCTTATCACCCTTCATCAGCGTGAG
>ONBA01000078.1 GCA_900315975.1 uncultured Ruminococcus sp.
GAAATGCCTGCAAATGGTCGAAAGCGGACAATATCAGGCACTTGACTGTTTTCTGAAAAGCTATCGTCAAACGCTCCTTGACAGCGTTCACAAGTATAATGACCGTATTGACTGCCTTGACTATTTCGCCTACACATTAAGAAAAAACGGAGGTATCGGAAATGAAAGATGAAATGCTTACTTTAACACAGGAATGGGACAAGACTTTCCCCAAGTCCGACAAGGTTGACCACAACAAGGTCACTTTTCACAACCGCTACGGCATCACACTCGCTGCCGATATGTACGCTCCTAAGAACGCAGGCGGAAAACTCCCTGCGATCGCCGTGTGCGGCCCGTTCGGTGCAGTCAAGGAACAGTGCAGCGGTCTTTACGCACAGACACTTGCAGAGCGTGGATTTCTGACCATTGCATTCGATCCGTCCTTTACGGTTGAAAGCGGAGGACAGCCGAGATACATGGCTTCTCCCGACATCAACACGGAAGACTTTATGGCAGCGGTGGACTTCCTCTCAGTACAGGAAAATGTTGATCCTGAACGCATTGGTATCCTTGGCATCTGCGGCTGGGGCGGAATGGCTGTCAATACAGCGGCTCTTGATACACGTATCAAGGCGACTGTTGCATCTACCATGTACGATATGACGAGAGTGAATGCGAAGGGCTACTTTGATGCCGATGACAGCGAGGAAAAGCGTTATGCGATGAAGCAGGCACTGAATGCCCAGCGTATCAGGGATTATCAGTCCGGCGAGTATGAGCTTGGCGGCGGTGTTATTGATCCTTTGCCCGAAGATGCGCCGTATTTTGTCAAGGACTACCACGCTTACTACAAGACCGAAAGAGGCTATCACCCCCGTTCGCTCAATTCAAACGGAGGTTGGAACAAGATAGGCTGTATGTCGTTCATCAATATGCCTATCCTGCAATACAGCAATGAGATACGCTCCGCCGTTATGATAATGCACGGCGACAAGGCACATTCCTTCTACTTTGGAAAAGACGCTTATGAAGCGATGATAAACGGAAACAAGTACACCGACAATAAACAGCTTCTTGTGATCGAAGGCGCTTCGCACACCGATCTCTACGACGGCGGAGAGAATAACGCTATCCCGTTTGACAAGCTGGAAGCATTCTATCACGAATATCTGAAATGATCCCGATTGGAGGAAAAGCAATGACAACAGCAGGATTTCTTGAATTTATGAACAGCGGAAAACAGGTCACGGCTGAGAGCGATGTGCATCAGATCATGCATGAGCTGAGTCAGGAGGCTATCCGCATTACTATGGAGATCAACAGCCACTATCATACTCCTGATGAGATCAATTCGCTGATGTCGGAGCTTATCGGTCAACCTGTTGAGGTCGGGCTGTTTCCTCCGTTCTATACAGACTGTGGAAAGAACATTCATCTCGGAAAAGGCGTGTTCATCAATGCAGGCTGTAAATTTCAGGATCAGGGCGGTATTTACATAGGTGACGGTGCGCTGATCGGTCACAATACGGTGCCTGATACCGAAGCCCATTCACATCGGCAGGAATGTGTGGATAGGCTCTAACTCAACTATCCTTTCGGGTGTGACGATCGGTGATAATGCAGTCATCGGTGCAGGCTCAGTCGTTACAAAGGATATTCCCGAAAATATGATAGCGGTCGGCACTCCTGCAAAGGTGGTGAGGAGCATTTATGATTAAAGCAAGATTTTTAGCAGTTATTTCTTCTTTTCTGATGTTGACCGGGTGCGGCAGTTACTCAGAGGATAGTTCGGCTGTGACGGTGCAAAGTCAAAACTCGTCTGTTATGATGCAAAGCGACAGCAGCATTTCATCTGTTGCCTCTGACAAACAAGAGGTCACAACCTCCGGACAACATGAAGAAAAGGAAGCTAATGGTATGAAGATAGCTGTAGGAGATAAGCAATTCCCTGTAAATTTGGAAAGCAGCGATACAGTCACAGCTTTAACGGAAATGCTGCCCCTGACGCTTGATATGTCTGAGCTGAACGGCAATGAGAAGTATTATTACCTTGATACATCTCTGCCTTCCTCGCCTGAAAAAGTCGGGCATATAAGTGAAGGCGATATAATGCTTTACGGCGATAGCTGTCTTGTGGTATTCTATGAGAGCTTCGATACTTCATACAGCTATACAAAGATCGGGAATATTTCAGATACTTCGGGGCTTGCTGATGCACTCGGTAAAGACGGTGTGACCGTAACGTTTGAAATGAACGGCAGCCAAGATACCGAATACACCGTGCAGGATGTACGGAATCTCAATGATTTTCTTCTTGCGAAACCGACAGAGGAAGATTTGCGGGGAAAGCCTTACGATCTCGACAATGACGGGGTATGGAGCGCTTTTGACCTATGCCTGCTGAAACGAAAGATATTGGAGCAGCGTAATATGACAACAGAATTTGATTATGAAAGCAAGACCGTATTGCTCAACAGCGGCTATGAAATGCCCATTCTTGGACTTGGTACATGGACACAGGACGATGATACTGCGGAAAACTCTGTCTACGAAGCGCTGAAAGACGGTTATCGGCTGATCGACACAGCGCAGTATTACGGTAATGAAACAGGTGTTGGCAATGGCATTCAGAGGGCGATCGATGATGGCATCGTAACCCGTGAGGAGGTCTTTGTCACCACAAAGGTCATGCCTTCCAACTATGACAGAGCGTACAGTTCTATTGACGATTCGCTTGAACGGCTCGGACTTGATTATATTGATCTGATGCTGATACATCAATCGGGCAGCAATGATACCGAGGTCTACAAAGCTCTGTGTCAGGGTGTAAGGGACGGAAAGCTGCGGTCTATCGGTATTTCTAACTATTATACCCTCGACGAATATGAGCGTGTCACATCCGGCGGTGAGATCAAGCCTGCGGTAGTTCAGAATGAAAATCATCCGTTTTATCAGAACACCGAGTTCCAAAAGGATATCGCCAAATACGGTACGGTGGTAGAATCATGGTATCCGTTCGGAGGCAGAGGGCATACGCAGGACTTGTTCGGTAATGAAACGATCACGGATATAGCAAAGGCTCACGGCAGAACCTCGGCACAGGTGATACTTCGCTGGCATTTGCAGGCAGGATATATTACGATACCCGGTTCACAGAATCCTGACCATATCCTTGAAAACATCAGTATCTTTGACTTTGAGCTGTCCGATGAAGAGATGCAGAGAATGGCAGAACTGCATACAGGACAGCGGTATGAAAATTGGTGAGGTGCGCTATGAATATACTTGTATTAAATGGAAGCCCCCGTCAAAATGGGAATACTGCAAAAATGGTCACAGCATTTTGTGAAGGGGCTGAATCATCAAATCATACCGTGAAAACAGTAAATGTCTGTAAGCTGAATGTAAAAGGCTGTCTTGTCTGTGAATACTGCCACAGCAAAGGGAACGGCAAGTGTATACAGAAAGACGATATGCAGGATATATATTTGCTGCTGAATGACACTAATATGCTTATTCTTGCTTCCCCGATCTACTATCACGGTATTAGTGGGCAACTTAAATGCGTGATCGACAGGTTTTATTCTGCGCTTTATCCTGCTGCACCTAAAAGCTTGACTCAAATTGCAATGTTTTTATCCTCCGGTGACAGAAACCAGTATGACGGAGCAATGTTTTCATACAAGGGGGATTTCCTCGGTTATCTGGGATTAAGGGATATGGGAGTGTTTACATCAGCAGGCGATGTTTCTGATGAGCTGCTTGCAAAGATCAGAAAACTTGGGGAATCGTTATGAGAAGCCGTGCGAGCAGCACTATTTCATTAGCCCGTAGTCTATTGGAACACCTGCAAACCGTTCCGTACAAGTCCAATATATTATTTTGGCGCACACCACAATTAAAGCAAACCCTATTGGAGTAAAATGAGCCTTGCACTCTGTTTTTGAGTGCAAGGCTTGAATTTATTTAAGCTAAGACATTCAGCACCTCATGAATATCTCCATTGATGCAAATGCTCTGCCCGGATATCTCATCGGGCGCATACGCTTCGCCGAAATTCACACAGGCATAGACCGCCTTCGGGTTTGCATAGGTCATCTTCCAGAACGGATACTTTATGATGACAGGCGTATTCATGCCTACGCCAAGCTCTAAGAACAGGATATGCAGTCCTTCGTGACGGCAGAGGAATTCGTTATAACGCTCCGCTGCTCTGTGCCAGCCCTCGTCTTCAACAAAGGTATCATCGGCACGAAGGTTCATGCTCATGGGCTTTCCACAGACTGGACACTTCGGTACAAGTTCGGAGGGTACACGCATATTTTTTTGCTGCTCAAAC
>ONBA01000098.1 GCA_900315975.1 uncultured Ruminococcus sp.
GTAACTGGCTACACCTGCGGAGACCTGTTTTTGCAGGACGCACTTTTAAGCTCGGCAAAAAGCGAACTGGTAAGGATAGTAAAAGAGACAGAAAAGCTGGATATTGTTTCGATAATTGGAATGCCGCTTACAGTCTGCGGAAAGCTGTACAACTGTGCCGTTATCGTAAACAAAGGCAAAGCTATCGGAGCAGTTGCAAAGCAAAATATCCCAAATTACAGCGAGTTTTATGAAATGAGATATTTCACTGCAGCCGATAACAGCCTCTGTGCAGATGTTCCGCTTGACGAAGAATATTCCGTTCGCCTTGAAGACAGCATTTTTATGTGCAGGGAGCTTCCCGAGCTAACATTTGGTGTCGAGATATGCGAGGATATGTGGGTGAGTTCTCCGCCGTCGGAACGTCTTGCAGTTTCGGGAGCGGTCCTTATCTTCAATCTTTCCGCAAGTGATGAGGTCATAGGAAAGGCTGATTACCGAAGGACTCTTGTAAAAGCACATTCGGGCTCTCTTGCCTGCGCCTACGCCTATGCCGATTCGGGTATAGGCGAATCCACACAGGATATGATATTCGCAGGACATAATATTATTGCCGAGAATGGTTCTGTACTTGCTGAATCAAAGACTTTTTCACACGGACTTACAATTGCGGACATTGATATAAAAAAGCTGTCCTACGAGCGTAGAAGAATGAACACTTTTTCAGCTTCGCCAAGTATTTATACTTCATACTTTTCTCTGAATGTTACTAATACAGTCCTTGACAGAGTTTTTCCTCAAACTCCGTTTGTACCGTCCGATAAAATGCAGCTTGACAGCAGATGTGAGGAAATACTCACAATGCAGGCTGTGGGATTGATGACAAGACTGCGACACATTGGCTGCAAGAAAGCAGTTCTCGGGCTTTCAGGAGGACTGGATTCAACTCTTGCACTTATAGTTGCAGTACACGCTTTTGATTTGCTCGGACTTGACAGAAAAGGTATCCACACTATAACAATGCCATGCTTCGGTACTACCGACAGGACCTATAACAACGCCTGTTTGCTTGCAAAGGCTTATGGTTCGACGCTCATTGAAATAAATATATGCAGCAGTGTAATGCAGCATTTTTCTGATATAGGACAGTCACCTGACATTCACGATGTGACATACGAAAACTCACAGGCGCGGGAACGAACACAAGTGTTAATGGATAAAGCTAATCAGTTCGGCGGTATCGTCATCGGAACAGGAGATCTATCAGAGCTTGCCCTCGGCTGGGCAACCTATAATGGGGATCATATGTCAATGTATGCAGTAAATTCGTCCATTCCAAAAACACTTGTGCGCTGGCTGGTAAACTATGAAGCTGAAATATCAGAGGGCGAGCTGAAAAAAATCTTGTTCGATATACTGGATACTCCTGTTAGTCCCGAGCTTCTGCCACCTGAGAAAAACGGTACTATATCACAGAAGACTGAAGATATAGTCGGACCGTATGAGCTTCACGATTTCTTCATGTACTATATGCTGAGATATGGATTTTCTCCGTCAAAGGTATTCCGTATCGCCTGCCTTTCATTCGCCGACACCTATCCCAAGGAAGTGATAATGAAATGGCTGAAAATATTCTATCGACGATTCTTCAACCAGCAATTCAAGAGATCTTGCCTCCCTGACGGACCAAAAGTCGGAACTGTTACTCTTTCTCCCCGCGGCGACTGGCGGATGCCAAGTGATGCCTCCGCGAATATGTGGCTGAAAGAATTGGAAAGTATTGATTATTAATTCAGCGATATAGATAATCAGCCCTGCTTAGAAGTCTATTCTAAGCAGAGGATTGTGGAGCTGGAAACGTGACTTAAACACGCAATCTATGGTTAGAAAAAATATAAATCCCGACTCGTTTGGTATCGGGATTTATTGTTCCTATTCAGTTTGATAGTAAAGACCGAATCCTTATAATGAACATTACCGTAAGGTTTACCCAGATGTGCCCCACCATCTCTTACTTTTTCCGAAATATCATCTGCGTTCCTATGGATATACTTTCCTTTGTTATTTGCTTTTGCCTGAACCTTCTCATGATACAGCAAAAATCCGATTATGCCGTATGTTAACACATACAGTCCCGCCAATCCAACAATGACTACTATTAAATATGCAAAAATGTGATCTCCCATAAATAACTCCTTAATAGATTTCATGCTTATGAACGAAACTTATAATTATCAGTCACTAACCTGTTCAACAAATTACTGATTTGTTAGGCAGACATACTATCAGCCATTGTAAAAATATTATAACACACCGCTCCCCAAAATGCAATACATACACTCGGATTTATGGGGAAATCCCAACCGAAATTTTATGGTCACCATAAACAGAAATCCCGTGTTGAAACTATGCACAAGGGAGTGGAATTGTCAAGAAATGTGCAGTCAGAGAATACCCAAAATCTTGGAATTGTCACTAATCTCTGGGACAATGAGTTTTCTGCCGATGATATCAAGAAGATCTACAAAATGCGCTGGGGTATAGAAACTTCCTTCCGTGAATTGAAGTACCATGTTGGTCTTATTGCTTTCCATTCAAAGAAAAAGGACTGCGTGATACAGGAAATCTTTGCAAGTCTGATCATGTATAACTTCTCTATGCTGATCACCGAAAATATCCTCATAGCTTAATGACATTAGCTGTTATGCCGGATATTGTTTTCAAAGGCGGCACGTCATTGTCAAAGTGCTATCATATTATAAAGCGTTTTTCCGAGGATATTGACCTTAATTTACAG
>ONBA01000081.1 GCA_900315975.1 uncultured Ruminococcus sp.
CGACAGCCTGATACGGAATGTAAACGTGAGGGATATCACCGCTGCACTCTTTTTCATACTTTGACTTGGGATCAGCTATTACTCCAGTGATTACAAATCTTACGCCGTTAATATACACATTAAAACCAGCCACATTTTCAGAGCCATATAGCTTAAATGCAAGTGATCTGTCAACGACTACTCCATTATGTATGTTATCTGTTTCATTGAAGAAAGCTCCTCTGAGCAGGTCGAAATCCCTGAATAAAAAGAATCTGCCTCCTGCCGCTGTAACATTAGCCTGATATGAAGTATTCCTATCGCAGTTAATGTTAAACTTTCCGAGTTGTGTATAGTAAGAATCAGGAATAACAGTTTTATTAGTTTCTACTCCTGAATTGGATAGTGAAGACGCAATCGAATTTCTTACAGCCTCAACATTTTCAGCAGTAAATCCCGAATCATTGGAGAAATAACAGCTTATCTGAGAAGCTCCGCCCTTGCCCTGCGTCCAGCGCTCAGCAGCATAATTATATTTCAGCGAGCCGGCAATTGAATTGTATTTTAATGAGATCATGATAATTGCAATTACCGATATTGTATTAATTAGGGCAAGAACGATATACCTTGGTTTGATAAAATTGAGTTTCATATTTATTCCTTTGCTTTCAGGCGAACCTGATCTCCGCTGTTTACTGGTTCGCTGAATGCGGTTATAATACTGTCTGAGCCGTTTATATTCCCTTCAACAGCACTTGAATTATCGTCAGAAGCTAATACTTCAACCGATACTCTTTCTGCATAATACCGGTTTCCGATAGGTGTACTTTTGGAACGTATCTTATAGACAAAATGTCCGTCCTGATCCTCGAAAACTGCACTTTTAGGAACAATAGCGTTATAATCTCCCGTTGAAAGCGGTATCGACAGCTCCAGATTCATACCGGCTGTTACGTCACCTTTGAGTTCAAAAGCAAGAGTTTTCATTTTTGTATCGCCCTCAGAATCATTTCTTATATCTGAAATAACAGCACTTATGTTACTATTCCAGAGATTTGCAATCTGAGCAGATGTACCTGAGGACACCTTATCGGCAACATTTGCTTCAACGCTTGCTTTGAGCGTACATCCCGTCGAATCAATATCAATGATTGCAAGTGGAGAGTCAACAGAAGTCATTTCATCAAGCTTTATATTTATCTTTCTGACTGTTCCGCTGTATTTTGAAGTGATCTCAATATCACCGCAGTTTTTACGCAGCTTTTCAATGTCGGCCTTCTTTTTTTCGATAGCATCACTCTTGCTTTTCAGGTCAAGTTCATACTGCTGATGAGCAATATTATCTGTATTCTGAGCTTTTGCAAGATCAACTCTAAGTCTTTCAAGAGCACGCTGTTTAGCTTGAACATCGGCAGCACATTCCTCGTAGCTCATACCGCCTGACTGTGCGTTTTCTTCATAAATGCTGATACTTGAATTCAGCGCTTCAAGCTTGCTGCTAATATCATTCAGCTTGACTGAAAGCTCTGAACGAATACTGCTTTTTGCATTATCATAGAGTGCCTTGGCGTTTGAACGCTTTGTATCCTTTTCATCACATTCAGACTTAGCGGCTTCGCTATCGCTCTTTAATTCTTCAGTATACAATTTATATGCGGATGCGTATTCGTTTTCCGCAGCCTGCCAGTCATTTTTCAATGATACAAGATCACCGATATACCCGGCAGGAGAGTTGCTGTAATCATCGCCGTCGATTGAATTTATCGCCGCTGTAAGCTGTTCTTTAAGCGCTGAAAGTTTGGCTCCTTCTGTTTTATCAGCTTCGTATTGCAACTTCTTTTGTTCGGCTTCTTTTCCTGATATCTCAGCGGTATCTCTTCTTGCTATTGCCTGTTGAAGATCTTCTGCCGCATTGCGTATCTCCATATTCTCCGACGTATAATCAGCAGGAGCGGTAAGCAATGCTTTGCTGTATTCAAGTTCAAGAGCAGTAAGCTCAGCTTCGGCAGCGGCGATACTCTCTGACTGTCCTGAGCCGAGCGTAAATAATTTATCGCCATCGCTTATTTTCTGTCCCTCTTTTATGTAGATTTTCTGTACTGTACGATTTTCAGCAGCTTTGACCTCATATGACTGTTCAGCCTCTGCAACGCCCTGACATTTAACAGATTCCGTCAGTTTTCCGGCTGATACAGATACTGTTGTGATCTCAGGAAGAGAACGGTTCATGATAGTGTTTGAAAAGAATGTCAGTATCAGCATAGCCGCAAGAAATACAATTATCAGCAGCTTTATTATCTCTCGTTTCTTGTTCTTTGGTTCTTCAGATCTGTTCATATCACCATATCCTATCCTTTTATTCCGCCGGAAGATACGATACCGTCCACAAGGCTGTCTTCAAAATAGAGAAAGAGCAGCAGACTTGGTATCATATACACAACGCCGACTGCAAAAGCCAGCCCTATATCCTGCGTATTTATCTGAGCAAGGAATACAGACAGCGGCTGCATAGCTTTTGCTTCGTCGCTCGACATAAGTATCAATGGCTGTTCGACCATATTCCAGTAGTCAATGAATATGAGCAGTCCTATTGCTATAAGAGCGTTTTTGCAGAGCGGCGCATAAATTTTCATAAGTATCTGCAATTCGTTTGCACCGTCCAGCTTGGCAGCTTCAATGTATGAAACTGGTATCCTCCGCATAACTTTGGTCAGAAGATAAATACTGAAAGGTGAAAATATTGCCGGCAATATTATTGCTGAGCGTGTATTCAGCAGTCCGAATCTCTTGGCAACAAGAAAATTCGGCACAAGCGTTACCTGATACGGCATTATCATCAG
>ONBA01000043.1 GCA_900315975.1 uncultured Ruminococcus sp.
CACGCGCGGAAGTTACGCTTGTCACTTGGTCGCTGTAACGGCTGGATTTGTACCTTCCTTAGAGTGGAAAATTCGCTTTGAGTTTTGCGGAATCAGGTTTAAGAAAAAAATCAGTATTTACGCTCTCGCTTTAGCAATGGCTATGACAGGTACGACCGGCTGCGGTACGTCCGGAAGCAGTTCTGAAAGTGCGGTCAAAGCTGCTGTTACAAGCGAAAATACAAGCTCTGAGTCTTTCAGCGTCGTCTGCACTATCTTCCCTGAGTATGACTGGGTAAAGGAGATACTTGGCGATCACGCTGAAAATGTCGAGCTCACATATCTTCTTGACAACGGCGTTGATCTTCACAGCTATCAGCCGACTGCTGATGATATCATGAAGATATCTACCTGCGACCTTTTCGTGTATGTCGGCGGCGAGTCCGATGAATGGGTGGAAGATGCTCTTGCAGGAGCATCAAACAAGGACATGAAGGTCGTTGACCTTATGGACGTTCTCGGTGATTCGGCAAAGGTCGAGGAGCTCAAAGAGGGTATGCAGGGCGAAGATGAAGACGAGCACGATCATGACGGCCACGACCATGAGCATGAGGAAGACGAGATCGAATATGACGAGCACGTCTGGCTCTCGGTAAAAAATGCAAAGGTACTCTGTGCAGAGATCGAGAAGAATATAGAAGCTGTTGATCCGGCGAATGCGTCCGATTACAAGTCTAACCTTGACAGCTACACTGCAAAGCTCTCCGACCTTGACAGCAAATTTCAGACGCTTGTTGACGGTTCTTCCGTAAAGGCGCTTGTATTCGGCGACAGATTTCCGTTCCGCTACTTCGTTGACGATTACGGTCTTGACTACTACGCTGCTTTCATCGGCTGCTCTGCCGAAACAGAGGCAAGCTTTGAGACTATCGCTTTCCTCGCGGGAAAGGTAAAGGAGCTTGACTGCAAGACTATCTTCACGCTTGAAAATTCAAGCAAGGATATTGCGAATACTATCATCAGCACATCTGGCAGGAACGTTGACATCGCTGAGCTCAATTCTCTCCAGTCTGTATCAAAGGACGATATCGCAGACGGTGCGAGCTACATCTCACTCATGCAGAAGAATTATGATGTTCTTGAAACTGCTTTGAACTGAACGGAGGGATCAAAAATGTCTGCACAAATGGTCTGCCAAAACGCTTCTCTCGGATATGAGGACGGCATCGTTGCGGAAAATCTTGATTTTACGATAAACAAAGGCGATTATCTTTGTATCCTCGGAGAAAACGGCTCCGGTAAAAGCACGCTTATCAAAGCCATTCTCAGACTGAAGTCGCAGGTCAGCGGCACTATAGAATGGTGCGGCGACGTTAAGAAAAATGAGGTAGGATATCTTCCTCAGCAGACCGTTGTGCAGAAGGACTTCCCTGCTTCTGTCCGTGAAATTGTGCGTTCAGGCTGCCTTGCAAAATGCGGACTGCGGCCGTTTTACAGCAAGGAGGAGAAGGAGCTTGCCGAGAATACGATGAAGCAGCTTGAGATAGACAAGCTCGCTAAACGGTGCTACCGTGATCTTTCGGGCGGTCAGCAGCAGCGCGTTCTCCTTGCAAGGGCACTTTGTGCTACAAGAAAGATGCTCCTGCTTGACGAACCTGTGACTGGTCTCGACCCGAAAGCTCAGACCGACCTTTACGAGCTTATCGCAAAGCTCAACCGTGAGGGCATCACCATAATCATGGTGTCTCACGATATTGTATCTGCTGTGAAATACGCTTCACATATCCTGCATATCGGAGGCAGAAAGCAGCTGTTTTTCGGCACAACTCAGGATTACGCAAAAAGCGCTGCCGGAAAGCTTTTCATAGGAACGGAGATGATGGAAAATGAATAATATGGAAAAGCTGCGGTTCTATTTTGAATTTCCGTTTGTGCGCTATGCGTTCATAGTCGGCATACTCATAGCTCTCTGTTCATCTCTGCTCGGTGTCACTCTTGTGCTAAAGCGCTTCTCTTTCATCGGTGACGGACTTTCACACGTTGCATTCGGAGCTATGTCGCTGTCGGCAACTCTGCCGGTAATGATAAAAAAATACGCCCTCGCGTGGAGCGGCGATGATAAACTCAGTCCGCGTATGCAAAGCGTAGTCAACTGGTTCGGCGAACTCAATGATATGTACATAGTCCTGCCGGTGACGCTGATATGCGCGGTACTCCTCCTGCGGACAGGTCAGAACACGAAGATAAAAGGTGATGCGGCTGTTGCAATGCTTTCGGTGAGCGCCCTTGCGATAGGCTATCTGCTGATGAACCGCTACCCCTCAAGGGCGAATATCTCCGGTGATGTGTGCAGTACGCTTTTCGGCTCGACCTCTATCATAACACTTAAACCGGAGGACGTCCGCCTGTGCATAATAATGTCCGTCGTTGTGCTGCTGACATTTATCCTGTTCTATAACAAGATTTTCGCGGTCACATTTGATGAGAATTTCATAAAGGCTGCCGGAGTCAAGGCAAACGCATATAATCTGCTGATAGCTGTCATCACGGCACTTATAATCGTTCTTGCAATGAATCTTGTAGGTTCACTGCTCATTTCTGCGCTCATCATCTTCCCTGCACTTTCAGCCATGAGAGTATTCAAGAGCTTCAAGCAGTCATAATCTGTTCTGCAGTTATATCAGTTCTCTGTGCCGCATTCGGGATAATTGCGTCAATTCTGTATTCCACTCCGGTCGGCTCAACAATAGTTGCGGCTGATCTGACTGTGTTCATTCTGTTTTCGATAATGTCTGCGTTCACCGGCAGAGTAAGAAAATAATACGGAGGTCTATTATGAAAAATGTCAGGTTTATAGCTGTTACGGCAGCAGCAGCACTTCTTCTCACAGGCTGCGGAAGTGCTTCGTCTTCATCAGATACAAATGAATACTACTCCGTTACATCGGCAGCTTCGTCCGACACAGGCAGTGATGATATAGATATCGACCTCACCAAGCTCGATTCAAATATGATATACGCTCAGGTTTACGATATGGTCTATAACGGCGATAATTACCTCGGCAAAAAAGTAAAAGTGAAGGGTCCGTTTTCGTATTTCAAGGAGGACGACGGCAGAGAATTCTTCGCCGTGCTTGTAAGTGACGCAACAGCCTGCTGCTCACAGGGAATAGAGTTCGTTCTTGCCGGAGAGCATAAGTACCCTGCGGATTATCCGGCTATCGGTCAAACGATAACTGTCACAGGAGAGTTCAGCTATTACAAGGAGGACTATGCGGTCTACTGCCAGCTTCTCAATGCTGAAATGGAAGTGGATACATCTTTGTCTTGGGATTAATAAAAGAGCGGGAACAGTCAAAAACTGTTCCCGTTTGAATTTATATCACCTGTTCTCCGCTGTGTAGAGCGATGAGCTTATCCCCCATTATCTCTTTCATCAGCTCAAAAGCGGGTACGCCCGTACAGTGTCCGCTGTAAAAAACAGTGTTCATTTTTGCAAGTTCCTGAGCCGTCTGAACGATTACAGCTTTTTCTTCCTCAGTATGTTCTTCATCGCGCTTCATCATATGAAATCCGCTGAGAACGAAGTCGGGCTCGCTGCCGAATATTTCCCTGTAACGGTCAAGGATATTGAGTATGCCATTGTGAGCACAGCCTGACAAAAGCCAGCGTTTGTCGTTCTGCGTGACGACAAGGCATTGCTCATGGGCAAAATCGTCCTCGACCTTCTCGCCGTCTTTCAGACACGACAGCTTTCTGTTGCCCTGCGGATAACACCGCCTGCCTGTAATGCCGCTGAACAGGAAGAGCTCGTCGTCAAGCCGCAAATCGCCGTCTATGAGCTGAACATTCGGCAGCTTCAGAATATCCGTATCAATACCAATGTAGCGTTCGCCGTTAAAATGCGGCTCTGCCGCGGACCTCTGCATGATTATTTTTGCGTTGGGATTTAAACTTGCGAAGGGCAGGATACCTCCCGAATGGTCGTAATGACCGTGACTGAGTATGACCGTATCTACGGCGGTCAGGTCAACGCCGAGGGTTTCCGAATTCTTCACAACAGCATCGGTCTGTCCCGTATCGAGGAGCAGTTTGTGCCTTTCGGTCTCGATATAAATTGATAGACCGTGCTCTGCGATACAGCTTTCGTTTGCAGAGGTATTCTCAACAAGAGTGGTTATCTTCATAAGCCAATGCCTCCGACCTGCTCATTTATTATTTTTTCGTAAGCGCTGTCATATATAGCCGTGACGTTGGTTCTTGCGACGTTAGTTTTTGACTGATAGCCTATCAGACGTACAGTTTCAAACTCATCAAGTGACATTGTTACCGTATCGTTTGCGGTATCATGATCGGGCGAAAAGCTCCAATAATCGGAGTAACAGCAGATACGGCGCGATTTCTTTGGTCTTGGCATAGGCTAATCTCCTTTCTGACTTATGTCGATTATATCACGGCTTTCGACTTGTGTCAAGTATCTGTGCCCGGAAATCGCTTCCAACAAAGCATTTATGCAAGGATTTTTTTACTGTATTAATGAATCAGTTTCGGGAGCGAGTATGCCGGCATTTCTAACAGGTTTATCAAGTCAGAGAATTCCTTCAAGCTCTTTGAGCCATATATTTGCACAAGCATCACTTGGCATACGCCAGTCGCCGCGCGGTGACAGCGTAACTGTACCGACCTTCGGGCCGTCCGGCAGGCATGAACGCTTGAACTGCTGTGAGAAGAAGCGGCGGCAGAAGGTTTTGAGCCACTTTAGTATCACCTCGTCAGTATATTCACCCGCGAAAGCAATACATGTGATACGGTATATTTTCGACGGTGAATAGCCGTATCTAAGCATATAGTACATGAAGAAATCGTGGAGTTCATACGGTCCGACAATGTCCTCTGTTTTCTGCGAAATAGTACCGTCATTCTCAGGCGGCAGGAGTTCGGGACTTACAGGCGTATCGAGTATATCGAGCAGAGCATTTTTCAGCTTGCCGTCTGATGTATCTGCTTCGTATCTGACCAACCAGCGCACAAGAGTCTTTGGTATGGACGAATTCACGGCATACATGGACATATGGTCGCCGTTGTAGGTTGCCCAGCCGAGAGCAAGTTCAGATAAGTCGCCAGTACCGATAACGATTCCGCCGAGCTGATTAGCCTTATCCATGAGAACCTGCGTGCGCTCTCTTGCCTGAGAGTTTTCGTAGGTCACATCGTGTACGTCGGGAGATTGCCCGATATCCGCAAAATGCTGCATAACGCTGTTTCGTATGTCAATTTCGGTCAGAGCAGTCCCGTATACTTCTGCAAGCGTGCAGGCGTTGTTATAGGTCCTGTCAGTTGTTCCGAAGCAGGGCATAGTTATCGTGTGAATACCGCTCCTGTCAAGTCCGAGCATATCAAATGCGTGAACAGTAACTATAAGCGCAAGTGTTGAGTCGAGGCCTCCCGAAAGCCCGAGGACAGCGGTCTTGCAGCCGATATGCCGCAGCCTTGTCATAAGACCTACTGCCTGCATAGTGAGAATTTCCTCGCATCGGCTGTCCAGCAGTTTCTTATCGGACGGCACGAAAGGCGTTTTCGGGAAAGGCCTGTCAAGGTGAGTTTCCGCGATCACAAGGCTGAAATAAGTGCTTTTCATATCCGGAAAAGCAGTAAACGTATTCATTCTCCTGCGCTCGTAGGAGAGCTTTTTTATGTCAGTATCCGCAACGACAAGCCCCTTTGAAAAGAGCTTGGATTCCGCGATAACAGAGCCGTTCTCTGCAATGATATCATGTCCCGCAAAGACCATATCCTGCGTGGATTCGCCGATACCCGAATCAGCATAGGCATAGGTGCAGGCAAGCGAGCCCGAACGCGCTTTTATGAGGGCTTTGCGGTAATCTGCCTTTCCGATCACTTCATCGCTTGTGGATAAATTGAAAATGATAACAGCGCCCGACCTTGCAAGCTGCTCCGAGGGCGGAGAGCTTACCCACATATCCTCGCATATCTCGATACCGAATGTCAGCTCCGGAAGTTCTTTACAGGTGAAAACAGTATCTTCAAGGTGAACGGAATATTCGTCATTAAGCTGTATATCCGCGCAAAGTCCGTTAGCAGCCGTGAAGTGTCTCACCTCATAGAATTCGCTGTAATTCGGGATATTCTTCTTTGCCACAGCGCCGACAGCCGTTCCCTTATTGATGACGACGGCGCAGTTGTAAAGCTTTCCGCAGACAGCAAGGGGTACGCCAACGATCGCAACAATGTCCAAATCAGCAGTTTCCTTGATTATCCGCGCAGTTTCGCTTTTGGCTGCGGATAAAAGCGCGTCCTGCAAAAACAGGTCGCCGCAGGTATAGCCTGTTACGGAGAGCTCCGGGAAGCAGACTATCTTCACGCCTTTATCGTGGGCTTCCTTTATCATTTCTATTATCCTGTCAGCATTATACGCGCAGTCCGCGACCTTCACATCAGGCGTAGCACAGGCAATTTTAATAAATCCGTCCTTCATATTTACCTCCAAAAAACAAAAAAGGACACTGAGTATTCAGCGTCCTTGCTTAACAAAGTAATTATATACCACTTTCGCAATTTTGTCAAGCGGATACTTGACAAATCTTCTTTAGCGTGATATAATGCAGATAAAGAGCAACGGCGCTTCTCGTTTTGAGGAGCGCCGTTTTGTATTCGGTATAGTTGTCATAGCGTATATTGACGATACCGCTGTTGGCTGTGCGTGGGTGAAGATGTTATCGGAGTTTTACTATGTGAAACGCTGCAAATGCAAGCTTTATAATGATGAACATTTACTTATAACTATTTAAGCAATGGCGCTTATCCGCGCTGACAAACTAAAAAACCTTGTGCATCAAAAAAAGAAGGGTGGATAATTCAATGATAGCTTTGAATGATTACTTATTCTCGGGAAATACTGTGCTGAAAATACTGCACCAGTATTCAAACGACCTCCGAAACAGCGCAAAATCGACGCATAACAGCATTGATCTTGCACACTCGAATTTCCTTATACAGATAATCGAACTGCTTGAACACAACGACTTCCTGTCCTCACAGTCGCAAAGGATAAAAGAGTTTTACAAATACATGACAAGAGAATACCCGTTTTTAGCCTTCACCTTTAAGGGACGCATCAAGTCGCTGATACGCGCAGAGGAGAAGTTCAACGGGTATATTCTCGAATTCATCTACAAGTATTATCAGAAAAACGGCAGGTTCCCGACAGAAGCCGAAATAAAAAGCAGGCTGATCTGCTTCCGCGACCTTATCGCTTACCGCATCGTTATTTCAATGCCTGCGTGTCACATCAAAAACGGCGAATCAAGAAGTGAAGTCGAGCAGAAATACCTCTATGAGATAGCGGACGTTCTGCCCGAATTTCTGGAGGAAAGAGGCTTTACGGCAGAGCTTTCGGGCTTTGTCGAGGAGAGATATTCCGACCGTCTGAAAGAAGAAGTCCGACCGTATTACCGCGACTACGTTTCAACTCCGCGCAGTACCGGGTATCAGTCCCTTCACATAACCTTCTATGACAATCTTGCACGGTGCTATACTGAATTGCAGCTACGCACAAAGGAAATGGACGACTTCGCAGAAATAGGCGATGCCAACCATTTCGGCTATGAGAAATTGCAGGAGGCAAGGCGTACAAAGCGCGATGTGGTATCTATGGGCGAGTGCATTTATTTTGATGAAGCCTATGAACGTCTTACAAAATTGCAGGAGCTTGAGCTTTCGGAATTAGATGTAAATATGTTCAGCGCAATAAACAATCAGCTCATAAACGACGGCTGCGGACTGTTCCGCGGCAGACAGATCCTGCCTTTTGAACATTTATCGCGTTTTCAGAACGACCTTATTGATTAACAGTGCCTGATAAATTCCTTGAAAATGTTCGGGCTATTTGTATAAAGAAACTCAGGGTGCAACTGCACAGCCCACAAGAACTTGTGCTCAGGTGAATAAACTGCTTCGAAATAAAACTGCTCAGAATAAAAACACAATTACAATTTTGTAATTATTGAACACATTCTAAAAAAAGCTGCTATAATAGCATTGTAAACAGATGATGACATATCATCAGATTAAAGGAGGATTATTATGAAAAAAAGTATTATTGCAATTTCACTTCTGAGCAC
This sequence comes from uncultured Ruminococcus sp., assembly GCA_900315975.1. The sequence goes on from ONBA01000043.1 coordinate 8,120, forward strand.
TCTGTGTTTTACAGCCTGCGGAAAAGATGTATCAAGTTCAAGATCCGATAAGAGCAGCACCGCTGCATCAACGACTTCCATTACTTCTGTAAGTACGGCAGCTGAAACCGTTGCCGCTGCTGTAACCACAGAGGCAAAAACCACTCAGCTAAATACTGAGGTCACAACAGAAAAAACACCCGCAGTGATCACAGAAACACCTGACTATTCACCTGCTGATCTCGTTGGAGAATGGACCGAAGCCGATTCATTCAATAACATTCTTACTGTAAATGCTGACGGCACCTTCTCGCTTAAATATGAGGGAGGCGGTACACGTTCCGGAACTGTTAAGATCGACTCAGAAGAACATCCCGACGGCTCTTTTACATACTGGTATTCGTTCTATGGCAGCGACAATACTCCGTGGACCGGATTTGTTTGTCCGGAAAAGCCTTTCGATGAGATATACTCAGAAGATGAGGGCGGTATGAAATTTGTACGAAATAACAGCAAAAAGCCTCTTGCTCCCACAATTCCGGAAGCAAAGGATATCAGAGATGCCCTGAGATTTGCCGATCGTCTTATAAGCGGCAGTGCTGTTGAAACAGATATGAATGCAGAATACAAAACCGATGACGGAACAATTTACCATAAGTCAGTCGATAATGTTTATAAAACAACATCTGCGGTTCGTGATTATCTTTACAGTTATATGACAGAGCAGTTCATCAACAGCCACTATAATTACCTTATTGGTTCAGATAAGCCTAAGTGCATAGATGTGGACGGCGAGCTTTATATTGAATACCGTCCCATTGGCGGAATATATTGCTTTGCTGACGAGGATCCTGTTGTTATTGAGTCCGAAAACGGCTACTCGATCAATGTCAAAAACAACAATTACGGTGCTGAAGAAACAGTAGTTATTGATGTTGTCAAGGTAAACGGAAACTGGAAAATAAATGAAGTTCATGGCTCATTCTGATCGGGAAACAGCTTAAAAAGCCTTAAAATTGTGTTAATTGGCTAATATAAAAAGGACAACTACTGTGTAAGCAAAAGAGAGCTGCCGTGGATCTCACGGCAGCTCTCTGTTTTAAATCTGAAATATCAATTATCATTCTCTCTGATAACACGGGTATGTTCAATGCCATGAGGCATTTCGTCCGTGATAGAATTAAGAGGGATATCGCCGGTAGCTCTGAAGCTCTTGAACAATCCTCCGTCGTTAGTGTAGAGGTTATACCAGAGCTGTTTAGTATCATTAGCCTCAGGCTTATATTCAAGCCTTACACAGCCGAGATAGTCGCCTCCTTCATTGTGATCTTCAAAAGCACCGCTGTACATATCGCAGTCTTTAACTACAAGGACATACTGACCGTGAAGCCACTCGCCCTCAATATCCTTTGCCATTATGCAGGCTGTTCCCTCATGCGGAGGCTCATTGTACTCGTAGTCATTGGGAACGGGTTTATCATCTGTACCGCCTGATGTGTTTCCTGTGTCACGGACCAGTCGGCTCTCACCGCTGTTGCCGATGTTTAATACATCTTTTTCAGTCTCACTGACATAGCAGCCTATCCATAGATCCCCGTCTTCATTGTAGAAAGCATAGTAAGGGACCTTTGAACCGTCAGAGTATTCTTCGTAATTCAGCTTAACCTTGCCATCGGATATTGAGCTGCCGTTATTATAGCTGTATGTACCGTCAGCCGACACTGTAACGCGGCCCTTGGGAATTCCTACATATCCCTCTGAACCTGCATCACGGTTCTCATAATACCAGTCACCGACGATCGCATCAACACTTAGGTCTTCCGATGAAGTCTCTGTTGCCGGATCTGAAAATTCGATCGTGTTTTCTTCGGTGGACTTTTCTAAACGATCATGATCCCATTTTACGTTCACAGGTTTGCCGGCATTGCCATCTGCGTCATACGGAGTGACCACGGCACTTACATCGGTTATCGTGCTGCCTCCGGTAATGTACCTGCTGTTTCTGTCATAATCCCTTGTTGAGACAGTGATTTTACTCTGTTCACCGCAGTCTGTCAGGGTCACCTCTGCTGTCCAGTATTTAAGGCTGCCTTCAACATCAAGCCGGAACATATAGCCGTCAGCGAAATCAGTATATTCTGCTACTATCTCTGCTTTGTCTATTGCAGGAAGACTGTTGACAGTCTGACTTTCAGTTGTTGCCTTTGCACTGTCACTGCTTTTGCTGCTGTCATTGGCTGGGCCGCATGAAGCAAGACTAATTCCCATCATTGCAGATACTAAAACTGCCATTGTTTTTTTCATAAGAGATCCCATCCTTTCAGGTGATATTTTTTATAATGACATTATATCACTTTTTTTTCATCAGTCAACAACAATTACAAAATTGTAATCATTAGATTTTCAGAAGATCACTCGCCTGAGAACGTACTCGCACTCAGCAGTCGAAGCTATCTCATATGTACTCATATCGTCCATTTCAAGGTGCTTTTTCAGCCTAGAAATATTCACGCGGATCATATTCTTGCTGTCATCGACATTGCAGCCGTATATCGAGCGGTATATCTCCTGATAGCTTATCCTCGAACCTATTTGCGAAGCCAGCATATAGAGTATCTGCAATTCACGCTGCGGAAGAGAGTATTCATTGCCGTCAAGTATTGCTGTGCCGGCAAAAAGATCAACGGTGAGGTTTGGAAGCTCAATGCGTGGGTGCTGCTGTGACTTGGAAGAGTTCCTTCTGAGCTGCGCCTCTATGCGAGCCTTTAATACATTCAGATCGTAAGGCTTGGTGATATAGTCGTCACCTCCGCTGCGGAAACCCTTTATAACGCTCTCGCTTTCATCACGGGCTGTCAGAAATATGACCGGTGCCTGAGTCTTGGTGCGAAGAATACTGCAAAAATCCATACCATCGCCGTCAGGCAGCATAACATCAAGCAGTACGAGATCAGGGATACACTCTTCGAGCTTGAAAGAAGCGGTCTGAACCGAATCCGCACAGTGAACAGTATATCCTTCGCTTTCAAGGAAGGTGCGATTGATACGCATAATATCCGAATCGTCTTCAACTAATAGAATATGCGGCATAAATACCTCCTGTAAATATGAGTATGCACTAATTACAATTATGTAATTATTCTTGAAATAATAAAAAAATGGTGTATAATGTATTATGTGGTACGCAGATCACTTTCTGATGAGAGAACTGCCATACTACTTGCAAAATGAGCAGTGTTCCGAAAAAGGGGGAAACTGAATGAAAAATATAAAATCGATGCAGCTAAAAAACAAGCTCTTCGTAATAATACTGTTTTCAATGATAATAACTCTTATATGTATGGGAGTTGTATATATAATGCTTGCAGGAAGGATACAGAAGCGAAGTGAAAGATCGCTTTCGATCTTTTCCGATGATATGGTGAGTATTTTCAGAGAAAACGAAAAGGGCTCGGTCCTCAGCGATACCGAAAGAAACACAAGACTTCTCGCGTATATAGCCTTTGATCGCCTTGGATCCCCGTTGACTCAGGAATACTTTGAATGGGGCTGCGACTCTACATTCTCATCATACGTCGATGCGATGCAGATAGATACAGATGATTTTACGGATAAAGTCTTCTTCTGCTATGGCAGTTTTTTTTATAGTCCTACCGGTATATACCGTGATGAGTTTGAAGAGATGATCAATGAAATATACGCCGATGAACGCCGTCAAAGCGAAGCGAAATACGATGCGGCAAACGGTGTTGAATGGGTACACAACAACGAAACCGGCGCTTCATTCATAGAGACTGATGACGGACTTATATCAGTTTATTTTACCAGAGCTAAACTCAGGAACGATGACAATACAGCAATCGTCGGCATCATACAGGAGTGGAAGGATAAGAAGCTGATAGATTCACTCGCCCAGGATACCGTTTATGAGATAAACAGCTCTGAAAAGGAACACAATAAGAGGTCTTTCCGCAAGGCTATGATGCTGATGTACGCATCAGTCGCTGCCATAATGCTGCTGAGCCTCGTATATACAAGAAAGCTTTCAAGTTACGTTGCCGATCCGATAGAGCTTGAAAGAATAAGATCACAGCAGGAAAAAGAAGCACTCGAAGAAACAAACCGAATGAAAACTACCTTCCTTTCGGACGTTTCCCACGAACTGAAAACGCCTCTCGCGGCAATGTCCGGTTATGCTCAGAACGCTGAGATCAGCGTTGCAAACGGAGCTGACAGCAATGAGGTAAGGAATCAGCTGAGACGCATATCCTCCGAAGCTAACCGTATGGCTCTTATGGTAACGCAAATACTCGATGCAACCCGTATTGAGGAAGGAAGGATGGTGCTTGAAAAGTCTCCCTCCGACCTTGACAGCATAGTGCGTGAGACTGCGGAAACTTATTTCGCGGTTCTCAACAAGAACAACAACCACCTTGCGTTAAGAATACCTCTCGATCTGCCTAAGGTCGACGCAGACAGTACAAGGCTCCAGCGAGTGTTCGTCAATCTCATCTCCAACGCTATGAAGCATACTCAAAACGGCACTATCCTCATTAAGGCGGAAGAGGAAAACGGCTTTGCAAAAATAACCGTCAGGGATACCGGAAGCGGTATTTCTCCGGAGGATCTGCCGCATATCTGGGAACGCTACTATAAAGGCAAGCATTCGGAAACAGGTACAGGTCTGGGACTGTTCATATGCAGGTTCATTATTGAGTCCCACGGAGGTAAGATATGGGCTGAAAGCGAGCTCGGAAAAGGGACCTCTTTCATGTTCACACTTCCTATCGTAAAATAGTATAGCACATATGAACTGTTTTGTCTATAATTTTATAACTAAATACCTGATTCCGCAAAACTGAACCCGCCAAGTACTATACAAAACAGCGTAAATATGGTAAAATAGAGATACAAGAAACGCTGTGAAAACAGCACCCGG
>ONBA01000092.1 GCA_900315975.1 uncultured Ruminococcus sp.
TGACTGCATTATCCATAAGATTGACTATGACCTGAACGATAAGGTTCGCATCTGCCATGACAGGGATTATCTCGTCAAGCATATCTACTATGATATTTCTCTTTGGGTGAGTGCGTTCGGTGTGTCTGACAGCCTCCTGCACAATGTCATCAAGTATCTCTACCGAGATATTGAGCTGCATTCGTCCGTCTTCTATTCGTGTGGCATATAAAAGGTTTTCCACCATTTCGATCAGACACATAGACTCGGAAAAGATATCCGTATAGATCTGCTGTCTTGCTGTTTCGTCAAGTGCAGTTCCGCCGGAAATAAGTGTACTTGCGTTTCCCGATATGGAAGTAAGCGGTGTTCTGAGGTCATGGGAAATTGTGCGGAGCATATTTGCTCTAAGCTGTTCATTCTGTGCAAGTAAAGCTGCTTCTTCTTTTTCTCGGGCATTCTGTTCGGCTATAAGAGTATTGCGTTTCAGCTTATTGGCAAGCGTTCCTGCAATAAGTGCTGTTATGAACATGGTAAGAAAAGTCACCGGATATCCTGCATCATGAGCCGAGAACGAAAATTCCGGATATGTAAATAAGTAATTGAATACCAATACTCCTACAATAGACGAACCTAGGCAATAGTATATCTTTGATGTCAGGATAGATAACACAAGAACTGCTATGATATACAGCATAATTATGTTGCTGTCTGTCAGACCTCCGAGTTTGAATAAATATCCTGCTATAGTTGCTGCTGCAAGTATGATCAGACTTATCCCGAAATCTTTCAGTACAGAAATGTATGCGTTCTTTTTTTTCTTTTTATCAGACAAATCAATCACCCTGAACATTATAACATACAACCGTTTTCTTCGTCAACATGATACAGAAGTTGTTTAATCATAATGATGTCTTCTGTTTTTTCGTATTTCCGCCATCAGGATATCCGCTTTTTTCATGGCACGAAAGCCATACAGAAAAAATATAGTGACAGAAAGTGCAAGCAGAATACTTCTCACACTATCATCTCCTATATTCTGAAACATTTCTGTATATCACGCATCTCACCGATAACAAATGCTATATCATCCTCACCTAAAACAGTATCAGAAGATGGGATAAATACATCGTTGCCACGTTTGATTGTCAGGATATTGACCTTGTATTTCTTGCGGATATCTATGTCTGAAAGTGTTTCTCCGTACCAGTTTCTTGGGATTTTGAGTTCATAGATAGAGTAATTATTATCCAGCTGAATGAAATCAAGGATGCTGTCTGAGGCGTATTTAGTAGCAACACGCAGAGCCATCTGTTTTTCGGGGTAAACTACTTCATCTGCGCCGTTCCTCAGCAGGAACTTCATCTGTACATCATTGGTTGCACGTGATATGACCTTTTTTGCTCCGAGTTCCTTGAGCAGAGAAGTTGTTTCGAGAGATGTCTGGAACAAACCGCCAAGTGCAACGATACATACATCAAAATTTCCTATTCCCAAAGAACGAAGGAATTCTTCGTTAGTACCGTCACCGATCATTGCATCAGTCACATACGGCATTATTTCGTTAATGCATTCTTCATTGATATCAACAGCCATTACCTCGCAGCGCAGTTCCTCCATGCGCTTTGCAATGTGAGTTCCGAATTGTCCAACTCCAATTATCAAAACTGATTTCATATTCATTCTCCTTTATCCTACTGTTATTTTTTCAAGCGGCAGACGTGAATTTCTGTTTTCGGCAGAAGGAAGTGCCGCATAGATCATTGTTAATCCGCCGACTCTCCCGAAAAACATCAGAATCATCAGTATCACACGGGATACACCAGACAGACCGCTTGTAATGCCAAGTGTCAGTCCTACTGTACCGACAGCTGAGCCTGTTTCAAACAGACAGGTCAGCAGCGGAATATCTTCTACTCTGCTGATAATGATACCGCTTGTAAAGAACAATACAAGATACATGAAAAGAATTGCACCAGCACTGCGGACCGCTTCATCTGATATTCTTCTTTTGAAGCACTGCACATCATTTCTGCGGCTGAATACTGTGATCGCAGAAAGGAACAGAACAGCAATAGTAGCTGTTTTCATACCGCCTGCGGTGGAACCCGGTGAGCCGCCTATAAGCATAAGAATGATCATAATGGCTGTACCCGATTCGTCCATAGCAGCGAGATCAGTTGTGTTAAAGCCGGCAGTTCGGGTAGTGACAGACTGAAACAGGGCATGAATCGTCCTGTTGTGGATACTCTCACGGTCATATTCATAAAAGAAGAAATACAGCGCAGGAAGTATTATCAGGACAGCAGATGTCATCAGTACGACCTTGCTTTGCAATGAAAAACGCCTGAATCTGTG
>ONBA01000082.1 GCA_900315975.1 uncultured Ruminococcus sp.
TTCGAAATACGAAGAAGCGAAAGAAGCCTCCAAGCAGAATATGCAGGAGGCACAGGACATACCAACTATGGTCTGCGTCCAGGAACACAACTGGCTGGCACTGATCTCGCAGCTGAAACTTCTGACAGATACGCTGTTCGATGTCAAGGCTCAGACGGACGAAACTATGACATATGCACAGATGAAACAGTACCTGCAAAATCAGCGGACGATATACAATCAGCTACTGGAACAGGGGAAGGAGATACAGGAGCAGACGTCACAAAACGTGACGGCAGAGGTGTCGAAGCTGGATCAGACGGCGAAGAACTACGTATCACAGGCTGGGAGGCTGAACGAGCAGACCTTATCGCAGCTGAAATGCTCAGAAGAGCAGAGCAGAAGTCACGGCTTCAGACTGCTCCGACTGGTGGTGCTGATAGAAGTGCTGCAACTGATATCGTCAGTGGCATTGCTGCTCTGGCTTCGATGATCGAGGACGAGCCTGCTGACGATACCGAATACGCTCGGGAACACATTGACCGCAAGGCACTGGCAAAGGAGCTCAGAAAAAAGGAAGAACTCGGTATGCATATGGGATAATCAATGACTCCCTGATACAGGGAGTCACATGACTCAGGGGCAAAACGTCCGTGAGTTATCATTCAGAGCTCGACTACCGTAGCGGTACTTGAAGTCCCGAAACTGGACTGCACTCAGTCCTGCCTCAGAACCGAGTTCCCGAAATGGGAATTCGGTATGGCGGGATGAAATGTCCCGTCCTGACGATGGGGTGGTGAATCGCCGCCTCACCACCTGAGTCGGCAAATCGTAGACTCAGTAAAGGGGTGTCCAAAGCGGACTGAGCTGATGTATGGAAACACGACGGCAGCTCACGGTGAACGAGGCGGAGCTGTTGACAAACCATCGACAATCGCAAGGAAATATGGTATAATGATATCATAGAAAGCGAGGTCGAGAGCAATGTTAAAAAGATCTGAACCGCGGCAAATGAAGATGGCATTTGTAACACTGGATGAGCTTATGCCGGAAACACATTTCCTTCGGGAACTGGACAGACTTGTCAGCTTTGACTTTATCTATGACAAGGTTTCCGACCTCTACTCATCTACCGGAAGGCCGTCTGTTGATCCGGTTGTTTTGATCAAGATGCTGCTAATTGGATATCTGTACGGTATTGATTCTGAACGCAGACTGGAACAAGAAATTACCGTAAACATTGCTTATCGTTGGTTCCTTGGAATTGATCTTGACGAGCGCGTTCCTGATCATTCTACCATCTCTCAGCTTCGACGCAGAAAGTTTGATGGTACTTCTGTGTTCCGTGATGTATTCGATGAGATCGTTCGCAAATGCATTGAAACTGGTTTGGTTAGCGGAAAATTGCTGATGACAGATTCAACGCATATCAGAGCCAATGCCAATCATGAGATGCGAGAGATCATTGAAGTTCCGGATACTCCCACAGAATATATGCAGAAACTTGATCGTGAGGCATATGAGTTGGGTCTTATCAAAGAACCCATCGAATACGATACCTCAAAAACCAAGTCTGTTACAAAAAGCAGTACGGATCCTGAATGCGGAATGATGAAACGCCCCGGAAAGCCGGTCGGGTTTCATTATCTTGATCATCAGACCTGTGACGCTGAAAATGGGATTATCACCGATGTGTATGTTACCGCCGGAAATGAGCATGACAGTACACCGCATACGCAACGCCTGGAATACCAGATTGACAAATTTGAAATGAAAACAGAAGCGATATGCGCAGATGCGAGCTATGACAGCGGTGAAGTACATAATGCTATGCTGAACAGAAATATAAAAACTTTCATACCTGAACGTACTCGGTCCGGAACACCGAATTATGAACCGGCTTTTGATCCCAAAGTGTTTACCTACGATGAAGAGCAGGACATTTATGTTTGCCCGGCTGGCAAAGTGCTGCGCTATTCAGGATATAGAAAAAAGGACAGACGGAAAAGATATACAGCAAAAAAAGCAGACTGTTTATCCTGCCCGTACAGAGAACAATGTAATGGACACACGAAAAATCCACGAATGATAGATCGTACGCTGCATGAAAAAGCAAGATCAATTCAACGGCAGAATATAGGTACGCCTGAATACCGTGCTGCCATGCGGCTGCGGAAAATATGGTGTGAGGGAAACTTCTCACATCAAAAGGCAAATCATAATCTGACACGAACACGTAAAAGGGGCATTGAACGCGTCACTGAGCAATGCCTCTTATCGGCGTGCGCCCTGAATTTAAAAAGGCTTGTAAAATGCCTATGAAAGGGGCTGTTTATACTGCTAAATCTTTGCAAATCGGCCTGGTAAAAACTACGGGCTGCTTTTTTATGTCCGAAAACACCACTTTGTCAACAGCACCGAGGCGTTCACCGTACTGATGCCAAAACGGCAGGTATGAGCTGGCAGAGGGATTCGTTCGGTCAGGGGCTGAAGTAACGAAACGTGACTCCAGCTCATCCCCCAAAAGGGTGTCATGAAACGTGACACCCTTTGCGGCAAGGGTATCGTGAAGCACTATATCATTATGTTGCTTCTGCTCCATTTCAACAGGCAGTTTTCATCAGGTCTGGTGAATGGATTTCGTTCGAGAGCTGTGGTATGATTGTTGGTCAGGAGGTGACCGTGACGATGAAGTTGCAGGATCTATATTACGGAAACGTCATACCGTGTCAGCACGATGTCAGGAAGGACTCCGACTATGCAAAGCAAAGTCTGGAGCTGCTTGAAATGTACGACACTCTGGAGAAAAGACTGTCGGCTGACGATAAGAAGCTGTTGAACGAGATAACGGATATGCAGGGAATGCTGTCCGAGACAATCGTAGCGGAAAGCTACATACAAGGCTTCCGTGACTGTGCCGAACTGATAATAGACGTGATGTTCGGCAGGAGCGAGAACCTGAAATAACCAATCAAAATGGAAAGGGTACGGACAGAGCCGTACCCTTAGTCGTTTTCAAAAAGGAGAATGTTAAAATGAACAATTCAATGATTATGCTCATGTTTAGAATATTAAAGAGAGGTGTTAGCTATTGGCAGATATTGAAAAGATGTACGACAAGATGTTTACCGATTATCCCGACGTGGTGAGTGTTCCGCAGCTGATGAAAATGCTGTCGGTAGGTCGCCATGCTGCTTATGAATTAGTAAGCAGCGGCGAGATACAGAGCTTCAAGGTCGGAAAGAATATAAGGATACCGAAGATAAAAGTTATTGAATACATACTCGGAGCAAGGAGGTGTTGCCTATGAAAAATGTGGCAGGAAGTCTGCAAGCCAAGCGCGGCAAGTACTACGCCGTGCTGAATTTATACGACCACACAGGTAAACGAAAACAGAAATGGATATCCACAGGATATGAGATCAGAGGTAATAAGAAAGCTGCGAAAGCCTTCCTTGACGAGCTGCTTGTAGCTTACAACAAGAAACAGCAGGCGGCACTGAAAGTTATCTCAAAGATGAAACACCCCGAGCAGTTTATAAAGGAGCAGAGCCGGATAATGGCTCTGCCCCTGTTTTTATACATTGAAGAATGGATAGAACACTCGTCTGCGAAGCTCCAGCCGACTACTATTGACGGTTACAGGCAGCTCTGCAACGGCAGGATACGGACGTTCTTCGAGAGCCGCGGAACTACCGTTTATGATCTCACAGGAGAGGATCTGAACGAGTTCTACGCTTACCTTGCTAAGCAGGGACTGAAAGGTGCTTCTCAGCAAAGGTATCACGGACTGATACATTCCGCATACAGCTTTCTTATGAAGCACCAGTACATTGACAGCAATCCCTGTGACTTTGCCGACCGTCCAAAGGCTGAGAAATACCGCGGAACGTACTATAATCAGTCGGAGCTGACGGAACTGTTCCGTGCTGCGAAAGAAAGCGAGATATACATTCCCGTGCTTCTTGCGGCATATTACGGACTTCGCCGCAGCGAGGTCCTCGGTATCAAGTGGAGCAATATCGACTTCGAGAACGGCACTATCCGTATTGCTCACAAGGTCGTGGAGCAGAAGGTGGACGGCAAATATCAGACAGTCGGGCACGACAAAATGAAAACGGAGTCCAGCAACAGGATACTTCCGCTGATGAAGGAAGTGGCAATGGCACTGCGGAGGCTGAAGCTCCACCAGGACGAGCAGCGCCGTTTATGCGGAAATTCTTACGTTCACGAATACGATGACTATGTCTGTGTGAATGAGATAGGCCAGCTTCTCAGACCAAACTATGTCACGGCAAAATTCAGTGAGCTACTGAAAGAAAACGGCTTGAAGCACATACGCTATCATGACCTTCGCCATAGCTGTGCAAGCCTGCTTCTTGCAAACGGAGTGCCGATGAAAGAGATACAGGAGTGGCTGGGACACTCGAACTATCGCACAACAGCCGACGTTTATTCTCATCTCGACTTCAGCAGCAAGGAACATTCAGCGGAGATACTGTCGCAGGTATTGGCTGTTTGATGTTGACTTTGCTGTTATGGTGATGTATAATGTAGAAAAGAAATAATACTTGTTATTTCAGAATTATTAACTTGACTGGCTGAAATAATATCAAAGGGTGAAATAACAATGGACGATTTTAAACGCTTGCCTTTAATAAGGATAGACGATCTACTTGAAGAAAAATATGGCTTTGATTGTGATATCAATGAATTATTCCTGAAGTATCCAGATGATGAAATGATAAAGTATTATTATGAACGCCTTAAAAACTTCAAAGTTTGGGAAAGCAAAAGGAAATTTTATTATACGTTGAATAAAATAGGGCAAGCTATGTTTATTTCAATTACAGATAGATATGGTGAGGGGTGGAATCTGCATGATTTAACACAAAAATATCCGGATGATGAATTGGTAGATGAATTCGATTCGTATTTGGATTATCTTGAGCGCGTAGGTTCGTTATACTCTATCCTGATTCCGCAAAACTGAACCCGCCAAGTACTATACAAAACAGCGTAAATATGGTAAAATAGAGATACAAGAAACGCTGTGAAAACAGCACCCGGAG
>ONBA01000084.1 GCA_900315975.1 uncultured Ruminococcus sp.
ATCTGCGTCTGGAGCGTGTTCAGTTCACCTGTCAGCGATGCTCTGTGTGCGCAGGCAACCAATGCTTCACCTCGCAGTTTTTCAGGTGCAATACCATACTGCGTGATGATATTTTTGGCGATGCTTGCCACCTTCATATTGCCACGGTCAATGGCATCACGGACGAACTTGTTTTCCTGCAATGTGACTGTCTGCCGCACCTTGATCCTCGGCACATATTCCATACCGCCCCTGTACTGTGCGATACGGCTTTTGATCTGCTTTGTTTCGTAATACCAGCCAAGCGTTCGGGCGCGTGTCATTTTTGCTCTCGGATTGCGTTCTTTCTGCTCGGCAAGCATAAATTTCAGGTCAATTTTATGGTCGGGATTATAGTCAACAAGCACACCAAAATCAGCGCACTTTTGGAGAAAATCATCGAAGTCCTCGCTCTCTTTTACGACCTTATCAATGGCATATTTCAGCCGTGCTTTCCATGATACGCCCTGACGGTTCATATCCCATTCCCAATGGGACTTTCCCTTGCTGTTTTCGGGGTGGTCGATCACTGACAGCCGATGCTCCCTGCATACCTCATCGGACAGCACTCTCAGCTTCTTCCACATACGGTCGCTGACCTTCCCCTGATTATTCAAGGTCTGAAATGTCAGTCCGTTTATCATGTTGGTATTATTGAAAATGCAGTGGACATGGATATGCTCACGGTCGTTGTGAACAGCAAGGAAGTATTGGTACTGGTCTTTCAGGAATTTTTCGCATAACTCCTTGCCGACCTCCAATGCCTTTTCGGGCGTGATCTCACCAGGCTGAAAGGAAATGATGAAGTGCTGTGCAAGGACAGAACTTCTGCCCGTTCCCGTGGCGGTCACATCGGCAAAATCTTTGGCAGCTTTATCGGGACTTCGGCTGCACATAAAGGTGCTGATAAGCCTGCCGTTGTCAGTCTTATCGGCGGCAGCAATATAGGCTAATGCTTTATGCACTGTAACTGGGATTGGAAATATTTTAGTTGCTGCCATATTCTCTCCATTCCGTCCTCGATCTGCTTTAAGTCCTCACGGTACACTGCATTGGTGCTGTTCACCCTGACGGCGATCTGATTGATGTTATTGGAAACATTCTTCATGAGCCGCAGCATTTCCTGCAATTCATCAGCATTGAATTTTACGATCAGTGTCTCGAAAAAAGCAATACGCATAAACTCGCTTTTGGACTTGTATCCGCTGAGTCGGAACTTCTGTTCCAGATAATCAAATTCTTCCTGAGATAATCTCACCTGAACACTCCGTGTTCTCTTTATTTTCTCCTCCATTCTTCCTCCTTTTGAAGTCGGGGTCTTAGGGGTGAAACCCTCTGACAAGCTGAGGTGCTGATGCGCTCAAATCTGGGATTTGTAGTGCATCAGTACCATGCTTGCTGGTTTTCTGACCGCCCGTTCAGGGCGGTATGCGTTCTGCGCCTGCGGCGCTCGGAATTTTCCGCACTTTCAGCCGATGGCAGTGCGGAAAGTCGGGAGAATATACTCCCTCACCTTACTACCGACAAATCTGAGGATGGGACAAAGAAAAATGCGAAAGTTCATAGAAAATTTACAATCGTGATTGCCTTGAAACATATTTCCGTTATGATACTTCTCATCATCAGATCGTTTCATACCTTGACCGATTTTGCCTGCCGTGATATAATAAGGAAAAGGAGCTGAGGTTTATGGCTGCTATGCGGTTCACGATCAGGTCGGAAACTGACCTGATAAAAGCGATAAATAAGTACGGATTTCTGCCGTTCTTCCGAAACAGTATCGAAGGCTTTTCCATAGAGGAGCATATTGCACCGGAACACTGGTATTACTCTGACAGCGGACAGTGGGACGCTTGGGAATGGAAAGGTCCGGTCATTCAGAAAACAGGCTGTGCCTATGGAAAGTTCTTTGAACACAAAGCGGTCTATATCAGCAAGGAATGGTTTCCCGACTTTGCAAACTATCGCCGTGACGGATATGACTTTGATGCAAGATACGATGAAGGACTTGCAAAGCACACCGATAAAGTCCTCTATGATCTGCTTGACAATAACGCTCCGATCATATCCAAAGAACTGAAAAAGCTCGGTGACTATCGCAAGGGCGGCAACAAGGGCTTTGATACCTCCATTACCAGATTGCAGGAGCAATGCTATGTTATCATCAGCAACTTTGTGTATATGACCGACAAGCACGGGCAGCCCTACGGGTGGGGTGTGGCAGAGTATTCTACTCCCGAAAAGTTTATGGGTGATAAATTTACGGATATGGTCTATCAGCGAGAACCGGAAGAATCCTATCGGCTTATTCTTGAACACCTGAAAAAGATTTTGCCCCATGCAAGTGAGGAGCAGATAAAAAAGATACTGAAATAAAACAAGAGCTGCACCTTGATGATGCAGCTCGATTTCGTTGTGATTGCCTTGACACTAACTGTCCATTGTAGTATAATAGAGCAAGTGTAAAAATCAGGAGGTTATAGCTATGATAGATGAAGTAACAGCCGGAGCAAAGGTCAAGCTCAGAGAGAAGATAAGCGACAGCGTTCCCATAGGCAGTATTGCCACGGTCTTATACATCGACGATCTCGACAATGTTTTCATAGAATGGGTGAGCAACGGACGGCTGACCTCATTCTCCAAAAAGAATTCCAAGAGCCTGTTTGATATGGCAGGATAA
>ONBA01000085.1 GCA_900315975.1 uncultured Ruminococcus sp.
CGCCTGTTTCAGTATCCATTGATGACGATACAGCGGAAGTTCTTCCTGCCGCAGACGATGTTCTGAAAAGTGCAGAGGACAATGAGTTGCGAAGAATACTTCTTGAGCTCATAGACAGCCTTGGTGAACCCGATGCTACAATTCTTATACAAAAGTATTTTTATAACCGCAATTCACGAGAAATATCGGATATAGTACCGTTATCACCTGTTATGGTAAGGATACGGAGCAGCAGAGCATTAAAGAAACTGCGAAAACTGCTCTCTGACAGAGATATTTCACTGTAAACGGAGGTCAGTATGAAAAAAAAATTTGATCTTAAAGTATTAAAAAACGCAGACAAAGGGACAATTGAAAAGCTGGCTGAACGTTATCCTGCTTCAAGCAATAAAGATAAAGAAAAAATCTATCGTATGGCAATGAGAAAATCTGCCAATAGTACTAATACCGCTCATGCTGATATTGTAAATGGAGTTGATCTGTACAGGCGACCAAAATGGTACAGACCTGCTGCTGTTGCTGCATCATTTCTTATCGTAGTCGCTGGAATTACGGGTACATTCTATGCAGTTAGTAATTTCAGAATTCCGGATGAAAGTGATACAAGTTACTATCATCAGATTGAAGAGACTACAAGCTCAACTACGTCGGAATTCGATATTACAACTAAAGAGGGTATATATCAGAAGATGCAGAACAGTATCTACTATTTTAACAGAGCTTCCGGAGAATATATTGAAAGCACAGATAATTCAACTTCATCACTCATTGTTGATTTTGAAACTGACCTTGAAAGCGCTCGCTCATACAGTCATTCAAGTAAGATCAAACTGGATAATGGCGAAAACAAAGTTATAAAAGAAACAGAATTATGCTCATATTGCGACGGTACGCAGATATATTCGACTGATCCGGTTACCCAAAAAACAAAAATAAGCGGCTATGCTTCAAGACGCAGCGAATTGCATTTTACGAATGGAGCACAGGCAACTTACGTTGACGTAACAAATCTTCATTACGCCTGCAACAGCCTTATGCCACGTCTTGGTGTATTAGAGCTTATAGACAACTCTGAATACTGGGAAATTTCAGGAACGGAAACTTACCTTGGCAGAGCTTGTACTACTATTGCCGGCACGATAAATGTGGAGTACAGTACAGAGAATAACATTCTTAGTTATTGGCTGTGTGTTGATAACCAGACCGGTATAGTCCTGAAATCTGTAATGTCTGATATGTCAGGAGAAATACAGCGTGTCATGCTTATGAGGAATATTGCCTTTGACGATGATGTTGAAGTAAGGGACTTGGATCAATATACACGTTCCGGCAATCTTTCAGAATATGATCCCGGAGAATCTCCTGCTGCAGTTGCAGCAGTTTACGGTTTGCACGGCAAGATGGGCTTCATCAAATTTGAAGAGGTATTTCCTATCGCAAATACTGATTTTGATACAGATAACACTTTGAATGTGTATGATACCGATCTGAAAACTGTTATAGATGAGTTTTCGTTTAACGATAATATTTCGGAGGAAGAAGGTTAATAGAATGATTATTATTAAAAAAGAATTATCGGCAATAGCTTTGGCAGCTTGTATGGTTTTTACAGGCTGCGGCAATAAAACGAGCGGCAGTTCATCAGTAAATGTTCCAGCTAAGAATACAGATTCAAGCAGCTCTGTACAGGAAACTGCCGGAAATAAGGAGGATACTGTCATAACCATAGGTCTTATGATAGAACCGGAGGATAAGGGCTTTATCAAAGCAATAGAGGACTTTAACAACGCCGACAACGGCTGCCGTATCGAAACTAAGCTGATGTCCAGCAGATTTGAGGCAGACGGAGGTGAACACGGCTGGACAGAAGACGAAGTAGCAAACGTTGATTTCAACACTCTCCAGATGATAATGAACGAGGGCGGTCTTGATATTATCGGTGGCAGTACTTTCGGTGATAGTGCAAAATACGAACTGCTGAAACAGAAGGGCACTTTCGTTGATCTGTATCAGTTTATGGAGAACGATCCGGAGGTGAATACCTCCACACTTAATCAGCATATCCTTGAACTCAACGAGATTGACGGAAAGCTGTACAACATCCCTATGTTCTACGACGTACATACTATCATAAGCAAAAGCGAATACGGCGGAACTACACAGAACTGGACTATCGACGAATTCATTGACCGCTGGAATTCGATGCCTGCCGGTTCGACTATCGAGGGCGCAAACTGTGCCGAGTACATCTTTTTCAATCTGCTGAGAGAAAATCTCCCGGCTTTCGTTGACGAGGAAAACGCCAAGGTCAGCTTTGATTCGGAGGATTTCCGCAAGATGCTTGAATTCTGTAAGCAGTTCCCGAGCAACAACGGTGAGAATGCTAACTATAACTACAATGCTCCTATGCTGACATCACCATACACGATACGCAGCGTCGGAGCGGCAGTTTACAATGAAATGAACTATCAGACATGGGAACAGAAGCAGTATCGTCTTCGTGACGGCGGATATACGCTTGTCGGCTTCCCTACATCTGACAGAAAGGGAGCGTATTTATCTACCAGTTTTCCCGGCTGGTCGATATGTGCTGATTCCTCTGATGAAAAACAGCAGGCGGCGTGGAAATTCATACGTCAGTTCTACACTGAGGAATACCAGACAGAAAATGCATAAATAATGCCGCCCGCAAAAAGATCGCTGAAAACATCATCAGTGGTATGTATGATCCAGATGAGCCTGTATATGCTCAGGGACATGAGATAACTATTGATAAACTCAAACTTGATGAGAAGGACTGTCAGTTCATTGAAGATTATATTGCTTCTATCGACCGCTGGGACGTTGATGTAGACAGGGAACTCTGGCAGATAGTAATGGACGAGGTCATGGCTTATCTCCGCGGCGGTCAGGATATTGACAAGACTATTGATATGATACAGAACCGTGCTTCGCTCTGGGTAAGCGAAAGATATTGATATGATATTCAGAAAAAGTCAATGCGGCAGGCGCCGTGAGAAAATATTCAGCAATATCTGTATTCTGCCAAGCCTCGCAGGAGTTATGATATTCTTCATTATTCCGTTTGGTATAGTAGTTCGTTATTCGCTCGTCAATAATCCGGTGAAAAAAGAGTATGTGGGTATGGATAATTACAAGACTCTTATGCAGAATGATGCTTTCCGGAAAGCAATGCAGAATACCGCTTTCTTTTCAGCGATAGCAGTCCCGCTTGCAGTAATTCTTTCTCTCGGACTTGCAATCATACTCGAACGTAATATTCGTGGTAAAAGTGTTCTGAGGACAATTTTTCTCAGTCCGCTTATGGTACCTACTGCGTCAGTCGTATTGGTATGGCAGGTATTATTCCATAATAACGGTACTATAAATCAGCTTAGTGAAATGTTCGGTGGTGAACCTGTTGACTGGCTTAGCTCGCCAAAGGGACAGATAGCGATAATTGCGATGTTTCTATGGAAAAACTTAGGCTATAATATGATACTGTTTATGTCTGCACTAAGCAATATTCCAAAGGATATACTCGAAGTTGCTGAACTTGAAGG
>ONBA01000088.1 GCA_900315975.1 uncultured Ruminococcus sp.
ACTCTATTCTGAAAAGATCGCTGAGAATGATCGCAAGATCGAGCAGCTCTCCAAGAACATCAAGCGTGATACGGAAAAGCGTAAGAAGCTCATGGAGGAAAATGCCCGACTGAGCTATCAGGCGATCTGCGAACAGTGGGGCTGCACGGGGCAGGACTTGCTCGATATTCTCAGCAGAGAGCATCAGCAGGCTGAGATGCTCCAGACAAGCGGTCTGAGCGATTCGGACATTGCAGAGCTTGCAGGCAGCGGTCGCTCGTCCGAGGACAGCGATGACATTGCGTTCTACGATAAGCAGGACAGCGATGATGAATAAAATGCCTGAACGGTCAAAGGCATTTTCCCCGTAACCGACGGGTCGATTTTTATGGATACAGACAGCAGGAAGTTTGAAAATGGATCGAGCTGTCGGAAAGGATAGTGTTATACGAATAACAACAGCACTGCCGTAGAGAGAAAGAAGGCAGTCAATGTGAGAACGAAACAGGAGCAGTATAAAGACTGCCCGACACGAACAACGGTACAGGTCATTGATGGCTGCCGTTACATCGTGCATAGTCATTTCGTTGGGGAGAAAGACCTCGATGAAGTCATGAATAGACTCGCCGTGGATGCCGCTTTGAACGAAACGGAAACGGCTTAAAAATTTGCAGTAAGGTATTGCCAAATTCGGTATATCGCGCTATAATAGATATATCGAATTTGGTTCTGCTTGCACGGAAAGGAGTTTATTTATGGCAAAGCAGACCGAAAACAATGTGGGAATTTATCTTCGCCTTTCAAAGGAAGATATGCTGGAGGGCGAATCGCTCTCTATCGAAAATCAGAAAATGATCCTGACCAAATTTGTGCATGACAAAGGTTGGAATCTTGTTTCTGAGTATGTGGACGATGGTTATAGCGGCACGGACTTCGACAGACCAGGCATACAGCGATTGCTTGCAGACGCACAGCTCGGAAAGATCAATATCGTGGTGGTAAAAGACCTCAGCCGCTTCGGTCGTAATTACATCGAAGTGGGCCGCTACATCGACTACATTTTCCCGATGAACAATATCCGCTTCATCGCTCTGAACGATAATGTGGATACCGCTGACCGCAGCAGTGCGGCTCTCGACATGATGCCGATCATCAATCTGTTCAATGAGTGGCACAGCAGTTCCACAAGCAAGAAGATCAAGGCAGTATTTGAAGCGAGTGCAAAAGCTGGCAAGTATCTCGGCGGTCGTGTCCCTTACGGATATGATCGTGGTGATGATCCAAATCATCTGCCTGTCATCAATCCCGAAACCGCCCCTGTGGTGAAACACATTTTTGAGCTGCGGTTGCAGGGACTTAGCCAGAGAAAGATCGCTGACAGACTCAATGAAGAAGGAATCCTCTGTCCGTCGGAATATTACTATCAGAGACAGGGCAAGGAAAATCCGGTGGACAGCCGCAAACGGTGGAGCAGATCTATTGTCGATCGTATACTTCATAATCCCATGTATCTCGGAAACTTGGTTCAGCTCAAAACAACAACCGTATCGCACAAGAATCATAAGCTGGTCAAAAAGGATGAAGCGGAATGGGTCGTTGTTCCGAACACACATGAAGCGATCATCACACAGGAGATATGGGACAGGTGCAAAGAGATCGACGAAGAACGAGCAATCGGCAGGCGCACGAAAACTGGCGATACGAAACCGCTGTGTGCTTTGATGTACTGTGCTGACTGCGGTTTCAGAATGAAGTTCTCTCGCAACCAGAAAATGAGAGGTGTCACAACGGGCAATCCGCATCAGATCGTTGTCGGCTCTTACAACTGCAACACTTATTCGCAGTACGGAAAAGCGGTTTGTCATACTCATTATATCAGCCAGCGAACCATTGAGCAGATCATTCTCGATGATATTCGTTCGATGATGCAGCTCGTTGAGGAAGATGAAGCGAAAGCAAGAAGGCTGTTCCTTGCACGAAAACAGAGACAGGAGAGCCAGCAGACCTCCTCGGACAAAGAAAAGCTCCGCAAGGCAAAAGAGCGCATTGCAGAGCTTGACGGCTTGATGCAGTCTGTGTATGAGGATAAGGTGTCGGGCGAGATCCCTGCGAGTATGTGTGCGAAGCTCCTTGCAAAGTATGAAGCGGAGCAGAACGCTCTCTCCGCTGAAGTGCAGGAGATCGAAACAAGACAGCTCTCCCAGAAGCAGGACGAACATGATGTGGACGAATACATTTCTCGCCTGAAGAAGTTCAGGAATGCGGAATACCTCACCAGGCAGATGTGCCTTGAGCTGATCGATGCAGTTACGGTTGATGAGTTCGAGAGGGGCAAGCAGGAGCGTGATATTCACATCTATTACAAGTTTATTGATAAGGGCTATACTGGTAAGTCCGACGAGTAAGTTATGGGGTTACTTTATGGCTGCCTGACAAAAGCCTTAGCCAAAGCTCCCCAGCCGACATATTTCGACAGCGTTTCCTTTTCCTCAGCGGTCGCAGGACGCTTCTCCCGTTCAAGTGTTTTCAGCGATCGACATTCGCACGGAACTTTGTCTTAGCACCGCCGTCACCGAGATTATCATCGGTAATGGTGAAGTTTTCGCCCTTATCGGTTGCAGTTACTTCGGGTGCAGGAGTATCTGCCACAGGAGTAATGACCTTGTATTCACCGCTGCGGATAAACTCATCAGCAAGGAAGGTCACACGGGACGAAATTCTCGGAGCATCTTCAAATGCCGTGTCAGCAAGCGTGATAAAACCGCCCATATCAAGACTTTCGACCTTGTACTCCTTGCCCTTGTATTCAAGATGATCGCCAACGGAAAGCTCAGAGATACTTTTTTCAGGCTCACTTCCCTCAGCTTCTGTAAACTTATCACGCACCGTTTCAAGCAGTTTTGCTTCCTGTCTTTCTGCCTTGTCACGCTCCACAAAAGCGTATGCTTCTTCTAATGTGTCCGTAAACTCACCGTGACCTGCATTCGCCCAAAAATGCTGAACCTTGCCATGTTCGTCAACGATCACATTGCCTTCACTGTCAATGCTTGGGTGCTGTGTCCAAATTGACGTAAAGAATTTTGGCTCAATATCGGCACGTTCTTCGATAACGTATTTCAGATTAGGCTCTACGCCCTGAATTTCCCCATGGTATAGCTCCGACTCTTTGTTACGCTCCAAGCTGTCAATAAAATGAAAGCTCATAAGCATATCGCCGTTATCGAGTCTGGAAGTCAGCTCACCGCCGTCAAAAGTCCAGTTCTTTGCACGGTCAAACTCCATGTGGAGGTCTTTGCCCGTAGGTTCGCCGTTTTCATCGAGCTTTCGGGAAGTAAAATCGACCGTAGTGACACCTGTGACCACT
>ONBA01000057.1 GCA_900315975.1 uncultured Ruminococcus sp.
AGCCGTATCAGCAGCTTTTCCGCAAACTGAGCTTCAGCGCTGCATCGTTCATCAGGTAAGAAATACGCTGAAATACGTCGGAGAGAAGAACAAGAAGGAATTCTCAAACGACCTGAAAACGATATATCATGCACCTTCCGAGGACGCTGCTCTGGAAGCCCTCGACCGTGTTACTGAAAAATGGGAGGAAGATTATCCCAACGCTATGAAGAGCTGGTACAAGAACTGGGACGTAATATCGCCGATTTTTAAGTTCTCCTCCGACGTCAGGAAGATCATTTATACTACCAACGCTATAGAGAGCCTTAACAGTGGCTATCGCCGTCTGAACAAGCAGAGGAGTGTATTTCCGAGCGATACAGCGCTCCTGAAGGCTCTGTATCTTGCAACACATGAAATAACGAAGAAATGGACTATGCCGCTGCGAAACTGGGGTAAAGTCCTGGGTGAACTATATTCTGGAAGAACTTCTGCCATGGAATAGATCTGTACAAAAAATCTGTAAAGCATTATGAGTAATAGTAATCTCCGAGCCACAGCTCGGGGATCTCAAGAAAGCTATATACTCCTTTATCAAATCTTAATAGCATTATTTATATAAATGCAACTGATGTAAATTGGGCTATAAAAGCAATATCACACCTAGATTTTAATATACGAACAGCTTTACTAAGATATAGCCATAATAATGCTCGCTTAGGCGCAGATGAACTAACTAATAATGGATTT
Organism: uncultured Ruminococcus sp.; assembly: GCA_900315975.1. The sequence goes on from ONBA01000057.1 coordinate 730, forward strand.
GACTTTGTATATATTCCTGTATTACCAATTGCAGATATATCAACAAATGCTGCGTGGCTTTACATGGAGTTAGCCAAATATATAATTATACACAATTATTCTGTTTATGATTTTATTTCTGAAATACCTGTTGAAGGCGATGAAAGTAAAAAAGCAATTTCTGTAATCACAAAGCTACTATACAACATTAAAAAGAGCATATTAAATGAAACAGTTTTTTATACTAAAGTGAATAAATTAGCAGATTACTTAGGATATCAAACAAGCGCTTCCCATTTATCAAAACTATATAAAACAGTAAGTGATACTTCTTTTCATGTTGCTTTTAATGCAGACAATTATAAGAATATTGCAATAACGTTTCATTCTTCTAAAGGATTAGAATTTGATCAAGTGATAATTTTTGCCGAAGATTATGACTTGTCTAAGAAGACAGATATATTTAATCACTATGTTGCAGTTACTCGTGCAAAAACAAAACTAATAATCATAAGTAAACATAACTTCTCCTCAAACTCTTTCCAACGAAATATCAGAAGTATTCTAAAACAAAGTGGCTTAATACTTGAAGATGTATTAATTGTTGAATAACAAGTAGGTTTCTATTCATTTGCTCGATTGTCGCAAATAATGCGACAGTTCAAAATATACCTGTGGTTTACTTGCTTTTTCCAAAAAGCTATGATATAATACAGGTAAAGTCAGAACAGAAACGGTCGGAAGCGACCACTGTAACAAGAATAATTACGAAAGGAGTTACCCGAAATGAAACAGTTTACTATGGTTTATCTGTACAGTGAACACTATGAGGAAAGTTTCTATCACGAGAGTGAAGAAGCTCTTATTGTGCTGCGTACAGAACATAGTGGATAGTCATTTCGGAGAGCACTTTCTTTGTATTGTGATCCATACAAATGATAAACACCGTCTGTATGCAAGCAGGCGGTGTTTTTGTTTTCATAATACAAGGAAAGGAGTTGCTCACGATGCCAGTTATCGACGTAAAGGCAACAGGTAATAATATCAAGAATATCATCAAATCCAAAGGCTTCAAAATATCTGATGTGCAGGCAAGATGCGGTTTCAATACTCCACAGGCTATATTCAAGTGGATGCGTGGGGACGCTGTACCTACTATTGATAATCTGATAATACTTGCGGATATGTTTGATGTGCCGATAGATAAAATAATAATCGTCACCCGTATTTAAGTGACGATATATGGCGGATTCGTCTAACAGGTCAGGACAAGAGGCTTTCAATCTCTAAATAGTGGGTTCGATCCCCCTATCCGTCACCACAAGCTCACTTTGTATGTAAGCGTTACTTTGCTTTCGCTTACGGATAATAATATTTTTATGGTGGTCGTCGTCTAATGGAAGGACGTCAGATTGTGGCTCTGAAAATGAGAGTTCGATTCTCTTCGATCACCCCAGCGCCGAGCAGGCGCGCGCAGTTTCGCGTTTCACTTTTGGCGGAGCGCGAAACACATCCGCGCATATAAGTGTCGAAAAACACGACATTTTCAATTAAGGGCAAGTATGCGTAGCTGGCGAACGCAGCAGACTGTAAATCTGCCACCCTTGCGGTAAACATCGCAGGTTCGATTCCTGCCTTGCCCACCAATAAAACCTCCGCCCTTTTTCTGAGCGGAGATATATGGCGGATTCGTCTAACAGGTCAGGACAAGAGGCTTTCAATCTCTAAATGCCGGGTTCGAACCCCGCATCCGTCACCAATGGTCGCATAAGCCTAACTGGTAAGGCAGCAGTTTGCTAAACTGTGAGTAATCGGGATATTCCGATGTCTGAGTTCAAGTCTCAGTACGACCGCCAAAAGCATTTTGCAGAAAATGCACATTACTATGAGTTGTTGTATTTTCTGCAACAACTGAAAAATGAACTGTTGCAAAAAACGCAACAGTTCCTGCTAAAATGAGTTGTCGCATATTTTGCGATAACTGACAACAGCTCCCGTCCAGATAGAGACAGGAGCTGTTTTTTATTGAAAAACTCCCCCAAATATGATATAATTATGGAAACTATCGGAAAGGAGCCGCGGCTACTATGATAATACTGATAACAGGTGCTTCGCATACAGGGAAAACGCTTCTCGCGCAGAAACTGCTTGAAAAATACACGTACCCTTACCTGTCTATCGACCACCTTAAAATGGGACTTATAAGAAGCGGTCAGACCGAGCTCACTCCCTATGACGATGGCAAGCTGACGGCATACCTCTGGATATCCTGAAAGAGATGATAAAGACTGCCATTGAAAACGAACAGGATCTCATAATCGAGGGCTGTTATATTCCCTTTGACTGGAAGAACAGCTTTGACGCCGACTATCTGTCGCAGATAAAATACATCTGCCTTGTTATGAGTGAAAGCTACATAACCAGCCATTTCGGTGACATTGTCAGCTTCGGGAACGCTATCGAGAAAAGGCTCTCCAATGACATCAGTATTGAGGATATAATACAGGACAATCAGGAATATTTCCGCGGCTGTATCAGTTACGGACTTGACTATTATCTGATAAATGATGAATACGATTTGGAAAGGTGCTGTATATGAGCAACCCATGGGAAGAAATAAGTCTTGACGACTATGAAAAGCACATGAGCCTTGATTCTGTACGGCAGCTTCAGGCACTCGATTCCATAATGAAGGAGCAGTTCGCTGCCTACCCTGTGGAGACTGCCGCAGTTCTGGGCGTTGCAGGCGGAAACGGACTCGAACACATCGGCACCGACAAGTTCCGCACAGTCTACGGAATCGACATCAATGCGGACTTTCTCCGTGCGGTATCTCAGCGATATGCTCAGCTCTCGGGAGTTCTGGAGTGCCTGCACATCGACCTTATAAACGAAGCAGAGAAGCTCCCGCAGGCACAGCTTCTGATAGCAAACCTGCTTATCGAGTACATCGGCTACGGAGCGTTCCAGCGAGCCGTTTTGCAGACCGCTCCCGAGTACGTTTCCTGCGTGATACAGATAAACACCGACGAGGAGCAATGGGTGTCGGAGTCGCCGTACCTGCGAGCTTTCGACAGGCTTGACGCGGTTCATCACCAAATGGAAGAAAAAGCTCTCACGGCTGCTATGGAGGAGATAGGATACTCGGTGATATTGCAGGAGTCATATCCACTGCCTAATGGCAAGGCACTTGTGAGGCTGGATTTTATGAAAAACGAGGTGTAATATGTCATTTTTATCGAAATTATTCGGCAGTAAAAAGCCTGAAAGAGAGCTCAAAGTCATTCACGACAAATACTGTGATTTTACCGATGCAGACGACGTTTCAGAGTACAAAGGCACAGTGAAATGGCACAATTATGATTGTGACATTTTGCTTGATATTGATGAATACCCAAGCGAGAACCCAACCATTGAAAAATCACTCGCCGTGTTCCATATGCTTTACGAAAATATGGAGGAATGGGACAGAAAGGTCAAGGAGTGTGCCGCGGCTGAATTTATGGACGAAAACGGTATGGTCGAGATATGGGGCGACGGCAAAGAGGACAATGTTCCGCCAATGCCAAAAGAAGAATTCATAAAAGAGATTGCTGTTTTTGAAATACTCATTACAAACAATGGCGAGATAACATTCAGGATACCTGCTGACGGCTTGTTCACTGACCATGAGATCGTGATTGAAGCCAAAAGCACCGGTGAGATACTGTCCTGTTCACTTGCGGGATAAACCACTATAAATCCGCCTGACACCGAAAGCCACAAAATATCAGGAAAGCAAACTCACACGATGTTATAATAAAATTACACTAAAGGAGGGAAAACAAATGAACTTAGCCACAGGTATTCAGAAAGCTATCGACTACATCGAAGCGCACATCACCGACGAGCTTGATATGGGGGAGGTCGCAAGTCAGGCGGCTTGCTCGCTCTACTATTTCCAGAAGATTTTCGGTATACTGTGCGGTATCACCGTAGGCGAATACATCCGTAACAGGCGGCTCACACTTGCCGGCAGTGAGCTGATGAAAACGGACGCAAAGGTCATCGACACGGCGCTGAAATACGGCTATGAGTCGCCTGAGAGCTTCACAAGAGCGTTCACTCGCTTCCACGGCGTAACGCCTACTGAGGCAAAGCGCGAGGGCGGCAGGCTCCGTTCGTTTTCCCGTTTCAAGGTGCAGATCATTTTGAAAGGCGGTAATTCCATGAATTATAACATCGTTAAAAAGGACGCATTCACAGTGCTTGAAAAGGTGGAGCAGCACACAGTTGTGGGCGAGCAGAACAAGAACACTATCCCCGAATTCTGGGGCAGAGCCCACTCCGACGGCACTATCACCACTCTGCTTGAACACGCATCGGACAGCACTTTTATCTACGGTACCTGCTACGGCAACGGTCTCACAGACACCGAGACCTTCGACTACGGTATCGCTGTGGAGTGTGCTCCCGATACTGTTGCTCCCGAGGGCTTCCGTGTGAACACTATTCCTGCAAGAACATGGGTAGTTGCTGAGTGTACTGGTCCCATGCCCGAGGCTATACAGCAGCTCTGGCACGAGCTTTGTGCGGAGTTCTTCCCCACATCGGACTACACTCCCACCTACGAAATGGACATTGAGGCTTACCCCGACGGAGATATGCTGTCTCCCAACTACAAGAGCCAGATATGGATACCTGTTGTGAGTGATTAAAACGTACATACAGTTTTGCCCCTGAACGTTTCAATTAACGCTCAGGGGCATGTGTTTGTTTATGCTGCGGAGACAAATCAGTATTTATGTGAGAACCTGAATTAAATGAAGTTCACTTTCTCGTCTTCCTGTAAAAAACAAAACCGTCCTCTTCTTTTATGATCTGATACCCTAATTTTTCGTAAAAAGCGTTTGTCCGTACATTCCAGCTTGGAGTGTCAAGATCAAACTCCGCGGCAAATGGATAGTTCTTTTATATGCACTCCATTAAACGAATTCCATAACCTTTTCTATGATAGACGCTGTCGATGAAAATTCTGCCAATGTACACACTGTTTTTTGTTTCATCCGGGAATATGACGGCTGCTCCCACAATATCTTTTCCTATCATTGCTTGATACAAATGCCCCTCTTGAGCCATCTGTTTATGCCATTCTACCGAATCATATCCGGGCGGACAGTCACCTTTTGCACCGCCGACATTTACGTCTGTTTCAAATGCTCTGACAGATATGTCTACAATTGTTTTTATCTGGTTTTCTTCTGCTGTAACAATATACATTCTACTTCCTCAATCGTCTTACAAATCTCGATTTATATTAGTAAACATTATACCATAGCATCACTACCGTGTCAATAAAAGCTCTATAATACACAGGTTTTATATGAACAACGAAAAATTGCTTGCTATTCCCGATAATATGTGTTATAATTGGAAAAATAATTTCCACAGGGAGGTCTCACCTTGCTTGATTTCATAACCATAAACGAACACAGCAGTATCCGCGTTGACGAAGGAAAGATCATTTACTCCGATCTTTACAACATCAACTGCGCACCGCACGATGCCGACATTATCCTCATCACACACAGCCACTTCGACCACTACTCCCCTGATGATATCCGCAAGGTGATGAAGTCCGACACTGTTATCGTCTGTCCGGACACTGTAAACGAGCCGAAGGAGCTTGGTCTGACCGTGAAGCAGGTCTCCGCAGGCGAGAAGTTTGAGGTCCTCGGTATCAGATCGAGGCTGTCCCTGCATACAATATAGGCAAGCCCTTTCACCCCAAATCCAACGGCTGGCTGGGATACATCATCGACAGTCCCGACCACGGACGCATTTACATTGCAGGCGATACGGACATCACTCCCGACAACAAACAAGTGAAGTGCGACATTGAGCTCATTCCTGCCGGAGGTACATTCACTACCGATGCTTTACAGGCTGCTGAGCTTGCTAACACTATCCGTCCGAAGTACGCGATACCTATCCACTACGGAACAGTGGTAGGAAGTCCTGCTGACGGAGAGAAGTTCCGAAAGGCTGTGGACAGCGGCATAGAGGTAGTTATAAAAATCTGATGATAATATAAATATCGGGAACAGTAAGAAGGCAGCCATTGCGGCTGCCTTTTTCATTATATTTCGTACTTCTCAAGTTTCAGAAGGGCTGTCTTTTTATCCAAACCGCCTGCATAGCCTGTCAGTGTTTCACTGTCACTGGAGAGGTATAGTGAAATGTGTTATTCATGCTTTCATCACCCCTGATATCTGATCTGAAAATAATCAAGATAAGCCTTGAAACGGTCCTGTGCAGTCAGCACCGTATCCGTCAGCCAGCCACGTTCCTGTTCCCAGTTCTTTAGTCCGCGATAGTAGAACATCTTCAGATCGTCGGATATGATAAACGGGACTATATCGTGTCGCAGGCACTCTTTCAGCATAATAAGCCTGCCAACTCTGCCGTTGCCGTCCTGAAATGGATGTATGGACTCAAACTGATAGTGGAAGTCGATTATATCTTCAAGTGTGATCTCTTTCAGGTCATTGTACTGTGATACGAGCTTTTTCATTTGTGCAGGCACTTCATCGGGAGCAGCAGTCATTTCGCCGCCGACTTCATTAGCAAACTTCTTATATTTGCCGACTGCAAACCACTCTTTTCTGCTGTCGGCAGTACCTGTTTTCAGCATCTTGTGAAGCTCCTTGATAAACGACTCTGTTAAAGGCTTTTCAGCATTCTCGATAACATAGTCGATACAGCGGAAGTGGTTGACCGTTTCGACGATATCGTCAACGTTTACCGCTTCATTCTCAAAGCCTAAGGTGTTGGTCTCGAAGATATAGCGCGTCTGGTCGTGGGTTAGCTTGCTTCCCTCAATATGATTGGAATTATAGGTCAGCTCGATCTGTAACTTGTGATAGATACCACCGTGCTGATTACTGCTTTTCTGCTCTCTGAGAACCTCAAGCAGTGTCTCTGGACGTTTCAGTTTTCGGCGTCCCGGTCTGACAGCATCGGCAGGGATTTTCCAGGTTTTGCCGATAAGGACAGCGCCTTCGATGCGCTTCTCCGCACAGTAATTGCGGACTGTCCTTTCGGATATTTCCCATAATTCAGCCATTTCAGCAACGCTTTTGTATTCCATACTACCACCTCTGTAATTCTATTATAACATATTGTCGGCAAGAAATCAATGATTAATATATAGAAATTCTTGCCGATAAAAACTATACCACAGGTTTACTTGACATTTCCGCAATGCCGTGATATAATGATGTCAACACAAGGGAAAAGCTCCCGGAA
>ONBA01000090.1 GCA_900315975.1 uncultured Ruminococcus sp.
GATCAAAAAAGTTTTTAATTACATATTGACAAATCTCAATCTGTGTGCTATAATATAGAAAATCATCAATATGAGGTGAGCGAATGGAACTGACAAACAGGCAGATAACCGTGATATTCAAGGCGCTGTGCGATGAGAACAGAGTGCAGATATTCAGGCTTTTGCAAAACGGCGAGAAATGTGCCTGCAAGCTGCTTGAAGCAATGCAGTGTACGCAGCCCACGCTTTCGCATCACATGAAGATACTCTGTGACAGTGGTCTTGTGAACGGCAGAAAAGAGGGCAAGTGGATGTATTACTCCATTTCTCCGGAGGGTACGGAGATAGCCGTGAATGTTCTGCGTGAACTGACAAAAGTGTCTGACAGCGGAGAATGCTGCTGTAAATAAAATGTCCGTGGGAACACGGAATTTTATTTGCAGTATGTATAGATAAATTCAAATATATTTATTGGAGGTATACTTATGAAACATACAGAAATTGCAAGTGAGCTTTTCTCAAAAAGGTATTACTGCTCTCAGGCGGTGCTGGCGGCATTTGCCGAGGAGCTTGGAATGACGAAGGAACAGGCTCTTAGAGTGGGTGCTTGCTTCGGCGGCGGTATGTGCAAGGCTGAGGTCTGCGGAGCGTGTACGGGTGCGCTTATGGCTTTAGGGCTGAAATACGGTATGTGCGAGGACGGCGACTTAGACAGCAAAGAGAGAGCCAACAGCTATGCCGTGCATTTTCTTGATGAATTCGCAAAGCAGAACGGCTCCTATATCTGCCGTGAGCTGCTTGACTGCGATATTTCCACCGATGAGGGCAAGGCTTATGCACGAGCAAAGGGACTGTTCGCAACGGAATGTCCGAAGATGATAGAGAGTGCTGTGCTGATTGTCGAAAAGCTGATAAATGAATAAAGCCTCCCGAAATATTAACTGAAAAAAGGTGTTTTATGGATATTTGGGACTTTATACAAGACGAGATTCTCGGTATGAAATGGCTGAACAGGCTTATCGGCTCTGTGCTGAACGCCTGCGGTCTTGATACAGATGGAAAGCTCGGAGGAAGTGTGCAGTTTTTCATCTATGATGTGATCAAGATCATGGTTCTGCTCGGTGTGCTGATATTCCTTATATCCTACATTCAGAGCTTTTTTCCGCCTGAGAGGACAAAGAAGATACTCGGACGTTTTCACGGCATCGGTGCGAATTGCATTGCTGCCTTGCTTGGAACGGTCACACCGTTCTGTTCATGCTCGTCCATACCGTTATTCATGGGATTTACAAGTGCAGGGCTGCCGCTTGGTGTGACATTCTCATTCCTGATCTCGTCGCCAATGGTTGATCTCGGCTCTCTTATTCTTTTGATGAGCATATTCGGCTGGAAGGTCGCTGTGGTGTATGTGATAGTCGGACTTGTGATAGCGGTGGTCGGCGGTACGCTGATAGAAAAGCTGCACCTTGAAAGTGAGGTCGAGGAGTTTATCCGAAATGGCAAGAGTATTGACGCTCCGCAGAATGAGCTGACAAAGCGTGACAGGCTGAAATACTCATGGGAACAGGTCACGGAAACTGCGAAAAAGGTCTTTCCCTATGTCATAGTTGGTGTGGGTATCGGTGCTGTTATCCATAACTGGATACCCGAAGAATGGATAATAAAGGTACTTGGCACGGGCAATCCGTTCGGAGTTATTATAGCCACTATCTGCGGTATCCCAATGTATGCGGACATATTCGGTTGTATACCCATAGCCGAGGCTCTGCTTGCAAAGGGCGCAAGGCTTGGCGTGGTACTCAGTTTTATGATGGGTGTCACCACGCTGTCGCTGCCGTCGATGATAATGCTGAAAAAGGCAATCAAACCGAAGTTGTTAGGCATTTTCATCGCTATCTGTACGGTCGGAGTTATCCTTGTCGGATATTTCTTCAATATCATTCAAAACTATATCATTTAGGAGGAAACTTTATGGCACTGTTTGGAAAGAAAAAGGAAGAAGCAAAGGGAGAAAAGTCCTGCTGCTGCGGAAATTTACAGTCTGCAAGTGAGGTAACATCGACCTGTTGCGGTGAAAAGGTTGACGGTATCTGCTGTATCAAAGTCCTCGGCTCGGGCTGTAAGTCCTGTCATCAGCTTTATGACAACACCTTGAAAGCTGTCGAGGGTATGGGCATTGAGGTCGAGTATGTGACCGATCTGCAAAAGATCATGGAGTACGGTGCAATGTCAATGCCTGCGCTTGTGATAAATGAAAAGGTCGTATCGGTGGGTAGGGTTTTGAAGCCTGCGGAGATCTCTGAGATTGTTGAGAAGTATTGAGTGAAAGCAAGCTATATGAAGAAACAGTGTGAGACGGCTCTCAGGCTGTTTCTTTTTTTG
>ONBA01000074.1 GCA_900315975.1 uncultured Ruminococcus sp.
CGGCAGCATCAGACCGCCACAAGTACTACTCCGCCCTGCGGGGCTATCCCTGACGGGAAAGAAACGGCTGTCGGAGCAGCCGGAAATGTGGGCGCATTTATTCAAAAATCCGCATTACATTTTTCAAAATCATCACACGAGTTTTACTCAAAAATGAGTAATAGCCTATGGAGATTTCGTCACTATGAACTTGGACAAAAATGTTCACTTTTCTATTATCCAAAAATGAATAATAGCTCCTGCAAACTCAGAACGGCAGCTCGATCTCAACACCGAGCGTGTCAAGCAGATAGTCTGTCTCTTTATCGAAAATTCTGGTCTCCTCGCTTGACAGATAATTGTAGAAACGAACCAGTGCTTCACGAACATCAAGACCGCTTCTTTCTTCAAGGATAGAAGTCAGCTTTTCAACCTTTTCCATATCGGGCATATCTCACACCCCCTTCCCATTGAAATAGGCGATCAGGTCAGCCTTGTTCACAAGAATTTTTCCGTTTCTGCCTTCGCCGGTGCGGACGGACTTCACCTTGCCCTGCTTCACAAGCTGACGAACGGTGTGTTCGGAAAGTCCGCTGATGAGTGCGGCGCTCTCTTTGATCGTGAGCATCTCCACCTTGTTGGTGGTCGGTGCTTTGGCGGTCTGCGGAACAGAGTTCTCCCCGTCCTCGGTGAGCTGAATGAGCAGCTCCAGAATGTTGTCTACGATCTCTTTTTTCTGTGTTGTAGTCATAGTTAAACCTCTCTCTTTCTCGGGTTTATGGTTGTGGTCTTATGAACTATCTGCATTTTCAGCACAATCGAAGTCCGAAAATGTCGATAATGTCGATTGTTCAGATATTGGGATTGATAAAAACCATGATCCCACTCTTGTTGTTGCCGTTCGCTCCCTGAATAGTCTCACGGCGGAGATAGTTGTATTCCTCCAGCATATCCATTGTTTCAGCAAAGTCGGCGGCGTTCTTGAAAAGCGTACATCTGCACAGCTTGTACAGGTCATTCTGCCTGATGCTCGTTATGTGCTTGGAGCGAATTTTGTTCAGCACACGTTCAGCCTTGATCGTGCCGAGGTCAACGTCACCGAGACTGTAAGCGTAGATAGCCTGCTCACGTAAATACTCACCGATCTCAATGGCGTTGCAGAACGTATCCAGCGTGACACGGTTCTCCACGGGCTCAACTCCATTCAGCGCACACTTGATGCAGTGAATGATACCGCACAGGCGGAGCAGCTCGCCGTGATACTTGCCGCCCCAGTCCTTGCAGAAAGCCATATCCGTGACGAGGTGCGGCTCGATGAAGTTGTTGTAGTAGTCAACGAACTCGCCGTATGCCTTTGCATCGAAATGCAGATACAGCTCTTTCTTGTCATGGTAGGTGAACTTCGCACCGAGGAGCTTGTACACAAGGTTCTTGTAATTCTCAGCGACTTGCTCAGGCACAGCCTGCGTATCGTACTTGCGAGAACCGATATTGCTCACAGGAAAACAGTACATGAACCTCGCTATCAAACCGCTGCCACGGAACACGGGATTGTTTATCATTCCGTCAAAGACATAAGGCTGACAGGCAAGGCAGATGCTCATGTAGGGCTTTTTGAGGACTATGCTCGCCCTGGTGGCTCTGTCGCTGATGTAGGTCTCGCCGTTCCACGATTTCAGAAGCAAATCGAGGTTCGGCACGTTGTTGCTGTATCGTCCGCTGAAATTGCCGAGCATACCTGCTTCATCGGATATCATAAGAAGTGTGCCGTTTTCTTCGAGCAGGTTCACAAGGGATTCGGGAGTCACATCGTCCACGGCTATCCTACGGAAGTTGCTGGGCGGAATGTTGCTCAGCTCTGTTTGCAGCTTTGCTATCTCCTCTGCGGTAACGTCTTTCTTCTTTTCAAGGGCTTCCAGCTTGCTCTGCAACAGCTTGCGTTCCGCCTGAGAAGTGAAGATATCCTGCTTGTTGTTCTCGTTCCAGTCGTGTGCAAACTGAATGTACGGACGCTTTATCAGCGACATAACGGGAGACTTCTTGAAGCTGGGCTCTGCTATCGTTAATGTGTCAAGCACCAGCGGTTCGGTGTGGTCACGCTTTGCCGACATACGGTATACTCCCGAAAAGCAGTAGCTCACTGCCGAGAGGATAGATGTGCCTGCCATTGCAACGTCCGTTGAGGTGGTTGTCGCTATCGCCTGCGCCATGTCTCCTATAATAGGTGGCAGTGCGTTCACTGGGAACGGCAGGAGGTTCGTCCCATCTGGACGGAGGGGTGTGGGCTGCGCCCACTGGTTGGATTCATTCAAATCAAAATCAGTCCTTTCTGATGTTTTGTGATGTGTCAGCTATCTTTCTCCTGCTGACATGAATATTGTACCATTTCCAAACGCTCATTAGCTTGGATAATGCGTATAGCTCCAATCATATACGCAGAAATTTTTAAGATACGAAATATAATTATTAGAATACGCATATTATTGACAGTCTGCGTATTGTATGATATAATAGAAAAAGATACTAAATACGAGGTGAGCCTATGGAAACTACCGCAATCTACCGCATAAACGAAACAGACCGCACGATAGACATCGCACAGTCTGTACAGAATGATGAGGAGAGTATTCACGGTGCAGTGCTGAATACTCACACATATACCTTTGATGAAGTTATGAATCAACACAAAATGTTTCGGGAGCATACCGAGCCGTTTGATACCTTTCGGGACAGGATTCACAGTGCCTTGCGTATTGGAAGGAGCATTGAAGTCAGTACCGATGATATGATAGCAAGGTTCGCTGCTGAGTATGGGGAAAATATTTTTTTCAGGGGCTTTGTATCTGCGGTCATTGACCTGTATGATACTGAACGTTATCAGCTTTTGAAGCCGAATGACGTTGTGCTTGCCAAGCTGAACAGGAATAAGATACAGACAGGTATTTCTGAACGCATCAATGCTTTTTTCAATACGCAGCTCAGCTTGCTGTCCAGTGAAGCGTATTTCAACCACAATATGACTATGGAGCATTTCTCACTTTCATCCGGAAGAACGGTTATTGCCGCTGATGATTACACATTCAATGTGTTCCATGAAAGCGACAATTGCCTGCTGACCGTCCTTGCGGAGATCGGGCAGATCGTTCACAAAAACAAGTGGACTGTTTGTGAGTGCGGTTTCTGCCACAAGCTGTTCCTCGGAACGGAAGGCGAGGTCTGCTGTCACGCTGCCGAGTGCATCGAAGCTCAGAAGCAACAGAAAGAAAAAATCATTGAGGAGAGTACGCAGGAATACTCAGCGATCAAGAAGGACTACGATTCCTTTGTCCGCCGATACAAGGGCTACCTCGATGTGGTGGAGATTGAGCGTTTTCACCCTGATGATTACGATGAATTTATGCAGGC
>ONBA01000091.1 GCA_900315975.1 uncultured Ruminococcus sp.
GGAAATTCCGGCTACATTCTGCAATTTTGTGGCGACGAACAGGTTTTTGAACTCGTGGGCTTCATCGACGAACAAACGGTCGATTCCGAGCTGCTCAAAGGTCAGCGTATCGTCCTGTCCTGCTTTTTCGAGCTTGTCAAGCTGTTTCTGCAAACTCTTTCGGGTTCGCTCCATAGCCTTGATCTGGAACTTAGAGCCTTCGCTCTTTTTCAGTTCCTCAATGCCTTGCAGAATATCATCGATCTGGCTCTGAATGGTCATGACCTGTCTCTCTTTGGAAACAGGAATCTTACCGAGCTGAGAGTGACCGATGATAACCGCATCATAGTTGCCAGTAGCGATTTTTGCAAAAAGCTGCTGGCGATTTTCCTTCTTGAAGTCCTTTTTGGTCGCAACAAGAATATTAGCTCCCGGATAGAGCTTCTGAAAATCGTCACCGATTTGCTCCGTCAAGTGGTTTGGAACGGCAAACAGGCTCTTGGTACACAGACCTAACCGCTTGCTTTCCATAGCAGTAGCGATCATCTCAAAGGTTTTTCCGGCGCCAACACAGTGAGCGAACAAGGTGTTTCCGCCAAACATAGCGTGAGCGATCGCATTTTTCTGATGATCGTGCAGATGAATGTCCGCTGTCATCATCGGGAAAGAAAGAGCCGAGCCGTCAAACTCACGGGGACGAATGGAGTTGAAAAGTTCATTATAACGCTCCACAATAGCTTCACGGCGCTGCGGATCTTTGAAGATCCACGCCTTGAAAGCCTTGCGAATATCGTCAGCCTTACGCTGTACCACACGGGTAGCATCAATATCCACCACACGTTTTTCCTTTGTATCGCCCAAGCCGTCAGGCACTTCGATCGTCTTGTAGACCTTCGGCTCTTGCAGATTCAGCAAATGCTCAAAGATGTCATAAGCGTTCATCTTGTGTGTGCCGTACTTTTGAGTCGCAAGCACCGACCTGTCGGAAGATTTGTTGCTTACATGGAAAGAATTAGCGTGGACGGAGTATTCCACCCCTACGATAGCAGACTTGTTCCAACGTGCAGACGGACTGTCACTCCGCTGATATGCCGGAGTCTGCAACAGCTCATACATGAACTGTTCGTAATACTTCGGATCGAGCCAAGCGGCACCGAGCTTAATGTCAATATCTCCGGCTTTCAGAGGTTCAGGCATAGCCTGTTTCAGCGCCGATACGTTGATATTGAAATCGGGATCATACTCAGCGATCTCCTCAGCTTCACGGAGCTTCTTGCGAATATCGCCCGAAAGGTACTCCGAAGCCGTCTGATAGTCATTCTCCGTATGGGGAATCTTGAAAATTTCGCCAGTAAGGTCGTGCTTCAGCTCGTCCTCGGTCATGCCTGTGAGCTTTCCCATATACTCAAAGTCAACCCGTGCTTTCTCAGCAATGGAGAGCGTGAGTGCTTCAAGTGCTGTATCAACTCGTTCCACAGCCTTCGGCGGCACGATAGTCCGCTTTGTGAAAATATCGGACTTTTCAAGGAGCTTAGTCTTATCATAGCTCTTTTCCAGTCCTGCCACAAGGTTATACGAAACATCTTCCGCAAAATAACGCTTGTTGGTCTGAGAGTGGATAAGTCCGAATTTCTTATAGAAATCGTCGTATGCCACATTCAGTTTTGCCTGCAAATCCTTGATAACGCTGTCAGGCTTGTCAAGCTCCATTGCTTCGATCAGCTCACGGGTGAGGTCACGAAGCTCAATAAACGCCTTGAAACGCTTGTGCTGTGCAGTACCCTTGTCGAAACGGAACTCACAGGCAGCGTTATTTTTCTTGAAGAAAACCTGATCGTCAGAAAGGAAAAAGCTGTAATTACGCAGTTTAGAGGGAATCTGCACCTGCACACCGTCAGCCGTTTTCGCATAAACATCTCTGCCACGCTCATGACTGATCTCCGCAGACAGCTTACCGACTGCTTCATGAAGTGCCGATCTCAGGTCAAAGCCGTCCTCAGCGACAACCATTGTACCGCTGCCGTAGAGCTTATTGCCCTCGACCACCGTACCAAGCACCATATCGGGGTGCTGTTCAAAGTATTTGTTGATCGGCAGACCGTCAGCCGTTTCACCGATATGTACCCAATCAGGAATATCGGACATTTCGGCAACAGACTTGCCCTCACGCTTCTGTAAAAAGATAATATCAGTGGTCACTTCTGTGCCTGCATTATCCTTAAAAGCTCCGTTCTTGCCACCCGGCAGTCGGATCGCACCGATGAAATCAGCCTTGTCAGCCAACATCTGGCGAGTGCTTTCGTCACGCTTATCGAGTGTGCCTGCCGAGGTCACAAATGCCATGATTCCGCCATTTTTCAGCTT
>ONBA01000051.1 GCA_900315975.1 uncultured Ruminococcus sp.
CCACCGCTGCCATAAAGTCTTCCGTGTTGATGTCGGGAGAAGCCATGTATCTCGGCTGTCCTCCGCTTTCACCCGTAAAGGACGGATCGAATGCAATGGTCAGAAATCCACGCTCTGCAAGTGTCTGTGCGTAAAGACCGCTGCACTGTTCCTTGACTGCACCGAACGGTCCGCACACGGCGATCGCAGGGAGTTTTCCGCCTGCATTCTTAGGAGCGTACATATCGGCAGCGAGTGTGATGCCGTAGCGGTTGTGGAATGTCACCTTCTTATGATCGACCTTGTCGGACTTCGGGAAGGTCTTGTCCCATTCCTGTGTTAAAGTAAGCATTTCGTCTTTCATGTTCAGTACCTCCTCAGATCTTTCTGCCCATATCATAGGCTTCTTTCAGTTTCGGGTTATCTTTTATTTCTCCGACAGCGGTAACGCCGCCACAGAACAGTGTGCCGACCAGTTTTGTCTTTTCAAAGCAGTCTACCCAGCCCTCAATACCTGAAAAAGCCTTTTCGGGAACGTGTTCCTCATCTTCGGCTGCCGCTGCAAGGGCATATACCTCACGGAACTGATAGTCAGATGGATACAACGGATTCGCCCTGTCAAGCAGCGTCTTCAGGATACCGCTCATTTCGTAGTAGTAGATTGGCGTTGCAAACACAAGCACATCGGCGTGAAGCATCTTCTCACGGATCGTATCTGCAGCGTCGTGCATAAAGCAACGCTGTGTTTTCTGACAGGCAAGACAGCCTACACAGAACCTGATCTCCTTGTCTCGCAGAGAAATGACCTCGACTTCGTTTCCGGCCGACTTTGCTCCCTCTGCAAAAGAAACCGCAAGCTGTTCGGAGTTTGAGTTATTTCGCAGACTTGATGATATAACGACTACCTTCTTCATGGTGTATCCTCCTTTATTTCAGGGAGAGCGTGACAGTAATATCGCCCTCACCGAATAATGCCTTTAATTCTTCCTGTGTCGTATTCTCAATATGTCCGAGCTTTGTGTAGCTCCATGAGTTGGAGTTATAGAATATCGTCATCTGATTACCCTGATAGAGCATTATGTCACAAGGCTCTGTTTCGGTGCTTGCGTCTGTTCTGGTAAGCGACCACGGCAGCTTGCCGACCTTTTCAAATCCGCCGTATTCGTTCAGCGTGACGGTGACAGGCTCTGCTTTCAGCTTTTCTGCAAGCTCTTTTGCGGCAGTGCTGTCAGCGAATGAAGCGATAAGCTCCTGACCGTTCACGGAGATCAGCAGTTTGGTTTCAGATTTTTCATTGTTCAGCGGCAGCGTATCCACCCACCCCTTTACATCGTCCTTTGTCGCACTCGCAGGGAAACGTCTGCCTGCAAGCTGATTACCGATTGGCACAAGGTCTGCGATATTCTTCTCGCTTGTCACAATACCGCTGCTGCCCGATGTACAGAACGGAATGACATTCTTTTCCGAAAAGTCATAGCTTTCAAGGAAAGTGTCGATGATACGAGGTTCTTGTCCCCACCAAATCGGATAGCCGAGAAAAATCGTCTCATAGCTGTCGATAGATTCTATCGGGTTTGCGATCTCAGGGCGAACAGTCTTATCGTTCTGCTCCATGTTGGCTCGGCAGTTATCGTCCTGATATTTGATGTCTGCATCTGTATAAGGCACAGCCGCTTGGATCACATAGCTGTCCGCATCAGTCAGTTCTATCAGATACTCTGCGATTTTCTCAGTATTTCCAGTACGGGAGAAGTATATAACCAGCGTGTCGCTTTGAGCGTTCATATGATCGACTATCTCACGTCTCATTAGGCACAGATCAAACACGTCCCAGCGATTATCACCGGTCAGATCATAGGGCTTTCCGGTCAGGTCTTCCTCAGTCGGCCTTGAAAGCAGAAAGTCCTGCAAGTTGATAACATCCTGTATCGTGTATTTATAATCTGAAGCTACAGACGCTTTTACATCAGCAGACAGATTTGTTAAATTATGGGCAGGGCTTTCGGCCTGTGTATTGTTTGAATCAGTGTAACTTCCACAGCCTGTTGCAGTAAGCATAACTGTTACGGCAGTTATAATCGAGCTTATCAGTCTTTTCATTTCAAGCCCTCCTTCTTCATCATAAATACAAGGTAGTCAAGACAGCTTATGCAGCGTTCCTTCACATGGACTTCATTGAGAAGTTCACGTCGATGAGCAGCAAGCATTTTTTCACATTGTTTTTCGTCGCATATGCAGGAGGCAAATTTTTCGATGAACTCATCATCACAGCCTGCATCAATAAGGTTTTGTCTGATGTTTTCATTCATATAGACACCTCCATATCTCTTGTTGTTTTCATTATAACACGACTCTCTCAAAATAGCAAATACCTATATCGAATATACAGCTATGCTTGACAGTTATAGACAGATGTGCTATGATATTGAAAAAGGAGGCTGAATGTATGGATATTCGCGTACTGAGATATTTCCTCGCAGTTGCAAGAGAACAGAGCTTTTCCACGGCAGCAGAAAGACTGTTTCTGTCGCAGCCTACACTCTCACGCCAATTAAAGGAACTTGAAGATGAACTCGGAAAGACTCTGCTTGTCCGCTCAAACAAAGGCGTTACCCTTACCGAAGAGGGCATGATACTTCGCAAGCGTGCCGAGGAAATTGTGGAGCTTATGGAAAAGACGGAGCAAGAAGTCAGACAAAGTAATGACGGCGTTTCCGGTACTGTATATATCGGAGCAGGCGAAACCTATGCAATCAAGCTTATTGCAGATACGGCGCATCATCTGAAAGCCGATTATCCTGATATTCATTACAGCTTTTTCAGCGGCAACGGTACTGATGTAATGGAAAAACTTGAAAGAGGACTAATGGATTTTGGTTTGATTTTCGGCAATATCGACAGGACTAAGTATGAAGCTATTGAGATACCGCTGCATGACACATGGGGCATACTAATGCGGCGTGATGAACCGCTTGCACAGAAGGAGTCAATCACGTTTGCCGATACAGCTGGACTTGATCTGATTATTCCACGCCAGCCTAATCACAGCACTATGCTGTCAGAAATGATTACGGAGCAGGCTCCTGATGCTAATATAGTAGCAGAGTACAATCTTATCTACAACGCATCAGTCATGGTTAATGAAGGTATAGGCAGTGCAATTACTCTCGACAGGATTATCAACGTCAGCGGCGACAGCAAGCTCTGCTTCCGACCTTTTGAACCACCAATGGAAGCAATATGCTATTTTATATGGAAAAGGTATCCGGTTTTTACGAAAGCTGCCAGTACGTTTTTAGAGCAGTTTAAAAAAGATATTTCAAAAGTGAAAGAAAACAAATGATGTTTCATTATTTGCGCGGACAGAACATTGGATAGATTTATAAAGCGATCAGATATAAAGAACGACAGCTCCCTCACGGGAGCTGCTTCTTTCGTATCGTTACCAATATGCTTATTTAGACCAGCTCACGAACTGTTCCGCTGCTTCGCCTGTCTGATGCTCAATAATAATGCTCTTCCCCGTGTCAAGAGCTTCGATCTTCGCAATATCCTCGGCTGTCAGCTCAAAATCAAAGATGTCGAAGTTCTGCTCCATGCGCTCCTTATGAGTGCTTTTCGGGATAAGGATAACGCCTTTCTGGAGAAGGAAACGCAGTGCGGTCTGTGCCACACTCTTTCCGTATTTTGAACCTATCTCGCTGAGTACCTCATTCGTAAAGAATCCGTTTTTACCCTCAGCAAGCGGCCCCCATGACATATGGGCGCAGTTGTACCTATCCATGAAAGTTCTTGCGTATTTCTGCTGCCAGAAAACGTGCGTCTCGACCTGATTTACCATTGGCATGATCTCGTTGAAAGAAGCAAGATCAACAAGTCTGTCGGGATAGAAGTTTGACACGCCGATAGCTCTCAGCTTGCCTGCCTTGTATGCATCCTGCATAGCACGCCATGTGCCGTAGTAATCACCGAAAGGCTGATGTATCAGCATAAGGTCGATTTAGTCGGTTTGCAGGAGCTTCAGCGAATTATCGATAGAAGCCGATGCTTTTTCGTAGCCTGCATTGGAAATCCATATTTTCGTTGTGATGAAAAACTCATCTCTTGCGATACCGCTTTTCCTGACAGCATTTCCGACACCTTCCTCGTTGCCGTAAGCCTGAGCCGTGTCAATGGAACGATAGCCCACCGAGATCGCATCGGTCACACAGCTTTCTGCATCGGCTGACGGTATCTGAAATACGCCGTAGCCCAACTGTGGCATTTTAACGCCGTTTGATAATGTAATATAGTTCATACTGATACCTCCTTTTATTTCAGCTTATTGTAATCCTCATCCGAAACAGCCTCGCACCATTCTGTTCTGCCGTCCTCACCCTCAATCTCGATAGCAAGATGTGAGAACCACGAATCGGGTGCGGCACCGTGCCAGTGCTTGACGTTCGCAGGGATATTCACAACATCGCCCGGATGAAGCTCCCTTGCTTCCTTGCCCCATTCCTGATAGTACCCCCGACCGCCGACACAGATCAGCATCTGACCGCCGACGTTTTTGGCGTGGTGGATATGCCAGTTGTTGCGGCAGGCAGGCTCAAAAGTGACATTGAATATCGCAAGCTGTTCGGTAGAAACAGGCGCAAGATAGCTCTGCCCTACGAAGTAATCGCCGTAGGGATTCGGCTCTCCGATTGGGAAGAATATCTCGTTTTGATACCTATCCTTATCAGTCATTTCGGGAGCTTTATCATTCCAGACCTCTTTTGCAAGGTTGAACACCGCCCAAGCGTGCGGCCAGCCTGCATAGAAAGCCGTATGCGTGATGATCGCTGCGATCTCCTTCTGAGATACGCCGTGATTTTTCGCATTCATCAGGTGGAATTTCAGCGCGTCGCTTGTCACGCCCTGCGACATCAGAGCGACCACCGTGATGATGCTCCGAGTTTTCAGGTCAATGTCGGTGTTGTTCCAGTTTTCCCCAAACAAAATTTCATCGTTGTAATGGGCGAATTCGGGAGCAAACTCACCGAGGGCATCTCTACCTGCGGTCTGTACGATCTTTTCTGCCATAGTGCGACCTCCTCACAGCCAATCGGCTACTGTATTCTTTGAAGCCTTAGCTTTTGAACCAACAATAGCAAGCCCCTTGCTGTCAACACTTGCACCCTTGCACATTTTCTTCACAACAGACACCATATTTCCGAGACCGGAGCCTTCATGTGTGCTGATCACTCTGACGGTCTTCCCGCTGAAATCAAGTCCGGTCAGTGCGGTTTCCATTTCAGGGGCATAGGTTCCCCAGTAGATTGGGCTCATGATAAAGATCGTGTCGTAGGCAGAAATATCCGTCAGCTTGTCCTTGATTGGTGCATTGCCGATGCGCTGTTTTGCTTCTTCGATGCAGGTCTTGTAGTCTGCCGCATACGGAACGGCAGGCTCGACCTTGAACATCTCTGCGCCCGTCAGCTCCTGCACGAACTCAGCCACGATCTCGGTATTGCCTTTGTCGATGTATCCGACTGCGTAGTTTTCATCAGCTCTGCTGAAATAGATGATCAATGATCTCATACGAATGCCTCCTCATTTCACGATATATTTGTTATCTTTCTCAGGTATACCCTCCTCATCGGAAATATACCGTTCTACTTTCATTTTCAGTCCGTACTTTTCCCGCAACTTTGCGATTGTCTGCATCATAGGCGAAGCATGATGGACATCAATTGCGTCCTGACTTGTCCATTGATCTATCAGCAGTACCGTTTCAGGATCGTCAAACGGCTGAAAATAGGCGTAACGGAGATTGCCTTCCTCGTTTCGTATCATGTCAACCGTACCGCTTTGTACCATTTCTTCTGCGAATTTTCGGGCGTTTCCGTTTACGCCGGTGTAGTAGATGTTTACTGTGATGCTCATAGTATCACATACTCTCTTTCAATATCTGCACGACCTCATCACGGTCAAGCACCTTGTAACCGCCGTTCAATATGATCGTTGCATCGGCGATACCCTCGATCATATCCTCAGTTGTGCCGAGGTCTTTGAGATTCATAACAAGTCCTATCTCCTTCATCCAGCTTTCCATAGCGGAAAGTCCCTCGTTTGCAAGCTGTTCATCGGTCTTGCCCTCAGCCGATATGCCCCAAACCTCTGTTGCAAATCTTGCAAACTTCTTCAAGCCGTAAGGCATGATATATCTGTAATACGGCAGAGATACCGCAGCCAGTGTCATTCCGTGCGTTGCGTCCGTATATGCACCAACCGCCTGACCGAGCATATGCACCATCCAGTCCTCGGATTTTCCTCTGGAAACAAGCGTATTCAGCGCCCATGTTGCAGTCCACATGATGTTGGAACGAGCTTCATAGTCCTGCGGATCATTCACAGCGATACGGCTTGCGTGGATAAGGCTTTTCATAAGCCCCTCGCTGATGTAGTCAGAGGTATTGTCGTCCTCACCTGAGAAATACTGCTCGCAGATGTGGTTGAGAATATCGTAGATACCTGCGACCATCTGATACTTGGGCAACGTCATGGTGTATCTCGGATTGAGAATAGAGAATTTCGGCATTACATCGTCACCGAACACATGACCGATCTTGAGCTTTGCTTCGTGATTGGTTATGACAGAACCGCCGTTCATTTCTGAACCTGTACCTGCCATTGTCAGTACACAGCCCACTGGAACGATCTCACAGGACGGTTCTTCAAAACGGATATAGTATTTCTCCCAGGGATCATCGTCACAGTGAATGGAAACCGAAACCGCCTTAGAGTAGTCGCATACAGAACCGCCGCCGACTGCAAGGATAAAATCTGTCTTATTCTCACGGGCGATAGCAACACCCTCATTCAGCTTGTCTGAAGTCGGATTAGGCATAACGCCAGCGACCTCGGCAACATTCTTACCGCAGTCGTTCAGGATAGCAATAATTTCATCATACAGACCGCTTTTTTTGATAGAACCTCCGCCGTACACGAACAGAATGTTTTTGCCGTAGTTTGCAAGCTCAGTTTTCAGATTGCTGAGAGAGTCTTTACCGAAATAGAGCTTGGTCGGGTTGTGATAGCTGAAATTTCCTAACATGATAATTACCTCCGTTTATTGATTATTGTTTTCCGTACACCAAATAACATAATCGAGTTTGTCGAGCAAAGCTTGTTCTTTGTGGATAGAATCAAGGAGAGAACGCCTTGCACTGCGCAGTACACGCACTTTTTCGGCACAGCAATCCTTACCGCAGCATTCGGAAAGAAAAGCCTTAATCTGTTTCTCGTCCATTCCTGCTTTCGATAAAATCTTGACAATCTCCTTGTCGGTAATATTTGTGTTGGTTACTTTCATTCTATCACTCCTCAAAACAAAAAGAGTACAGGTTTTATGTCCTGTACTCATTATAGCATAGATTGCTCAATATGTAAAATGCTTATATTCTATACTTTGGTATGCTCAGATCGTATACTTTCATTACTTAGCCTTGCATGACATTTTCTCAACATCAAGCCTGAATACCACAACGCCGTTCAGCATTTCATCTTTGTATTCCCATTCGCTTTTATTGGTAGTCTGCTTCATAAGGCAGTTAAGACCGAGTATCTTTTCTGCTTTATCCTCAACAAGAGAAAGCGTGCCTGTTCCGATCACGCTTTGGAATTTTGCCGAAAAGTCGCAGGCTGTATCTGCTTCTAAAAGCTCATACCTGCCGTCGATCTCAAAGCCGACTTTGGGCGATGATTTGGCAAGCTCAAACTTTCTGCCTGCTCTTGCACCATGAAAATAGAATGAGTATTTTCCATTTTCTCGGATGTACCCATAATTGACCGGAACGATATAAATATCTCCATCATCATAGAAAGCGATCCTGATGATCTGTTCCTTTGCGATGAATGATTCGATTGCACTGCTATCGGTGATTTCTCTGTCACTGCGTCTCATATTGATTCCTCCTGTACATTTTTTCAGTTTGAACACTTTTGATATATTCAAGGAATTTTCCTGCCGCACCCGAATAGGGACTGAGCTTCTTCCACGCAAGCACCGAGGTAAACGACAGTTCCGGTGTAAGCGGTCGGAACGTGAGCTTTGCTGGATCATACAGATCGACTGAGCCCTCTATCGTCAGCACACAGGCTATCCCGTGCTCTGCAAGAGGTGCAACATTGTTGATAAGGTTCATGGTCGCAACAATGTCCAGTTCGGAGACGGGACACCTCAGCCATTCTTCGATCTCGCTTTTCAGGGCTGTTCTGCTCGTCACCACCAAAGGCAGTCCCTTTAACTGTTTTCGGGTAATTGCTTTTTCTTTCGCAAGCGGGTGATCCGCAGGCATCAGCAAGCCCCACGTTTCCTTTGCCGGCAGACGGATATAATCGAATTTCTCTATATCCACAGGCTCTAACAGGATACCAAAGTCAAGCAGTCCATGTTCGAGTTTTTCCTTAACACGGTCAGCCGTACCTGTTAGAATATCAAAACTGACCAGTGGATAGCGTTCACGGAAATGTGCGATCAATTCGGGAAGTATCTCTGCCGCTTTCAGACCACCGCTGCCGACCGAGATCACACCGCTGATTTCATCCTGTTCCTGAAAGTCGCTGTCTATCTTCTTCATCAAGGTGACAACTTCTTCCGCACGTCTGCGGAGCATCACGCCTGAATCAGTCAGCGTCAGCCGTTTGCCGCGAATAAAAAGAGTGGTATGCAGCTCGTCCTCCAGTTCCTTCATCTGCCTGCTGAGGGTCGGCTGCGTGACATGAAGCACCTCGGCGGCTCTTGATATGTTTTCCTCACGTACGACCGTCAGGAAGTATTCCAGTAAACGCAGTTCCATGTTCATTCCTCCAAGCACAGCTGAATATAGGTTCATTATACCACATCAGGGCTGAAAGGTCAATCGTCAGAAAAGGAAAAAGCTGCTACCGCAGTAACAGCCCTTTCACCATACGCAAACAACATAAGTATTTATTTAATAAGAATAACAGCTCCCTCTCGGGAGCTGCTTCTTTCGTATCGTTATACTACCTTTCAGTCGTGTGCATTCCGTGTGCATTCCACCTGATTTTTATGCACACGGAGCTGCAAAATTGCATTTCGAACTGCTTTCTGTAGGTAACAGAAAAGCCTGTATTTCGGCGTTTTACTCGAAATACAGGCTTTTTAATTCTGGCGGACAGAGAGGGATTCGAATATTTGTAACGCGCTGTTTTTGCCTGTTTATAGCCGTTTGTAATTTTCGTGTGGAATAATTTGAGTGGAATAGGATTTTAGTGCTGAAACGCTATTCAAATATAGTGATAATAATTCGATAATTGTTCTCAAATTGCAGAAGCCAAATAATCATAGGTCCTGATAATATAGTCCTTTATCAAGTCATAGTTTGGGCTCACATCGGGGAAAGCCGCTTTTGTTTCACACTCTGCTTTCGTTATATTACCAATAATT
>ONBA01000093.1 GCA_900315975.1 uncultured Ruminococcus sp.
GATGAATAAGGAAGAATTGCTGAAAGAGCTTGAGCGTATGCGTATGAAAATGATACGCAGTATCAACTGTGACTACGATAATCTCAGAATGAAGCTCACGGGCGAGGAGGTCGTGCCTGCACCCATTCACATGGATAATCCGAACAGATTTATCGGCACAAAGCCTGTGAAGCTGTACATCGGCTCGGACGAGTTTTCCGTCAGGAAGTGGAGTGAGGTCGCATACTTCACGCTCTGCAAGCTGAACGCCGAACGTCATGAGGAGATCAGAGAGGTCGCAGGAAGATTCAGCGGCAAGAAACGTAAGATTCTCGGAAACAATGCTGATGCTATGGACAGAGCGCTGAAAATCGACGAGGACTTGTACTTCGAGCTGCATTATGGTACGGAATCCATGCTGACACTTCTGCTGAAAATATGTAAATACGTTGATTTTGACATCGACGATATTCTTGTAAGCGTGATTGAAAGATAAGGAGAGAAACGATATGAAGAAGTTTATCACAGCGGTATTCTGCACCGCACTTGCACTCAGCTCAGGGCTTACCGCCTACGCTGCCGAAGCTCCCGACCGTGAGAGCCTTGAAACTGCCATTTGGGAAGATCTCTGGAACGGCAAGGGCGATAACGGGCTTGAATACCCCGAAGCATCATACAAGCACCACCTTCTTGACAAGTGGCTTGACGAGAACTACGGCACAGGCGGATATGACTGGACCGATGTTGGCGAGGTCACACACGGCTACCGCAGATACTACCGTGACCTGATCGACGGCTGGGACTTTGAGGACGATAACAGCGGTAACTGGACGATTGAGACTGAGGACAACTTTTACAGCTTCACGCTGCTTAACGGCACTTGGCAGATGATCGACCGCAACGGCGATACCGTGGACACCTTTCCTCCGTTCAGTACGCTGAAAGACGAACCCGAAGAAAGCACAGACGGTCATCAGATCAACGATAACGGTGAGGACAGTCCGAGAGTGATCGGAGAGGTCGCAGGAGGAACGGAAACGACCTCTGAGGGCGGTTCTTCCGCAGAGGATAACGATACCCCCGACAGTCCGTCAAGTGTTTCTGAGGTCGATTCCGAGCGTTCTGGAGCCAATCCGCTTGCGATCATCGCAGGAGTGGCAGCTCTCGCAGGAGTCGGCGGTATCGGCTATTATATGACGAAGAAAAGGAAGTGACGGCAATGTTATTCAAGAGCAAACAGACCGTGGACGGCGCTCCCGTGTGGGAAGTCGATACCGACACGCAGACGGTTCGCCACCGCAATACTAAGACAGGCGAAACGGAGCGTTATGTGTTTCACACCGACCACATTCGCTACTATCTGCACCACATTGAGGAAAAGCGGCCCGATCTCTTGCAGGAGATCGTGGACAAGGGCGAAATCTACAAGCACCTGGACGAGCTTGACACAAAGGTCACGGACGCAGTAAACCGTCAGACTGATCTTCTTATGCAGTCGAGCCGTGACTATCAGGCTGCGGTCATGTCAGGGCGGATTGACCAGTCGGGTGCTATCGGAAATCTGCTCCGTATGCAGGCGCAGAGAGCCGTGTACGATACAATGATTTATCTATGGAAGGACGATGAATGATGTTTTGTGCGAACTGTTACAAGGAAATTCCGGCGGGCAAGAGCTATTACAAGCATCAGGACACCAATCAGAGCTACTGCTCCCTGGACTGCCTGAATGACCACATGATCTACACCCACACGATCACCCTTGAAACGAGCGAGGGCAAGGAAAGCACCGAGGAACAGGACGATGACGAGTGAGGACTTCATCGAGGACTTGCGCCGGAGCGGAGTAAAGCTCATCAAAAAGGACGGCTCTCTTGTGGAGATTCCGTCCGACTTCCTGAAACGAGCCACAGAGCTTTGCAATCAACTCAGGTGCAGCTCGATCACCTATGATATTGCCCCACCGCAGAACAGTGAGCATACAACGCTCAGGGTGCTTGATTGTGGGTATGCGGAATAATAAGAAACGGATAGCCGTCTGATGAGGACGGTCTATCCGTGTTTGAGTATATTCAGTTGCTGCGCTAAACCAAAAATTAGTTTCCTTGCTGCTGCAAGGGGGTTAATGCGCACCGGTCATCCAAGCCTGATATGCTTCCATTTCGATTTGTTCCTGCGTTAAATTTTTATATTCCTCAAGGGAGTTACAAAGTATTCTGTCATATCCATAAGAGCAGCATATCATGCCATTTCCGACTGATTCA
>ONBA01000022.1 GCA_900315975.1 uncultured Ruminococcus sp.
AGTCCGTTATACAGATTGGTGTTGTTAAAAATGATATGGCAATGCAGGTGGTCTTTATCGTTGTGGACAGCTATCACATACTGATAATCGCCCTTGAGATAACGGTCGCAAAGCTCCTCTCCGATCTGCATAGCCTGTTCGGGTGTAACTTCGCCAGGGGCAAAGCTCTGAATCATGTGGTAGGCAAGGATTTGGGTGCGTCCTGTGCCTGTTCCTCGGACGGCTCGGAAGTCCTCGCTTGCTCCTGCGCTGTCGGCTCGGCAAGCATAAGAGTTGACATATAAACCGTCGATGGTCTTATCTCCGTTTGTGATGTAAGCGATCGCTGCGCTGACTGTTGCTCGGATCGTATTCCAATGAAGGCTATTCAGGAGTGGCTTGGTCATGCGACATTCAATATCACGGCGAACCTTTACAGTCACCTTGAATACAACGCAAAGGTAGCATCGGCTGAGACCATTTCAAGAGTGCTTGGTGCAAAGAAGGAGGAAACTCCTGCCGAGAGCGAACAGTCAGCAAAGACTGAAACGGAAAGCGAAAAGCCTGCACCTAAGAAGTCAAACAGCAGAAAAAAGAAAAAAGACACGTCTGCGGAATCGTCACATCCCACAGCCGTGTAATTATATAATATAATGTGACAAGACCGATGAAGAAATGGAAAATTTCAAAAAAGAGCGATTTGGGTAGAAAATTTGGTAGAAATTTCTGGTAGAAGTCAATTATATGACTTAGAGGAAAGTTCTCCAAATGCCCTAAAATCCGATGAAAGCACGAATAAAAATGGAATTGTTAATATAATGTGCTTGATATTGCTCCGATTTTAGTGATATTATCATCCATGATCATTTTAGCGTAAAAGCTCCCCAAGTGATTGGGGAGCTTCTTTCTCATTCATTATGAATTTGCGTCATAATATCGTTTCAATATTACGTGCTGAATAGAGGAAACGGTCGATGTACACAATAGTATGCACCTCGTCAACATGATAAAAGATCAGGTAGTTTCCGACAGGGATAAATCGGTATTCATTTCGGGAAATGTGTGGATATATCAGAAACGCAAGCGGTGATGAATCCAGCATAGCTATATTATCTTTGACCTTTTTAAGCAGGCTGCTTGCTGCACTTCTGTTTTTCAGCTTTCCCGCGATGTACAACAGAACGCTGTCAAGGTCCGACTCAAAGGACTTAGTGACCAGTATCTTATAGTGCATATTTGCTCTCCAGTCTTGCAAATGCTTCATCAGCGGCAGATTCGTTTCCGTCAGCTATATCCTGTTCGGCTTCAGCGAGCTTTCTTTCGATGTCAGCTCTGCTGTTGATTATAACGCCCTGAGGTGCAGGAAGCTGTACCGGAAACGGGAGACTTCCTGTAAGATTGACCTGACAGAGAAGCATATTAACTGCATCTGAAATTGTAAGTCCAAGCATAGCAAGTGTCTGCTCGGCGTTATTCTTGATTTCCTCGTTTACACGAATGTGGATAGTATCAGTTTTAGCCATAAAGCTCACCTGTCCTTTCGTTGTTGGTTTATGTATATTGTATCACATTTGTTATACTTTGTCAACACAAATTTGCGACTTGCCTTAGAAGACATAGTCCGCCGCGAAATTTCAGATTTTTTTCAAAAACTACTTGACAACCGCGGAAATACGTGCTATAATGGGTTTAGTTAAATAAGAGAACGTTTGTTCCAATGACGTTGCCGTATCTTTAGGTTCTGGCGGAGCAATCCGTGCAGGTTCAAGTCCTGTCACCCGCACCAGCGGGAAGTCCCCGCGGGCAGTTTCGCGTCTCAGTTTTTCTGGGACGCGAATTGTTTTTCCGCGCATGAAATCCATTTGTAATGTACAAGTATCATAAAAAGCTAAGCCGCAGGTCTTCCTGCGGCTTTCGCTGTTTTTATTCATTGATCTCAAAGCACACCGTACTCGAGTCCTTGAAGTCACCGTTGAATTCAAGGTTTACATCAAGACTGCCGTCCTCGTTTTCGTGTACGTTTATCTTACGAACGAGCAGTCTTATATTGGTATCGCTGATGTACGGCTCGAGTAGTACCTCGTCCAGCAGTTCTGCTGTGGACATCAGTTCGTCGCGGCGCTTCTTGCTGAGTTCGTCGAACTTCCTGCAATCCTCTATCTTCTGCGTCAGCTCCGCTAGGAGGTCATACACTTAATGTTTCAGCTAAATATTGTTTTCCTTATGTAACGCTGCACATTTGGTCTGTTCCTCTCACGATGGAGCGGAGCATACCAAGCACATAGGACGTATTGTAATTCATCTTTACCGCTCCTTCCGTTTGGTATGGTTTAATTATATCACCGGAAAATGAACTTGTCCAATGCCAAAAATTCATTGCAGACTATAGAAAAATATTATATCCGATATCCTTGAAAAGCTGATGTGTATATGGTATACTTATTGAATAAGTAGGAATTGCTTTTACAGTTTTTCACTCACCAGACTTAAAATATATGCAGCATGGCCGCCCTCAATATTGTAAACGTCATATCCACGGTCTTCAAGTATCTCGGCAACTTCTTCGCTGAGGTCACCTGTTCTGCACAGGACATAGACCGGCTTGTCTTTCGGCAGCTTTGAAAGTCCGGATGATATCTCGTCAAATGGCACATTTACCGAACCCTTGATACTATTTCTTTCAAATTCCTGACTGCTTCGTATATCGAGAAGAAGCACTTTTCCTGTATCAAGAGCGGATATTTCCGATGCATTTATTCTTTTCATATAAAATTCCTTTCAGGAGGTAAAAATGGCTTTAACAGATAAGCAGCTCGAACGGTATTCGAGGCATATAACTTTAAAAGAAATAGGGGTAAGAGGGCAGAAAAAACTCCTTGCCGCAAAAGTACTCATCATAGGTGCAGGCGGTCTCGGAGCACCTGCCGCAATGTACCTTGCCGCCGCAGGTGTGGGAACCATAGGCATTGCCGACTGCGACAGCGTGGAACTTTCCAACCTGCAAAGGCAGATAATCCACAATACCGATGATATAGGCAAGCCTAAAGTGCAGTCCGCCGCTGAAACAATAGAGTCCCTCAATCCCGATGTTGAAGTTATCACATATCACGAATATGTAAGCAGTAAAAACATCGCAGCCATAATAGCGGAATACGACTTCATCATCGACGGTGCGGATAACTTCCCTACCAAATTTCTCATAAACGACGCCTGTGTACTTGGTCACAAGCCGTTCTGTCATGCAGGAATACTGCGCTTTGAGGGACAGCTTATGACTTATGTTCCAGATGTATCCCCATGCTATCGCTGTATATTTGAAGCTCCGCCTCCGAAAGACGCTGTACCAAGCTGCCGTGAAGCGGGAGTAATAGGTGCAATGGCAGGTATAATCGGGACAATGCAGGCTCTTGAAGCCGTGAAGTACATCACAGGTCAGGGTGAACTGCTTACAGGAAGTATGCTCGTATTCGACGGGCTGAAAATGGAGTGGCGAAAAGTAAAACTCCCGAAAAGGAATTCCCTCTGTCCCATATGCGGCGATTCTCCGGCAATAAAAGAACTATTCGACGAAGAACAGCAGGCTTGCTCGCTGAATTGACTCCGCTCGTTATCATAGTAAGTTTATAGTTATAATATGATTATATATCAAGTTAAAGAATATGTCAATGTCTTATTCCTACAAAACTTATTAACAAAGTAGCTTTATGTAGCTATAATATACTCATACCCCACAAAATAATCCGAGGTGAGATAGCTGTTTCAATTGAAGCTGCTGAAAGATTTATCAAGCAATTCAACTTCATAGAATCGGGCAGGGATACTGACGGAAATATAACATCTGCAAAGGATACACAGACTGGAGATATTCTCTCTTTTGACTGCTGTTATTCCCTTGATAAACTACATTGAGCAATACGCTGCTAACGGAAGAAACTATCTTTTATACGGCTGGAATCAGTGCGGCGGCTATTTCCTCAGCCTTGAATGCGAGGGTGAGCTTGTATGGCAGTCAGCACCTATGTCTAAAGCTGATTGTATTGACGAATTCGTTAGATATTATTCTGAATTATAACTGATAATAGTTTATTGAGATTGGACAATATCAGTGATATGCAGTATAAAGCATAATAAAAAGCCTCACATTGAATTGTACATTAAATCAATTACTGCAACAATTTGTTTTTATGTTAAAGCTTGTCCTATATGTTTTTCATGTTCCGCTCTCTCCATAATTTGAGAGCACACGTGCGGACGGGTCATTTACGTTGCAACCCTCCCATTCCTTGTTTGGCATCCAGAAATCTGCCACCATTTCGCTGTTGCCGTGGTAATACTTCTCGAATATCTCACGGTACAGCAGAGATTCTTTCGTGAACGGCTTTGCGTGTGAATACTTTGTACTGAGCAGTTCATATTCCTCATCTGAATAATAATTATTGGCATATTCTTTGAGATAATCCACCATTGAATGTCCGACAGCGTCAGAGAAAGCCGCCTTTTCACGATAGAGTATATCGTGAGGCAGATAGTCTCCCTCAAATGCGTGACGAAGGAGATATTTTCCCTTATTATACTTATTCAGCTTCATTTCAGGGTCAACTGCCATCACATATTTCACAAAGTCAAGGTCACCGAAAGGTACTCTTGCTTCAAGGGAATTTACGGAGATACATCTGTCCGCACGGAGTACATCATACATATGAAGTTCCCGTACACGCTTTACAGACTCTTCCTGAAAAGCTTCCGCCGATGGAGCAAAATCAGTATACTTGTAACCAAAAAGCTCATCGGATATCTCGCCCGTAAGAAGCACGCGGATATCAGTCTGGCTGTGGATAGCCTTGCAGAGCAGATACATTCCCATACTTGCGCGGATAGTAGTTATATCATACGTTCCAAGCAGATGTATAACATCTTCCAGTGAATCAATAACGTCGTCCCTTGTGATAATGACCTCAGTGTGGTCACTGCCGATATAGTCTGCCACCTGCTTTGCGTATTTGAGGTCAATAGCGTCGGTATTCATGCCGATAGCGAATGTACGTATAGGCTTATCCGTTTCACGCTGAGCAATTGCACATACAAGAGACGAATCAAGCCCTCCCGACAGCAGGAAACCCACCTTTGCGTCTGCGTCAAGTCGCTTTTTTACTCCTTCCACAAGCTTATCGTGAATGTTTTCGCATACTGTATCAATATCGTCGTGAATGACATTATCCACTGCCGTAATATCGCAGTAACAATGGAATTCTCCGTCCTTGCAGAAATGTCCGGGAGGGAATGGCATTATTTTTTTGCATATTTTCACGAGGTTCTTTGCTTCACTTGCAAAGACTATCGTATCGCCATCATAGCCGTAATACAGCGGACGGATACCTATGGGGTCACGGGCAGCAATGAATTCGTGCTGTTCATGGTCGTATATGATACAGGCAAACTCCGCGTCAAGCATGGAGAACATTTCCGTGCCGTATTCCTTATACATGGGCAGCAGCACCTCGCAGTCGCTGTCACTTGTGAAGCTGTATCCTTTGGCAATAAGTTCATCGCGTAGCTTTCTGAATCCGTATATCTCGCCGTTGCAGACGGCATAATTGCCGTCAAGCTCAAATGGCTGCATTCCCTCAGGAGTAAGGCCCATTATGGAAAGCCTCTGAAATCCCAGAACACCGTCTTTGAGGTCGATTATTCTCTCGTCGTCCGGACCCCTTGACACTGTAGCTGTAAGTCCCTCCGAAACCTTCTGCATACCGCCGCCTTTGCCGTAGTATCCCATTATCGTACACATTTTCTATTCCTCCGAATTATTGTAGTAAGAAGAACTTGTAGCGCCATTGATACAAGTCCTTGAAAAGGGAAGCGAGTTAAGGGGAGCCCCCTTTGGCGGTTTCGCAGGATACCGAATATGTACCGTAAATTTACGGCTCGGTAGCCCACAAATTCCGCTAAGGGAAGCACTCTAATGTAGCCGCACTTTCCGTCAATGAGTTTTCCAAGCGAATCAACCGGCAGGTATGCAAGTGAATCTGCACCGATATATTCAGCAATCTCCTCAGTCGAACGGCACTTGCCTGCGATAAGATTCTCCTCCGAGTCTATATCTGTACCGAAATAGCATGAGTGCAGAAACGGCGGAGATGATATACGCACATGAACCTCTTTCGCCCCTACGTCACGCAGGAGTTTCACTATTCTCGCACTGGTAGTACCGCGTACTATCGAATCGTCTATCATAACAACGCGCTTCCCTGCAACTGTCTCACGTACTGCGTTAAGCTTAATCTTCACGGCATTTTCACGCTGTGACTGATGTGGCTGAATGAAGCTTCTGCCGATATACTTGTTCTTGATAAAGCCGATACCGTAAGGGATACCGCTTTCGTTAGCATAACCAAGTGCAGCATCAAGTCCCGAATCGGGGACTCCGATAACTATGTCCGCTTCAACCGGACTGTGCTTTGCAAGAAGTTCACCGGCTTTCAGCCTTGCGTGGTGGACTGATACACCTTCAATGACCGAATCCGGACGCGCAAAGTATATGTACTCAAAAATGCATATGTTCTGCCTTTTTCCGCAGTTAGTACGGATAGACTTCACGCCTTCACTGCTGATAACAACTATCTCCCCTGCCTCGATATCACGGACAAACTCGGCTCCGACGGTCTCAAGTGCACATGACTCTGAAGCCGCAGCATACGCTCCGTCATGCGTCTTTCCGAGACAAAGCGGACGGAAACCATCAGGGTCACGGAAGGCAATGAGCTTTGTTGCGGTCATAAGTATGCAGGAATACGCTCCCCTCAGCCGCGGCATAGTACGCTCTACAGCTTCCTCAGTCGAGTGACATTTGAGACGTTCACGTACTATCTCATAAGCAATAGCCTCCGTGTCTGAAGTGCCGTGAAATATCGCTCCGGACATCTCAAACGAGCGTCTGAGTTCTGCCGCATTGACGAGATTTCCATTGTGAACAAGTGCCATATTACCCTTGATATGGCGGATAACGAGTGGTTGTATATTGTTTGGATTATGTCCGCCAGTCGTGGAATAGCGGACGTGTCCAACTGCCATATTGCCTTTGCCGAGTTTGTCAAGTTCCTCACGGCTGAACACCTCTGAAACCAGTCCGTCAGCCCTTTTATGCCTGAAAACTCCGTCGTCGCACACCGCAATCCCACAGCTTTCCTGCCCACGGTGCTGGAGCGCATAAAGTCCGAAATATGCTGAGGAAGCAGGGTTTGCACAGCCGTTTTCGTATATGCCGAAAACTCCGCATTCCTCGTGTATGGAATCAAACATTTTCACACCTCTTAAAGATACTGCTCATTCAACTTATCTATGAGTTCAAGAGCCGCAATACTTTTCTTTTTCCGCTTGTTCATCGCGAACTGCTCAACATAAGCGTGAGCCTCCGCTTCTGTCATCTTCCTGTACTCCATAAGCATAAACTTTGCCTTGTCGATGGTCTGTATCTCACGTATTTTCTCTTCAAGCCGCAGATTCTTGCTATATAGCGCCATTGAACGTGTTATAGCAATGTCGAGTGTTTTTACAAGCTGATAGAGAAGAGTTCTGCTGAAAGGCTTACCGACGATGATGATACCACACTTTTCCGCGCGGTCACTAATCTTTTCGATGCTCTCTTCCTTTATCATAAAGATACAGTTTGCGGCAGTTTTTTCGATGATATATTCTGCAAGAGCAAAACCTGATTCGTCCATAAGCGGAGAGTTGATGACAGCAAGCTCGACCGACGGCTCTGCATCGAGATAGGTCTTAGCCTGATAAGCTGATTCAACAAGCTTAGGAGTACACCTGAATGAATCGCGGATGAAATTAACGAGAGCTTCAGAGGCGCTTTTATTGCTTGATATTACAAGTACCTTTTCCAAAGCCGACCTCCGTTATAAACTGTAAAAATATGTTTTTTCCTCAAATGCTTCCTTGTCGTATGCAGAAGAATACTCCTTCCACTCTTTTCTGCTGTGAGAAATAAATGCATTGAGTATATTAGCCGGAATATACTTTTTAACAAAGTCCGAATCTTCTGCACAGTCTGCCGCCTCTTCAAGCGATAACGGAAGTCTGCCGACGCTCTCATTTTCCGCATGAAGCTGAGATTTTTCAGCAATACCTTCAAGTGCAGCGTATACCATAAGTCCGAATGCGAAATAAGGATTGCACACGCAGTCAGCCGCTCTCAGCTCTGCAGGATACTCGTCGCTTTCGGGGTTCATTCTGATAAGCTGTGAACCCTCGTCAGCCGCCCATAATATATCCCTCGGAGCAGTGAATTCGCCGAGTCTTTCAAAGGAATTCACCGTAGAATTCATAAACAGGGTGAATTCGCGGATACGCTCCATTATACCTGCTGCTGCACTTTTGAGTTCATCAAAAGCAGCGGAGTTTTTTTCTTCAAGGAAATCGCTGTCGTGGAAAATATTGAAGCTGATATGCATACCGTTTCCGCAGTCATTTCTGAGCGGCTTCGGCATAAAGCTCGCGTGTACTCCGTGAGTTTCCGCAACTGATTTTACCGCAGACTTAAAGCTGAGAAATGTGTCCGCAGCTTTAAGCGCAGATGAAGCATTGAAGTCTATCTCATGCTGTCCGCAGCCGCTTTCGTGACGCGATGATACTGGGTGTATACCCATTTGTTCAAGGGTAAGGCATACGTCACGGCGGATATTCTCACCCTTGTCATCGGGGGCAGTATCACAGTATCCGGCATGGTCATGCGGAATTTTGGTAGGTGTACCGCTCTCGTCATTCTTAAAAAGAGTGAACTCGCAGGAAGTTCCGAAGCGGAAGCAGTAACCCGCTGAAACTGATGCTTTCATTGCCTTTTTTAGGAAGTATCTTCCGTCGCCCTCAAACGGAGTACCGTCCGCATAGCGAATGTAGCAGAACATTCTTATTACACTGCCCTGCTGAGGTCTCCACGGCAATACGGTCATAGTCTGTGCATCGGGAAAGAGGAAAAGGTCTTTTCCGTTTGCAGCTTCAAATCCCGATATTTTCTTCGCTGCTATCCTTGCACCGTTTTCAAAAGTAACAGCAAGTTCAGAAGAAAGTATGGATATATTTTTCAGTCTGCCGTGAAGGTCACAGAAGGTAAGCTTCACGAACTTAACATCGTTTTCCTCTATATACTGTAATATTTCATTCTCTGAATATATCATTTCGTCCTCCGTTATAGATTTGTATATCCCATAAGGTATCTGTCAACTTCTGCAGCAGCGTCCCTGCCCTCACGGATAGCCCTTACAACAAGTGACTGTCCGATGTGCATATCGCCCGCTGTGAATACCTTTGGTATATTTGTGGCATGGCTGCCTTTTTCTGTTTTGACGTTGGTACGCTGGTCAAGTTCAACTCCGAAAGCTTCTGCAACATACTTCTGACAGCCGAGAAATCCGGCGGCTATAAGGCAGAGTTCACAGGGAATAATCTCCTCGCTGCCCTGTATCTCTTTCGGAACTTTCCTGCCGGTATTTTCATCAGCCACAAATTCAAGTTTAACCGTCTTTACCGCCGACAGTCTGCCTTTATCGTCTTTGATGAATTCCTTGACAGTAGTCGTGTATATTCTCGGGTCGTGACCGAATACAGCTATAGCTTCCTCCTGACCGTAGTCCGTCTTGCAGACTCTCGGCCACTGAGGCCACGGATTGCTGTCGGCTCTCTCATCGGGGAGCTTGGGCATCATTTCAAGCTGTGTCACGGACTTGCAGCCGTGACGTACAGACGTACCCACGCAATCATTTCCGGTATCACCTCCGCCGATGATGACAACATTCTTGTCTTTAGCGGAGATGTATCTGCCGTCCGAAAGTTCAGAGTCAAGCAGACTTTTTGTAGTAGCTTTAAGGAAGTCAACTGCGAAAAAAATCCCTTCCGCGTCACGTCCTACCGCATTTATATCCCTCGGATTCGATGAACCGCAGGCAAGCACAACAGCATCGAAACTGCCCATTAACTCTTCAGCAGAAGTACTGTTTCCAACGTCAGCATTAGTGATAAACTCAACACCCTCAGCTTTCATAAGTTCGGTACGACGCTCGATGATATGCTTTTCCAGCTTCATATTCGGTATGCCGTACATCAGAAGTCCGCCGACACGGTCGGAACGTTCAAAAACAGTGAGGCTGTGACCGCGCTTGTTGAGTGTGTCAGCGGCAGCAAGTCCCGACGGACCTGAGCCGATAACGGCAATCTTCTTACCGCTGCGGACTTTTGGAATCTGCGGCTGAATAAGTCCGCATTCAAATCCATGCTCGATGATAGCTTTCTCGTTTTCCCTTACGGTCACAGGAGAGCCGTCAAGTCCGCAGGTACAAGCTTTTTCACAGAGTGCCGGACACACTCTCGACGTGAACTCAGGGAAATTATTTGTCATCATAAGACGGCTGAGTGCCTGCTCCTTCTGTCCGCGGTAGAGAAGGTCGTTCCACTCAGGGATAAGATTGTTCAGCGGACAGCCTGATATCATTCCGCAGAGCATTTTTCCGTTCTGACAGAAGGGAACTCCGCAGTCCATACACCTTGCCGCCTGTTCACGGCGCTGTTCATCATCAAGTGAAATGTGGAATTCGCTGAAGTCCCTGATACGCTCAAGAGGTTCTTTTGCAGTTGTTTCAGTTCTTACATATTCAAGAAATCCTGTTGCCTTTCCCATTTCTCACGCCTCCTTTCTTATTTGCTCAAATGCTTCTATCTCAGCTTGTTCGTGAGGTACACCTGACTTTTCGAGTTTGCTTACAGTGCTCTGTATCTTCGCATAATCATGAGGTATAACCTTTTTGAAGCATGGCAGACAGCGTTCAAAGTCAGCAAGTATATTCTTCGCCTTTTGTGAACCTGTCGCCTTCACGTGTTCTTCGATAATAGCTTTAAGCTCCGAAATATCCTCATCGGCGGTTACTGCTTCAAGCGAAACCAGCGACTTGTTAAGCCGTGTGTACAGGTCATGCTCCTCGTCGAGGACATAGGCGATACCGCCCGACATTCCTGCGGCAAAGTTTTTACCGGTCTTTCCAAGTATCACTGCACGTCCGCCTGTCATATATTCACAGCCGTGGTCACCTGTTCCCTCGCAAACCGCGACAGCACCTGAGTTTCTTACGCAGAAGCGTTCACCTGCAATGCCGTTGATGAAAGCTTTTCCCGAGGTAGCACCATAAAGTGCAACATTTCCTACGATGATATTTTCGTCAGCCCTGAATGCTGAATTCTCAGGCGGACATAATACAAGCTTTCCGCCCGAAAGTCCCTTGCCGAAGTAGTCGTTGCTGTCACCGCAGAGTTCAAGAGTAAGTCCTTTCGGAATAAACGCTCCGAAAGACTGTCCGCCGCTTCCTGTACATTTTACTGTGAAGGTATCATCTGCAAGTGAGTTTTCACCGTGGATACGTGTAATTTCCGCGCCTGTCAGAGTTCCTACAGAGCGGTCAGTATTAACAACATCGACTGATATAGTCTTAGCTGAACCGTTTTTCAGTGCACTTCCCAGCTTCTTCATTATAACACGCTTGTCTATGGTGTTGTCAAGTGCAAAATCGTAAACATCAGCCGAATCGAAATGCGGCTTGCTTTGTACGCACGAAGTACCGAGAATAGCCGAAAAGTCGATACCGTGAGTATTCTTTTTTGGTACAAGAAGGTCAGTACGTCCCACAAGCTCATCGACTGTACGTATACCCAGCTTTGCCATATATTCGCGAAGCTCCTGAGCTATGAAGTGCATGAAATTCACGATGTACTCCGGTTTTCCGCGGAAACGCTTTCTCAGTTCGGGATTCTGCGTAGCGATTCCCATAGGGCAGGTGTCGAGGTTGCACACTCTCATCATCACGCATCCCATTGTTACAAGCGGAGCTGTTGCGAAGCCGAATTCCTCAGCACCGAGGAGTGCCGCAACAAGAACGTCTCTTCCGGTCATGAGCTTGCCGTCAGTCTCTATGCGCACTCTTGAACGCAGACCGTTGAGCATAAGGGTCTGATGAGCCTCAGCAAGTCCGAGTTCCCACGGCAGACCTGCATTGTATATGGAGCTTCTCGGTGCAGCACCGGTTCCGCCGTCATAGCCGGAAATAAGTATCACCTGTGCACCTGCTTTTGCAACACCTGCCGCAACAGTTCCCACACCTGCTTCCGAAACGAGCTTTACGGATATACGAGCTTTATCGTTGGCATTTTTGAGGTCGTAGATGAGCTGTGCCAAGTCCTCGATAGAGTAGATATCGTGGTGGGGCGGAGGTGAGATAAGTCCTACACCTGCTGTAGAGTGGCGAGTCTTTGCTATCCACGGATACACCTTTCCAGACGGCAGATGTCCGCCTTCACCGGGCTTTGCACCCTGAGCCATTTTTATCTGTATCTCCTGAGCGGAAACAAGGTATTCGCTTGTAACTCCGAAACGTCCCGAAGCGACCTGCTTGATAGCAGAACAGCGGTCGGAGTTCAGTCTTTCAGGACTTTCTCCGCCCTCTCCGCTATTGGACTTTCCGCCGATACGGTTCATGGCTATAGCCATACATTCGTGTGCTTCCTGCGAAATAGAGCCGTAGGACATTGCACCTGTTTTAAAGCGTTTGCAGATACTCTCTGCTGACTCAACTTCATCAAGCGGAATACCGCCGTTTTCGTCAAATCTGATATCGAGCAGACTTCTCAGTGTAAGCTCATTGTCCTCATGGGTGAGGCTTTCACTGTACATTTTGAATGTTTCGTAGCTGCCTGTCATTGCAGCCTGCTGAAGCAGATGTATAGTCTCGGGAGTGTAGAGATGTTCGGACTTCCCGCTGCGCAGTTTATGGCTGCCTGCACTTGCGATATTTCCGTTAACTGCAAGTCCGAGCGGGTCGAAAGCAGCTGTGTGGAGTTTTTCAGTGCGCCGGCTTATATCAGAAATTCCAATTCCGCCGATACGGCTTACAGTTCCGGAGAAGTATTTGTCTATCAGCTCTGACGATATACCGACTGCTTCAAAGAGTTTGCTTCCCTGATAGGACTGTATAGTGGAAATTCCCATTTTTGAAGCTATCTTTACGATACCGTGAAGAATAGCCGAGTTATAGTCGTCCTCAGCCGCATAGAAGTCCTTGTCAAGAGTACCGTCCTCAATGAGTGAGCGGATAGTTTCGTGTGCGAGATATGGGTTAACAGCACACGCACCATAGCCGAGAAGTGCCGCAAAATGGTGAACTTCTCTTGGTTCTGCTGACTCAAGTATCATTGCAACAGAAGTACGTTTTTTGGTGGAAACGAGGTGTTGCTGGAGAGCGGAAACTGCAAGGAGCGACGGTATCGGGCAATGGAATTCGTCCACCCCCCTGTCGGAAAGAATGAGGATAGCCGCACCGTCGCGGTAAGCCTTGTCAGCCTCAATGAAGAGTCTCTCTATAGCCTTTTCGAGCGGTGTGCCAATGTAATAAGTGATAGGTATCACCGCACTTTTCAGACCGTCTGAACTGAGTGCCTTTATTTTCAGCATATCCGTTTCAGTAAGTATCGGATTCTCGATTTTGAGAACGTGGCAGTTCTCAGGACGCTCTTCAAGGAGATTGCCGTCCTTGCCTATATAGACGCTTGTATCTGTGACTATCTCCTCACGGATAGCGTCGAATGGCGGATTAGTCACCTGTGCAAAAAGCTGGCGGAAGTAGTTGAAAAGCGGCGGAGACTGCTTATCAAGCGGCGGCAGAGGAATGTCACTTCCCATAGAAGCAATAGGCTCTGCACCTTTTTCAGCCATTGGAAGTACAGATGTACGGATATCCTCATAAGAGTAGCCGAATGCCTTTTGCAGTTTTTCAAGTTCCTCTTTTGAGTAGGTCTGCACGCCTTTGTTGGGAATATGAAGGTCGTGGAGACGTACAAGATTAGCGTCCAGCCACTCGCCGTAAGGCTGACGGAGTGCATATTCTGACTTTATCTCATCGTCCTCAATAATACGTCCCTGCTTAGTGTCTGCAAGAAGCATTTTTCCGGGACGGAGACGGTCCTTTTTCACAATTTTTTCCGCAGGAATGTCTATACAGCCTGTCTCCGATGAGAGAATAAGATATCCGTCACTTGTTACGCAATAGCGTGACGGACGCAGTCCGTTTCTGTCAAGCACTGCTCCCATAACGTCGCCGTCAGAGAAAATGATAGACGCAGGACCGTCCCACGGCTCCATCATAGTTGCGTAATACTGATAAAGGTCATACTTTGAACGTGAAATGGTCCTGTCATTTTTCCACGGCTCCGGAATTGTTATCATAACCGCAAGCGGAAGGGGCATTCCCGACATCACCATAAATTCAAGAGCATTGTCAAGTCTTGCGGAGTCTGAGCCGTTAACATTTATTGCAGGAAGCACCTTGTACATATCATTTTTCAGTGCCTCACATGACATAGTTTCTTCGCGTGCAAGCATCTTGTCGGCATTGCCGGTGATAGTGTTTATCTCGCCGTTGTGGACTATAAAACGATTCGGGTGAGCCTTCTGCCAGCTTGGGTTAGTATTAGTAGAGAAGCGTGAATGCACCATCGCGATAGCTGAAGAAAAGTCATCGCTCTGGAGGTCTGTATAAAAACGTCTTAACTCGTCAACGAGGAACATTCCCTTGTATACGATAGTACGGCTTGAAAGTGAGCAGACATAGGTATTCTCGTCTGACTGCTCAAACTCACGTCTTGCTATAAAGAGTCTGCGGTCGAATTCGAGTCCTGCATGACATTTCTCAGGACGCTTTACAAATGCCTGCATAATATAAGGCATACTTTCAAGTGCCTTATGTCCGAGAATATCTGGCGATACCGGTACATCGCGCCAGCAAATCAGTTCAATGCCGTTTTTGTTTACTATCAGCTCAAACAGCTTCATAGCCTGTCGGCGTTTCATTTCATTCTGCGGAAAGAAGAACATTCCAACGCCGAAATCGCCCTTTGCACCGATGTCATATCCGAGTTTTTCTGTTTCACTTATAAAGAAGTCATAAGGCATCTGAACAAGAATACCTACGCCATCACCGGTCTTACCCTCAGCGTCTTTTCCTGCACGGTGCTCAAGCTTTTCAACTATAGTGAGTGCACTGTCAACAACATAACGTGACTGCTCTCCCTTGATATTCACGACAGCACCTATTCCGCAGTTATCATGTTCAAATCGTGGGTCATAGAGTCCCTGCTGCTCATATGGAGCTTCTTTTCTGAAATTATCCATATCCTTCACTTGCCTTTCAGGTGCAGAGCGCCATTGATCTGCACTGATAAAATAAAAAGACGTCCGGGCAGACAGATAGTCTGCTCAAACGTCTTTGTTCCTGCATTTATATTAGCACGTTGAAGTGTAAATGTCAATAGGCGATGAGTGAAATTTTGCAGTTTCGTAGAATTTCCACAGTTATTTTCAGCTAGCACGAAATCAAAAATGTGCGATACGTCAAATTTCAGAAAAGCTATTGACAATTCTCTCTCAAAGCGATATAATGGCATTGTAAACAGCAAGGGAGCTGCGGATATGGTATCCGTAGCTCTTTTTTTGGTTTATAGCGCTAATTCCATACACAAAGGGGTGTATGAGGTCAGAAATGGCTTCATGCACCCTTTTGAGTTTTTTAAGCTGTTATCACATTATTTTTTTAAGGAGGAGCTATTATGGACGCTCAGACGATATTACAGCAAGCGACAGAAAGCACGAACGGCGTAGTTTTCGGTGTATGGTTTTTGATCGGCGCTGCCCTCGTATTCTTTATGCAGGCAGGCTTCGCGATGGTAGAGACAGGTTTTACCCGCGCAAAGAATGCA
Organism: uncultured Ruminococcus sp.; assembly: GCA_900315975.1. The sequence continues at coordinate 15,775 of ONBA01000022.1, forward strand.
GGCAATATCATAATGAAAAATTTAATGGACTTCTGTATAGGTACAGTAGTTTTCATTGTTATCGGCTTCGGACTTCTCTTCGGTGAAGACCTTGTCGGTATAATAGGTCAGCCCGGATTTGACATCTTCACTTCCTACGGCTCATTCGACTGGTCAAACTTCGTATTCAACCTTGTATTCTGTGCAACTACAGCTACCATAGTTTCAGGTGCTATGGCTGAAAGAACAAAGTTCCTTTCATACTGTGTATACTCAGCTATCATAAGCGCAGTTGTATACCCCATTGAAGCACACTGGGGCTGGGGCGGCGGCTGGCTCAGCAAGTGGGGATTCCACGATTTCGCAGGTTCAGCACATATCCACATGGTCGGCGGTATCGCAGCTCTCGTAGGTGCAGCTATCCTCGGACCCAGAATAGGCAAATTCACAAAGGCTAAGGACGGCAGCGTAAAGGTAAACGCTATCCCCGGTCATAACCTCACTATCGGCGCACTCGGCGTATTTATTCTCTGGTTCGGCTGGTACGGTTTCAACGGAGCTGCTTGTACATCTATCGACCAGCTCGGCTCGGTATTCCTCACTACAACAGTTGCTCCCGCTATCGCAACAGTTACCTGCATGATATTCACATGGATAAAGTACGGCAAGCCCGATGTTTCCATGTGTCTCAACGCTTCACTCGCAGGTCTCGTAGGCATCACAGCTCCCTGTGACGTAACAGACGCACTCGGTTCAACTATCGTAGGTATCGTATCCGGACTTCTCGTATGCTTCGGTGTATGGTTCCTCGACTACGTTCTCCACATCGACGACCCTGTAGGTGCAGTAGCAGTCCACATGATGAATGGTATCTGGGGCACGATCGCTGTAGGACTTCTTGCAAACCCTGATGTTCCCGGCTATTCACTCGTTGACGAGAACGGCAACCAGCTCGCAGGTCTCTTCTACGGCGGCGGCTTCGGACTCCTCGGCAGACAGCTCACAGGCTTCGCAGCTATCGCAGTATTTACAGCAATTTCAATGGTAGCTGTATTCTTCCTTATTAAAAAGACTATCGGTCTCCGCGCTTCCGAGCAGGAAGAGATCATCGGTCTCGATGTTACAGAGCACGGACTCATCTCCTCTTATGCTGATTTCGCTCCCGCAATGAACGATGCTTCAGTATTCGGATACACAAAGGACGACGCAAAGAGCGTTAAGAAGGTCGGAACTCCCGAAGCACCGGCGGTTCCTGTCGATGAGGCTGTAGAGGTTAAGAACTACTCTGTTCCCTCACCGGACGGCAGACCAAAAATGACCAATATAGTCGTTATCTTCAAGCAGCAGAAGCTTCAGGACTTCATTCAGGCAATGGAGTCTATAGATGTAAAAGGCATAACAGTAACAAACGTTATAGGCTGCGGAATGCAGAACGGTCAGCGTAACTACTACCGCGGCACGACAGTAGAAATGAACCTTCTTCCTAAGGTAAAGGCAGAGATAGCAGTATGTGCCGTACCTGTCGAAAAGGTCATTGCAGCAGCAAAATCCGCTCTCTATACCGGAAACTACGGTGACGGTAAAATGTTCATCTACGGCATTGAAAACGTCATAAAGATACGAACCGGTGAAGAGGGATACAATGCCCTTCATGATTCGGAAGAATGGGAAAAATCATAAGGTGACAGAGGCACTGCGGACGTAAAAAACAATGCATATTGATAAATTCTCCAAATGTCCGCAGTGTCTTTCACATAAATGTATTTCAAGGAGCATAAGCAAATGTCAAAGTTCATTTTTGTAACAGGCGGAGTCGTTTCAGGACTCGGCAAAGGAATCACAGCGGCTTCTCTCGGCAGACTTCTCAAACAGCGCGGGTATAAGGTGACGATACAGAAGTTCGACCCCTACATCAATGTAGACCCCGGAACTATGTCTCCGTTTCAGCACGGAGAGGTGTTCGTTACTGATGACGGTGCCGAAACAGACCTTGACCTCGGTCACTATGAGCGCTTCGTGGACGAAAACCTTTCTGTACACTCCAATGTGACGACCGGCAAGATATACTGGAATGTTATCACCAAAGAACGCCGCGGCGACTATCTCGGCGGAACTGTGCAGGTAATACCGCACATCACTAATGAGATAAAAGACAGAGTCTACAGTGCCGCAAACGAAGCCGGTGCAGACGTTGTTATAACCGAAATAGGCGGAACTGTAGGTGATATCGAGTCTACTCCGTTCCTTGAGGCGATACGTCAGGTCGGAACTGAACAGGGACGCGAAAATGTATGCTATATCCACGTTACTCTTGTTCCGTACATTGCAGGTTCTGAGGAACTCAAATCAAAGCCGACTCAGCACTCAACAAAAGAACTTCTTTCCATTGGCATACAGCCTGATATCATTGTCTGCCGCACAGAAAAGCGAATCCCCGATGACATGGCTGAGAAGATAGCACTCTTCTGCAACATCAGAAAGGAAGACGTTATACAAAATCTTACAGCACCGTCGCTTTACGAAGTTCCTCTGTGGCTTGAAGATGAGGGACTTGCCCACTCTGTCTGCCGTCATCTCGGTCTTACGGACAGTAACCCCGACCTCACCGAATGGACAGAAATGGTACACCGTGCAGAGAATGCGAACAAAAATGTTACTATCGGACTTGTCGGCAAATACGTCGAACTCCACGACGCTTATCTCTCTGTCGCAGAAGCACTCCGTCACGGCGGCATAGTCAACGATGCGGCAGTTGATATAAAATGGATAGACTCGGAGGAAGTCTCAGCAGAAAATGCCGCTGATATATTTGCTGACTGCAACGGTATCATCGTCCCCGGCGGATTTGGTCACCGCGGAATTGAGGGTATGATAGAGTCAATACGCTATGCTCGTGAAAATAAAGTTCCATTCTTTGGAATATGTCTTGGTATGCAGATGTCGGTAATCGAGTATGCGAGAAATGTATGCAATCTCAGCGGGGCAAATTCTGCCGAATTCGGTGAAACTCCCTACCCCGTTATAGACATTATGGACGAACAGCGAAATGTCTCTGAAAAGGGAGGCACTATGCGGCTCGGTCTGTATCCGTGCAAGCTCTCGGAAAACTCGGATTGCCGCAGAATCTACGGTGATGAGCTTATATATGAACGCCACCGCCATCGCTACGAATTCAACAATGCATACAGAAAAGTTCTGACATCAAACGGACTTTACATAGCAGGTCTTTCACCTGATGAAAAGCTCGTAGAAATAGTGGAACTTCCTGAACATCCGTGGTTCGTGGGAGTACAGTTCCACCCAGAATTCAAATCACGTCCAAACAAACCGCATAAGCTCTTTGCTGATTTTATAAGAGCATCGCTTGATAGAAAAGGAGAATAATTATGGAAAAGGTAACAGAATATTTCGGCTCAATGGTATTTGACGACAGAATAATGAAAGCAACACTTTCTGAAAAGGTTTACAAGTCTCTGAAGCGCACTATCGACAGAGGAACTCCGCTCGATATTTCAGTCGCTAACGCTGTAGCCGCCGCAATGAAAGACTGGGCGATAGAACTTGGTGCAACCCACTACACTCACTGGTTCCAGCCAATGACAGGTGTTACCGCCGAGAAGCATGACAGCTTTATCTCCCCTGCCCCTGACGGCAGAGTTATCATGGAATTCTCAGGCAAGGAGCTTGTAAAGGGTGAGCCTGACGCTTCCTCATTCCCGTCAGGCGGACTTCGTGCAACATTTGAAGCTCGCGGCTACACTGCATGGGACCCCACTTCATACGCTTTCGTCAAGGACGGTACACTTTATATCCCGACAGCTTTCTGTTCATACACAGGTGAAGCACTTGATAAGAAAGTACCGCTTCTCCGCTCTATGGAGGCTATCAACAAGCAGGCACTGCGTATCTTAAAGCTTTTCGGAAACACAAGCGTAAAGAGCGTAAAGACCTCCGTCGGACCCGAGCAGGAGTACTTCCTCGTTGACCGTGATATGTGGAAGAAGCGTAAAGACCTTATCATGACCGGCCGCACTCTTTTCGGTGCAATGCCGCCCAAGGGTCAGGAAATGGACGACCACTATTTCGGCTCTATCAAGCCAAGAGTTGCAGAGTATATGGCTGACCTCGACCACGAATTATGGAAACTCGGTATACTCGCTAAAACAAAGCACAACGAAGTTGCACCCGCTCAGCATGAACTTGCTCCTATCTACGATACAACAAATATCGCCGCCGACCACAACCAGCTTACCATGGAGGTAATGCAGAAAGTTGCACAGCGTCATAACCTCGTTTGCCTGCTGCATGAAAAGCCGTTTGCAGGAGTAAATGGTTCAGGCAAGCACAATAACTGGTCTATCTCCACAGACCAGGGTGAAAATCTTCTCTCGCCCGGTGAAACTCCGGCTGAAAATGCACAGTTTCTGCTCTTCCTTGCGGCAGTCATCAAAGCTGTTGACGATTATCAGGACCTTCTGAGACTGTCCGTAGCTACCGCAGGCAACGACCACCGTCTCGGTGCAAATGAAGCTCCGCCTGCCGTTATCTCTATATTCCTCGGCGACGAACTTACAGCAGTCCTCGATGCTATCGAGACTGACACCCCATACGGCGGCACTGCAAAGGAAAAAATGAAACTCGGAGTTGACGTGCTGCCACAGTTCAGCAAGGACTCTACCGACCGTAACCGTACATCTCCGTTTGCATTCACAGGCAACAAGTTTGAGTTCCGTATGCTCGGCTCGTCGAACAGTATCTCCTGCGCAAATATCCACCTCAATGCGGCAGTTGCGGAGGTACTTAAACAGTTTGCAGACGAACTTGAAAAGTCGGACGATTTCAATACTTCTCTCCATGAACTCATCAAGCGCACTATAAAACAGCATAAACGCATCATCTTCAACGGCAACGGCTACGACGATGCATGGTTAGCAGAGGCTGAAAAGCGCGGACTTATGAACCTTAAGACAACCGCTGACGCAATGCCCCACATCTGCGACAGGAAAAACGTTGAAATGCTCACTTCACACGGTATCTTCACTGAGGCAGAGATATTCTCGCGCCGCGACATCATGCTCGAAAACTACATAAAGACTGTCAACATCGAAGCTGTCACAATGATAGACATGGCTCGCAAGGAAATAATTCCGGCGGTTGCAAGATTTGCATCTGATACAGCAAGTGCAGTCGCGGTTAAAAAGAGTGTTTCGGAAGCTGCCTGCAAGTACGAAACAAGGCTTGTTTCCGAGCTTTCAGAGCTTATAGACGAAATGGACACTGCAACTGCCGAGGTTGAAAAAGCAGTAGCAGAGCTGAAAAATATCAGTGAGATAGTTCCGGCATCCGAGTTTATACGCGACACTATCCTCCCTGCAATGGATAAACTCCGCAATGCCGCTGACAAGGCTGAAACCATGACTGCCGAGGACTACTACCCCTTCCCGACATATGACAAGCTTCTTTTCGGAGTGTGAGACTATGAGATTCACCAAAATGCAAGGCTGCGGCAATGACTATATATACGTCAACTGTTTTGAGGAGAGCATAAGCTCTCCCGGACAGGTCGCAAAAGCTGTCAGCAACAGACATTTCGGCATCGGCTCAGACGGTCTTGTGCTGATACTTCCGAGTGATATCGCTGACTGCCGTATGCGTATGTTCAACTCTGACGGAAGCGAATCGGAAATGTGCGGAAACGCTGTACGCTGTGTTGCAAAGTATGTATACGACCGCAATATCGTTCACAAGCGTAAGCTGTCAGTAGAAACTCTCGCAGGTACAAAGCACATAACTATCCAAACCGATGAAAATGATATTGCCCGGACCATGACCGTTGATATGGGTGCACCCATAATCGAAGCCGCTGAGATACCCGTAACAGCGGAAAAGTCACCTGTCACAGACCTGAAACTTTCAGCTTACGGCAGGGAATTCACGTTTACCTGCGTATCTATGGGTAATCCGCACGCCGTAACATTCATCAGCGAAGACGTCAGCAGATTCAATGTAGAGCGTTACGGAAAAGAATTCGAGGTCGATGAACACTTCCCACGCAAATCCAATATAGAATTCGCGGAAGTGCTTTCCCCTGTCCACCTGAAAATGCGTGTGTGGGAGCGAGGTGCAGGCGAGACTCTCGCCTGCGGTACGGGTACGTGTGCAACAGTTGCGGCGGCTTACCTCAACGGCATTTGTCCGCGCGGACCTGTACGTGTAGAGCTTCTCGGCGGAGAACTTATCATAGACTGGAAAGAAAGCGACGGTCATATATACATGACAGGTCCGGCAGAATTTGTATTTGACGGAGAAATATAACGGAGGACACTATGGCTAAATTTAACGATAATTTTCTCAACCTGAAAGACAGCTACCTTTTCAGTGAGGTTGCAAAGAGAGTAAACACGTTCAAGGAGAAGAACCCCGAAAAGTCGGTAATTCGTCTTGGCATAGGCGATGTCACTCTCCCACTCGGCAGGACAGTTGTTGAGGCTATGCGCTCAGCGGCTGAGGAAATGGGAAACGCTGAAACATTCCGCGGATACGGTCCTGAACAGGGTTATGACTTTCTCAGGGCGGCAATTGCAGGACATTACAGTAAATACGGTGTTGAACTCGACGCTGACGAGATATTCGTTTCAGACGGCGCAAAGTCCGACACAGGTAATATAACAGACCTTTTCAGCAAGGATAACATTGTCCTTATCCCCGACCCTGTCTATCCGGTATATGTGGACACCAATACCATGAACGGCAGAAATATCGTCTACATAAACGGAACTGCGGAAAACGATTTCCTGCCTATGCCCGACAGAAGTGTCCATGCTGACATCATTTATATATGCTCGCCAAACAATCCCACAGGAGCCTGCTACAACAGAACACAGCTTCGGGAGTGGGTGGACTATGCACTTGAAAATGATGCAGTTATCCTTTTTGATTCAGCCTATGAAAGCTTTGTTTCAGACGAAAGCCTGCCGCATTCAATTTATGAGATAGAGGTGGCAAAGAAGTGTGCAGTCGAGTTCTGCTCACTGTCGAAAACAGCCGGCTTTACGGGTACACGATGCGGATACACTATCGTGCCGAAGTCTATCACATCTGTGACATCTGACGGCAGAACAATGAGTCTTAACAAGATGTGGAACCGTCGCCAGTGCACAAAATTCAACGGTGTACCCTACGTGATACAGCGTGCCGCAGAAGCAGTATTCACTGACGATGGAATTGCAGAAGCAAGGGCAATGACTGAATCATACATGGAAAATGCGCGTATCATCTCAGAAACTATGAAGGAGCTGAATATCCGCTTTACAGGCGGTATCAACTCCCCATACATATGGTTTGAGTGTCCCTTTGGAATGAACAGCTGGGACTTCTTCGACTTCATGCTTGAAAAAGCCGGAGTCGTGGGAACTCCGGGTGCAGGCTTCGGCAAAAACGGTAATAACTGGTTCCGCCTGACAGCATTTAACAGCAAGGAAAATACAGCTGAAGCTATGAAAAGATTCCGTTCACTGCTAAAAGCATAATGATTGACCATGATGTGCAAAATGTGCATTTTTGGTGTGAGGTTTCAAACTTTCTTAGGCTCGTGAAAAGGTCACACCAGTTTTGCACATTTTGCACATAATAAAAAGCGTTCACAGCTTTAAAGCCGTAAACGCCATACTACAGTCATTAACTATTTTTTGAGCAATCGCTTAAATTCCCCAAACAGTTTTTTTCTCTTCACGAAAATCCCCTTGAAAATACGGTATATCCACAGCACCGGAATCAGCCACTTATGCTCATAGAAAAACGGATACCATGCCTGTATCTTATTCATAGGAATGAAGAATCGCATGAAAATATACCTGAATTTTGAACCGCCTGCGTCTCTCTGCAATTTATTGTTTACCATGTTGATTTCATTTCCATAGGTACCGGACACAACATAATAGTCGAGCAGCTTTTTTTCTTCAGGAGTAAGCGGCTTGAATGTGAAAACCTTCATAGCAAGTTCGCGGTTATTGCGTTCATAATCAACAATATCAAGCTTTTCCAGTTCATCACCGATATAGTTCCAGTCAAGGGAATTGCCGAATTTTCGCAGATAAATATACGTATCGACGAGTGAACGAACTCCGGTACCGCCAAGTGCAAAATGCTTATATTCGTGAGAAATGATGTAAATATAGTAATCCTCGTCAGTAAAATGATAGCCGAACTCGTTATTCTCGTCCTTAATGAGCTTGTCTTTCACATTCTCATAGTACTCATGAAATCTGCCGATATTTGCAACATGAAAAAGCTCATTATGCATTTCAAAGTTGCATACAGGCTGTTTGAAATAAGCATCGTCATTACATACTCCGAAGTGTTCACAGGTAAACCCCATATCAATCATAATGTCCTTTATCCGAGCACGGAAACTGCCGTCATAAAGGATATCATTATCTGACATCTGCCTCATACCGAGTTTTGGATACCAGTCCTTTAACAGCGAGCCTTTAAGGGGCATATACCATATACGCTCAGATTCAAGACGTTTAAGTATCCTGGAGCGTTCCGCATCAAGGAGGATATTCTTACGGATAGACTTTTCCTTAGCCTGAGTGAAATTATTATCCTTAACCCCTGCGGATTCGAGAGCATAAGCAGTGCACGCGGTCAGGATATGATTCTGGCAGACCTCAAAAAGTGCCGGAAGGTCAAGGTTATCTATACGCTCCTGCTTTGGAGTTTTTCCGTTTATAGCGCAGGCTGTCAGATAAATCATATCCGAAGCGTTTTTTCTGTACTCAGCTTTTTCCATTTTCAATCACTCCGTTTTCGGTAAATTGCAGTATCCTGTCGCAGATATCGAGGGCGGCAGGACGATGAGTAACTATCACTACAGTTTTGTCGGTCATATTTTTAAGATTTTCAAGCACCTTTCTCTCAGTAGCTTCATCAAGAGCACTTGTAGCCTCGTCAAGAAGCAGTATCGGGCACTCAGAGAACACAGCTCTCGCAATAGCGATACGCTGCATCTGACCCTCAGAAAGACCGGTACCGCGCTCACCGAGAATGGTATCGGCACCGTCGTCAAGTTCATTAACAAACTCGTCTGCGCACGCTATTCTGAGGGAATTCCGGATACGTTCATCGTCGGCGATACTGCTCTTATCCGCGAAGCAGACAATCTCTCTTATAGTTCCTGACATAAGCTGATTGCCCTGCGGAACATAAGCAAAAAGGCGGTGAAACTTAGCAGAAAGCTCCTCTGTATTTCCCGACATATCGGAAACAAAGCGTCTTCCGGAATCGAGCTTGTAAATGCACATCAGAAGCTTCAGCACTGTAGACTTTCCGCATCCGCTGTGACCGGTGAATGCAACATATTGTCCCCTTCCTATTTCGACGCTGATATTTTTCAGCACTTCCGGCATAGCGTCCTTACTGAGTCTGCGAACGCTGTCACCGGATGGATAATACGCAAAGCAGGCATTTTCAAGACCCATAGACCTGAAATCGTTACGATAGAATTCAAGGGTACTGTCAATATCCATAGGCTGAATATCTGAGTCATTCTCGAAATCTTCAATTTCCATAAGACGTTCTGCACTTGCAGTCATAGCATAATACTTAGGCAGATATCCGGTAATATTCGCAAACGGCGCCTGTATCTGAGAGATAAGCTGAGTTATAGCAGTAAGAGTACCGTAGCTTATCGCACCGGTGAGAATACCGTAACCGCAGTAAATAACTCCGCCAACATACATTCCCTGCATACCCGCCTGAAAGCCTATATTGCAGAAGTTCGAGAAGCGTACACGTCTCATGCGCGACTTTTTATGTCCCGACATTTTTTCAACAGCTTCACGTTCAGTCTGTTCTTCCGCAGCAAACGAGCGTATCATCATAAGACTGCCGAGACGTTCCTGAAGGAATACGCGGAGTTTTCCGTCACTTTCCTGAATATTCTTGTGCATCTTTTTCAGCACCTTGCGGAAGCCGTAAGTTGTGAAAAACAGGACCACCCCGACCGGCAGCAGAACAAGTGCAAAGCGGTAATCAAGGAAAATCATCATCACGATAGCACTTATCATTTTCACGACCATTCCGGCAAGTCCGGGGAGTATTTCAACGCTGTTCTGCGCAACCACCACCGTATCATTGGTGAGGCGGTTCAGCCACTCTCCGGAGTGTACAGCATTGACAGTACCGAAATCTTTTCTGAGGATATTGTCGAGAAGTCGCTGTTTGAAAATGTTCTCAAACGATGCACGCGAAAGTTCTTCCAGCCAGCGTATCACTGCTCTCAGAGCTATCTGAGCAAGCACAAGCAGGAGTATCAGAAGCACATAAATCCAGAAGTCATTTTTGTTGCCTTCGGCAGCGTTGTCAACGATATTGCGAAGAAGAAGCGCGTAAAAAACGCCGCTCGCACCATTAAGAGCCTGAACTATAATGAGCCATAGTACGTTCCACTTTTTTCTGCCGGTGACCGAATAAAGCCATTTTACAGCATTATTCTTCATCGTTTTATCAGCCTTTTCATTTTATCACGAACATAAAACAACGGGCGTTTGATAAACACAAGATCCACCCATAAATGAACATAAAACAAGTATAGTTTTTCATCAACGGAATGCCATTTGCCCTTATGACAAAACTCAGTCACAATCCCCCTGATCTGCTTAGGCTCAACATATTCATATTGCCAGCAATTATCTCCGATGATGATATATTTTCCGTTTTCAAACCGAACCACACGATGAATAACACCTTGCATATTTGGTCGAACATACATTACAAGGTCATATCGCTCAGGTTTTTTTGTAATTTTTTTAATAAGCACCGCGTCACGTCCGCCATAAATCATAGGACGCATACTTATGCCGCTCGGTACACTAAGATAACTGCCATGTCGTTCAAGCTGCTCAAGCTGTACCTTACCCATTAGTCGTCTATCGCCCCGATATTTCTGAGCTGTTCGATTATCTTCTTTACGTCGCGCTCCATAGCTTCTTTCGGACCGTCGTACTTCTTCTGCATTTTTTCAACTATCTCAGCCACAGTAGTATCCTTTTCGAGACACTCAATAATAAAACCGGCAGTCTCATTACTGCGGACAAGTCCTGAAAACTTAGTTGCACCAGTCGAAACGAGAAGTTTCTGTTCACCGTCATCATGTGCTAAAAAGCCGCTGTTAATTTTCATATCAATTATCCTTTCATTCCGTTGTAAGCGACATCTGCCGCATCAATATCCATATTGCAGCCGAGCCTGTAAAGTTCGACAGACTCCGCCATTTTGTCCACAAGTTTCAGAGTTTTTGACATCTGAACGTTATCATGCGGACGGTACACCTGCTGTAAAAGCATAGCATAAGCCTCAGTCTTAGAAATTCTCCGGATATGGTTTTCCGCAGAACGTTCAAGAATACATATTGCTTTCAGCGGTACAGAAATATTATTGCCGAGGCGGTGTTTTCCGTTATAGGGAGTACCATAAGCTATTATACCATTATTTCCGACAGAAATCAACGGCTTATCGTCATTGACCATAACCGCCCTATCGCCAAAGCGCTCACGCCACAACCGGGTATGGGTTGATTTACCGGTACCGGATTTAGCTGTAAACAGGTACCCAATTCCGTCAACAGCAATAACTGAACCATGGAATACGAACGAATCATAATCAGGCATTTTCTCAGCAATTTTACGGTAAACAGCAGTTTCCTCAAGCAGACCGTCAGAAAAATCCGGATTTTGAATACCCTCATATTCAAACTCTGAAGCCGTCTTCTGCTTTTCAAATAAAATATCATCGGTAGTGATAATCACAGAAAAGTCGGCAGGTTCGTCCGACGAATAATCCTTGCAATAGTCGTGAACTCTCTTGTACTGTGAATTCACCTCAATGATTTTTCCGGCAATTTTGTATTTTCCAGTGTACATATTATCTTTCCTTTGATTGATAATTAAATAACATTGCATCATAATAAGCGTTATGATGTAATTGCCTGATATGCAGGGGGCAGATTTAATTCTGCGTATCTGCAAGGGCATAAAAAAAATAAATGCTTTTGCATTCATTATATCATAAAAGCGAAGCGTTATGATTATAATTGCCCGATGTGCAGGGAGCAGATTTAATTCTGCGTATCTGCAAGGGCATAAAAAAATAAATGCTTTTGCATTCATTATATCATATATGTTATTAAAAAGCAATATGTACATCTTCACAAAAGTATAACAACAATTCAGTTTTCAGCACTGTAGGAATTGTCAATTATACACTGAACAGTTATGTGAAGCGGGTACTCTCTGAGGAAGTCTGTGTCCAACACCCGCTTCACATTTCTGTACACCAGTATAGCAAGGCCTTATAATAAAAACAGAGTAATTGGGTTTACCGGAGAAATGATTTATTTGCACTCACTTTCTTACAGTAACGGTATATTCTCCATTTACCAGTTCACCTATCTCAATAGTGATACCGGTATCAATGGTCTGCAAGCCGTTTGAATCGTATGCGGCGAAATTCTTGGTACCGTAAGAACAAACATCACCCGAATGATAGAAACCGAATCCGTCATTGACAAGGCGGGTCACACGGAAAAAGTCGTTACCGAGATAGTAATCACTGAAACCTTCATACATGAAATTAGTATAGCCCCACCAGTCGACAGGTTTAAGGTCAGCCTGAATATGGAAGATACGAATACCCGAATCCTGAGTCCACGGATAGAGGTCAGCATTATTGCCGTTATGAGTCACATATTCGACAAGGAAGTACTCAGAAGCAACGTCTCCGACCTCTGAACCAACAGGCACAATCAGACAGCTTCCCTGTTTCAGGCTGTCGCGGAGTTTAAAACTCTGTGTACCGCCGCTGTACCACTGCACCTCATCATCGCGAAGCCAGCCGTACATCAGCTTAGAGAAGCTTGAAAAATCGCCGATAGAATCGTCCATACGCTCAAAGCCGGCATCACCGTAATAAGCCTCCCAATCATCACCGGCTTCGTAAAGGTAATAATCGGGCAGACCGAGGGAATGACCCATTTCGTGAGTCAGGACTGATTTCAGACTTCTCAGTTTATCCTCATACGGCGGGGTATCGAGGATAATGTACTTATTAAGTGTTTTGCCGTCAAGAGAGAAGTTCCAGTTTTTCCACCATGTAGCAGTGCACGACCACCAGTACTCTTTCTGAGCCTCATCAGCGTAATCGAGTGGCACACCGATAGAGAGGCAGTCGATAACACCGTCCTGATTTCCGTCATAATCCGAGTAATCTATCTGCGAATCGAGACTTGTGAGAACAGCCATAGCAAAGTCCTCGAAGAAGCGGTCATCGTTCATATAATCCGCCATAGTACCGGGCAGTGAGCAATAATAGACATCGCCGCTGAAGTGCAGATTACCATATGAAGACCTTTCATACCAATCAGTGATACTGTCATACGGATAGCCTTTATTACCGCTTCCGAATAGTTGTTGTCTGACAGTTTCAGCAGGAAGCGGTCTTGAAAATTTAGTATCCGAGAACTCCACGAATATCGAAAGCATTCTGGCATTGCCGACACTTGGAGTCAGCTTTCCGAATTTGGAGACAGTCGCCGGTATCAGCTGACTCTGAATATTTTCCCCAGGGGATATCCATTCCGGTGCATCACCCGAAACTATCCGCCGCCTCAGCATACACAGGTCATAGACATCAAGCATCTCGTCCCTGCAAAAGTCAGCAGCCTGCCAGTTTTCGAGGTGAGTATCAGGCACTGCAAGCAGCCATTTATTGAGGAGAACCAAATCTGATGTACCGACAAGACCGTCAGAGTTAACATCGCCCATATAGTAACCGGACTCAGAACCTTCGTACTGTTGACTTTCAGCAGCCGCAGTAAGTGTGACCGATGAAGGAAGGAACTGAGACGAAAGCTGAGTGGTGCAGAGTGAAGCAGCAGCAAAAAGTGCAGCGATTCCGTATTTCTTTTTCATAATTGACCCCCTTTATCAGAGAAAAGGCAAACCACGTTCAAAATAGTATAGCTATATTGTACAATTTCACAAGCCGATTGTCAACTGTTATTTTGTATATTAAAGATATAGTTTTTTTATTCTCATATATAAAAGAGCGTTCCATACCGGCTAAGCAAGGTGATTACTGCCATTGGCATAGCGCCAGTGTACAGCGATTTCTGACCATGAATTACTAAGCGTAATAAGGACTTTCAATGTTCCGCAAAAGTTCAGCCGCAAGGAATACCCTGCGGCTGATATTGATACAAATTTCCCTGTTTATAGCATAAAATAATCACGAAATATCGTATGAGAACACCTCAGATATTTCCTTGTCATAGCCATCGTAGAAGCCCTTCAGCATTCCGAGAACTATGCGTGCACCGCGGTTATAGAGCAAAAGAAGCTGATTATTATTCTTATCGAAAGTCAATAGATAAAATGTGAATAAAAAAATCTCAGCATAGGCATTACACGAAGCTGCGACCGACGTCAATGAATGCACAACAATCAAAAATGCAGAGAGCGAATGGAGGCATAGCCTCAGCCCTCTGCATTTTTATAAGGAGATGAAAGGAGATATCATTTAAGACGTGTACGTACACTCTTTTTGCTGTTTCCGCAGCAGACAAGGGCAGTACCGTAAGCGAGTGAAGTCACACAAGCGACAATATAGCTTGGAGTCCACGGAAGGTTGAATCCGATACGAGCGTTGAGTATATAGCTTGAGACTACGAACATATAGAACATTCCGGGCAGGAGTGCCATTATGTACGGCATACCATTCTTTTTCATGTAAACGCATATCATAGCGAATGCGAACACAGCAGTAGACTCATTTGCCCACGAGAAGTATCTCCAAAGGAGATTGAAGCCGCTTGAATCAGCCTTTGCGTAAATGAGAATACCGGCAACAACGGTAAATATCGGGATAGCAAGCATGAGATTGTTCTTTTTATTGGTAGAGTCGATATGAAGTGCCTCAGCGAAAATGATTCTGAGAGAACGGAGGGAGGTATCGCCGGAAGTCACAGGAAGAATGATAACACCGATAATAGCGATGAGACCGCCCACACTTCCAAGCATATCCTTAGCAACAACACCAACGACAGCAGTAGGCGCATTATGGAGTGTATCATTAGTAACAAGTCCCATATTCACAGCACCCATAGCAGCCGCAGCCCAAACCATAGCGATAAAGCCTTCAAGTATCATCATGTCATAGAACACTGTTTTACCGTGGTGTTCATCGACTACAGTACGTGAAACAAGAGTAGCCTGAGTAGAGTGAAAACCTGAAACGATACCGCAGGCAACGGTCACGAAGAAAATGGGGATAAAGTGTTCGCCGAAGGGATTGGTAAAAGAATCATGTACATTCCATAGTTCATCGAGGTCATATCCTTTCGCGAACAGACCAATAAATACACCGACCGCCGAAAGCAGTAATACAGCGCCGAATACGGGATAAACCCTGCCTATTATCTTATCGATAGGCAGAAGAGTAGCTATAATGTAGTAAGCGAAGATAACGCCATAAACTATCCATATCACCGGTGAACTGAGGGTACTTTCGCGGTTGAGGATCTGCGTAACGAAGAGGTCACCGGGAGTATATATGAACACAACACTGAGAAGCAGAAGAAGCAGACACACACATACATTGTATACCATGTAGAAGTGTTTTCCGAGGAACCTTTTCACAAGTGAGGGCATCTGTTCACCGTCATTGCGAATAGATATCATACCGTTCATGTAGTCATGAAAAGCACCGCCTATGACACAGCCTATAGGTATAGTAATAAATGCGACCGGACCAAACAATGCCCCCTGAATAGGGCCGAGAATAGGACCGGTACCGGCAATATTCAGGAGTTCAATGAGACTGTTTTTCCATTTTTTCATAGGAACATAGTCCACACCGTCGAACTTTTCAGAAGCGGGAGTTTTCCTGTCAGAAGGCTTCATAACCTTCTCGCTGAGTTTTCCGTATAGAACAGCACCAACGAAAAGAATTACAATGCCGATCAGAAATGTCTTCATAAATCATCATCCTTTACTGGGCAAATCGCCCGAAATTATCATAACACAAATAAATTATATCATAAAAGCGAAGCGTTATGATATAATTGCCCGATATGCAGGGAGCAAATCTCCGATTTGCGTATCTGCAAGGGCATTAAGATAAACTATAATATCATATTTTCGCTGAATCTTTATAGATTAATTGTAAACAAATTATATTAATGGTTTACTTATTCAAAAATAATACTCCGTGTATTTGAAAAAGTTATTGACAAGGTATCGCGAGTGTGATATAATATAAAAAATTCAGAAAAAGAGAGGTGTCAGGATGAAAAGATAATTCGCTTTTGAACACATGAGAATAAAAATTCAGGCAGTCGATGACTGTCTTATCATGTTGCCAAAAGTGGATCATCTTTTCATGACCTCTCTTTTTGCGTTAACTAAGAATAAAGAGGGGGCACTGCATTATGCTGATGCTCATTTAAGTTTCTCTATCCGAGACACTAATGAGTACCGCATAAGGGTAGTCCCCTTTTCTGATGTCATGGAACAGATGAAAACTGTTTGGCGGCAAACAGCTTTTATTGGAGGGATAGCCATGTCACAGATAAACGTTAACGGACTCACTTTTTACTACGAGGGAAGCTTTGACAACATATTCGAGGACGTGTCATTTTCGATAGATACCGACTGGAAACTCGGATTCATAGGCAGAAACGGCAAAGGAAAGACGACATTTCTGAACATACTCATGGGCAGATACAGCTACAGAGGTTCAATAAGTGCATCAGTGCGGTTTGAGTACTTCCCCTACACGCTTACAGAGGAGCAAATGGAAAAGCCGGCATCAGAGTTCATAGCCGAAGTCAGACCTGACTGCGAGGAATGGCGCGTAATATGTGAACTTTCTCAACTAAACGAGGAAGCGGACATACTGTACCGACCGTTCAAAGAACTCAGTCACGGTGAGCGGACGAAGGTACTTCTTGCGGTGCTATTCTCAGAAGAGGGCGGATTTCTGCTTATCGACGAACCTACGAATCACCTTGACAGCAGTGCACGGGAAGCGGTAAAGGAGTATCTCGCAGCGAAGAGCGGATTCATATTAGTATCGCACGACCGCGACCTTCTTGACCGCTGTATCGACCATGTACTTGTTCTTAACCGGAAGAGTATCGACGTGCAGAGCGGCAGCTTCACAGAATGGTGGGAGAACAAACAGCGCAGGGACAAATTTGCAATAGCAGAAAACGAGAAGCACAAAAAGGAGATAAAGAAGCTGAAACAGGCGGCAAAGCGAACTTCTGAATGGGCGGACAAAAATGAGCGGACAAAAATAGGGTTCGACCCGATAAAAGAGCACGACCGCTGTATCAGTACGCGCTCATTCATTGGTGCAAAAACGAAAAAAATGCAGAGCCGCGTAAAGCAGATGGAGAACCGTATCACGCATGAGATAGAGGAAAAGGAAGGACTTCTCAACGATATAGAGCGGATAGCGGAGCTTAGGCTGACTCCCCTCACCCATCACAAGAATACACTTGTAAATGTCCGCGGATACAGCTTTGCATACAGCAGTTCCGACCGCACCATAATAGACGATATGACCTTTACTGTTGAACGCGGAGACAGGATAGCACTTGTCGGACAAAACGGATGCGGCAAATCGACACTGATAAAGCGGATACTGAAAAGTGCCGGAATGGACGCAGACCTCGGAAAATTCACAGAAAGCGGCATATGTGAAACAGCATCGGGACTTATAATATCGTACATCTGTCAGGACACCTCACATCTGCGCGGAAGTATATGGGACTACTGCGAGGAAAACGGACTTGACCGGACAATGTTCGGTTCACTGCTCAGACAGCTTGACTTAGAGAGGGTGCAGTTCACGAAAAAAATGGAAGATTTCTCAGAGGGGCAGAAGAAAAAGGTACTTATCGCATCAAGTCTGCTGACTCCTGCGCACCTGTATATATGGGACGAACCGCTTAACTACATAGACGTATTCTCACGAATGCAGATAGAAAAACTGCTTACGGCATACGAACCGACGATGATATTTGTCGAACACGATATCCGTTTTCGTGAAAAGATAGCAAACAAAGTGATAGAACTTTAAAGTAATAATCAGTGATATTTAATCCGGAAAAAAAGAATAAAAAGTCAGAAAAATAATATAAAATGTAATTTCTTTTCAAATCCGAGCGATGTATAATAGATGTAACAGTAACCGACGTAAGGTGGTTATTGCGTGGCACAAAGAGAGAAAGTTTCTGATACTAAAGCGAGGTATATAAAATGAAAAAGCTAATTACATCGGTGGTGACTGCCGCAATGGCTATGAACACATTTTTCGCCGTTCCGTCAATGGCATATGAAGGCAAAGAGGCAAACGCGGCACTCAGTGAAATAACATCATCTGACACTGCACAGGCATTTTCAGCAAATCCCATAATCAGCCGCGGAGTTCCGGCATACTCAGGGAAATCGGACGGAGCGAGCTTTGCGAACGACGAGTTTTACTACACATCATGGAGAGCAACAGCAGAAGATTACCTTGCCTACGACCTTTCCAAAGCACCTGCCGGAGAGCGTAAACGAGTAATAGCGGTATGGTACAACAACAGTTCCTACGACGACCTCGGAATGTACGTGAGCAGAAATGAAGAACCCGAAGACTACACGATAGAAGTTAACAAAGCCGACGGCGGAACATATCCAGAAAGCGGCTGGGAGACCGTGGAAGAGGTGACCGGAAACACCTACAGCACACGTCAGCATCTGATAGAAATGGACGGATACAACTGGATAAGAATGAAGGTCACAAAAGCGACCGGAGGAAATATCAACATAAATTTCGACATTCACGATGCAACCGGAGGAGTAAGTGACAGCTGGATATTCTTTGGTGATTCCATAACAGCCGGAGGCATGGGAAATGCGTACGGTACCGGCTACGCAACCTATGTAAACCGGCTTGACGACAGGTACTTTCCGGTACAGCAGAACGGAGGAATCGGCGGAATAACAAGCCGTGACGACAAAGAAAACATCGACAGGTGGATAAGCGGAAACCCTGCGAAGTACGTAAGCATCGCATACGGCACCAATGACTGCTGGGGAAACCCGAACAACGCAGAGACCTATTACGCTAACACTAAGTACATGATAGAAGCGATACTAAAAGCCGGAAAAGTGCCGGTACTGCCGAAGATACCGTATTCCACGAACCCCGATGTCGGACCAAATACCGGCTATTACAACGCTATGATAGACAAACTCTACGACGAGTACGGCGACAGCATAATACACGGACCCGATTTTGACGAATACTTCCGTGAAAACACATGGGGACTAAGTTCAGACGGAGTACATCCGAACTCAGAAGGATATGACGGAATGCGCCAGTTATGGGCAGAAACCATGTACGCGAATGTATACAGCAAAGCCACAGCCGGAGCAAACACGTCAGTAAAGGGCGATGTAAACGGAGACGGAGGGTTCAACGTAGCCGACATGGTAACGCTGGGAAAATGGCTTCTTGCATCGTCAGACACAGTCCTTGCCGACTGGGAAGCCGGAGACCTGTGCGAAGACGGAAGGATAGACACCTACGACTTAGTAATAATGAGGAAGCTGATAACTGAATAAAGACATGACCGCCCAAGAAAAAACTTGGGCGGTTTGCTTATCAAAACATATATAGTGTCGGAATATGTTTGTGCACAGTAACAAATTTGAACAGGCAATATTGACACATAAAAAGCATTGTGATATCATATTAAATGGTGTAAAATCGGCAAGGAGTGGAAAAAGCTCCTTGCATAAATTTTGTAAATTGGTTAGCACAAAATAACCGTGTTAGTATATAATAAGCATTATTCCAATAGTATCCGAGGTGAAAACATGACAGAATACCAGCTATTCCCCGACATAAGGCTGATAGTCGGAACAGCTGACGGCATTGCAGATAAAGGCAAATTAGCAATAAGTTTTTGCATCAGCGGTATATGCGAATACAAGATAGGTAACGAATACAACTATCTAACTGCTGACACCTGCATGATAGTTCAGAATAAAGGGAGCGCAGACTGTCATATATCACACTCACCTGATTTTTGCAGTATAACACTTCTCATCAGCCGCAGATACAGCGAACCCGCATTTTCGGATATACTTGACATACCCAATATACTGACAGACATTCCCGACAGCGGAAACTATATATTCAAAGCCGGCGACAATATGCGGAAGTTATTTTCTGAAATATATACAGAGGCAAAGAATACAAGGACTTCCATGCTGAAAATAAAGGTGCTGGAGCTTATAGCAATGTTAGGCGACGATAACAGGCTTAGTTTTAAGCACGACAATATATCCGGTCAGATAGGACAATACATCTGCAAAAACATATCCGAACACTACACTATCGACCAGCTTTCCGGCATTTTCAAGGTAAACACAACCACATTGAAGAACCGTTTCAAGGAACGATACTGCTGTACAGTCTACGACTACGCAAAGAAGCGGAAAATGTTCAAAGCCGCGGAACTTATGAATGGGACAGACATGAAGATCATAGACATAGCCGAAGAAGTAGGATACAGTAACGCGAGCAAATTTTCGAGTGCATTCAGGTCTGTAATGGGAACAACTCCGAAGCGTTTCCGAATGGAGCAAATAAGGGTGACTCACTTCAAGAACACCGGAATATCGACAAAAATCGCATATTAGCATTGTATACCAGCTTTTTCTTATAGGAGCGGAAGAGCACATATTAATATGGTATCATAATATCAACGAAACAAAACTTTCGCGAATAATAACGAGGTGATAATTATGATCAAAATGCAGGATATCCCATGGAAGAAGATCGGACTTTTCGCAGGCGGAGTATTGTTCGGAACAGCCGGAATAAAGGTACTTTCGAGCAAGGACGCAAAGAAGTGCTACACTCATGCAACGGCGGCAGTACTGCGTGCAAAGAGTGACGTTATGCAGACAGTAACAACAGTTCGTGAAAACTGTGATGATATACTGGCAGATGCGAAGGAAATAAACGAGCAGAGAGCCAAGAAAGAGGAAGCAGACGTTATAGCTGATAAATGTGAAGAAATCGCAGATGCAAGCGAAGAATAATAATCAAAAGCAGACCGCTCCGACGGTCTGTTTTTATAGGAGGACACAATATGAAATGCAAGATACTGCATGAATCAAATGGACGTATGCGAGTTCGTTTCTGCGTAAAGCGAATGACGCTGAAGCAGGCAGACACCGCAGAATACGCACTGTCAGCAATAGCCGGAGTGAAGCGAGTGCAGGTATTTGACCGCACCTGCGATGTTGTGATAACGTACACCTGTGACAGGGCAGAAATAATCGACAAGCTGTCGCATTTTTCGTTCAGCGACGAGCGGAATACCGCACTTGTCCCCGAACATACCGGACGCGAACTTAACCGTTATTACGAAGACAAGCTTGCAGGAGTAATAATAAAGCGATTCGTGAACAATTTCATAGTACCACAGCCGATACGGCGCATTATATCGTTTATCAAGGCGGCGAAGTACATATGGCGCGGACTAAAATGTCTGCTCAGCGGCAAATTAGAGGTAGCAGTTCTTGACGCTACGGCGATAGGAGTTTCGCTGATACGCGGCGACTTCAAAACTGCCGGCTCAGTAATGTTCCTGCTGAATGTAGGAGACATTCTTGACGAGTGGACACACCGCAAATCCATAGACGACCTCGCACGTACCATGTCACTCGGAATCGAACAGGTATGGACAAAAGCCCCCGACGGACAGGAAATCCTCATGCCTGTGAATGAGATAAACAAAGGCGACATGATAATCATAAGAACAGGCTCAATGATACCGCTTGACGGAAAAGTTATATCAGGTGATGCGATGGTAAATCAGGCATCAATGACAGGCGAATCAGTACCCGTACACAAATCTGAGGGAGCGTACGTATATGCGGGAACAGTAGTAGAAGACGGCGAATGTACAGTCTGCGTTGAGAATACAGCAGGCGGCGGACGTTACGACCGTATCGTAAAGATGATAGAAGAATCGGAGAAAATGAAATCTGCCGCCGAAGACAAGGCATCGCACCTTGCAGACAAGCTTGTTCCATGGAGTTTAGGCGGAACACTTCTTACATGGCTGATAACCCGAAATGTCACGAAAGCACTGTCGATACTCATGGTAGACTTCTCATGTGCACTAAAGCTTGCAATGCCTATATCGGTACTTTCAGCAATGCGAGAGTGTTCAAGGGCAGGGATAACAGTCAAAGGCGGACGCTTTATGGAAGCAGTTGCAGAAGCAGATACGATAGTATTTGACAAGACAGGAACACTCACTTATTCCGCACCGAAAGTGGCAAAGGTGATAACATTCGGAGGACGAGACGAGGACGAAATGCTCCGGCTTGCGGCTTGTCTTGAGGAGCACTATCCGCATTCGATAGCGAATGCAGTAGTAGCCGAAGCCGAAGAAAAGGGACTGATACACGAAGAATTCCACTCGAAGGTGGAATACGTGGTAGCGCACGGAATATCGAGCACAGTCAACGGTGAGCGTGTACTTATCGGAAGTCACCATTTTATCATAGAGGACGAGCAGTGCAGTGAACCGGACGACGAAAGATACCGTGATCTGCCTGCGGAGTATTCGCATCTTTACCTCGCGACAGGCGAAGAAGTAGCGGCAGTGATATGCATAGAAGACCCACTCCGGAGCGAAGCCGCAGACGTTATACAAAAACTCCACGAATACGGCATAACGCGAGCAGTCATGATGACAGGCGACAACGAGCGAACAGCGAGAGCGGTTGCAGAAAAAGTCGGAGTTGACGAATATTATGCTGAGGTACTTCCGGAGGACAAAGCGGCATTTATACGTTCCGAGCACAAAGCAGGGCGGAAGGTAATAATGATAGGAGACGGAGTAAACGACTCCCCTGCCCTCAGTGAAGCAGATGCAGGAATAGCTATAAGCACAGGAGCTGCAATAGCGCGAGAGATAGCTGATATCACAATTTCCGCCGATGACCTTTACGCACTAGCCGAGCTGAAACGTCTCAGCAATGCGCTTATGATGCGAATCGGCAGGAACTACCGAACCATCATAGGATTCAACGGTGCACTTATAGGACTTGGTGTACTTGGAATACTTCCGCCGGCAACATCAGCACTTCTTCACAATGCCTCAACGCTTGCAATAGGACTAAAAAGCATGACCGACCTTACATAACCCCAAACTGATAGTTGTTACGGTTTATCTGAACTCTGACCGGAGGGAACTATCCCTCCGGCACTTTTTATTCATTAACGGATTCAATAATAAGCATTTCAGCTTCTTCACGCGGCAAAGGCTTACCCCAGATGAAGCCCTGAATATAATCGCATCCAATTTCCCTGAGAGTCTGAAGCTGTTCAGGGAGTTCAACTCCTTCAGAGATGACTTCAAAACCCATGATATGACCGATAGATATTATTGCGGCAACGTACTGCTTAGAAGGCTCACTCATATTCATTTTATCGATAAACGACTTATCTATTTTGAGGAGGTTAGCAGGGAAATTATTGAGGTAGCTCAGAGAAGAGTAGCCTGTTCCGAAATCATCGATAGCGATTTTCACGCCCATTTTATGAAGTTCATCAATACAATGCAGAGCTTTTTCGGCAGAATCTATCATAATCGACTCAGTTATTTCTATTTCAATCTGACCCGGAGGTATCTCACTCGCACTGATGATCTCTCTCACCTCGTCGAGGAAATCGTTTTTCATCAGGTGTCTCACAGAGACATTCACACATAAAATAATATCAGACCCTGTCTTAGCGATAAGACCGCCAATGAACATAGCGGCTTTTCTGAAAACGGTACTATCGACCTTATCAACGAGACCGACTTTTTCAGCGACAGGAATGAATTCACCGGGAGAAATAACACTTCCGTCGATATCCTTCATACGCGCAAGAGCCTCAAAACCGCGGAGTTTATGGTCAAGGTCGAACTGAGGCTGAAGCTGATAATAGATGGTATCATTTTCGAGGGCAGTCCTTAGTTTTCGTTCAATTTCGAGGGTATGCTCGACCTTTAACAGGTCAGGAGTGAAGCGAATGATATGGTTACTGCTGTTGATACGTTTCACCTCATTCATAGAAGCGTTAGCAAACGAGAAGAGGTTGTCGCTTGTAACAGCGTCATCGGGGAAAACAGAGTAACCGAAACTTGCAGTTATGTAGAAATCGCACTCCTCGACAGTAAGGCGGTTTCTGAGAACCGATTCATACTGTCTGATAGTTTTAAGGATCTCGTCATCTGAGCGATAATCGCGGATAATGAGAGCATATTCGTCCCCGCCCATACGAGCGATATAATCAATAGTACCTGTAAGACTAGCCTCCGCAATAGTATTCCAGCGGTTAGCAATTTCGATAAGCACCTTATTACCGGTTTCAAAGCCCATAGTATCGTTAATACTTTTGAAGCCGTTGATATCTATTGAAACGAGGGCAAACTTTTCATTGTGTTTGATAAGTTCCTTAACGTGGTCAGTAAAAGCTATACGGTTAGGTATACCGGTAAGCTGGTCGGTATAGCTAAGATGCCGCAGATGTTCGAGCATTTTATAGCTTGAAAGCTTAGACGAGATAAAGAAGGTAGTAAGTTCGAGAGTTTCCTTAATGCGCATGGTATTAGTGGTATCGAAATTGCTTGCCCAGATGTAACCGTGAGTCTCGTTATCGAAGCGAAGAGGGAACATAACAAGGCTTGAAACTCCGGCAGTTTTGAGGTTATTGAACCACGCGGGGTTCATTCTTTGAACATAGTCCCAGTCTTTTTTATCCTTGATGATAATGCAGTCACTTCCGGCGAACATCTCACGCCAGGTTGAGACGACATAATCAAACTCATCGAATGATGTGATAGGTCTGACGGAACATCTCTCGCTGATACTCGTAGCGAGAACGGTATTATCGCCTGTATCCTGGTCTATCTGGAGAATAGTACAGACCTCCGCACGGCAAATCAAACGTATATCCTCAATAACATCGTCCATAGTTTTTTTGAAATCGTTGGTACTATGGAGTTTAATGCAAGTTTTAATAACGTCCTCGGAAGCAGTACCCGACTGACTCGAACTTACACCGATATCGACCGGATTACTTGGCTGAGCGGTATACGCACAGTAGCAGGTATCGCCGTTTTCGTAGTCGATAGGCATACAAAAGATATCGAACCACAGGTCGAGGTCATTCATATGAACGTAAGTATGAATGGGGATTTTCTTTACCGCAGAGCGGTAGCATATTTTTTCAAAGCCGATATCTTTAGGGAGATACCTGTCATAAAGCGAATTCGGAACAAACGTATTAGCCTGAAAGAAAATCTCAGGAACTCCCGGCATATTCTGAAAAGCGGGCATAACAGGGTGCTCGATAGGTTCGAGGTACTTTTTATTACCGGCAACAAGGCGGATATCGCCGTATTCATCATCAGGCTTTCTCTGCACAGAGATTATGCAAGTAGGTGCATGAAAGCTGTTAGCAAGGTTCAGAAAATTCATGGATACTCCTTTCCGGAACGAAAAATAATAGGGTAATGAGAAGTGTTCCGGTGTGAAATAAAAACACCCCATGTATTATGTTATATATAATTATACAACATATTACTATAAAAATCAATAGAGAAACTGTTAATACTGACCTGAAAAGAGATAAACTATAAAGAACTCTTGACATTTTCGTACACAAATGTTACAATACTGTTATAATATTGAAACTTTGAACGATAAGGAGACGATCATGATACTTGAAGATGAATACAGTCAGAACAGAGTTGCACTGAAAAAAATCAAAAAAGAATCAACGATATGCGGAATAATGTGCGGATTATTCATGTGTTTAATAGTATTCGAGCTTTATTATACAATAATGATATCGCCGATATTTCTGATATTAATGGTAATAGTCGCCGCCGTAAGCATAACAGGATTCAAAGGCATTTCAAACAAAGACAACCGCTTTTCAAAGGCATCGTTGATACTCACAGCAGTGCATCTGTTAGCGTTTACAGCAATGATATCCGACTCATTGACCGAAGTATTGGTAGCACTTGTAATGTCAGGGCCAGGTCACATTATATTCGCATACTTCATCTACAAAACGATAAAGAACAACGAAAAATATCACTGGCTTGAACAGCAGGAAGGCTTTCCGCATTTTGAGATAAAGCAGACGATGTACGAAATGGATAAGCGTCAGCGCGAGATAAAAGACCCCTACCTCATCAAAAAAGAGGCAATAGAGAAGAATACCGGAAATGCCGGACATATGGACGAAATATAACACATCTTGACAAGGCGGAAATAAAGTGTTATAATGGCATCAACATACGGAGTATGTTAAAAAAACTAAGGAGAAAAGTGTTTGAAAAATACTATTAAAAAGGAGATAGCAGCGTAAACGGGAGGTTTGCGAATACTATCTCACCCCACAGACCTCCCGTCTGATACGAAAAGAAGTATAAGATTACGGAGGAAAAAACAATGAATAACAACGATTTCATCATACGCAGAGAAAACGAAAACGACTATCGCGAGGTAGAGAATCTCGCCCGTGAAGCATTCTGGAATCTCAGCAATCCCGGCTGTTTCGAGCATTACTTCATTCACATAATGCGCACCCATGAGGACTTTATCCCCGAGCTTGACTATGTGATAGAGCGTGACGGAAAAGTAATCGCGAGTGTAATGTACTGCAAAGCAAAGCTTGTGGACGAGCAGGGAAACGAGAAGCAGATAGTCACAATGGGACCGCTCTGCGTCCTTCCCGAGTATCAGCGCAAAGGTTACGGAAAGGCACTTCTCGAGTACACATTTGAGAAGGCGAAGGGACTCGGCTACGACGTCGTGATAAACTTCGGCAATCCTGACAATTACGTAGCACGTGGCTACAAGAGCTGTATGAAGTACAACGTGTGCTTTGAGGGTGACTTTTACCCGGCAGCACTGCTTGTAAAGGTACTCACCGACGACGTACTTGACGGCAGAAAGTGGTTTTACCACCCGAGCGATGTAGACGCTCCATGCGACGATACAAAGGCAGTCGAAGAATTTGACAAACTCTTTCCGCCGAAGGAAAAGGGTTGGCAGCCGAGTCAGGAGGAATTCTACATACACAGTCATTCGTCGATAAATCGTTAAACGCAAAACCGGCAGCAATAAAAGCTGCCGGTTTTTCTGTTAGAATGGGATAAACAGCAGCAGGGACTAAAACTTAGTCGTCCCTGCAAACATGATCAATACATAAAGAAATTATTTAAAATTAGCGATCCACTCTTCCATAGTACCCTTACCGCCGGTTGAGCAGAAGCTATAGTAAGCGAGGATATCGGAAGCGTCCTTAGAGTCGATTTTGCCGTCGAAATTAACATCAGCATTTTTCTTCTGCTGAAAAACAGTAAAGGTAGACTTTCCTGAAGTAGCAAGTTCTGAGTACTCACCGAGAACAGCGGAAGCATCGGAAGAATCGACCTTTTTATCGAGGTTAGCGTCACCGAGGAGACCGTCCGGTTCAGAAGGAGAAGGAGAATCATCAACAATTTGCAGACGATTCTCTTGCATAGAAACAGCTTTTATCTCATTTCCTTCGCTGTCAGAAACGAAAGCGTCAGTTACACCGAATGTAACAGTACTGCTTTGAAAATAATCAGCCGGCACCTTAAATCTTATCTTCGCGATCGTGTCATTGAACTTAAAGCCTATAGGCTCGCCAATTTGGCTTGCAGTAGCGACTTCACGGGTTTTTGGGTTAAAAGTCAGAGCTGTACCATTAGAAGTTGTCGTTTCAGCGAGACCGAGGCACTCGATATAGTAAGGCATATTCAGTTTGAACTGGAATCCTGCGACATCAGGAGCATCAAAACCGCGCATAGCAACATCGACAGTAAATTCTTCACCGGGACTTACTTTATACAGGTATGGAACGGCATCTATCGTCACTTGCTTCTCTTTTGGCACATCACCATTGTTTATTTCAATATTGGCATAAGAAATATTTCTTTCAAAATCAATTGGTTCTCCATCTGTATCGCAGAAGAACGTATAACTCATAGCAACATTGAAGCCATAGGTTGTATTGGCAGCATTTTCCGGAACTTCATAAACATAAGTAACAAGATCGGCATTCTGCGCTTCCTTTATAGTAGTTCCTTCAACACCTGACCACATAGCAAATTCGCCATAATCAGTATTGCTAAACACTGACTTAGCCGGCAGCTGATCCTCCCCATGCCTTATCTCGACAAGTTTAAGTCCTTCAGCCTTCTCACTTGAAGAAGCATAGCCATCATTTAGCTTTATCTGCATACCGCCGATATCAGAATCGCCATTGAAGCCGAGGGCAACCACAGTAACTTCAACCTTCTCACCGGGTTTAACATTGTTAGAGGAAACTTTCAGAGAAAGGTCGAGCCAGTTTTTTGCTCCGATAGCCTGAGTTGATAAAGCGTTCGGAAGAACTCCCGAAGTCAGAACACATACAGCTGCGACTGCGGCGGCAAGTTTCTTTTTAATAATCATATGAAAAACCTCCTTGTAATAATAATCAAAATACATCACCCTCATTATAACATACCGCTCCTGACGTGTCAACTACAGGCACAAAAAAACTGCATTTTTTGTACAAATTTCCAATGTGACCAATAATAGGGAAATGGGTCACAGCGCAGATACACTCCGCATATAATGTAGTGTACCGCATAGACGGCAAAGCTGTCACCCGTCAGGGGGGATAATATGAACAAGTGTATACTCGAAATGCCATCTTACACCTACGCGCAGAAAGCGGCAAAGCTGCTGCGAACACGGGAGATACCTGCAGAAGTAAGGCGGCGCAGCACAGGCTGCGGATATACGCTGCATATCCGTGCGGACTGCCGAACAGCGGCAGGGATACTTGACAAGTACGGAATACCGTATATCCTCAGTGCAGCAGGAAGCGGAAGATGATAATCAACTTTGATAATGCAGCGACGACCTTTCCGAAGCCGGAGAGTGTAAAGCGAGCGGTCGATGAGGCGATGGAGAAATACGGCGGAAATGCAGGAAGAGGCGGACACGCGCTTGCGGCGGCAACGTCAGAAGCCGTCTATTCTGCACGCGAAACGGCGGCTGAATTTTTCGGAGCCGAACCTGAAAACGCAGTATTCGCGATGAACTGTACCCATGCGCTCAACATGGCGATACAGGGAGTGATGTCAGACGGCGGACACATGATAATCAGCGGACTTGAGCACAATTCCGCAGCCCGACCGGCAGCAAAGCTTGCGTCAGAGGGAAAGATAACGCTTTCGATAGCGCAGGTATATCCTGACGACGACGCGACTGTCGAGAGTTTCCGCAGACTGATTCGCAGTGACACGAAAGCGATAGTCTGTACACTTGCAGGCAACGTAACAGGACAGATAACCCCCTATCGCCGTATAGGAGAACTCTGCCGTGAACGCGGGATATGCTTCATAGCGGACGGCGCACAGGCTTGCGGACTGCTTGATATCAAGATGTCAGACGGCATAAACATACTCTGCACAGCCGGACACAAAGGACTTTACGGAATAACCGGAACAGGACTCCTTATAACTGACGGCAAATACCCGATAAAGCCGATAATACAAGGCGGAACGGGAACCGAATCGATGAGTCTGCGTCAGCCGGAACTGATACCGGAAAGTCTTGAAAGCGGCACAGTCGGAGTGATAGGAATAATGTCACTGAAAGCAGGCATAGGCTTCGTAAAAAAGACCGGAATCAGGCGAATTTTCGAGCACGAAGAAAGGATATGCCGCCGATTCATGAAAGAGCTCAGCACCGACAGCCGCATAGTATTTTACCGTGACCCGTCAGCGCACTATGTCCCGATAGTGTCATTCAACATTGCCGGAATGAACTCCAACGAAGCGGCGGCGCGTCTTGCTGAAAAGGGTTACTGTCTCCGTGCGGGCTATCACTGTTCAGCACTTGCCCACACTCAGTTATGGACAACGTCCGGCACAGTAAGATTTTCGCCGTCAGTATTCAGTCGTGAAGAAGATGCAATAAAGCTTGCACTTACAATAAAAAAATTGTGATAATTTTCAGAAAATCACGCAAAAACTATTGAAATAATCTCATTTTGTGGTACAATAATATATGATAGGCAGTTTGTGCCGTCACGAACACCGGAACGTATCCGGTGCGTAAGAGATAAAAAAACCTTTCCTGCGAAAGCGGGAAAGGATACATAAAAATCAGAACGAAAGGAAGTGAACCGATGCCCTCATTCAGCTCATTTCAGCACGCATTTTTCAGCCTGATAAGTACGATAGAGCTCAAAGACGTAATAGATGTAGGAGTACTTGCATACATAATCTACTTGTTGCTTAAGCTCATACGCGAAACACGAGCCGGACAGCTTGTAAAAGGAATCCTCCTGCTTGTAGCAGGATACTTTCTCAGCGGCTTTTTCGACCTGAGAGTTCTGCATTATATACTTGGAAAAGCGCTCGACATCGGTCTCATAGCGATGATAGTGCTGTTCCAGCCTGAACTTCGCCGTGTACTTGAAAAATTCGGACGCACCAAATTCGGAATACAGCTTCTTGGATTAGGCTCAGTCGGCGGAGATGTAAAACAGAAATGGGACAATGCAATAGAAGCGATATGCGATTCATGCGTCGAGCTTTCAGCAAGCTGTACAGGCGCACTCATAGTATGTGAACGTCAGACCAAACTTGGCGAACAGATAGAAACAGGAACTATACTCAATGCTCTCCCGAGCAAGGAAGTATTCGGAAATATATTCTACCCGAAGACACCGCTCCACGACGGCGCAGTAATAATGCGTGAAGGCATGATACTGGCAGCAGCGTGTTTTCTGCCAAAGCCGCAGAACGATGCAGCGATAAACAAGAAACTCGGTTCACGCCACCGTGCAGCGATAGGCATGAGTGAAAACTCAGACGCAGTAGTAATAGTAGTATCGGAAGAAACGGGACAGATATCAGTCGCAATGAACGGAGTGCTGACCCGTGACTATACACGTGAGAAGCTGAAAGAGACGCTTGAAAAGGAGATATTCAGCGTGGCACTTGACAATTCTGAGCGCAAGAAGAAACTCTCCTCCATAATCGGAAGGAGGACGAAGAAATGAGATTCATAAAAGAGAAGAATCTGAAGAGCAATTTTGCTCTCGCGATACTGTCGCTTATCCTTGCGGTACTGGTATGGCTGATAATCTCGATGACCCAATATCCTGACGCTCAGAAAATAATAGAGCACATACCGCTGTCGACCGACATTTCGGGTTCAGCCGCAGGAAACAACGGACTCAGCGTGATATCATCAGACGTCAAGGAAGTAACCGTTGAACTGCTTGCCGGCAAAACGCAGGTAGGAAGTCTTAATAATGAAAACCTCGAAGCCTACATTGATGCCGACTCAGTAACGAATGCAGGAACCCGTACTCTTACGATAAAAATAAGAGGTGCAGGCAACATAAACTACGAGGTAAAGTCAGTGAAGCCGGCAAATGCGACAATAGTCTTTGATAAGATAGACACCCGTCAATTTGACGTATCAGCGCAGATACCGAACGTATCAGTTATTGACGGAAAGGCGATAGACCAGGACGACATCACCTGTGAGCCATCGGAGGTACGAATAACCGGACCCTCATCACAGCTTGACAAGATATCGAAGTGCATAGCAGTCTCGAACAAGAAACTCAGTCTCGACAGTACATACGTACTGCAAAGCGACGAGATACAGCTCTACACAGAGGACAACGCACTGATAGACCAGTCGTCGCTCAAATTCAACGACACGAACTTCAACATAACGATACCGGTAAGAACGCAAAAAACAGTGGGATTGTACGTCTCCGTAGTAGATGCACCTGACAACTTTGATACAAGCATAATCAAGTTTGACCTGTCGTCGGACGAAGTGGTACTCGCCTGCAACAACAGCAAAACGGAGATACCTGATATGCTTGACCTTGGAAAGGTATCGCTCAGCGAGCTGAAGCCGGGATTCACGAAGACATTCTCACTCAGCAACCGACTTGAGGGAAGCGATTACGAAAACGTATCCGACCTTGAAACAGTAACAGCAACGTTTGACGATTCCAACTTTGCGCAGACCACAATGGTACTTGACAAGAGCAGGATAAATATAAGCAACGAACCTGACGCATCGAATTACAAGTATGAGGTACTTACACAGCGTATGGAGATAACGCTTGTAGGACCTGAGAACGTAATAAACGAGATAACGCCTGAGGACATACTTGCGGACGTAAACCTGATAAACGCGAACCTGTCTACAGACCAGTTCAGCTGGAATGCAAGCTTCACTTGCAAGTATGACAGTGTCTGGGTAGTAACGAACTCGAAGGTATCGGTACAGCGCACGAAGATACAATCATAACAAAAAACGGAACTGCAAAGCAGTTCCGTTTTTTTATAAATTCATCAAATGACCTAACATCAGACATCTGTATTATTGCTTGACCCGACATTTCAACAAGCTGAATGAAAACTAACGTCGAGCGAAAGCAGACTTCGCCTTTTGTACAGAGTAAGACCGTGGGTTGGGGGCTCGGGGGGCAATGTCCCCCGACGGATTGTTAAGGCAGAGCCTTAACCGGAGTCCAGAGGCAGAGCCTTTGGCAGGTCAAGGGCAGCGCCCTTGCGGAGTCCAGAGGCGGAGCCTTTGGCAGGTCAAGGGCAGCGCCCTTGCGGAGCCTTTGGAAGCCGACTTACTTTATACCCCAGATATTTTCAGCATAGTCAGCGATAGTTCTGTCTGAACTGAACTTACCGGCATTGCACATATTTATCCACTGCTTAGCAGCAAAAGCCTTTCTGTCTGAACCGAAATCACTAATACAGCGGAGCTTTGTCTCGACATAGCTTCTGATATCGCCGAGGAGGTAATAATGGTCAGGAGCGTGCCAACTTGCACCGTCGAGGAGAGACATATAAAGCTCACGGAAATCACCGCTGCCGCCGTCCGAAACTGTACCGTCGATGAGAGAAGAAACGACCTTTTTGATCATAGCGTCCTGAGCGAAAGTTTTTCTGCTGTCGTATTCGGGAACGATTTTTTCGAGGTCTTCAACTCTTGCACCGAAGATGTAGTTGTTGCACTCCCCTGCTTCCTGAACGATCTCGATATTAGCACCGTCGTAGGTACCGAGAGTTACCGCACCGTTTAGCATCAGCTTCATATTACCGGTACCGCTTGCCTCAGTACCGGCAGTTGAGATCTGCTCGGAAACGTCAGCCGCAGCAACGAGTTTTTCAGCATATGAAACGTTGTAATTCTGTACGAAAACGACCTTGAGCAAGTCTTTGGTATCGGGGTCAGAAGAGACTATTCTGCCTATCTCGTTGATATACTTGATAATAGCCTTAGCGCGCTTGTATCCCGGAGCCGATTTTGCGCCAAAGATAAAAGTAGTAGGCTTGAAATCAGATATACTGCCGTCCTTGATACCGTAATATATCCACAATATAGAGAACGCATTAAGGAGCTGACGCTTATACTCGTGAAGTCGCTTGATCTGAATATCAAAAACGGACTCAGGATCGATATCGATACCCTCATTTATCTTGATGAAATCAGCGAGCTGCTGTTTTTTGGACTGCTTGATCTGAACGAAGCGGTTGAGAGTGTCGTCGTCACAGGCAGATTCCAGCTCTTTGAGTTTAGAGAGGTCAGTGACCCAACCATCGCCGATTTTCTCGGATATAAGGGCCGAAAGCTCAGGGTTGCAGAGTGCGAGCCAGCGGCGCTGAGTTATACCGTTAGTTTCGTTGCGGAATCGTTCCGGATAGAGACTATACCAGTCAGCAAGGACAGTATCCTTAAGGATCTGAGTATGGATCTCAGCGACACCGTTAATATGGCTCGAAGCATAGCAAGCCATATCAGCCATATGGATAAGCTCCCCCTTGATTATCTTGATGCGGGCAATTTTGTACTTGGGAACGTTATTCGCATACATTTCAGCGATAAGCTCCTCGTTTATCTGAATAATTATCTCGTAGATACGCGGGAGAACCTCCTCAACGAGACCTGTCCACCACTTTTCAAGAGCCTCCTGCATGACGGTGTGGTTGGTATAATTGAAGACTTTTTTCGCAGTAGCGAGAGCTTTTTCAAATGACCAGCCCTCGATATCGACGAGCTGACGGATAAGCTCAGGGATAGAGATAACGGGGTGAGTATCGTTGAGCTGAACGGAGATATAGTCAGCGAGGTTATCGAGAGTACCGAAGCGAGCCTTATGCTTGCGGAGAATATCGGTAAGTGACGCACAGCTGAAGAAGTACTGCTGTTTCAGTCGTAGCTTTTTGCCCTCATTAGTATCATCATTAGGGTAGAGAACACGAGATATATCCTCAGCGTAGATTTTTTCTTTAGAAGCTTCGAGGTAATCCTGTTTATTGAAGGTATCGAAGTCGAACTCCTTAACGGGTTCAGCCTGCCAGAGTCTGAGAGTGCCCACATTTTCGGTACGGCAGCCGAAAACGGGCATATCATACGGAACAGCCTTAACGGTCTGACCGTTGTACTCGATAATGACGGTATCCGCGTCACAGCGTTTTGACCACGGGTCGCCGAACTTAGTCCAGTCGTCGATATCCTCGCACTGATAGCCGTCAACGATAGACTGCTTGAACAGGCCATACTTATAGCGGATACCGTAGCCGTCGAGTGGCAGACTGAGAGTAGCGGCAGAATCGAGGAAACAAGCGGCAAGACGTCCGAGACCGCCGTTACCGAGGGCAGCGTCCTCAATAACTTCGAGGTCAGCGAGGTCGAGACCGAGTTCCTTGAAAGCGTCGTTGACCTCGTCATAGATACCAAGGCAGAGGAGGTTATTGTAAACAGCTCTGCCAACGAGGAACTCCATAGAAAGATAAGCGGCACGGCGCTTAGAGAGGTGTTCCTGACGCGAATTATCCCAGCGGTCAGCGAACATTTCCATAACAGTGTCACCGAGAGCGTTATGAAGCATCTGAGGTGTAGCGGACTTCAAATTCTTAGGAAGTCTGCCAGTAAATTTTTCGATAAATATTTTCTTATCCATATTATCCTCCAATTATTGATTTGCGGCTATCAGTTTATTGCGGTCGATATCTACATCACCGTACATCACATCTTCAAGTTTGTCATAATCACTCTTCGGCATATAGTTTACATAGAGAATGATTTTGCATCCGAAGTCATCAAGATATATTTGGTTAGAAAAGTCAAACGAAGTCAGTTCCTCCAGCAGTTCTGTCCCTTCGGGAAGGAGTATGTGTGCAAAAACTTTGCCTTTCTGCCCGGAGAAGTAAGAAAAGAACTCTTCATACGTCAGTTCAGCAGGTGCCTCAAACGGCATCATTTTCTCGGTAGCGTACAACACCCACAGCTTGCCTGCCTGAGTATAGCTGCGGATATAGTCCTTCGCATGATCTAAAAGCTCATTTTCAAATAAAGGGAACGCATAGTTATCACCGCTTATTTCATCGCTGTCCTCTGTTCCGACAGCCATAAAACGTCTGCCATCATCATCTTCAAGAGTATAGTATATGCGTAACTTTTCAGGTATCGGCACGCCAATGTACTCCCACTGAACATCTCTGCATATGAAAGTGAAATCTTTGCCGTACTTTGTACGAAGCTTGTCAAGAGCTGCCTGCTCCTCAATCGGTACGTTCTCTATGTGAGAGGTATGCAGTTCGCTCTCATATTCTTCTTCGCTGACCGCTGATGTCTCAGTGACAGCTTCGGTAACTGTCTCAGCGTGAGTTGTATTTTCGGCAGCAGTTATTATCAATGCTTCTTTATTTGCAGTTGTTTCGGTTTCGGCATTGACCGTAACTGCTGATGGCTCTGATTTTTCCGGTGTTTCAGTATTTTTAGCAGTACAGCCTGTAAGCATGACTGCCGCTGTAAGTGTTAGAATTATTCTTTTCACCTGTTATACATCCTATTCAGTTTCTTTATCTTCTTTGCAAGCTCAGGCGTAAAGTCAGTCTCCTTTGTGCGGAACTGCCAGTTACAGCCGAGAGTAGAAGGAGTATTCATTCTATCCTCCTTCGGACTGTCGAGGAAGTCCTGAATCTGAGCGCAGGCGACCTGAGCAACGCTGCCCCATGCCGCACGGACTACCGCCATAGGAATCTCACTTTTGCGGCGGACGTGCAGGTACTTTTTAGCGAATTTGAGCGACTTTTTATCAAGCGACTCGACCCAGCCGTTGAGGGTCTCATTATCATGGGTACCGGTATAAGCGAAGCAGTTAGTGGTAGTGAAATTATGCGGCAGATAGCCGTTTTCGCCGTCAGAGAAACCGAACTGCAACACCTTCATACCGGGATAGCCGCATTTTTCGAGCATTTGGTGAACTTCGGGTGTAAGGAAGCCGAGGTCTTCAGCGATAATATTGAGCTTACCGAGTTTTTCCTCAGCGAGCTTAAAGAGTTCATAATCGGGGCCCTTTTTCCATTCTCCGACAGTAGCGTCCTCATTACCGAACGGGATAGTGTAGTAACTTTCAAAGCCGCGGAAGTGGTCGATACGGACGATATCATAGAGCTGAGAAGCGGTCCTTATGCGGTTTATCCACCAGCTGTAGCCGGTTTTTTTGTGGTAATCCCAGTCATAGAGAGGGTTACCCCAAAGCTGACCTGTCGGTGAGAAATCGTCAGGCGGACAGCCTGCAACACAAACCGGCTGACGTTTTCTGTTGAACCAGAAAAGCTTGTGGTCAGCCCAAGCCTCAACGCTGTCGAGAGCGCAGTAGATAGGGATATCGCCGATTATCTCAATGCCGTTATCGTTAGCATAGCGTTTAAGTTCGGACCACTGACGTGAGAATTCAAACTGTAAAAACTTAAAGAACCCGATATCATTTTTTAGTTCCTTTTTAGCTTCGGTGACAGCTTTTGCCTTGTGCATGGAGATATCCTTATCCCACTCATACCATGCCTTGCCGTCGTTTTTGAACTTGAGAGACATGAACAGTGCATACTCATCGAGCCAGTTTTTGTTGTCGTCGCAGAACTGCCTATAAGCCGGAAACTTAGCAGGCTTGAAGCGCGAATACGCGATACGCAGGACCTTGAAGCAATTCTCGTATATGATGCTGTAATCGACCTTACCGGAAGAACTTTCCCATGTGAAGCTTGCGAACTCATGGCGTTCAAGCAGACCGTCACCCTCAAGTACTTCAAAGTCGATGAAATAGGGATTACCGGCATTTACGGAGAACGACTGATAAGGCGAATCGCCGTAGCTTGTAGGTGAAAGGGGCAAAATCTGCCAGCATTTCACACCAGCTGACCTGAGAAAGTCAACGAACTCAAAAGCGTGCTTTCCCATTTTGCCGATACCGTACTCAGACGGCAGACTGGATATATGCATAAGTATGCAGTTTTTTCTCATAATATCTCTCCTTTATAAAGGAATAATTTAAACCGCACCGGACATACTACACACAAGAGGTGGAGTATGAAGATAACGCGGTATGTATTTATATTTTTGATGGGATTTTTTATTTACAGCCTTGTAGAAATTGCCGGAAGAGGCTATACACACTGGACAATGGGACTCACAGGCGGAACGGTACTTGCAGCGATATACGCTATAAGCAGCCGACCTGCGATGAACCTGATAAAGACGTGCATACTTGGAGCGCTCATAATAACCGTAATAGAATTCACAGTCGGGCTGTACGATAACATTATAATGGGCTGGAAAGTGTGGGACTATTCAGAATTGCCGTTTAATATTATGGGGCAGATATGTCCGCTGTTCACACTTTTGTGGGCGATACTGTGCATACCGGCATATTATCTGTGCCGTGCGATAGGGCGTAAACTTACCTGACGGTTAACGTCCCACAGTATCAGAATCCCTGCGACTTTAGTTCAGCGACGAGCCCGGTATAGAATTCGCGGACGTCGTAGCCTTCGATATTTTCGCGCATAAGGTCGATAACATCGCCGTGGCTGATACCGCGAATGTGGTTATTATCTATGCGGCGAAACTGACCGTGCTTAGCGGACTCCTCCCAAACGAGACCGTCATTATCGCCATTGAGTTTTTTTATCAGCAGGTAGCTGAAACACAGCGGAAATCCTGCTGATATGGCACATTTCATAACAGACATCACACTTCTGTAAGAAACGTCGGGCGAATCGGGCATTTGCAAATTCAGTTCCTTCATACGAATGGCACTAAGG
Source organism: uncultured Ruminococcus sp. (assembly GCA_900315975.1). Next base: position 54,077 of record ONBA01000022.1, read on the forward strand.
TCATGAACGCCTGCCATAAAATCGGGAGCGCTGTCGCCGAGTTTACCGAAGATACTGTTATATCGGCGCGAGATTTTATCCTGCCATTTTTCGGATACCTTTCCGAGCAGGAAATCGACCATATCACAGCCCATATGCGGAGTATTGATAGTAGTAAGGGTAGCGACGTACTTATCCATGCCGAGCTGACTTATAGCGTAGCGCGAATCGAGACCGCCCTTTGAGTGAGCGATGATATTGACCTTTTCCGCACCGGTTTCCTCAATCACCTTCAAAATAGTATTTTTGAGTTCTTCAGCACTATCATGAACCGAGCGTGCAGACTGCTGTTTACCGTAGTAAACGGAAGCACCGTTGCGGATAAGAGCAGCAGGAACTCTTCCCCAGTAGTTAAACAGCTGCCAATCGCGGAAGAAAATGCCGTGCACCATGAGTATGGGGTACTTAGTTTTACAAATCTCATTTTCGGCGCGGGCGTTATCGAGTTCAGCCTTATCGGCTTCAAAGTAGTATTCACGCTTAGCCTTTTTGTAGAAATGGAAGATGAGGAAAAAGTTCACACCCGGAACCCACCAGAATATGAGCATGAGAACATATTCCGCAATTTTAATCTGTTTTGCACCAATAGCAGTTCTCACGATACCGACGAGCAGAGTAAGCAGGATTGCAAGAACCGGCATAACGACCGAAAAACTCTTAGCGACCGCCCCACGCGGAGTGAGGCAGAAATAGGTGATAATGATTATCCATTCCGGCAAAAGAGACGCACCCGATAGCCAGATAAGGGATATACCGCGTTTGAGAGAGCGCATACGGAAGCTTTTCAGCGGAACCTTTTCGCTTCTGAACAGCATAACGAGGTAAATGATAGAAATACCTACTGTTCCGACGACTCTTGCCGAAACCGGCACTCCTGTGAGAGAAGTCCATAGCGGAACGAGGTTATAGAAAACGAGCAGTATAAATAATTCAAGAATTCTCATAAATATAAAAAGTAAGGACTGTTGCACCAATGTACAACAGTCCTGAAGTTATTAGTAGTTCTGATTAGAATCTGCGTTAAAGAACTGATTGCTGCTTTCTGTATAGTAATCGTTAGGTTCGAGGGACATAAAGTCGTCGTCCTCCATATCAGGAAGCCTTGCTCCGCAGCGTCCGCAGAACTGGAAACGCTCATTGACCTCAGCGTCGCACTTGGGGCAGATCTTATATCCGCGGATGCCGTTGAGTTCAAATCTCATTTTCTTAATTCTTCTGCGTCTTGTGTCGATATCATCGCAGAGCACTTTGAGGTTAGCGGGATCCTCGTTGGGGTTCTTATAATATTTCTTACCGATATCGGTAAATATCTCAACGATTCTCTCCTCCTCGTACAGTATCTTTCTCTTCAGATTATTAGCCTCAGAGATACTTTTGGTCTTATCGGTAATGCCCTTGCTAGCGTCACCGATCTTATCGAGAAGACCCATGTTCATCACTCCTATAGAATATTGTGCCGCTCACGTACCGGACGAACGTGCTCTGTTGCAGATACAGTCCCCGATACATCTGCACCTATATTATACATTTTTTATAAAAAAATGTCAAGGGTTTTTACATTTATTCTACGTTTTTTTAAAAAATTAGCTAATAGATTTATGGAAAATACCCTATAGAAACCATTGCACAGATTTAATAGAAGTAGTTACATTTTCTCGATATCGTGTTCAGTAAGCTGAATAATACCGCCTTTTTCAAGGGCAGAAGAAGCGTTGTTATTATCGTCAACGCGGATAACGAAAGAGACCGACTTATCGGACTTTCCGAGGAAAGCGTAGAGGTACTCGATATTAACGTTATCAGCGCCGAGGATATCAAGAACGCGGCTAAGCTGACCTGGGGTATCGGGGATAGAAATAGCAACTATCTCAGTATCCGCGACGGCATACGAAGCCTTTCTGAGTATATCAGCAGCCTTATCGGTATCATTTGCTATCATTCTGAGGATGCCGAAATCCTTGGTATCGGCGATACTAAGAGCTCTGATATTGATATTATTCTCCTTGAGCAGCTTCAGTACGCCGGTAAGCTGATTTGGTTTATTATCTAAAAATACTGAGATCTGTCTTACATTTGCCATTGAAGTTCCTCCTTGAAGATAGAATTATAAAGAACGATCAAAGCTCCTCATACATAACGAGAGCGGAGAAGTCCTCGCAGAACTCGTTAACGTGAGTCTGAGCGTCATGGCAGAGCCCTGCCGCAGTGCTGTACTTGATGTCGATAACCTTTACAGTAGCGATAAACTCATTGATATCGCTTTCAAAGTTAGAGAATTTTTCATATTTCTCCTGAGCGGGCTGGAAGCTTGTTGAAAAAAGTTTGATTTTCATGATAATTTCTCCTTTAATGTTGAATTTATTAAAATATAAAAATTTTAATCGTATTAGTTACTGCTTAGCAGGGTTGTCGTGAAGTTTTCTCTTATCAATAACTCTTACCGCCTTACCTTCGCTTCTTGCGATAGACTTAGGTGAAACGAGGTGAACCTTCGGGTTAATGCCGAGCATAGTCTTGATAGCGGTAGCGAGAGCGCGTTCCTGATCCTGCATATCCTTGACCTTATCCGAGAACTGTTCCGGCTTCATTTCTACGCTGATATCGAGGGTATCGCTGTTATTAACGCGGTCGACCTCGATGATGTAGTTAGGTGCATAGCCCTCAGCGATGAGAACGGTCTCGATCTGACTCGGGAACACGTTAACGCCGCGAATAATCATCATATCGTCACTTCTGCCCATAGGCTTAGCCATTTTCACGAGGGTACGTCCGCACGAGCATTTTTTTCTGCTGAGCACGCAGAGATCGCGGGTACGATATCTGAGAAGCGGGAAAGCTTCCTTAGTGATACTGGTGAAAACGAGTTCGCCGACCTCACCTTCAGGGAGAACTTCGCCGGTATCGGGGTCGATTATCTCAGCGATGAAGTTATCCTCATTTATATGCATACCGGACTGTTCCGAGCACTCGAAAGCAACACCGGGGCCGCTTGATTCAGTCAGACCATATATATCGAAAGCCTTGATACCGAGTGATTTCTCGATAGACTTGCGCATTTCCTCAGTCCACGGTTCAGCGCCGAAGATACCGGCTTTGAGCTTGAGGTCATCGGGATCGAGCCCCATTTCCTCGACAGTTTCGCCGAGGTAAGCGGCATAGGAAGGAGTACAGCAGAGGATAGTGGTACCGAGGTCCTGCATAAACTGTATCTGACGCTCAGTATTTCCCGAAGACATGGGAAGAGTGAGACATCCGACCTTATGTGAACCGCCGTGCAGACCGGCACCGCCTGTGAAGAGACCGTAGCCGTAAGCGACCTGAAGAACGTCCTCATTAGTACCGCCAGCGGCAGTGATAGCTCTTGCTACGCAGTCCTCCCACATATCGACATCATTCTGGGTATAGAAAGCGACAACGCGCTTTCCTGTAGTACCGCTTGTTGAGTGGATACGAACGCACTCGCTGAGCGGTTTAGCAAGCAGTCCATATGGATAAGCCTCACGGAGGTCAGCCTTGCTGAGAAAAGGTAACTTATACAGATCGTCTGTTCCCTTGATGTCCTCGGGCTTAACGCCTTTTTCGTCCATAAGATCGCGGTAATATTTAACGTTATCGTAAACGTGTTTTACCTGAGCGACAAGACGTTCGTCCTGAAGCTTTTTCATGTCCTCCCGGGACATAGTTTCGATCTCTTTGTTCCAATATCTTTCCATTGGACTTCTACTCCTTACTGATTGGATTTATGTAAACCAGCGCCATTGCTGATTTTTGATTGGTATATTCAGAATAATTGCTTACGCGTAAATATTTCTCGCCATTAAAGCAACGAGAAAGATCGTATGCTTACCGGATCAACTTTCAATCCACAGATACCTTATACCGGCGGAATTGATCAGACTGATTCAGCATTAAGACCGAGCTCAAAAGCCTTCTTATTGAGTTCGAGGAACTTAGCAGGCACACACTGTTCAATAGCCTTCTGCCATAGCTCCATAGGGTAATCCATACGAGCGGCGAGAACACCCATAAGAACGACATTTGAAGCCTTGGAAGTACCAGCCTGCTCCGCAAGAGCGAGGGCGTCAACAGCTACGAGGTCAGCGCCGGCAGCTCTGAGTTTTTCCACGAGATTCTCGGGGTACTGAGCCGCACCGGTGATAACGGGCATAGGGTCAATCTGCTGAGTTGAAGTAATGAGATGACCGCCTTTTTTGAGGTAAGGCAGGCAGCGTGCAGCTTCGAGCAGCTCAAATGAGATAACAGCGTCAGCCTCGCCCTTTTCGATAACGGGAGAGTACACCTTGTCGCCGTACTTAACATAGGTAACAACGGAGCCGCCGCGCTGAGACATACCGTGAACCTCGCTGACCTTAACGTCATAACCCTGTGCGAGAAGCACATTTCCTATCAATCTTGAAGCCAGCAGTGAACCCTGTCCGCCAACGCCGACTATCATCATAGATTTAGTTTCCATTATATTACTCCTTTGAAGTTGATGTCAATTTAAATCGAGAAGTTCGAGGTCGCCGTCGACGAAACCGATAGCCGCACCTTCAAAGCTTCTGAGAATTCTGCCGTATTTGCCTGTTCTGAAATATTCTTCGACCATTTCCTTAAAGAGGTCCTGAGCGTGTTTCCAGCCTGTATCATCCTCATCAGAGGTATCGACGATGAAGACATTTTCTTCACTGCTCCACACCATATCGCAAGCCCATTCGCCGCTGACATCATCGGGGTCGAAAACACCGGCAGCAGCTATCTGAGCGGAATATAGGTTTTCCTCTTCAGATTCAGCATAAAGGTTAAAGCAAATAGCCTTAGTAGAATCGGGCAGTTCATTAATTTCAAGGAGGTCATCCAGCCAGCGGCTGAATTCCTCATAAATATTCATTTGCAACATATAAATGCTCCTGTAGTGATAATATCTGCTATTGAAGACAAGCTGAACAAGACCCGCCTTATTCGATAGCACCTATCTTGCACTGTTCCTTGCAGATGCCGCAGCCGACGCACTGAGTATGGTCGATAACAGCCTTACCGTCTCTCATTGAGATAGCGGGACATCCGAGCTTCATGCACATCTTGCATCCCACGCACTTATCAGTATTAACCTTGAAAGGCGGATTATGCTTAACGTATTTGAGGAGAGCACAGGGACGGCGTGAGATAATAACAGATGCCTCATCAGCAGCGAGTTCCTCCTTGATAGCAGCCTCAGTCTCAGCGAGCTTGTAGGGGTCAGTAACGCGAACACGCTTGATACCGATAGCCTTGCAGAGTTCCTCAAGGTTAACAGCGGCAGCGGGGTCGCCCTTGAGGTTTTTACCGGTAGTAGGGTTCTGCTGATGACCTGTCATACCTGTGATAGAGTTATCGAGGATGATAACAGTAGAATTCGAGTTATTGTAAGCGATATTAACGAGACCGGTCATACCGCTGTGCATGAATGTAGAATCGCCGATAACAGCAACGGTCTTGTGTTCAGACTCAGCACCGCGAGCCTTATTGAAGCCGTGAAGACCTGAGATAGAAGCGCCCATGCAGATAGTAGTATCAATAGCATTAAGGGGAGCAGCAGCACCGAGGGTATAGCAGCCGATATCGCCTGAAACGGTCACGCCGAGCTTTTTGAGGCAGTAGAAGAGACCGCGGTGAGGACATCCTGCACACATAACAGGCGGACGGATCGGGATATTCTCGTCGAGAGCAGCGAAGTCTTTTTTCTCACCGAGGAGCTTCTCAGCTATAACAGACTGCGGAAGTTCGCCGATATATCCGAAAATTTCCTTGCCCTTGACGTTGTTCACACCGATATTGCGGCAATGTTCCTCAATGATACCGTCAAGCTCTTCGATAACATATACCTGCTCATACTTAGCAGCGAAGTCCTGAATGAGCTTAACAGGGAGAGGATTTACCATACCAAGTTTGAGAACAGAAGCCTTCTCACCGAGAGCTTCCTTAACGTACTGATAAGCTGCACCGTTAGTAATAACGCCGAATTCAGCCTTATCTGAAATTTCAACTCTGTTGAGCGGAGAAGTCTCAGCGTATTCGATGAGCTTTTTGGTACGCTCCTCAACGAAAACGTGTCTGCCCTTAGCATAAGCAGGCATCATAACGAATTTCTGCGGAGTTTTTTCGTAAGGTCTGAGTTCAAGCTCCTGACGGTCTTCCATTTCGACGATGCTCTGTGAATGAGCAACACGAGTAGACATTCTAACTATAAACGGAGCGTCATACTGCTCAGAAAGCTCAAAAGCGAGCTTGACGAATTCCTTGCACTCTGTAGAATCAGAGGGTTCGAGCATAGGCACCTTAGAAGCGATAGCGTGGTGACGGCTATCCTGCTCATTCTGTGAAGAATGCATACCCTGGTCGTCAGCAACAGCGATTACCATACCGGCGTTAACACCGGTATATCCGGCAGTATAGAGGGGGTCAGCAGCAACGTTGAGACCAACGTGCTTCATTCCGCAGAAGCTTCTCGCACCCGCAATAGAAGCGCCGAGAGCAGTTTCCATAGCAACCTTCTCATTAGGTGCCCACTCAGCGTAGACCTCGTCGTATTTAGCGACTTCCTCAGTTATCTCAGTAGAAGGAGTTCCGGGATAGCTTGATACTATCTTACATCCCGCTTCGTAGAGACCTCTTGCGAAAGCCTCGTTTCCAAGCATAAGTTTTTTCATTATTATGTATTTCCTTTCATGTTATTTATCGTAAAAGTAATATTAAATTTTGCACGGCTTTAAACATAATTTGCTCAGCAATTTATGTTAGCCAGTCTGCGAATCTTACCTGTTATTCATAACAGCTGAACTCAGCCACTCTGCAACTCCGTCACCGTCATTACAGCCGATGACAATATCCGCGGCAGCTTTTAGTTCATCTTTTGCATTACCGACCGCTATTTTCACGTCAGCCGCCTCAAACATACTCAAATCATTGAGATTATCGCCGAATGCAACTACCTCGTCAAAGCCGAATTCTTCGCGCAGGAACTTTATTCCGTTGAATTTTGAAGCCTTCGCCGAGAACACTTCAAGGTACCATTCACCGTTGTAAACGTCGAGATAGAACGCATAATCTACACCTTCTATCTTTTCAACTGCACATTTCACCGGATAAAGTACATCATGCGGACCGGTAGTCGTATAGTAGATGGCATCACCGTTTGCGTGGTCTGCAAGCCGGTCCACCTGTACAAACGGCTTCTTATAGTCGTTTTTCCGCGATTCTGCAAAGCTTCGCATCACTTTCGTGTTCAGCTCGGAATAGTAGCAGACAAGCGTCTCGTCCTCAAGTTTATACATGAAGCATCGCACATTATTCCGCTCAAATGCCTTCAATACCTCCGCTGACGCTTCAACAGGTATGAACTCAGTTTTAAGGTAACGCTTATTTCTGATATCGTAAATGCTGACCCCGTTCATGAGTATGCACGGGACATTGATATCAAGCCTGCCGGTTATCGGTATCGCTGAATATATCGACCTTGCAGTCGCAAATGTGAAGTATTCTCCCTTAGCGGTAAGCGCATTTATCACTTCAGCAGTATGTTCCGTTATCTCGGGTGCGGGACTCAGCAGAGTTCCGTCTAGGTCAGAAACATAAAGCGTTTTTTTCATAAATAAACCTCCGCTGGATGTAGATTCACACATTAATTATATCACATTTGAATACAAAATGAAAGCACATATTTAACTACACTCCGATATTCGTTGAATTTCACGAATTTTCAAGTCGTTTCATGTGTATACTGCCTAAATTAACGACATTTTTTTACAAAATGCATCATTGCAGTTTCAATAAAAATATGTTGAAAACTCGGTTGAAACAGTTGAAAACAACGAATTGCAAATATCCTATTGACTTGCTTTTCAAGACGTTGTATAATAATTTCCGGCAGATGTGTCTGCCATATTTTGAAGAGTAAAAGCGAGTTCGTTAAGTGCCTGCCGAACGGGGAGTTGTCGGTGGGACGAAGGCATACTGCCGCGGTTCGCGCTTTGCATCCCGCTTCATAGGACAACTTTAAGAGGTATTACCCTCCTTTCCTTGTCGTATGATGTGGAAAAGGAGGATTTTTTTATGTACACAACTCAAAGTCAAAACACACCCATCAACAATCTGAAACTGTTCGGAAACATCCGCGTGCTCATCATCGCCGGTCTTTTTATCGCTATGAGCAGCGTTTTCGGCAAACTCCTCGCCTTTGACGTTACCCCATTCATCAGAATCAGTATCGAGAATCTGCCCATTCTTATGGCAGGAATTTTCTTCGGTCCGTTCGTCGGCGGTGCTGTAGGACTCGGTGCTGACCTTCTCGGATGCGCCCTCAAAGGCTACACTGTCGCTCCGTTGATTACTCTCGGATTCATCGGAGTTGGCGTGATATCGGGTCTTATCTCTATGAAGCTCAAGTCTGATAAGCCTTTCAGCCTCGCACTTTCTGTATTCGTACCCCACATCATCTGCTCTATGCTTATCAAGTCGTTCGGTCTCCACGTTCTCTACGGTACCCCAATTCAGGCACTTGTGTGGCGTATCCCCACTTATCTCGTCATAGCTGCTTTTGAGTTCACAGTCATCTTCCTGCTCACAAGAAACAAGGCTTTCTCTCAGCAGCTCAACAAAATGTGCAGCAGATGAATTACACAGAATCTACCAATTACCTGAAAATCGCCGCAGGACGAGGCAGCAGACTCGGTCTTGAACGTATCTCCGAACTCTGCGCTCTGCTTGGTGAACCTCAGGATAAAGTCAGGATAATCCATATCGCCGGAACAAACGGCAAAGGTTCGTTTTCGGCTATGCTCAGCCAGATTCTTAAAGCCGCCGGCTACAAAGTCGGAAGCTTTTCTTCCCCTGCCCTCACCGGTGTCAACGACAGTTTCCGTATCGACTGCCGCGAAATCTCCGACGATTCGTTCGCTAAGGTCATGTCTGAAGTCGTTCCCATGTGCGAGTCTATGGACGACAAGCCAACAGAATTTGAGGTGCTCACTGCGGCGGCTTACCAGCTTTTCTGCGACGAAAACTGCGATATCGCTATCGTCGAGTGCGGAATGGGCGGTGATACCGATTCGACAAATGTCGTAAATTCGCCGGTCCTCTCCGTTATTACTAATGTCGCCCTCGACCATATGTCTTTCCTCGGCAACACTGTCGGCGAAATCGCGTCACACAAGGCTGGAATCATCAAGTCCGACAGACCCATTCTCTACGGCGGAAACGATTCCGACGCTTTCGACGTTATCGCTAATGCTGTAATAGAAAAAAACGCTCACCTCACTGTGACCGATACCTCACGCATTTCTGATGTGAAGACCGGTATCTCGGGTACAAGCTTCGTCTTCGACGGCTTCGGCAAGGTCACTGTGCCGCTGTCAGGAACATATCAGGTCATTAATACCGCAAACGTCCTTACGGCTGTTGAAATTCTCAGGCACGAGGGTCTCGATATACCCGAAAATGCCGTACACAGCGGTCTCGCGTCTGCTAAGTGGCACGGCAGATTTGAACTCATGCACACTGACCCTACTGTAATTTTTGACGGTGCTCACAATCCAGACGGTATCGCTCAGGCGGCAGAAAGTATCAAAAGATGTCTCGGCGGCGGAAAAGTGGTCATGCTTATAGGTGTAATGGCTGATAAAGACTACGCTCTCTATCCAGAAATGCTCGGACAGTTCATCGACTGCGTTTTTACCGTAAAACCTGATAATCCACGCGCCCTCGACTGCGAAAAGCTCGCGGAAGTTTTCTCCGGTAAAAGTATCACTGCCACGGCTTGTCCCGACCTCGCTGACGGCGTAAAGTCCGCATATAACTGCGCTAAATCGCGGAATCTGCCTCTGCTTGCACTCGGCTCTTTATATATGTATAACCAGTTCAGCACCGCGCTGTACAGTATTATAAAAAAAGACTGCTGATTTCAACAGCAGTCTAGGAGTGTCAAACAAGTCCAATTTCATATTGAAGCAACACGGGCGCACAATGTGCGCCCCTACAATTTATCTATTTTACGTTTGTATGTGTAGGGGCGAACACTGTTCGCCCGAAAAAATTTACTTCAAATCCAGTTTTTTCTACAAGCTGAGACTGCTGATTTCAACAGCAGTCTTTTTGTTATGCGCAATTTCACTCACGTTTGTCTTCAGTTGCCGATTCTCCGGCTGTTTCTTCAATCAGCTCAGTCTTTGTCACTCGGCACAGCTCTACACGGTGATGGTGCATTTCAACTACGTCAATTATAAGTCCGTCACATTCAAGCCTCAGTGTTGCGCCGTCCTTCGGTATCTCACCAAGCTCTGCTATGACGTAGCCGCCGAATGTGTCAAATTTGTCAGCAGGAAGCACTATTTCAAGCTCCTCGCAGACATCGCTCAGCGGCGTGATTCCCGGTATATTCCACTGATTATCACCAATCTGCTCAAACTCTGCTGTCTTCTCGTCAAGCTCATCGTCATCAAAGTCGCCGACAAGCTCCTCTACAAGGTCTGTTACCGTGATTATTCCTGTCATTCCGCCGTATTCGTCAACAACGACTGCAAAGTGGTCTGCACCCTTTTTCTTCATCTGCGCAAACAAACTGTCAGCTTTCATGGTCTCATGCACAAAGTACGGCTCACGCACCGCTTTTTTCATTATATTCTCACGGCTCTTGTCATCAAGACGGAAATAGTCCTTTGCGTTGAGGATTCCTATTACGTTGTCTACACTGTCGCCGCATATCGGGAATACAGAGTGACGGGTACGGTGGATAGTTTCCTCCCACGTCTCTATAGGGTCACTGCTCCACAGCACGGAAACGTCTGTACGGTGTGTGCAGACCTGCTCGGCTGTCATGTCGTCAAATGCGAATACATTCTTGATAATGCGGTTTTCGTCCTCATCGATAGTTCCCTTTTCGGCTCCGGCATCGGACATCATCATTATCTCTTCCTCGGTCACGGTATCTTCCTCTTTTTCGGGGTCAATACCAAAAATTCGCAGTATTGCGTTTGTTGATACGTTAAGTATCCACACCGGCAATCCCAGTATCGTCTGCACAAATCCAATCAGCCCCGCCATTTTCAGTGCCATGGGCTCAGCATATTTCATCGCCGCACGCTTGGGTACAAGTTCACCAAATACAAGCGTCAGATATGAGAGTATCAGCGTTACAAGTACTACTGATACCGGTCTCAGTATGTCAGCCGAAATCCCTACACCCGTTTTGAGTATGAGAGTCGTCAGCCGCTCTGAAAAGTTGTCAGCCGCAAATGCCGCTCCTATAAAACCGGAAAGCGTTATCGCTACCTGTATCGTCGCGAGAAAACGTGCAGGCTGGTCGGTGAGCTTTTTCAGCTTTACCGCACCTTTGTTGCCGCTTGATGCCAGTTTTTCAAGTTTTGTATCGTTTATCGAAATGACCGCTATCTCAGCACAAGCAAAAAATGCATTGAGTGCGATCAGTATTATTTGCAGAATTATCTGCCCTAACATATTATACCTCCGTTATTTTTATTTTATGCACGAAAAGGCATAGCCTAACATCTCAGTAAATGACGCAGACCATGCCTTGATTTTTTATTTATAACGAAGATATCACGGTTACACCCGTCAGGGGTACTGTCCATTAAGTTTCTCACCTCATTTTTAGTCATTTTATATATTATATCGCATCAGTGCTGTATTGTCAAGTCTTTTTTTCTAATCATGGCAATACTTTTATATTTAGGCAAGACCGGTTTTCACAGAATTTTCAGGCTCTCCCCTGTTTACAAAAGCCGAAAAATATGTTATTATTTATAAAAAAGATATCGGAGGCTGAAATGAGTCCAAAATCTAATAATAGTGTGATTTTTAAGGTTTTAGCGCTGTTTGAGGCGCTTATCATTTTTGTAATGGGTATTTTCCTCGTCTGGTTCGTGTTTATTCACGACGGCGGCAATAATGCCGCTGTTACTGTCGCTGAACAGGACCCGCAGGTCCGCACCCGCGCTGTCATCGAAAAGGAAGAGTCATTCTATCAGCTCGACGGCAAAAAAATCCTCATGCACGACAGTTCGCTCGGCGAAACTTTTGTCCCCGTTTATGGCGATGTACCCGCAAGTGACATTGATACTGCCAACATAGTCAGCCGTAACGGCTACTCATTCTATACGCAGAACGGTGAAATATCCTCACGCGCAGGTGTTGATGTTTCTGAACATCAGGGCGATATCGACTGGAATAAGGTCAAATCCGCCGGAATCGACTTCGCTATGATACGTGTCGGCTACCGCACCTATGGCGGCGGTGTAATTACCATAGACGAAAAATTTGAGGACAACATCAAGGGCGCTATTGCCGCAGGTATTGATACCGGTGTATACTTCTTCTCTCAGGCTACCTCCGCCGACGAGGCTATCGAAGAGGCTGACGCGGTCCTCGATGCTATTGAAAAGTACGATATCAAGTACCCCGTCGTTTACGACTGGGAGCTGATTTACGACGATAATGCCCGTACCGATGACATCAGTGTTGATACTCTCGCCGACTGCTGTGTATCATTCTGCGAGAGAGTCAAGTCTGCCGGCTATACTCCCATGATTTATCAGAACAAAACCACTTCAATGCGTAAGCTCGACCTCCCTCGCGTCAAAGATTACGACTTCTGGCTCGCTGAATATGACTCTGAACCTACATATTACTATAATTTCGACATCTGGCAGTATTCAAGCTCCGGAACTGTTCCCGGTATCAGCGGAAGAGTCGACATGAACTTATGCTTCAAAGACTACTCAAACTGAATCAACATATAGCTATGGGCGGATAAAGCGGGTCTCTTTAGCAATTTCCGCTAAGGGAAGCACACTGATCTCCGCCCTTGAACATACAAAAAAGGACTGTACTTTCGTACAGTCCTTCGCTTTTGTAAGTAATTTGATTACTTGAGCTCGATTGTAGCGCCAGCCTCTTCGAACTTAGCCTTGATCTCGTTAGCCTCTGCCTCAGAAACACCCTCCTTGAGTGCCTTAGGAGCAGACTCAACGACCTCCTTAGCTTCCTTAAGACCGAGACCGAGAACTTCCTTAGCAACCTTGATAACTGCCATCTTAGCGTCACCGAAGGATGTAAGAACTACGTCGAACTCTGTCTTAGCAGCTTCGCCGCCAGCAGCGCCGCCTGCAGCAGGAGCAGCAGCAACCATTGCTGTTACGCCGAATTCCTCCTGGATTGCGTCTACGAGCTCAGAAAGCTCGAGAACAGAAAGAGTCTTGATATCTTCAACAAATTTTGTGATCTTCTCTGAAGCCATGATAATAATCTCCTTTAATTAAATTTGCCGTTTTACGGCTGTTAAGTTAAGCTGCGTAATAATAATTACCGAAATCAGGCAGCTTCTTCTGACTTCTTGTCTGCAACTGCCTTGAGGATAGCTGCAAGATTCTGCATGGGACCCTGGAGAGAGCCAACCAGCTGTGCAAGGAGTACGTCCTTTGAAGGGATCTTGGAAAGAGCGAGAACTCCTGCCTGATCGTAAACTTCACCTTCAACGTAACCTGCCTTAAGTGTGAACTTCTCATCGCCTGCTGCCTCAGCAAACTTACCGAGGATACGAGCGGGAGCAGTCTGGTCGTCGTTTGAGAGAGCGATAGCGGTTGTACCGTTGAGTGCCTCCTCAAAACCTTCGATACCAACATTCTTGAATGCACGGAGAAGCATTGTGTTCTTCTCTACGAAGTAGTTAACGCCTGCCTCACGGAGCTCTTTTCTGAGCTTTGTATCTTCCTCAACAGTGATACCCTTGTAGTCAACGAGTACGCCTGCTACTGAGTTCTTGAGGAGTTCTGTGAGCAGTTCAACCTTTGCCTTCTTTGCTTCGAGAACTGCATTACTTGGCATTGTGTATTCACCTCCGAATAATTTGTTATCGTATTCAGAGTGCAATAAAAAAGTCCTTTGCCGACAGCTCGGAAAAGGACATGATAATTCTATCATTTGCAATTCCTCGGCGGGACTTACGGATAAACCTGCCAGCTGTCTTTAGAATACGATATTCACTGTGTATCACACAGCTTTAATATTATACTACATATTTTTGAGTTTGTCAAGGGGTTTCTGAGATTTTTTCAAAAAAAAACAGAGCAGATACTTTCGTATCTGCTCTGTGGTGCGAGTAATGGGACTTGAACCCATACGTCTCTCGACACACGCCCCTCAAACGTGCCTGTCTGCCTATTCCAGCACACTCGCATCTTTTATTCGTTTCAGTCTCACCTGACTGCTTTAATATTATATCAGATATCCGTGCACTTGTCAAGCGTTTTTTGAAATTTTTTCAAAAAAATTTTTTGAAGTGTCCAAAAGCGCCTGTATTACGCCGTTTGTCAGCAGAATTTTTTCGCATTATTGTGAATAAGACCTCAGTTTCTTCCAACTGAGGTCTTTCGGAAGTCTCTTATTTTTTCTCGGACTCTTTTTCAGCCGCAGGTATCTGTGCTACAGAGCAGCCTGCAAGTGTCCAGAATATCGGTGAAAATGCCGTATTGCTGCACGCTATGAGGAATATAAGCACTCCTCCGACTGTTAATATGTATATACATTTTCTTGTCCAGTCACCTTTTTTCGCGTTTCTGAAGCCGACAAAAAGTACCGGCAGAAGTACCGCAACAAGTGCGATAAGCGACGGTATTCCGCGTGTTGCTGCTGTATATAGGTACTCATTATATACCTTGTCAAAAGTTCCCGTGTTCTGCATTACCACCTCTTCTATAGATGCATTATCGTCTTGTTTCAACTCGCCGAATGTATAAAGCTGAGGAAATACAAGTTCGTCAGGACCCGTTCCTGTAAGCGGATTCTTCGATACTATATTCGCTGCCTTACGGTTGAGCGTGTAGTATACATCATAGGTATCGTCAAGGTCAACCTTTGTACTGTCAGGGGCACCCGATGAGGAAAGTCTGTAGTACGAATCAGCAAACCATAAAATACGTCCGTCATAAAGGCGGTAGCTTTCCAAAGTGCCTATCATTCCGGCATTCACTATCATTACAGCCGCTACAGCCGGTACTATCACCGCTAACGCTGAAAGCAGATTTGCCTTATTCGACTTTGTAACAAATACTATCACGATTGCGGCTATAATTGCAAATACCGCTCCGCATATACCTATTAAAGAGTATGTAAACATCATAACAAACGAAAAAATACACGCTGAGACAATATATACAACTTTGTGAGCAGTTTTTTCAGCACAGATGAACGCTGCAAGTGCTGCTATCAGTGACAGTGTCAGCGTCATCGCAAGGAAAAGCGGCGACTGTGAAAGTCCCGACGCTGCATTTGCCTGAATATCAAATGCTATCATGCGGAAGTGACTTATTTTTCCTGTGAAGACCTGAATCAGTCCGAACAGCGAATTAAGCAGTCCGACTCCGACAAGTCCCTTTATAACCGTACCAAACACATTTCCGCGGCGGAGTGTCGCTGCCGTCACAAAGAAGCAGCCGTAAAACGCTATCGCAAGCAGTCCTTCTCCTCTGCCGTTGTAGCCATAAAATGCTATGCCTTTGTCGTATGAGTTGATGAGTGATATCACTCCCCATATCAGCATCGCTCCAAATGCACACACCGGAAGTACTAACTTTCCGCTGACGTATTTTTTCATCAGCGCTATGATAGCAATTATCATACATACTACTCCCGACAGCGCAAGTCCGGCAGCGGATAATATGTAGAGTCCGCTATCGTGCGCTATGACCGGTATCGCTGTTGCGACAGACGTCGCAAACAGCGCCGAAAGCATTCCGAATGATGCCATTTTTGCGTATTTCTCTTCTGTCAGATTCAGAATGAAATTTGAACTCTCGCTTGAATTGAAAAGCTGTTTAGCCATGACAGTACCTTTCTTTCATGTAGAATAAAACAAAGCTGCGGACGAACGGCGTCCGCAGCTGATCGCTTATTTAGCGTAGTCAGTAACTCTGCTCTCACGAATGAGATTGACCTTGATCTGACCCGGATAATCCATTTCATTTTCGATCTGCTGTGCGATTTGTCTTGCAACAAGAACCATCTTCTCGTCGTTGATAACTTCAGGAACAACCATGATCCTGACTTCACGTCCTGCCTGAACTGCAAAGCATTTTTCAACGCCCTCATAAGAAGTGCAGATCTCCTCAAGCTTCTGAAGTCGCTTGATGTAGCTTTCGTAGTTCTCGCTTCTTGCAGCAGGTCTTGCAGCAGAGATAGCGTCAGCAGCCTGTACGATGCAGGCAATGACAGTTTTCGGCTCAACATCGTTATGATGTGCCTCAACAGCGTGGATAACCACGGGACTTTCGTTGTATTTCTTACATACATCTACACCGATCTGAACGTGTGAACCTTCGATCTCGGAAGTAAGTGCCTTACCGATATCGTGGAGAAGTCCTGCACGTCTTGCAACGTTAGCGTCAACACCGAGTTCGGAAGCAAGAACTCCGCAGAGCTTTGCAACTTCTATCGAGTGATCGAGAACGTTCTGTCTGTAGCTTGTACGGTATTTGAGACGGCCGAGGAGCTTGATGAGCTCGTGATTGAGACCGTGTACGTTAGTCTCGATGACTGCTCTCTCACCTTCCTGCTTGATGCGGTACTCTACCTCACGGCGAGCCTTATCGACCATTTCCTCAATGCGTGTCGGGTGGATACGTCCGTCAGCGATAAGCTTTTCGAGCGCGATCCTTGCGACCTCACGGCGGATCTGATCAAAACATGAAAGTGTGATAGCCTCAGGTGTATCGTCGATGATGAGGTCAACACCTGTGAGTGTTTCGAGGGTACGGATATTTCTTCCTTCCCTGCCGATGATTCTGCCCTTCATTTCATCATTTGGCAGCGGTACAACCGAAACTGCGGCTTCTGAAACCTGATCTGCGGCTACCTTTGCGATAGCGAGTGATATGTAGCTTCTTGCCTTCTCGTTGCACTCGTCCTTGAGGAGCTGCTCGTAAGCCTGTATCTTTACAGCCTTTTCGTGCACGAGGTCGTCCTCGAGTGTGCTGAGGATATACTCCTTAGCCTGATCCTTGGTGAATTCTGAGATCCTCTCGAGAATGTCCATCTGAGACTTCTTTATCTGCTCAGCTTCCTTGAGCTTTTCATCGGCACTCTTTATCCTCTGGTTGAGAGTGTCCTCTTTTTTCTCAAGGTTATCGGTTTTCTTATCGAGATTTTCCTCTTTCTGCTGCATACGTCTTTCCTGACGGGACAGCTCTGCTCTGCGGTCCTTGATTTCCTTATCCGCCTCACTGCGGAGTTTATGGATCTCATCCTTTGCCTCGATGAGGGCGCTTTTCTTTTTATTATCCGCGTCCTTTTCTGCATCTTCAACTATACGTGCAGCCTGCTGCTCAGCTGAGCCGACCATAGTTTCTGCATCACGTTTACGCTGTTCGATACCGGCTGTTACACCTTTTTTGTAAAAAAGTGCGTATCCGACACCCACACCCACAGCCAATGCGGCAACGATGAGTACAATTGCGATAATAGGATCCATACAGTGCATTACCTCCTTTTCGTAAAATATAGTTTGTATCATAAAACTTAAATTACTACTTCCGGCGGTAAATGCCGCATTATTTTATTCATTTGTAAAATATATTGATAAAAGTTCCCCAAGGGGAAATTCCCGAAATATTGGACTTTTCGTCCGTTATTTGTTCATATATCACATTTTCCGCGGCACGGGCCTTTATACCCATCCGGCGGAATGATTTAAAACAAAGCTGCAATTACTGCCAAAAAGTAATATTTCTGCAAATAAATACAACATAATTATTATACTCTTTTTTTAAGCTGATGTCAATAGAGTTATTCGCATTTAATGCCGCTTGTCTTAAAAAAATCATAAAACATATCTGCTATATCCTTTTTTTCTGTACGGAAAGGGGTTTTTCTGAAAAAATGGTTGAATTTTTCAGCGGTATATGTTATACTATTAAGAGTATTGTTTTTTCGTAAATGTTTTTCAAAATTTTTTACAGTCAGGAGTAATGTTATGTTAAATACAGATCTGTTTGTTACACTCTCTCAGGCAGAGGTCGAAAATACTAACCTTTTCCCCTTCCCTTTCGGTATGCATATCACTTTCGCTGTGATATCGCTCCTGTTCTTTGTTTACCGCTTCTTTACCGATAAAAAGCCGTTTCAGATTATTTTAGCTATAGCTATCCCCTTCTCTCTCACCCTCTGGGCTTCAGAGAGCAGAACATGGTTCTATATCGTCGGCGCTATTGAACTCGTTCTCATTCTCGCCGCCTTCGTCTCAACTTTCTTCTTCAAGAATAAACCTGAGACAACGCAGACTGCTTCCGCTGAAAATAACACAGCTGAGGCTTCCGCTGATTCCAACGACGCAAGTGAGGAATAAACCATGAAGATTGCAGTTCTTGACTGGTACACTGTAAGCGTAAGCGGCGATATCTCCACTGAACAGCTTGAACAGTTCGGTGACGTTAACGTCATCTCCCTCACTAAACCCGAGGAAACTGCCGCTAATATCGGTGACGCTGATATCGTCCTATGCAATAAGGTACTTATTAATAAAGAGGTTATCGACAGCTGTCCGAATTTAAAGTATGTCGGACTCTTCGCTACAGGCTATAACAATGTCGATGTCGCTTATGCCGCCGAAAAAGGCATCATTGTCTGCAATGCCGGTCAGTATTCTACTAATGCCGTCGCTCAGCAGGTTTTCGCTTACATTCTCGACCGCTACAGCCGTATACGCGATTACGATAACGCTGTCAAAGCCGGCGAATGGGAGCGTTCTCCCGCTTTCTCCTATTTCCCGATACCTACGGCTGAACTCGCCGGTCAGACTCTTGCAATTGTCGGCTACGGCTCCATCGGCAGGCGTGTCGCCGAAATCGGTGCGGCTTTCGGTATGAATATCGTGGTAAGCACACGTACCAAACCCGCCGACTGCCCTTACGAGGTCACCGATATCCTCTCTGCCGCAAAAAAGGCTGACGTTATCACCTTCCACTGCCCTCTCACAGACAAGACTAAGGGGCTCGTCAACAGTGAGCTTCTCTCCGTAATGAAGCCTTCCGCTACCCTTATCAATACCTCGCGCGGTCCTGTCGTAAATGAGGCTGACCTCGCCTGTGCACTTAACACCGGCAAAATCTCTGCGGCTTATCTCGATGTTCTCGAAAAAGAACCAATGTCGCCCGATACGCCCCTTAAATCCGCTGAAAACTGCACCATTACCCCGCATACCGCATGGGCGGCTTTTGAAACAAGACGCAGGCTCGTAGATATCGTCTGCGACAATATTAATGCATGGATAAACGGTGCCCCCAAGAATAAAGTTAACTGAAAGAAGTTATTTAAATGAGGAATATTTCACAGAAAAAGAGAATAGTCATTAAGCTCGGAACGTCTACTCTCGCCCATAAAACCGGTAAACTCAATATCCGCCGCATGACCAACCTCGTCCGCGTTATCTCCGACCTGCATAATTCAGGCAGGGAGATAATTATGGTCTCATCAGGTGCTGTGGGTCTCGGTGCAGGCAAACTCGGTCTCCCCGAAAAGCCGAAGGAAACCAATATAAAGCAGGCTGTCGCCGCTATCGGTCAGTGCGAACTTATGCACGTTTACGACGATATGTTCGCTAAATACAGTGTCACTGTCGCTCAGATACTCCTTACAAAGGCTATCATCGACAACAAAAGCCACTGCGAGAATTTCAAGGTCGCTACTGAGGCACTCGTTAAAATGGGCGTTATCCCGATAGTTAACGAAAATGATACTATCGCTATAGACGAACTTGAACTCGAAATAGGCGAAAATGATTCGCTCTCAGCCCTCGTTGCCGAACTTTCCGGTGCCGACCTTCTGCTCATTCTTTCCGATATCGATGCGCTTTATACCGATGACCCGCGCTCAAATCCCGATGCTGAACCTATCCGCGTTGTCGATAAGATAACACCTGAGATAGAAGCTATGGCTGGCGGTGCCGGTTCAAGTCTCGGCACAGGCGGTATGTCCACTAAGATAAATGCCGCTAAAATTGCCGCTGAAGCCGGTATCGACATGGTAATTATGAACGGCAGAGACCCGGAAAAACTCTACGACCTCTTTGAGGACAAGGAAATAGGTACTCTCTTCAAGGCTAATAAGTAATGTTACTAATAATGAGGTGATTTTATGAGTTATACTCAGGAACTCGGAATTAAGGCAAAAGCCGCTGAACCCGCTATCGCTGGTGCAGGCACAAAACAGAAAAATGACGCTCTTGCCGCTATATCTAAGGCTTTGATTGCCAATACTGCGCTCATCATCGCTGAAAATGAAAAGGATATCAAATTCGCTAAGGAAAACGGTATGTCTGAATCCAAACAGGACAGACTCCGCCTCGATGAGACTCGTATCGCCGGCATCGCTAAAGGTGTAGACGAAATTATCGCGCTCACTGACCCAATCGGTCAGGTCATCGACGGCTGGACTCGTCCAAATGGTCTGAGAATCACTCGTACAAGAGTTCCGCTCGGTGTTATCGGTATTATTTACGAATCGCGCCCGAATGTTACTGTTGATGCGGCTGCACTCTGTCTCAAATCCGGTAACGCTGTTATCCTCAAAGGCGGTAAAGAAGCTATCAACTCCAATATCTGCCTTGCAAAGATAATGCGCGAAGCTATCGAAAGCGTGGGTCTTCCTGCTGATACAATTCAGGTCGTGGAGAATACCTCACGCGAAACTACCAACGAAATAATGAAGCTCAACGGCTACATCGACGTTCTTATCCCCCGCGGAAGCGCCGGTCTCATTCAGGCTGTCGTTAAAACCGCTACTATCCCTGTCATCGAAACAGGTGCCGGCAATTGCCACGTTTATGTTGACGCTTCTGCTGACCTCGGTATGGCTGTCGATATCACTGATAACGCTAAAACTCAGCGTCCATCAGTGTGCAACGCTATCGAAAGTCTCCTCGTCCACAAGGACATCGCTGCTGACTTCCTGCCGGCTATCGCTGAACGCTTCAAGTCGCACAATGTTAAGATATACGGCTGCGACAAAACTCGCGCTATCCTCGGTGACAGCGTCGAAAAGGCTACCGAGACAGAATATGCTACCGAGTTTAACGACTTCATCATCGCTGTGAAGGTCGTTGACAATATTGACGAAGCTATCGCTCACATCAGAAAATACAGCACTCGTCACTCTGAGTGTATCGTTACAAAGTCGCTCGATGCTGCTAATAAATTCCAGCACGAAGTTGATGCTGCGGCTGTTTATGTGAACGCTTCTACACGCTTTACAGACGGCGGAGAGTTCGGATTCGGAGCTGAGATAGGTATTTCTACTCAGAAACTCCATGCAAGAGGTCCTATGGGTATCTCTGAACTCACTACTGTAAAGTATCTTATCAGCGGAGACGGACAGATAAGATAACGTCCGCTGACTATAATTTCAGGAGGAAAGCATGGATATCAGAAAAGATATTGACGATATGCTGAATAACCTTAAAGGAAACGAAGAACCGGCAGTTCCGCATAGGAAAACTATACCTGCCGTCCATACACAGAAAGCTCCTGCTGACTCTATGTCAGTAGATGAACTGCTTGATTCGCTTGTTCATGAAAACGAGAATCGCGTTACTGAACCTGCGAAAGACACTCAGTCAAAAACTCCCGAGCCTGAAAAGCCGAGGAAAAAGCGTATCGTCATCTCCGGAGAACTTCCGGATTATGAGGCGATAAGAGCTGCTTCACTCGAAAAAGACCGCTTAGAAGCTGAAAGAAAAGCTGCCGAAGAAGCCGAGAGACAGCGTATCGAGGCTGAGAGAAAAGCTGCCGAAGAAGCCGAGAGACAGCGTATCGAGGCTGAGAGAAAGGCTGCCGAAGAAGCCGAGAGACAGCGTATCGAAGCTGAGAGAAAGGCTGCTGAAGAAGCCGAGAGACAGCGTATCGAGGCTGAGAGAATAGCTGCCGAAGAAGCCGAGAGACAGCGTATCGAGGCTGAGAGAATAGCTGCCGAAGAAGCCGAGAGACAGCGTATCGAGGCTGAGAGAATAGCTGCCGAAGAAG
>ONBA01000096.1 GCA_900315975.1 uncultured Ruminococcus sp.
CGTTGCGCAGGCAATTTTTATAAAACCGTCCTTCATAGTATCCCTCCTGAAACAAGAAAAAGGCACTGCCCAAAATGCAGCGCCTTTGCTTTTCAATAATATTATTATAGACTCAAAATACTGATATGTCAAGAAAAATTTTCTTGACAAACGCAAAAGCGAGTGATATAATATTAGCAAAGCTAAGAAGCAACGGCGCTGAGTAATTCAGCGCCGTTTTTTGTTTGGAGGTGATATGATGTCACAGATAAGATACAAATGGACTGACGGCAATAACAAAGATTTTCAGAGGTTTTATCGATCCACCGAGGAATACTACAGCAGACTTGTAGGCGGAGTTCAAAATCGCCAAGGCTTTATTCCCTACAATATATCCGAAAGTATAGGCACTGTTCTCATAGCCTATGTTGATGATATTGCTGTTGGCTGTGCAGGACTGAAAAAATACTCGGAATCAGATGCGGAAATAAAGCGGGTATGGGTAGAACCGCAATACCGCAGACATCATATTGCTTCTGATATGATGAAAATGATAGAAGAAATGGCAAAGAAAATGCAATTTATACGGACTGTACTGCAAACTCGCAAATCAATGAGCGAGGCGATATCACTTTATGAAAAGCTTGGATATTACCGCATAAGAAATTATCCGCCATATGACAAGCTTGAAGGTGCGGTATGTTATGTGAAAGATCTGTAAAACAAGGGAGGTATCACTATGACTGCATTTGACAGGATTTGTTCGGGAATACCCGAAATGGACACCGCACTTGATAATATAAGGCTCGGCGACAATGTTGTGTGGAGAGTTTCCGAACTCTCGGAATTTAAGCTGTTTATGGAGCTCTATCTCAGGCAGGCTATCGCTGACGGAAGAAATATAATATATTTCCGCTTTGCAAGTCATGAGCCACTTGTAGAAAACTGCCCCGAGGTCAGGACCATAGAGGTGCCGCTTTCCCACAGATTTGAGACGTTCACTGTTGACATACACAACGAAATAGAAAAGGCAGGCAGGAACGCTTTCTACATATTTGACTGCCTTTCGGAATTGCAGGCAATGTGGGCGACAGACCTCATGATGGGCAACTTTTTCAGAGTTACCTGTCCGTTCCTGTTCATACTTGATACAGTTGCATTTTTCCCTATAATCAGAGGAAAGCACTCCGTCAACGCCATAAACAAGATTCTTGATACAACACAGCTTTTCCTTGATGTATATTCAGATAAAAAGAATGTGTATGTCCGTCCCGAAAAAGTCTGGAACCGAAATTCGGATACCATGTTCCTGCCACATACATTCGAGCCTGAGAGCGGACGTTTTCGTCCCATACTTGATGGTGTAAAATCAAGCCGTTTTTATCAGGTTCTCGGGAACGCACAGCGCTCCGCTGACGAACAGTACATGGACTCGTGGGACAGATTTTTTAACAAGGCAAAGATACTTCACGAAAACGGAATTGACATAGCCGAGCAGTGCAGTAATATGTGCAATATCATGATGACACGAGACTCGAAAATGCGTCAGATGGTCAAAAAACATTTCCGTCCTGAGGATTATTTCAGCGTCCGAGACCACATGATAGGCACGGGAATGATAGGCGGAAAAGCCTGCGGAATGCTGCTGGCGAGGGCTATTATCAGAAATAGCGAGCCTGATATTGATGACGTCCTTGAGCCCCACGATTCCTTCTACGTTGGTTCTGATGTTTATTATACCTATATCGTTGACAATGATTTCTGGGATATGCGCATAAAGCAGAGAACAGAGGACGGCTACTTTGCACTTGCGGATAAGTTCGCAGAGCAGCTTATGAACGGTAAATTCTCAGATGAAATGCGTGAACAGCTTAACCGTATCATAGAATACTACGGACAAGACCCGTATATCGTCCGTTCAAGCAGTATCCTTGAGGACGGCTTCGGCAACGCTTTTGCAGGCAAGTATGAATCGGTTTTCTGCGCAAACAGAGGAACACTCGAGGAGCGGCTGGAGGAATTTGAAAAGGCGATAAAAACAGTCTACGCAAGCACTATGAGTCTTTCCGCACTGGATTACCGAAAGCGCCGTGGACTTGACAAGCGTGATGAACAAATGGCACTTTTGATAC